>CAZCQL010000006.1:0-71801 GCA_964500835.1 uncultured Bacteroides sp.
GTATGATCAGGCCAAATACACTTTGCGTATCTGTTTTTTACCCAAGTGAATCCTGCTTTTAACAGTTCCGATAGGAATATTCATGCTTTCGGAAATCTCTTTGTAGGAATAGCCCATTAAAAACATGTGAATAGGCTCCTCGTATACAGCAGGTAACAACTTTATAAAATCATGAAGTTCTCTCTTAATTAACTGTTCGTCAGGGTACTCTTCATTAGAATTTCCGGATTGGGTAGAATATTCATTCAACTCATTTGTATCATGAACCACCTGCCTGTAGTGGCTGCTTCTCAAATAATTGATATAGGTATTTTTAAGAATTGTATATAGCCAGGCCCTGAAATGTTCATTGCTGTGCAGCTTTCTCCTGTTTTTCAAAGCTTTGTAACTGGTTTCCTGCACCAGATCCAGGGCATCTTCCCGGTCCTCCGTAAGCTGTAGAGCATAATAGAATAACTGCTCCTGCATAGTGACCAGATTACCTGCAAAATGGTCGGATTTTCCGTTGTATTTCCAGGTTTCCATTATCCGATGTGCATATTTTGAAGTAAATTACTAAATTATGTAATACAGTTCAATAGGTTGAGAAAATAGATATCCACCTTAAAGAATCCGCTATTTCTTTGATAAATAGGAATAGTTTTTACAATTTTAGCATTCGGATCTCTCAGTATAAGTACTCGTAAAATCTTAATGGAATGACGCAAAAGTCCCTCGCAAAAATTATGGGTATCACTTTGATCATAATGCCCTGTAATCCAGGTATTTCACAAGATTACCAAACCCGGGATAAGAAAGACCAGGGCTATGAATCATTGTTTGATGGCAAAAGCACCGAAGGCTGGCGCGGTTATCAAATGGACCATGTTCCTGGAAAATGGGTCGTTGAGGAAGGCACTCTCCATTTTAATCCGCGTGGCAAAGGAGATGGAGGCACCCTCATCTATGATAAAATCTTTGCCAATTTTCACCTGAAACTGGAATGGAAGATCTCCAGAAAAGGTAACTCGGGAATTTTTTACCTGGGGTCGGAGAATGAAGCCTATCACGAAATCTATGAATCTTGTCCGGAAATGCAGGTACTTGACAATGAGAGGCATCCGGATGCCAAGAAAGGAAGGGACGGAAACAGAAAGGCTGGTTCTCTGTATGACCTGATTCCTGCTGATCCGCAATATTGTAAAGCAGTCGGGGAGTGGAATCTGGTTGAGGTAATCCATAAGGATGGCCATGTAATTCATAAAATGAATGGAGAGACGGTGGTGGAATATCAGGTAGGGACCCCTGAATGGAAAGAGCTGGTGGCCATTTCCAAATTCCCTCCCTATAACCCAAACTGGGCTGATTTAAATAAGGAAGGATACATTGGCCTGCAAGACCATGGTGATAAAGTATGGTTCAGAAATATCCAAATCAAAGAACTATAACCCCTAACCAATAACACTATACCATGCAAACAAGAAGAACATTTATGAAGAGTGCTGCTCTGGCTACTGCTGCCATTTCCAGTGGTCAAATGGCATTTCCTAACGGAAAACCAGCTGATTTACAGGCTTCTGCAAAAGATGATGAAGACGATCTGTTTTTTAAGATTTCCTTAGCCGAATGGTCGTTAAATAAGAAAATACGTGGCGGAGATCTGGATAACCTTGATTTCCCTGCATATGCCAAAGATAACTTTGATATCCATACAGTGGAATATGTGGATCAATTCTTCCCATCGGCTGATAAAGCCTATATCAAGGAGCTACTGAAGCGAACAGAGGACATCGGAGTAAAGAATGGACTTATAATGATTGATACTGCCGGGAGTTTGGGCGTCCTGGATGAAGAAAAGAGAAAGCAGGCAGTGGAAAAACATTACCAGTGGGTGGAAGCAGCTGAAATCCTTGGTTGTCATGCCATAAGGGTGAATGCCCGTGGCACAGGATCTGCATTGGATGTGGCTCATGCTTCCACAAAAAGTCTTATCACATTATGTCAGTTTGCAGCTGATTATGGAATAAGTGTGATCGTAGAGAATCATGGAGGTTTTTCTTCCAGAGCAAGCTGGCTTGTTTCCGTGATCCGCAATACCGGAATGGTCAATTGTGGCGTCCTCCCGGATTTTGGGAACTTTTTTGTTGGACGTGGGGCTAAAGGGGAAAAATACGACCTCTATTTAGGTGTTCAGGAGTTGATGCCCCTGGCCAGAGGTGTAAGTGCAAAATCCCACGAATTTGACGAGGAGGGGAATGAAACTGCCAAAGATTATTATAAGCTATTAAAAATTGTGAAGGATTCCGGATTCCGGGGATATATCGGGATTGAATATGAAGGCAGGACATTGAGCCCGGATGAGGGTATCGTGGCAACTAAGAAACTATTGATCAAGGCAGGCAAGACTCTGGTTTAAACCTGCTTGCTCTTCTGATATACTTCAATATTTCTGGCAATTTTTTCAACCAGGAGTTCTCGGGACTCTTTGGAGGCCCACGCCATATGCGGAGTAATGAGTATTTTCTCCTTATCAAATAATTTCAGCATAGGGTTGTCGGCGTTTATGGGCTCTTGCTCCATTACATCGATACCTGCTGCTCCGATCAGATTTTCGTTCAAAGCCCTGGCAAGATCTTTTTCATTGATAATGCCACCCCGGCCAAGATTTAGCAAGATAGCGCAGGGTCTCATTAATTTAAATTTTTCATAGGTGATCAGGTCCCGTGTATTGTTGTTAAGAGGCGCATGGATGGAAACAACATCTGAACTTTTCAGAAGGTCATCCAGTTCAAATCGCTTGTAGTTTATGTGATTGTTGCGCCCGGTAGTGGAATAAAAAACCACTTCCATGCCAAATGACTCTGCAATCCGGGCCACTTGCCGGCCAATAGTACCGAGCCCTATAATTCCCATCCGCTTTCCTTTAAGCTCCCAGAATGGTTCATTGTGATGCGTAAATGAACCGCTTCTGGAATATGCTCCACTTTTCACATAACTATCGTAGTAGTATGGTTTGTTAATTAAATAGAGGAGCATGGTGAAGGTAAGCTGAGCTACTGAATCAGTGGAATAGCCTGTCACATTCTTCACCTCTATGCCATTATTCTGGGCGAAGGTAAGGTCTATATTGTTCATGCCTGTTGCAGCCACACAGACCAGCTTCAGCTCCGGAAGCTGTTTCATCACGGACTCGGTCAATTTCACCTTATTTATGATAACCACCTCTTTCTTTACGCATCGCTCCAACACCTGCTCTGGTTCTGTATTATCGTAGGATTCAAGTGCGCCGAGTTTGGAAAGAAGCTTCATATTGTCAACCTTCCCAATGGTATCTGTATCTAAAAAAACTATGTTTGTCATCCCTAAAATCTATGGTGAGTAAACACCTGTATATTGATTTGGTTCAATATCAGGTTGCCTTAGGGAACAGGATGGTTAAGGTTTGTTAAATGCTGATTAAGTCCGGAAATATTTGGATACTTTTAATTCCATGTTGGTCCGGACTGTATACTCTGCATGTGTGATGCTGATCCTTACACAGCTCCAACTTCAGGCACAGGCCAATGATTCTGTGTTTACCCTTACCTGCATTGTATATGATCAAAGTTTCTTTCCAGTGCCTTCTTCACATGTGATCAATCTTAATTCTCATCAGGGTGAAGTGACAGATAGCCTTGGGATATTTCACATGCCTGTAAAAATTAACGACACATTGCTGATCCGCAATATGGTGTACCGGGATACCCTGGTTATGGTAAGTTCCTTTTTCGAAGGTAAATATATTGTACTTAAAAGGAAGTATTATGCACTGCAGGAGGCCAGGATTTTCGAGTGGGGATCTTCCTACCTTGATTTCAGAAGTGCAATCATAGAAATGCCTAATAGACAAACCCTTGGAGGATCCATGGGACTGCCCAGGAAAGATCCGGATTATATTCCGTATGACATGAATGAGGAAATTCTGAAAAGTGCCGGCTTTCTGCTCACATCACCAGTTTCCTATTTTTATCATAATTTCAGCAAGCACGCTCGCTCCGCCCGCAAAGTTTACTGGTTGAAAAAGAATAAAGATAAACAACACGCATTCGACGAGATTGTCGGGATTGATAATATATCCTCTATTACAGGCCTTGAGGGGGAGGATGTGCTGTCATTCCTGGTGTTTCTTTATGAACGAATGGGTTGCGATTTTACATGTGACGAATTGCAGATCTACACTGAAATTCACGGCCTGTGGGATGTATATCAAAAAATAAATGACATATGACAAGTTCTACACTACCTGTTGTTTGTCCCTATCCCAGAAAACCATGCGGCTTTCTTTGTAAGCTTTTGTTGCCATGGCAGACGCAATTCCCTCATCGAATGCCTGATCGATGTGACAGCTGGGTTGTGTGCCTTCCCTGATGGCATTGATCCATTCGGCAATATGCAAATGTGTTGTATCAACCCTTCGACCACCACGGTAAGTATACAGAAGCCCTCTGCTCGCAAAATACTGCTCGGTGGCAGTTGCTACCGTATCCACATTCTTGCGACCGGGGATGTAAGTATAGATGGGCAGACTGGGATCAATTAAGCCGTTCTGAATCTTCTCCTTGTATCTGGTACTCTCTCTGCAGGCATAGACTTGTAGGCTATTGCCAAACTCCATGGAACCATCATGGCCCATAATTATTTTTCCACGATCCTTGTTATTTGCAAGAGAGGCGCTATACATAAGTGTGAAATCCAGGTGAGGGTATTCAAATACTGCATTCCAGACATCAGGAACCTCCCTGACTTCATTTACATAGTGTTCTTTCTCTTTATAAAAATAGACTCCCCCTGTGGAAACAGCTGATTCCGGTATTCCCATTCCAAGAATTTGATTTATGGCATCAAATTCGTGGGTGAGCAGGTCGCCTGATAATCCGGTACCATAATCCCACCAGCATCTCCAACGAAATAACCTCTCCGGACTCCAAGGATGTTTCACTTCACAGGGTTCTTCAAACTGGGTCCAGTCCACCGTCCTTTCATTGGCATCAGGATGAATATCATAGACCCATGCCCCGTTTGGGGAGTTGCGGTTTGTGCATACCTCTATCAGGTTAATTTTACCCAGAAGATTTTTATCAACTGCCTCTTTTGCTTTAATATAACTTTCTGTCTGGCGGCCCTGGTGTCCCAGTTGGAAAACAATGCCACTCTCTTTGACGGCATCCCTTACAGCATAGACTTCGTCCAGAGTTCGGGTGAGCCCTTTCTCACAGTATACATGTTTTCCAGCCTTGGAAGCATCCATCGTTATTCGTGAATGCCAATGATCCGGAGCCGCAATAATTACCGCATCGATCTCATCTGAGGCCAACATTTCTTTATAGGTTGAAAATCGTTTTGCAGGCGCACCCATTGATCCTCCAATTCCTTCCCTTCCCACATTGGCCGCAGCAGCCATTGCACGTTCAGCGTGCACATCAAACAGGTCACATACACCGGTAATCCTGATATTCAGGTCCTCTTGCTCCAGAAAGTCTTCATACCTCTTATTCTGCGAATCAATTGCTGCGGCATCCTTCCATTCCTGAATTCTGTGAGGGGTCACAAAGCCGGCTGCCTGCATAAGCTGGGTACCCCTGATGCCAAAACCAATAAGTCCCAACCTGATAGTTTGCCCATCATGTTGAAATGGGGTGTATTCTATACTGCCATGGCTCATATTGAGCTCTTTGGCCAATTTGTGACTACGCAAATGGTCCTGCCTTCTTTTCCTCCACGTACCATACGCTAAGGCCCCCAGTACGGGTACGGTTACCAGGCCTTTTAATACTTCCCTTCGGTTCATTTTGTTCCCACTTCTGTTTTTTTCTTTTTCTGACATATCAATTTCACCTATTTCTTTTTAAACAAATATCGGTCTAATCCAACTACATTCCATGTGGGAAATAAAATAATGACCCAAAGTGTGAGTAGTTCGATAAGGTTTTTATTGACCCAAAGATAGCTTCCTTCACTTGGTAAAGCATATGAAACCCCTATGATTGCTGGATGTGAAAGGTAATAGAAGGCTAATAAAACTATCCCGGAGATGGCTGCCAATCGGGAGAACAGGCCTACAACCAAACCGGTCCCAATTAGAATGAGTCCCCAGACATTCAGAAAATCAATCACATTCAGTACAGCTGCATTTCCAGCAATAGAATGGAACAAACCTTCAAACAATCCTTTTGAGTCCATCAGGTAGCCCAGAGAGGACCATTCCGGAGTTAACAGTTTAGAAATTCCTTCATAAAGCAGATGCCATCCAATAGCAACCCGAAGGATTACAAGAGACCAAAGTTGCCATGTTGAGTAGTTTGAGTTTTTCATGATTCGGAATTGCTATTTTGAGTTATTCTTCTAAAAAGTGCCAATTTAAACATTCTATTTAAAATAACGGTTCTCCGCATTGTCATTCAGGTTTACTTTTAAACTTTTTTGCAATCTTTACACAGTTTTCCTACATATTTCTTGCATAAACAATGTGAATCATATTTTCTGTATTTGAGACCGATACTGAGTAACTTGTTCCATTCTATTGTTCACAGATTGACTCACCTGACACATGCTGATTATTCCTTATCGGAGACGCCTATAAGGTGCCCGGTCGTTCTGAAAATAATCATTCCATCGCTAATAGAAGGAGTGGCCAGAGAAATTTCTCCAAGGGGCAAAGAATTTACCAACCGGTAAGAGGGCCCGGCCTCAATGACAAATACGACCCCTCCCTCACTCACGCAATAGATCATGCCGTCAGCAGCTACAGGGGAAGCAACAAAGCTATCGGTGTCAATGGTCTCCCTGTACATTTTCTCTCCGGAGTCTGCATTATAGCAAGTCAGATTGCCATTCCATCTGAGGTTATAGAGCAGGTTATCGTAAATCAAAAGTGTCTGCATGTACGAACCTCCCCGATCCACAAACCATGAAACTGCATCATCCGGCCTATCTTTTTCCGGATAACTAATTTCCCCGGTAGCCCACGTTTTTAAGGCAATAATTGGATTTTGCCTGCCGTGAGCGCTATTAAAGAATAGCAGATCATTGTGAAGAACCGGTGTCGGTATCGGCACATCCCCGCCTCCAGACATTTTCCATACCTGTTCTCCGGTTTCGAAATCATATCCTCCCCTGTGCTTGTATCCGTTAACTGCCACCCGGGCTACACCGTCGTGGTAATAAATTGCAGGCGTTGACCAACCGGGCCAATCATTTCTATCCTGCTTCCAAATTATTTTGCCGGTCGCCACATCAAGTGCGGCCAGGAACGAATTTTCCTTCACATCGGCTTGGATAATAACGCGATCCTGATGGATGATGGGTGAGCTTGCAAACTCCCACTCTGCCCAGTCAGCATCATGTGCAGAAGACATCAGCAGGCCAAAGTCTCTGCTCCAGAGAAGAATCCCATCGTAATCATAACAGTAGACACCTTCTGATCCAAAAAATGCTACCACATGTTTCCCATCGGTGGCTATGGTTGGATTGGCGTGGGATGATTTCGGATGTCTCTTAACCTCAGGGATTCCAGATAGTGCTGTTCGCTCCCAGAGAATCTTCCCATCCCGCTTCTCGATAGCAATTACTTTCCAATGAAGCTCCGATTCATCATCTACAGGCTCCCCTTCGCCGTACATGCCTGTTTTTATACCGCTTTCACCCGGTTCACCTACTGCGGTGGTGATAAAAATATGGTTATTCCAAACAACCGGACTTGATAAGCCCAGACCGGGGATAGGAATAATCCAGCGGATATTTTTCAAGGTCTCTACATCCCAGAAGTCAGGCAAGTTGGCATCGTCAAGGTACCCGCGTGCAGCAACCCCCCTGAACGAGGGCCATTGCCTGGCGCTCTTCAGGTTCTTAAAAAACTGGATTTCAGCCTGTGGATCGTTCGCCGGATTATGATCCTGATTAGGCTGTGCATTGCATCCAAATTGGCAAAATATGCCAATAGCTAAGATATATAAGTATGGTACCTTCATTGTAATTATAGTCTTCATGCCTATTTATAAAGCGGAAACTGTGATTAATTTGCCAGCGGTACACAGAACCAGCATGCAAGGCTCCCATTCCATCTCAAACGATACAGGAGGCTATCACACTTAAGCACGGGCCCTTTATTGTGGCAGGGATTTGTTAATTTATATTTTTGCACCTATATAATAATAAGTATTATTTTTGAAAATGCTTCTTAAATTCATTCAGCCTTCCATCGAAATATTTAATTTGCGGATTGATGAGCCCATCACCTCGGTAACGGATATACTGATGGCAACAATCTGTTTTTATGCCTATTTTAAAATCAAGCATACCGAATCTTCAGGCAGGATCAAATGGTTTTTTACTTATTATTTTCTCATCCTTGGCTTGGGTACATTGTTTGGCGGGTTACTTGGACATGCATTTCTTTACCGGTTATCTCCTTCCTGGAAACTTGTATCCTGGGTATTCATTATGATTTCTGTGGCATTACTGGCTCATGCATTACTTGAATTGTCAAAACCACTCATAAAACCCATTATCTCAAAGCTGATTGTGCGTCTTAATTTTCTAATCCTGATAATTGCACTGTTCTTTACTTTGTGGACACTGGCATTTGCAGCTGTAAAATACTATACCATTTTTGGAATGGTAGCAATTGTTGCTTCGACCAGCTACTTTATTTTCCATAAGACCAGAAGCAGGGGAGTGGTGAAGTTATTATTCGCAGTTGGACTAGGTATGATATCAGCTTTAGTATTTAGTTATGGCTGGGGAGTGAGCCCGTGGCTCAATCACAACGACATAAGCCATTTGATTCTAAGTTACAGCACGGTGGTTATTTATAAAGGAACCGCACTTATCCTGGATTCCTCCGGAACCCTCTTATAGGAGTTTCTGAATCAATTGCCATCAAATCTTCTTTTATCCAGGTCAGCTGGGTTTCATCTACTTTTCCCAAATAATTACCCGGTATTATGTAACAGCATCCAGACCTATTTCCGGTCCGTCTTTCAGGTTATTCATCGCATTGATAAGTCTTATCTTCTGAAATTTTTTCAATTCGTTTAATGTAATCCGCAATCTCTTTATGGACCCGGTTGCCAGCAGAGAGGCCCTCATCGTGCCTTTAAGCAAGGGTGTATCGGGTGTAAACCAACTGGCACTATCCCAGAATACTACATTGGCGTAATAGCTATCAGTAATACACCCCAGTTTTACA
Source organism: uncultured Bacteroides sp. (assembly GCA_964500835.1). Lineage (GTDB taxonomy): Bacteria > Bacteroidota > Bacteroidia > Bacteroidales. The sequence goes on from CAZCQL010000006.1 coordinate 9,206, forward strand.
ATAAGTATGTCATCACTCGAACCTCTCTGCTCAAAGAGGTCGTCTAACCCTTGCCGATCGGCACACTTAAATCCATACGATATCGTATCTGAATGAACCAGTTTAAGCGAGCGTACGGGCTTAGGTTCGTGTGGTTCGAATTCGATGCGTTCAATTTTTTCCCCATAAATCACCCGGCACTTAAGCAGCCCTTTTTCCAGGCCATTTGGAATCCGGATAACATTCGTAAGGAGTGGATGGGTACGCAATCCAAGGGCTCCTGAACGTGTCTGCTCAAACCTGCTTTGATGGAACCGAATATTTTTTAACTCGCCGTCAAGCAGCTTTATGGTTTCAATAAATTGGGACATATACCTTGTTTTGCAATTCTTCAAACTCCTTATTCCAATCACTTTGAAAGGTAATCCCCCCTCCGCTTTTAAATACCAGTTGTTTATCCTGCTTTTCAATATAACGGATGGATACAGCCGAGTCGAGGTTTATTCCATTAAAATATCCGAAAATCCCTGTATAGAATCCCCGATCATACGCCTCTACTTCCCGGATAATTTCCACAGTTTTCTTCTTGGGTGCCCCACAGACGGACCCGGCAGGAAGAAGGTTAAATAACCGGTCACCCAGCGATGTCCTGAAATCCAGGGGTAATTTCCCGGTTACTTCCGAACTCATTTGAAGTAGTTCACCTTGATTAGTTCGTTGTGTTTCAATGTATTTGAAACGCTTCACTCGCACAAGAGAGGCTATTGTGCTCAGATCATTGCGGATGAGATCAACGATCGTATTGTGCTCGGCGTCTTCTTTACGGTCAGATGCAAGCAACCGGTATGCGCCTGGTATGGTGGAATCAATGGTTCCTTTCATGGGGTTCGACGTGATGGTATTTCCATGAATGCGTACAAACCTCTCCGGACTAAATATGACCAATTCATCCTTTAACAGCAGTTTATATGTGGCCCTGCTGCCCACAAAAATTTCCTGGAGTGTATAGTTGCATTCAACCGGCGTGGGGAAGGTGAGATTCAACAAAAAGGAGTTTCCATAATGGATATGGTCCATCACCCTGGCAAAGGCTTCTTGGTACTTCTCTTTGTCCATTGGTATTTTGTTGAATTGAAGGGGAATACCTGGATCGATCTCAAATGAGTGGTTAGTCAGGCCAGGCATATCGATGTATAACCCCTTGCTGGCAGCTTCGGCAAGAGTAAATATAAGATTTTCTTTTCCTTCAAAACTTATCAGGAAAACAAATGGTATTTTTCCAGAAGCATACCTGTTTATGGTCTCAATCGATTCCTTCTTAGATAACCGTGGCACTTCATCCCCCATCTTTTATGTGGCCTTTTGATTCCATTCCAGAGCGATCCTGGCAGTATTTGTAATGTGACTGTCAATGGTGCTGAAGAGTGCCAGGATCTCCAAATGGGTTTTGCTGCTGTCGATGGACTCCTTCATGCCTTCCAGAATGCGGGCATAATGTTGTTTTTCCAACTCCTGTGAGAGTACCCTGTAATCTTTGTGCTTTGATTTCATCCGGGCCGCTTTTTGAAGGTTGGTTTCTTCAAAAACCACCAGCGAGCGTTTTAACTGTTTTTCTATCTTTGCATGGTACTCTTTAAGCTCTTTTTTCCCATCCTCAGAAAAGTCATAATCTTTGAGTACCCATTTTTCAGCTCTGTTTGCCAGCCCTCCTGAAATAATATCTGCGATCTGCTCAAATTCATTCATGGAATATAGCATATGGAACGATTCATTGACCCTTTTACTGTTCACCGATTCCCTGTTGATCTTAAGCAGGTACTCTTTGATGGAGTCTCTCAGGAAGTTAACTTCCTGTTCGTGCGTGTAGATGTCATTTAGTGAGGTTGCCTCCTTCTCCAGGAAGGGGCGGAGGATCAGGGAAAACATGGTTCTTACAATCATTCCCATGCGAATAATCTCTTGTTTGGCAAGATTCAGGGCAAGCGAGGGTGTTGTAATCATGCCCTGGTCAAGGTAAAGCGTAGCGAATGTTACTTTCCCCTGTTCCCTGGGCTTCCCCATAAGCCAGTCCACAAACCTGGCAACCTGGGGCGTGATGGGAAGTATCACCATCATAAGGACGAGGTTAATAAGGGTATGTGAATTGGCAATGAGCCTGGCCAATGAGGCCTCCGGGGCAAACCGAACCATCCATTCGCCCAACTGGACGGTCCAGCCGGCAAAAATGAGGACAGTGATGAACTTGATAATAATAAAAGCCACGGCTACCTTTTTCGCCTCAATTCCAGACTTCATGCTTGAAAGTAATGCGGTTACCGGGGTTCCCAGATTTGACCCCAGCAGCAGAGGAATGGAGGCATCCAATGACAGCAATCCCTGAGAGGCTAAAACGATCATGATCCCGATAAACGCACTGCTTGACTGTATCAGAGCTGTAAAGGCAGTTCCAACCAGTATGCCGACCAATGGATTTTCCAGTTTAAGAAGCAATTCGATGAAAGGACTCCATTCCCGCAAAGGAGCCATGGCATCTGACATGATGTGCATTCCGAAAAAGAGGACGCCAAATCCAAACAACGAATACCCGATAGATTTCACATGCTCTTTTTTAGAAAATGTCTGCATAAAGAATCCAACTGCCACCAGCAAGAGGCTGTATTCCGTGATCTTAAAAGCGATCATCTGAGCCGTAATGGTGGTACCGATGGCAGCACCCAGAAGAACAGGAATAGTCTGTCTGAATTGCAGAAGGCTGGCATTGACAAAGCTTACAAGCATTACGGAAGTTGCGCTGCTGCTCTGGATCACAGTGGTTACGACCGTTCCAATCCCGGCTCCGATAATGCGGTTGTGGGTTACATTTTCGAGAATGGAACGCAAACGTTCACCTGCCGATTTTTGCATTCCTTCACTCATGGCATGCATGCCAAACAGGAAAAGACCCAATCCTCCAAACAGGCCGATGACAAGCATGTAAATCCAATTTTTTCGAATGGCGTTGGCCTGATAGAATACTTCATTATCAGGGAATCCTTCAGCAATTCGGCACGATACACGGTATGCCCCTTTCTTTGAACCCAGGATAAGAGACGTTTGTGCGCGGCCCATGGAATCTGTAAATACCAGGGAGTTGCCCACTTCTTCTCCGCTGGATTGATCAGGATGTGCGACGATTCTGAACGAGACCTGAAGTTCAGCCACCGGAATTCCATGTTCATTGGTTACCCTGACTGAAATGGGTTTTTTTAAAGGTTGACCACATAATCCGGATATGACACCAGGAGTCTTATCTTCAATAGAAATATTCAGATGCCTTTGAAGAGTGTCTTGCAGCAGAGTTGCTGAGTCCTGTGAAAATAGTGACAGGCTTGTGAGAATAGTGATCGCAATATATGCCAGCATTCTTTGCATGGTACAAATTAACTACCCACCCGGTTAAATTTTTAAATATACAAATTCATATGCGAAGGGTTTCGTATCTTTCACACCAATTTACCCACCTTCGACCCATGAGAAAGAATCTTTTTTTACTCATTTTTATGGGGCTGATTTCACACCTTGTGACAGCCCAGGAACTGGGGCTGAAAGTTAACAAGGAATTTGGTAATCTTGAAAGTTGGGTCGTTCAGGCCCAGTTTTCCCCCTTTCGGAATTACTTCGCATATGCTATTGGAGATAACACTCTGAGGGTATATGACCGCGACTGGGAAAAGATCCTCGAACATCAGGGAAATCCAGAAGCCTTTGGAGGTGTCTTTGCATTTTCCCCCGATGAAAAATATTTGGTCTATGGAAGGTACCAGGGAAACAGTGATATTGCCATAATCAGGTTGGAGGATATGAACGTCACCCAGGTGCTCAATCAGCATTCCTTCAGCATTAGTCATCTGGAGTTTAGTAATGACGGAAAATGGATGGTTTCCAGCTCATTGGATGAACAGGTGATGATTTGGAAGCTAAAGGATGAATCATTTGAATTTGTAAAATTATATGATGAATTTGAATCGGATGTCAATGAAACCAGTTTTAGCTTTGATGACAGGTACCTCGCCACAGGTGATACCTATGGAAATGTGCTGGTACTCAGGAATAAAGAGTCCGGTTTCGAGTTATTTCAGAAATTTAAGTACCGCAGGCACGGAGTGCAAACCATCGCCTTTCATCCCCAGGAGTATTCGTTTGTTACCGGATCATCTAACGGGCTAAGGAGGTATAAGCTGCAGGGTGATGCCTTTGTTTTAACGGATTCACTGGAGGAAAGGACCGATGTGAGGAATCCGGTCCATTACAGCCCTGACGGAAATTTCCTTGCCTATGGTCATTACCGTACTGCGGTCATTTCCAGGTTAGTAAATGACTCAATCTATCCTGTTGATTTTGTCTACAGGCACATGGATAATGTATTTGGAGCCTCCTTTTCTGAGGACGGGGAGTTCCTGACCACGTACGGAGGGGACAAACAAATCATTATCTGGGAGATAAATAAGGTGTCACCTTCAGATAAATCTCTTGTAGTTTCCTGGTTAAACGCCGACCTCTCACTTGCGCAAAGACGTTCATTAAATCCCTCAGCTGTAAAAGAGATAGTTGAATCTGTAAACAAGAAATTAACTTTGCCTAGGGATGAATTTGAGACCTCACAGGAGTACGCAGATCGCATGAAGAAGCTGGCCCAGTGGACTCTTATGAAGATGCAGAAGGAGATGGAGAATCTGTACGATGTGCAAACCAGGGCCGGAACTGTTGAGATTCCCCTTCAGGGATTGATAGGGTATAATGCCGACCTGCAAATATATAAAATCAAGTTTATGGAAACGGAGGCGGGGGTGGCCATTCCCATTGAGGCAGCCAGGAAGTTTAAAAGTCAATGGACCAAAGCCCGCATCACGGCAGTAAAGGAGAAAGGCGATTCAGGTAAAAGCAGCAGGTATACTTCGTTTAAGCTTTATAATCCGGCCGACAGGAAATATTATAAAGTAACTCCCCTGGAAAATCCTTTTCAAATGGAGGAGGAGCAGGCCAGTGAACGTGCCGTAGTAAAATCCATCGAACTGCCGGATTCGTTAAAATATGTCGGCAGTAGCACAACGTATGCATTGATGTTCGCTACCAACGTGTATGATTATTATTCGGATCTTATAAACCCCGTGCTGGATGCCCAGACCATTGCTGCAGAGTTGGAAGAAAGCTACGGAGTAATTTCTGAAGTTGTCTTAAACCCGACACTTTCAGAAACCGCCTCAGTAATCAGGAAATTTGCCACTCAAAGGTATAAACCGGAAGATAACCTGATGATATTCTTTGCCGGTCATGGTGTGTATGACGAGGTGTTCAGAGAGGGGTATGTAATTTCACGTGATTCACGCGCTGATGATATGGGCAAGACCTCGTACCTGTCCCATTCTAACCTGCGCACGATGATCAATAACATCGGTTGCTCCCATATTTTCCTGGTGATGGATGTTTGTTTTGGAGGAACATTTGATCCGCTCCTAAGCTCATCGCACAGAGGAGTTTCGGCAGAGTATGCGGAGATTTCCACCCAGGAGTTCGTGGAGCGGAAATTAAAGTATAAAACCAGGCTTTACCTTACTTCCGGAGGCAAGGAGTATGTGCCAGATGGAAGGCCGGGATTTCATTCCCCGTTTGCACGGCGTCTGATTGAATCTCTTAGGTATTACGGTGGCAGCGACGGGGTACTAACCACATCCGAAATCCTTCAATTCGTGGAAAAAGTAAATCCTCAGCCCAGGTTTGGCGAGTTCGGCGACAACGAACCTGGCAGCGATTTTATTCTGGTGGTCAGATAGCGGTAATTCATATTCTTGCATCACATATTCCGGTGCTTGTACTTGTTATTCAAATATTTCAGAATCAGGAAAAAATGCCAGCCACGCAAACGCAAAGTGATTGGAGTGCGGCACAATCGCAAGTTGCGATCCCTTCATCCTGCCTTCAATGCATCTTCCTGTGATATCCCAACGGGAGCCAGAAATGTCATCAACGAAGTACTCATCCCCTTTCTTAAAGGTAAGCAATTGTCCATCCAGGGTCGGATTAAAAACAGTCACTGATCCGATACTCTTCGATGCACTGATCTTGCTTGCGTCAAGCACAGAGACTGTTCGTTCGCTGTGAAAAAAGACTAGGTTGAAGTTCTTAAACCTGTCATTTACCACACCCTCGGCAGATATTTTTGAAAAGGGATATATCTTGTATTCTCCGTTAACTTCTATATCAATTACTCGCTCCATGGCAGGCAACCTTTTGTCCACATCCTCAGTGTTAAAAAAGCGGTCATACGGGTTCGAACCTTTCTTATCATATCCAACGTACGGATTAGTACCATACCGGCTGGAAAGTCTCTCGTTGCTGTTCGAATTTGAAAGAATTATCCCTTCAGGGTATCGTTGGAAAAATTCTTCAACGGAAATGACCAGTGAAGGAATTACTTCTAATAAAGTACCTGTGTATTCTCCTACGATGGCCTCCCCCATAAACTGTTGCCAGAGTGTCTCCGTCCCGGTATCCAGCATAACCATATCGCTTTTACGCAGCATTCCGGAAACTTCAAATTCCAGGACCTTTTCCTTCCCGTTAATATTTACCCGTCTGTCATAAACCACACTCGCGTTGCACAGGGGACAGTAGGTGGCCAATATGGGAACATCCCCTATTTTGTCGTTGGAGATCTCATGAGTAGTAAGCATATTCAGTGGATATGCTTTTGCTTTCCCGCCAATTTCAACGCTGATTACCGGTTCATGAAGATAGAACGCGTTTAATCCATCATTCTTATTCAAAAAAGAGGGATAGTCTATTTTTGGAAAAGTCCCTTTGGGGAGGACCAGGGTAATCTCTGACAGGTCCACGCCATATTTAGTGGTATCTGTCTTCCATGTGAATTCCAGATTCCTTGGATTCTTAAACTGGGCATTAGAGGGTATCATAATTGTCAGCAGGATAGATATGGAAAGTAATTTCTCAATTCTATTCATGGATATATAATTTATACAGACATATAACAATTAACCCGCTCCGGTGTTGAGCTTATCCAAGTCTCGCCCCATTTTGTTATCCATTCGATTCGCGGGTACCTGTTTTGTGATACCACAAATCTAATAAGAACCATAAGAGGATGGCCAGTAAATTGATAAAAATTCCATAAAGGGTCGTAATCATGGAGACTTTCAACCCTCCCGCAAGAATCGCAGGAGATATGTCATTTGCGCCTTCAATGGCCTGGAAAGCCATCAAAAGGCCAATTAGCTGACCAAGGATCCCTGTAATCATTGTAAACATTCCTACTGACTTAATATAACTTAGCTGGTGCCAGAAGTTATTCTTCTTTGCAGATTTCCCCGAGGAAATCATTACCGCAAAGTATACCGAGATCGCCAGAATGATCACCAGCAAGATGGTAAGTATACCCATGAACAGGCTCCCTCCCATAATAAATAGATCTTTCATCATTGCATGTGTTTAATTAAACGTAAATTCTCTACAAAGGTAAGTTCGAGTCTATATACGTTGCAAGGTCGAATCCGGTCCAAAACCTGCTATCTATCGATAATCCCCAAATAGGTAGACATATTTTTGCGATATTTATTTTGTCAATTGCTATGAAAACATACCAGCATATTATTTTCTGGATATTGGTGTACGGCTCCCTGACCATAATATTTGCCAATTGGTTTGATGGACATGCAGAGGCATTTTATTATGTATCTCTCCTGATGCCAGTGGTCATGGGCACTTCCTATTTTTTTAACTATTTTCTTGTTCCGAGGTTCCTGTTCAGACAGAAATTCCTGCTGTTTGGATTGTATACCTTTTATTTGTTAATAATATCGCTTTGTTTGGAGTTAATCGCAAGTATTGCAGCCATGCTACTCATCATTTATTACGGTATCAATCCCACGGGAGCACTTGTTACTGATGTGTTCACCCTGGCCATCATATTATATTTCATTGTACTCGTAAAGTCGTTTATTTTATTAATGAAGCACTATTTTGTGGATCAGCGAGTCATCACGGATCTTGAAAAAAAACAATCCTTGCTGGACCAGGGATTCTTTACCGTTCGTTCAAACAGGCAGACATCAACTGTCCGATTTGAAGAACTGCTCTATATAGAAAGCCTGGCAGATTACATTAAAATTCACCAGTCAACAGGTACTCCCATCACCTCAAGAGAAAAAATAAGCCACATCCAAAAAGAACTGCCTGATACATTTATCAGAATCCATCGTTCTTTTATTGTGAATACCACAAAGATATCGGCTTTCTCAATGGAATATGTGGTCATCGACGAGCAGGAACTACCCATCAGCCGTACCTATAAGAAAGAGGTCGGAGCAAAACTGCAAAAAGAGTAACAAGCAGGTAATATTCTCCAACAACTTCACTTGTTTGTTTTGTGAACTAGAGAGGAGTCGAACCCCCAACCTCCTGATCCGTAGTCAGGTGCTCTATCCAGTTGAGCTACTAGTCCATCGTTTCAGTTGCTTTTCAGTACCTGGCTGGCAAGCGATTGCAAATTTAATCAAATCGGCATAAATCCAAAACACTTTAGCCATCTTTCATGTTCTCTATATATATTTGATAAAAACACGCTGAAATGAAAAAATTCTTCAGAATTGTCTTGATTACCATGGGTGTACTCGTCATTTTACTCATTACATTTCCCATTTTGTTTAAAGGTAAAATCGAAGCTCTTGTAAAGGACCAGGTGAATCAGAATATTCATGCAAGGGTCGATTGGTCCAGATTTAGCATGTCCCTGTTCAGGGGTTTTCCGGATCTCAGTGTCAATTTGTTTCAGGTCTCAGTAATTGGATTGGACGATTTCAGCGGGGATACCCTGGTGGGTTTGGAGCGATTCGAATTCAGGGTGAATCCTTTTGGTGCGCTGAAGAAGACCATCGAAGTAAAATCCATTCTTTTGGATCACCCGATGATCAACGGAATAGTACTTGATAATGGAACCGCCAACTGGGATATTGCACCTGCAGAGGAGGGGGGAAGCAACCCTGAGCACTCACCGGATGTCAGTGAATCTCAAAGCGGACAAATAAATGAGAGTTTTGAATCAGCCACAGGTGAAGGCGAGAAGAAATCAATGGCAATATCACTTCAGAGGTTTGCCATAGTGGATGGCCGGGTAAATTATAAGGATGCTGCAATGGATATTGAAGCATCCATGGGGGATGTGGATCTGGAACTTACCGGTGATTTTTCAATGGACCAAACTGATCTTGAACTTCTGATAAGCCTTCAGAACAGTAACGTAAAATATGGCGGAATTCGGTACCTGAAGGAGGGGAACATTGGACTTGACCTGGTGGCTGAAGCAAATATGATCGAGAATGTCTATACCCTGAAAAAGAATGAAATTAGCCTGAACGGCTTTGTAATGGGGGCAGAAGGAACTGTTGGTCTGTTAACCGATGGTGCGATGGATTTTGATCTCCGCATTTTTTCCCGGGAAACCTCGTTTTATACGTTATTGTCTTTGATCCCCGCAATTTATAAGAAAGATTTTGAAACACTTAAAACCAGTGGGCAGCTACAGCTGGAGGGTACTGTTCTGGGTGTGATGAAGGACACCATTTTACCCGACGCCTCATTGAATCTGCAGGTGTCTGACGGGTATTTTGCCTATCCTGGTCTGCCTAAAGATGTTTCGGATGTACAGATCAACCTGAAAGTAGACTACAAAGGTGCAGACTTGGACGCATCTGTTATTGAATTGGAGAGATTTCATCTCTTAATAGGGGGGAATCCATTCGATTTGTCAATGTATATTGACCGTCCCGGCAGCGATATGAATCTTTCCGGAAAAGCGGTGGGTTCCATCGATTTCGCTTCTTTACGGGATGTAGTGCCTCTTGAAGAGGTCTCTCTCGAGGGTAGAATGGTCACGGACCTGCAGTGGGACACACGGCTCTCTTATATTGAACAGGAGCAGTATGATCTCGTCGATATGGATGGTAAACTGATAATTGAGGAGGTGGCGATTAAAACGCCTGAAATACCTGTTCCGTTGGATTTAACGAAATTGGAGATGGATTTCAATCCCAGAGTTGTTGACCTGGTGACCCTGGATATGAAGTTAGGATCTTCTGATTTGCATCTGGACGGTGAACTTGCCAACTTTATTCCCTATGTATTTGCTAACCAGACAATTTCTGGATCTCTGAATGTTTCGTCAGGGTTATTTGATGCCAATGAAGTGATGCCGGAAGAAACGGAAAATTCTTTGAATGAACAAGCTGACAGTCAGTCCGAAACGGAATATGAAACTGCACCGCCCGATTCTCTTGCCATCCCGTCCCAGATGAAAATTCCGGAAAATATTGATTTTAAGATGAATTTGAATATGAAAAAGGTGACGTATGATCAGATAGAAGTTGAAAATATTGCCGGGATACTTCGGGTAAATGACGGTGTAGCCTATTTGGATGACCTCACCATGGCAGTAATTGAAGGAGATGTTGGAATCAGGGGCACGGTGGATACCAGGGGTGATTTTGCCGAAGCAGATGTAAGATTGGATATGAAGGGGGTTGATATACCATCCTCCTATGAGACATTCGTCACTGTGGAACGCTTAGCTCCCATGGCGAAGTATTGTAAGGGAACGGCCAATGCGGACATTCAATTTCAGTCTTTACTGGATGCATCATTCAGTCCATTGTATGAATCCATCAATGCAAAAGGAAGGGTGTTTACAAGAGGCTTGCAGATACATAACTTCAATTCGTTTGTCAAGTTGAGCGAATTGCTTAAAAATGAAAAATTCAGGAATATGGCACCAGATGAGGTTGATCTGGAACTTGCAGTGCAAGATGGCAGGGTGAATGTGGCTCCATTCGATATGAATTTTGATGATTCAAAGATCACAGCTTCAGGCTCCCATGGGATAGATCTAACCATGGATTATCTGCTAGACATGAAGATTGCCAAGGGAGATTTGGGAGAAGGCGCCAATGAACTGATGAACGGAATTAATGCATTGGCATCCGGAGCCGGGTTTCACCTCCCGGAATCTGATTTTGTTAAAGTTAAAGCCAAAATAACCGGTACCTTCAGAGATCCCAAAATAAGTACCGATTTAAGTGGAAATCTGAGGTCAACCAGCGAGACAGTTAAAACTGCCGCAAAGGAAAGAGTTATCGAAGAAGTGGAAAAAGTCGAAGAGCAGGTGCGGGATGAAGCAGGTGAAAGGGCGAATAAAATCATCAGTGAAGCGGAGGATGAGGGAAAAAGGTTAATTGATGAGGCACAAAGGGCAGGCGAAAATTTAGTTAAAGAAGCCCAGGTACAGGGAGATAAACTCATTAAGGAAGCCGGGAGCAATCCCCTGAAAAAGATTGCTGCCAAAAAGGCAGCAGAGGAACTGAACCGCCAGGCCAAAAAACAATCTGAGAACCTGGTAAAGGAAGCTGAGTCAAAAGCCAACAAGATCGTTGAAAAGGCCAGAACCGAAGCAGAAAAGATATAAGCTCCGGGGTAAATTTGCTCAGAAAAAAAAGGCTGAATCTCTCGAAACAGCCTCATCCATGTCTTGAATAGCGTGCACAGAATCAATCAGGAGTTTGAACTTTAGAATCTCCTCTCCTTGATACGCGCTTTCTTCCCAGTAAGATTGCGAAAATAAAAGATACGGGCCCTCCTTACGCGGCCATATTTGTTGATATCTACTTTTTCAATAAAGGGTGAGGCCGAAGGAAAGATCCTTTCAACACCGATATTGCCAGACATTTTACGTACGGTAAAGGTCTCCGTATTGCCTTTTCCACGTCTTTGAATCACAACTCCCTTGTATTGCTGAACACGCTCTTTATTTCCTTCTCTGATCTTATAGTGTACCGTAATGGTATCCCCTGCACTGAATTTTGGTAATTCAGTTTGTGGAGCATATTCTTCGGCTACGACCTTCATTAAATCCATGATTCTATTCTTTATGGAGTGCTATGCCTCGATTTAACAGGTCGCAAAAGTACAAATAATTTTCAATTTGTAGTAATTATTAAACTGAATTATTAACAATGAAATCATATTAGTGGGCTTCGCCTTTTGGCATCTTAAGATTTTTGCCCGCATCCTTTACAACGGTCTCTTTCCATTGCTCTGAATAACCTGGTTGATCCGGACTAACCGGATACCCATAAGGGTTTCTGAGGAATGTCCCATTCTCTTCTTTCTTAATGTTTCCATCGATGTATTTAACCAGAAGGAATTGCCCCAGTTTCTTGTATCGCCCGACCGTGTAATTGCCCATATTCACAGAATAATTGGTGATGAATTCCCTTGCCATATCAGGATTGGTTTCATAAAGTACAGCTGCTGCTGTATCAATGGCCGGAACTTCAATGGAAAACTTATCTTCCAGTTCAGATTGTATCTTGCGCACATCCTCCATCATGACATTGTACCTCAGGTAACTGAAATTCGACACAAAACTAAACGCCCAGAATGCTGCAGTTTCCGAATATGTGAGAAGATCCCCATTTCCAACGGCGTAAGATTCAGGCACTCTAGTCATCCCGCAATACATCGGCACATATGTTGTAGCCGCTGCATCATCAATACCAAACCAAATAATACCTCCAAGAAAATCAGGTTTCATGGGCCTGCTCTCCGCAATGAATGAAAATCCGGTCTGCTGTGTAGCCGTCGTGCGTTCGTTCACATACATTTTCCCATCTAGCTCCCAGGTCAGGGGACGCCAGCGGTAAGGAAGGCCAAACGGCCCGGCTCCTGCATCATTGGACATGTCCAGTTCAGTTCCTTCCAGGTGATCCCTCATGAAGTTCATAAGGTCCCTGTTGGAAATTTTCCGGTTTGGTTTGATAAAAAGAGGCATGCGGTTGGCCAGGTCCTCTCCTTTCACATAGTCAAAGTATTGTCCCATGTCATCATTGATTTCCTTAAAAAATGACCATACCCGCATTTCGCAAAAGCGAGCCCCTCCAAAATCAACCGGCGCATAGGTATCGGAAAAGCTAAAATCCTCATCCGTGCCTTCGTAATAGCCCATTTCGCGGGCAAAATAAATTACATCAGGCGCATAGAGGCAATTATCAGGATCGTCCAGAGGAAATTGCTGAATACGTGCCTGATTTGCATGGCCGCATACATAGCCGTCGGGAATCCTTACAGCCACCCAGACAGCTCCTTTGTTCTTATTGAACGTTTTCCCCCTTTCGGTAACCATATTTATTCCTTTACCAATGAGTTCCATAATCCAAACTTCATTAGGATCCGAAATGGAAAAGGACTCTCCCGAACTATGATATCCGTGTTCGGCCAAAAGGTCTCCCATAATGTGGATAGCCTCCCTGGCTGTTCTGGCCCTCTCCAGGGCGAGATAAATCAGACTGCCATAATCAATTATCGCGGTGGTATCTATTAATTCCTTTTTTCCTCCATAGGTAGTTTCTCCAATAGCTACCTGATGCTCATTCATGTTGCCAACTACTGAATAAGTGTGAGATAGTTGGGGAACCCTTCCCAAAAATTTATTGGTATCCCATTCATAGACATCCCGGAGAGTTCCCGGGGGATAGTCGGCTGCTGGCCTGAAGTACAACTCTCCATACAATACATGGGCATCAGCTGCATAGGTTATCATGGAACTTCCATTAACCGATGCTCCCGGTGTGACTAAAAAATTTGTACATCCGATCAGGTCACCATATATTCCTAATACCGCCATGAATGAGGCAACTACAACTCTTTTCATAATTTTATCTTTTTTATAATGACTCTCCTCTCACACGTTCCTGTGCTTACCGCCGTTCAAAGATTTCGATTTTCCTTTTAACTTCCAAGATCTGCCTTCTACCTTCTACCTTCTACCTATTTCAATTACTATCTTAATTTCTTGCAGGAATCCTAACCAATGATATTATTTGCGGCATGATATTTGTGGATTATCTCTTCAGTAGTTTAGTTGGTAGTTTTAGTTAGTGTTGTAGAAAAGGGTCAGTCGCCAGATAGACCCTTTTCTTTTTTTTACATCACGTAATTCATTACCTCTTCCCGCTCACTATTGGATAACGAATGGTGCAATCCCTGTGATTTATTCCTGTTCATTAACTCAAGGATCACCTCACGTTCCTTGCTGTCGATGCCTGCATCATTGCAGGTTATTGGGCTTCCCAGTGAAGAGAATAGATTTTCGAGTTCGGCAATGGTTCCATTAACGGAGGTGGCGCCAAACAATTCCGCACCTATTTTCAGGATTCTGTCCTTAGCCCGCAAACGCATCATTTTAAGCCACCCGGGGTACATAATTGAAAGGCTTGCCCCGTGAGGAGTATCGTACAGGAATGAGAGAACATGACCCAGTGCATGTACTCCCCAGTCTCCGGAACTCCGTCCATGCATGGTCGTGTTATTCAGGGCGCAGGTAGCAGCCCACATAATTTTTGCCCGAAGTTCATAGTTATCCAGGTCTTTCAAAAGGGCAGGCCCGTACTCCATGGCTTCTCTAATAATAGAAACCACAAATCTGTCGGAAAGATCGGCTTTGCCTTCACCAAACCAGGCTTCCAGACAATGGGAGATTAGGTCTACAATCCCCCAGCTGGTATAGTTTTCAGGGACAGATAGGGTATATGATGGATCCAGGAAAGAATGTTTTGGATAATTGAAATTGGTTCGAAAACCAATTTTTTGTCTGGTTTCCCTGTTTTGGAGGACAGCCGCCGCATTCATCTCTGTACCTGTAGCTGCAAGCGTTAATACGGATATCAATGGCAAAGCTGCGGATGGCTTGTGTTTCCTGCTCATCACTTCCCATGCTGAACAACCATCTGCAATACAAATGGCAGTGATTTTGGCCGAATCGATCACACTGCCGCCACCTACAGCTACTACCATATCAACTTTTTCAGCCCTTCCTAGCCGCGCCGCGCTGTTCACATCTTCAGCCAGGGGATTAGGCCTGATGCCACTGAATTCAACTATGCTTATATTAAATTTTTTTAATTGGTTCAACGTGTCCAGGTAACTTCCGTTTTTAAGTACTGAGCCACCTCCATACATCAGAAGGGCGCTTTTACCCAGTTTAAAAGCCTGAGTCCCAAGATCGCCAACTACCCCTTTCCCGAAGTGCAATTTGGTTGGATTAAAAGCAACAAAATTTTTCATTTACTTCTATCTGTTTATTTAGGATTATTTATCATGCCTGCCGATAAATCACATTTGCCACCTGTAACACTGGCGAGACAGTTAATCTCATTCAGGGACCTAAGAAGTCCCAGGAAGGCAAATACTAATGCTTCTTTGTATTGTATGACTAACATTTCAGGTGCGGTAATGTTGGCAAATGAATGATAATTTATTCTTTCCATCAATATTTGATTCAAAACACCGCCACCGGTAACCAAAACCGAATCAATATGAGCATGGTTGATTCCTTTTGAAACCTGAAGAGCAATATGCTCCACTACAGTGGCCATAAGGTCTGATATAGAAACAACTGCCTGTTCCAATATGGGTTGGAATTTCGTTAAGAACCATTCCCTTCCCAATGATTTAGGGGGTGGGGCACTGTAATATTCCAGGTCATTCAAGGACTGAAGCAATACAGGATTAATCCGGCCTGATTTCGCAATGGCTCCTCCCTCATCAAATTCCTCTCCCAGCAATGCTGCAATCCAGTTGAGTGCCATGTTAGCCGGACAAAGATCGTAGGCTATTCGTCGGGCATTACTGTTTTCATAAGAGATATTGGCAAATCCTCCCAAATTCAGACACGATGCATATGCACCGAATAACAGCTTGTCACCTACAGGTACCAGAGGGGCACCCTGCCCTCCCTGGGCCACATCTCCACTCCTGAAATCACTGACCACAGTGATCCCTGTTATCTGTGCCATGGTTCTGCCATTTCCTGCCTGAAAGGTTATCCCCCTGTCCGGTTCATGCAAAATTGTATGTCCATGAGAACCAATTAGTTTAGGCTTTAAGCGATGGGTTGAGTGGAACGTATTAAGCAAACCGGCATAGTATGTGGCCAATTCAATATCCAATGCCGTGATATCTGAATTTGACCAGTTGCATGCATCCTTTAGAGATTCCTTAAGAGGGGCGGGGTAGGGTATTGTTTCTGCAGCCAGGATTTCGAATTCCCATTGTTCCGTTTTATTGAAAAAGTCGCAACATGCAAGATCAACACCGTCCATGGACGATCCGGACATTAAACCGGTTACCCTGTATCTATTCGACATAAGGTTGATCTACCAGGTAAACTTAGTATGAAACAAACTTACATTTCCCTTTTCATCCGAAACGTACAGCTCCAATTCATGATCCGAATTATTATTCATTCGCTCATCGTCAAAGGTATAAGTGAGCATATCATTTTTAAGGTCATATTCAAACAATGCCCACTTATTGTCGATATACCCATCATACCTGTCTATTCCCGAAAGATTGTCAAGAATAGTGAATCTGACCGCTTTTCTTCCCGATATATCTCCTCTCAAAATACCATCCATTGAAATAATTTCCGGAGCAACCGTATCCAGAGAAATAGCATACTTCCCAAAGCTTCGGGGATGCGCTGTGACTTCTCCATTATCGAACTCACCTCCGGCACCTTCTATCTCATTATCATTATTGAGGTAGACAAGAAGCAATTTTTCCTGAAGAGATGGATCTGAAACCGATGTTCGAATGGAAAGGGTGAACGGAATGTAGATTGGAACCCCGGCTGACGCTATTTGAAAGAATTTCGTTAATGCACCAGGAGGTCCAGGAAATTCATTATAGGTAAAATCCAGGTCCTCGTATAAAGCATAGGGAGGTATCTCAACAACCACCTCATTATGAGCATATTTGTTCGTTACGTTGTACTTCATTGTTTTAACAAAACCAGGTGGGTATTGTTTCTCGGTAGGTACATTTTGATCACCTGTAATCTGGAAACTCAATTCGGACTTGTTCCCGTTGACATCCGAAGCTACGATCCGTAATTTGTAAACCTTGTTCTCCTTCAGCTCTATTGGATCGTTGCTGAGCTGTTTATTATAAATATGCAACCTGTCATTGGGCAGGCGGTAAAGCCGGTGGGTTATTGTGCCGGAGTGTATTCTTTCCTGATAATCCATACGGGCATTTGCATACCGTGTCTCCGAAAATGAAAACTCATCCATCACATGGCTGTAGATCAATTCATTGTCCAGAAAAAATTCCAGAGAGTAGACCCCACATCTATTTGAAACGCCGTTCAGATAATCGAATACTTCTACGCTCAATCCAAGGGTTCCCGAAGCCGTAATATGTGTCCCATACGGAACTGTATAAATGCCGTTATCTTTTACAAGGGTGGATGCATATTTTTCTGACTTTCCGTTCACCGAACTCGTGGTTCCAATAGGATCAATATGCAGAGAGAAGAACCTGGGGGCTACCTCGTCCACAATGTCAAAATCATACTTTAATACGTTGGTGGGATGTTGATTGCCGGATGTGCGTATTTCAAAATGAAGATGAGGTCCTGAGGAACTCCCCGAATTACCTGAATACGCGATAAGGTCACCTTTGTTAAGCTTGAACTGGCCCGGATTCAGGTAAAGATCCACCATGTGGGATCGCTTTTGGTATTGAACCTTTTTCACATATTCAGCGATATCATCCCTGTACTTGTCCAGGTGTCCGTATACCGAAGTATACCCCGAAGGATGTGAAATATAAATCGAATTACCATATCCGTTGGCCTGTACCTTTATCCGGGATACATAACCTTTATCAACAGAAAAAACGCGGTGTCCTTTGGTACCCATTGTTTTGATATCAATTCCGGAATGAAAATGATCCGACCGTATCTCTCCGAAATTACCGGCAAGAAACATTGGGATCTTCAGAGGAGGACCAAAGGATTCTCTGTTTTGCCCAAATGTCTGAAAAATAAATAATTGACATAACAATGCCAGAATATATCTTCGCATACCGTGACCGTGTGAAATTGAAATCCTAAAGCTATAGTTTTATGTTTTAAATGGAAATAGCTACCATTTTATATTATTAAAATAATTCTATATTTGTAATATATCTCTGTTAAATGAGTGTTGAACAGGTTGAAATACTGGAAGGAATAAAGGATAAAATACAATCGATAAAAGACCGGATGCAAGAGCAATCGGACGAAAATAATCGATTGAAGATGAAAAATGATGACCTTCAACAAGTAGTTCAGCAAAAACAATCAATTATTGATGAATTAGAACAGAAAAACCAGCAATTATCACTGGTAAAAAGTATCATGGCAGACAGCGCAGATGCGCACGATGCCAAGATAAGAATTAATAGAATTGTGCGGGAGATTGACAAATGTATTGCTCTTTTAAACAGATAATACGGGGATGGAAGAACCGCTTTCAATAAAAGTACAAATAGCTGAACGGTTTTATCCCCTGAAAATAAAACGGCAGGACGAAGAGAAGATTAGGCAGGCAGCCAAGTTAATAAATGAGAAAGTCCTGCAGTACAAGCAGAGATATACAGATAAGGATACACAGGATTTTGTAACCATGGCGGCGCTTCAATTTGTGATTAACTTATTAGATTGCGAACAACAACAAAATGTTGTATCTTTGGAAGAGGAGCTCGGAGTCGTGAGCAGTGAGTTGGATGAATTATTGAAAGAAGAGTAGTAGCGTTCTTTACATACTATAAGAGTTTACCCGCATTGTTTCTTCAATCATTTTTGGAACTCAACATTTATCTAATTGGAACAAAGCTCGGGTTGTAAAGAGCAGGCCAAAAATTCGGTTCGCCGGATTACCGATTCTATCGGTCATTGGACAGTCAATACAAGCTGGCGGTTCCACCCATGCCTAATGGGGTTTTAAAAGATCTTGGGGAAATTTGCGGGTTTTTTATTGTTAAAAAACGAAAAATCTATGGAACTGTTAATGCAATCATTGGTGCTTCAAAAACCTATGGTTCTGTATATCGTTATCGGAGGAGCTTCATTGCTGGTTGGGACAGGAATTGCATTTATTCTTTTCAACACGATGGTGAAAAGGAAGAGCAATAAAGTAATCAGGGAGGCAGAGAGTGAGGCAGAGATAATCAAACAGCAGAAGATACTGCAGGCCAAGGAGAAGTTCCTTCAGTTGAAGGAGGAGCACGAGAAGATTATAAATGAAAAAAATAACAAGCACAATCAACGGGAGAATGAGGTTAAACAAAAAGAGTTTTCAATTTCACAAAAACTTGAGGATACTCAACGGAAGAATACGGAACTGGAAACCATTCGTGAGAACCTTGGAATACAATTAGAAATTGTTGAGAAAAAAAAGACGGAGCTTGAAAGGTCACACTGGTTACAGGTGGAGCAGCTGGAGACCATATCAGGCTTATCGGCTGAAGAAGCAAAATCCCAGATTATAGAGTCTTTGAAGGAGGAAGCAACCACCGAAGCAATGTCACTTATCAACGAGATAGTTGATGAAGCAAAAATGACCGCCAATAAAGAGGCCAAAAACATTGTCATAAAAACAATTCAGAGGGTGGCAAGTGAAACTGCCATTGAAAATGCGGTGACCGTATTTAATATCGAATCTGATGAACTGAAAGGCAGAATTATTGGCCGGGAAGGCAGAAATATTCGAGCTCTTGAAGCTTCAACCGGTGTGGAGGTAATTGTCGACGATACTCCTGAAGCTATTATCCTTTCAGCATTCGATCCTGTGAGAAGGGAAGTTGCAAGACTATCTTTGCATCAACTGGTTACGGACGGAAGAATTCATCCGGCCAGAATTGAGGAAGTGGTTGCAAAGACCAGGAAACAGATTGAAGAGGAGATTATCGAAGTGGGGAAACGTACGGCCATTGACCTTGGCATACATGGTCTTCATCCGGAACTTACACGCATGGTTGGGAAAATGAAGTACCGGTCATCCTATGGTCAGAATTTACTGGCCCACTCTAGGGAAGTCTCCAACCTGTGTGCAATTATGGCGTCGGAACTGGGCCTGAATGCAAAGTTGGCCCGAAGAGCAGGATTGCTGCATGATATAGGTAAAGTACCTGACGATGAGCCAGAGATTCCTCACGCAGTTTTTGGAATGAAACTGGCAGAAAAGTACAAAGAGAAAGGAGAAGTCTGCAATGCCATCGGTTCTCATCATGATGAGGTTGAGATGACTACCCTCCTGGCACCCATCGTACAGGTATGTGACGCCATTTCTGGCGCAAGGCCTGGCGCACGCCGTGAAGTAGTTGAATCCTATATAAAGCGGCTAAAAGAATTGGAAGCCATGGCTTTATCATATCCGGGTGTATTAAAAACTTACGCTATTCAGGCCGGTAGAGAATTGAGGGTAATAGTCGGGAGCGAAAAGGTAAGTGATAAGGACGCGGAAACCCTCTCTTATGATATTGCCAAGAAGATTCAGGATGAAATGACCTATCCTGGTCAGGTGAAGATAACAGTGATTCGTGAAACACGTGCCATCAGTTACGCTAAATAATGAAAAAAGTACTTATTACAGGCACAGCCGGGTTTATTGGATTTCATCTGGCTAATACACTAATTTCACAAGGATTTCACCTAATCGGACTGGATGTAATTAATGATTATTATGACATCGAATTGAAATACCGCAGGCTTGAACAAGCAGGTATATCACGAGACAAGGTGGCTTATAATCAGTTAATAACAAGTACGATACACAGCAATTACCAATTCATTCAACTGAAACTTGAAGATAAGGAGGCTCTTCTGGATTTATTTGGCAATCAGAAGTTTGATGTGGTTGTCAATCTGGCTGCTCAGGCAGGGGTTCGCTACAGCCTCTCGAACCCGGACGCATATGTGGACTGCAATATTACAGGATTTCTGAATATACTTGAAGCATGCAGGTACAATCCCGTAGATAATCTTATTTATGCCAGCAGTTCAAGTGTATACGGGCTCAATAAAAAAATGCCATTCTCGGTGAGTTCCAATGTGGATCACCCTGTAAGCCTGTATGCTGCCAGTAAGAAAAGCAATGAGTTGATGGCCCATACCTATAGTCACCTTTTTGGAATTCCTACCATTGGTTTGCGGTTTTTCACAGTTTATGGTCCATGGGGAAGGCCCGATATGGCTCTGTTTTTGTTTACAAGGGCAATTCTCGAAGGAAAGCCAATTCAGGTATTTAACCATGGGAAAATGGAGCGTGATTTCACCTATGTGGATGACATTACAGCGGGAATTGACAAAATGATTCTTCACCCACCCCAACCGGCGATAAACTGGGATTCCACATTACCGGACCCATCTGCCTCATCTGCTCCATACAAAATATACAACATTGGAAATAGCAATCCGGTGAAGTTGCTGGATTTCATTGACGCCCTGGAAAATGCTCTTGGAAAGTCAGCCGAAAAGAAAATGATGCCAATCCAGCCGGGTGATGTAGAGAAAACCTGGGCTGATGTATCCTCCCTCAGGAGAGATTACGGATACAATCCTAATACACCTGTCGAAACAGGAATTCAACGGTTTGTGGAGTGGTACAGGGAGTATTATAAAGTGTGAAAGGCAGGTCCGCTTATCGCATTCGTCGCCACGTAGCTCAAATTCATCGGTTGCTTACTAATTGCTAAGCAATTTTTTTAAGGAAAGTGCTTTTTCATGGTGCCCGGATTTTTCATAGGCGTATTGCAGGTTGATAATCAATCTTTCAATGATATCTATGTTGGAACATGGGGTGTAGTAAAACGATTTATCTTCGATTTTCAATTGAGTTAGAAAATACTTGAGTTCCCTCAATCCTAATACCGAACCACTGTCAGTGGGATTAATATAGAACAGGATACCATTAGGGTCATCATGGAATTCGGGATCATAATAGCAAAGCACAAAATTTCGCGGTAAATTCACACCGTATATGGGCAGGTGAAGCCTTCTGGCCAGCTCTGCATAAATCAATCCAAGAAGTACAGGACTTCCTTTAAACGTATCAATCACATGATTGATAAGGTATAGTTGTGGGGTATGGGCTTTTTTAAGACTTTTATCGAATTTATGTATATCGTACATAAAGTAATTGATCACCTTAACTTTTTCGAGAGCGGTTAGTTCGTTGTTCAACTCCAGCCAGATATCTCTTTTGATTTTTTCGATCACCAGATTAAGCGGTTCATATGAAAGATCAGGATATTGAAAACGAGCCACCAGATAGGCACCGTACAGAAGGTCTTTACCTCCCGTTGCTTTCCATGTGTCCATGCCTCGCCTGAGGGCATTAAACTGTATCTGCTTGATCACATTTTCAATTTTCTCCTGAAGTTCTGGTTTTAAAGTAGTCTCCCAGCGTCTTTCCAGGGGAACCACCACCTCTTCCCCCAATTCAATCAATCTATTTGAAACCGTATTGAATACCTGACTATCAGGATCTTCGAGCAGGCTCATCAAAGCTTCTAATTCCTTATGGATATGTTCAGTCATTTAAAACAAGTTTATCCAGAACCATGGTAATCAGTTCATCCATTGCTGGATGATAATTCTCAAGGAATCTATTTGAAACGCGGTTTGCCACAGCCACACATATCGTTAGAGCTTCATGGCCCAGCAATGCGGAGAGAGCATATAATGCGGAGCTTTCCATCTCAAAATTGGTAATTCGCAGGTTTTTGAAACTAAAGGACCCTAATTTCTCAATCAGCAGTTTATCATTTGGATCGAGCCTGATGGATCGTACCTGAGGAGCGTAAAATCCTGGCGTAGAAAGTGTGATGCCTGCGAGCTGATGAGGCCCAGACAATCGGGACTGAAGATTTTCAGATCCTTTTACGAAATAGGGCTCGGCTAAAGGAGGCTTCCAACCGGTATAGCTCATAAAAGCGCTGGTAAGTCCGGGCACTGTTACCTCGTTGGGATCATGATAAAAATGGTAAAGGCCATCGAACCCACCGGCTATATGTGAAACCACCTGCGTGCCAACAGGAATATCGGCATGCAGGGCACCGCATGTCCCTAAACGGACAAGATTCAATTGTTTTGAAATTGTGTTCACCTCCCGGTTTTGAAGGTTCACATTTACCAGTGCATCAAGCTCGTTGAGGACAATATCAATGTTGTCGGTCCCAATTCCGGTTGAAAGCACACTGATACGTTTGCTCCTGTAGATGCCTGTGTGAGTTACAAATTCCCGGTTAACCTTCTGCAAATCAACAGAGTTGAATTGGGAAGATACACGTTCTACCCGCCCGGGATCTCCCACAAGGATAATGGTATCCGCAATATCCTCCGGCAGCAGATGCAGGTGGTAAATACTGCCATCAGGGTTTAGTATGAGCTCTGATTCTGAGATAGGAGCCATTCAATTAGCTTTGCTTCATTTTCGATAAAAATAATGTATTTTTACCCTTGGTTTTAATTTACTTACTCACATTACTAAACAATTCAGTTATGAAAAGAGCGCAATATGTTATTATAAGTGTGGTTGCCATTGTAGTGCTGTTGCTCATTTTTGGCAGCCAAATGTTCTATGTACTGAAACCGGGTGAACGCGCGGTTATTTTTAAAAAATTTGGAATAGGACTGGATAAGGAGAATATTTTCATTCCCGGCTTCCATGTGATCGCTCCCTGGAACGACCTGATCCGCTATGATGTAAGAGAGCAGAAGAGTGAGGAGACTATGGATGTTCTTGACAAAGGGGGACTCTCGATCAATGTGGATGTGACCATAATTTTCAATCCCTTTTATAATAAGATAGGGGACCTCCATGAAAATATTGGCAGTAATTATGTTTCTGTGATGGTTATCCCTAATGTGCGATCCACCGTTAGGGCAGTAACCGGTCGATTTACAGCAGAAGAGATCTACTCCACAAAAAGAGGTGAAGTAGAGGCTGAAATCATTGAATCTACTAGAAATGCATTGGCGCAGAAAAATATTGAGATGAAGGATTTACTGATCCGTTCAATCACACTTCCGGAAAAAATTAAATCGGCAATTGAGAGTAAATTACAACAGCAACAGGAAGCACTTGCTTACCAGTACAGATTGGACCGGGAGAAGAGCGAGGCTGAAAGACTCGTGATCGAGGCACAGGGTATTGCCAACTACAACCACATTATCAGCCAGTCACTGACTCCTAACATTCTGAAACAAAAAGGGATTGATGCGACTCTGGCGCTGGCCAATTCGGCAAACAGCAAAGTAGTTGTCATTGGAAGTGGGGACGATGGAATGCCGTTGATCCTTGGCAATAATTAATACTGCCGGGTATGTTGCAACGGCCTCAAACCCTCTATTTATTGGGGGTCTTTTTGTTGTCTTTATTTCTTTTAACAGGACCGCTTGCATTGCTAACGTTTGATGGCACTGAATTCCTCCTGAAACATTCGGGTATTTATGAATTGGACGGAGATAAACTGGAGGTAGCCACATGGCCGCTTTCAGTTTATTTTATCCTTGTGGTAATTCTGACATTTCTCAATATATTTTTCTATAGAAACAGGATACGACAAATGCGTGTGTGTGTGTTTCTTATCCTTCTTCTTGCGGGCATGGTGGGGATGATCTTTTTTTATATCACTGTAGCCAAACATCAACTGGATGGCGCCCATCTGGTGTATACGTGGAGAATAGTGATTCCTCCCATCGGCATTATTTTATCCTATCTGGCATTCAGGCGGATCCGAAGGGATGAGTTGATGGTGAAAGCTTACGAGCGAATTAGATGATCTCTATGTTATCCTGATCGGTTATTTTCTCACAATACCGGCAAGTTAGCTTGACTTCTGAAACAGAGACAACATCAAATATTGTATCTACTGTCTCATTGTTGGTAATGCACTTAGGATTCACACACTTTACGATTCCAACGATAACATCTGGAATGGCTACTACTCTTTTTTCCACAACCTCGTAATTGCGGATGATATTTAGTTTTGCGCTGGGAGCCACAAGTGCAATTTTATTGATATCGTTGTCTTCGAAAAAAACTTTTGATAATTTGATGATCCCCTTTTTGCCGAGTTTTTCACTTCCCAGGTTGTTTCCTATGGTAATCATCGTATCTAATTTATCAATATTCAGAATAGATACTACTTTAAAGAGAACGGAGGCCGGAATATGATCAATAACCGTTCCTTCTTTTATTGCGCTTACTGATAGCTGTTTATCTTTCATTTATTTGTTCTTATCGGTTCTGCAGGTTATTATCTTACTCCAAGTATGGAACTGAGAATGGCCATACGCACAAATACCCCGTTCCTGGCCTGGTCAAAGTAGTAAGCATGTGGACTATCATCCACGTCTGGATGAATCTCATTCACCCTGGGCAGGGGATGGAGTACTTTCATGGTCTTCTTGGTTCCTTCAAGCATTTCCCTGTGAAGGATATATGCATTCTTTACCCTTTCATATTCAATGGGATCTGTAAAGCGCTCCTGCTGGACCCTGGTCATGTAAATTATGTCGGCTTCAGTTAAATACTCTGAAAGATCTCTTCCTTCATGATATTCAAGGCCCATTTTATCGAGACGGAGTTTATAGGTTGCCGGCATTTTCAATTCGTCGGGAGAAATGAAATAGAAGGTAGCATTGAATTCCGACATGGCCTGCATCAACGAATGAACCGTACGGCCGTATTTCAGATCCCCAACCATAAAGATTTTGAGGTTTTCAAGAGTACCCTGAGTTTTGAGGATGGAATACATATCAAGCAGAGTCTGAGAAGGATGCTGATTGGCACCATCTCCGGCGTTGACAATTGGAACCGAGGATACTTCACTGGCCAGCCTGGCACTCCCTTCCAGGGGATGCCGCATAACGATCAAGTCAGCATAATTGCTGACCATTTTAATGGTATCATGGAGGGTCTCTCCTTTAGATGCACTGGTCGCTCCCGAATCACTAAATCCTATGACTCTTCCACTTAGTCCATTGATGGCAGATTCAAAACTGAGGCGCGTTCTTGTGGATGGTTCAAAAAAAAGTGTGGCAATCACAAATCCTTTTAAAATATCCTGACGGGGATTTTTCTCAAACTCAGAAGCCACGTCCAGGATCCTCAAATAATCATCTTTGGTAAAATCTGTGATTGAAACGAGGTTTTTGTTTTTCATAATTGCGTGGTTTAATGCAAATATAATACCGACACCGGTGGCCTTTTTGTATTGTTTATAATATCTAATAACTTCCTGCTAAGCAACTCGAGTATGTTGGCATCCTTCGATAAGAGAGAGCTTCCCAATTACTTGTTCTTCAATTCGTTTCCAGATAATTAAGGTTAAAGAACACTCGAGATCAAACTGTTGATTTACAAATTCGAGTTTAAAATCTTTAATTACTTTCATCACCCTGTTTAATTGGGGATACCCAAATTCCAATTTGAAATATCCTTTCACTTTCAACTCAATTATCTGAGCCTGGTCAAGCGCGTCGGCAGACGCAGACCTGTAAGCCCTGATCAATCCGCCCACTCCAAGCAGCGAACCACCGAAATAACGGATTACAACAACCAATATATCAGTTAAACCTCTGGATTTTATTTGTCCGAGGATAGGCTTTCCGGCACATCCGGAAGGCTCTCCGTCGTCAGATACCCGGTACTGGGTTAACTCGGCACCGAGTCGCCACGCAAAGCAGTGGTGACGGGCGTCATAGTATTCTTTTTTAAGCCCCGCTAATTCGGCTTTTATGGCTTCTTCGGAGCTCATTGGATAAGCTAAAGCAATGAACTTGCTTCCTTTCTCCTTATAAAGCCCTGCAGAGGTCGATTGGATGGTATTATACAGATCCTTCATTTAACCAAGTGTAAACAGCATGAGTGCGAGGGCCGACAGCGATATACCCAGCCAGTTCAGTGGCTTCATTTGTTCCCCGAAGACCCAAAGGCCAAGGAGCACACTGAGACATACAATACCTAAATTGTTCATCCCGAAAATTACAGAACTATCAATCCCTGTCCCAGCTGGTGAAACAAAATTCAGTGCACGAACCAGGAAGAAAACCGATCCAAAATTTATCCCGCCCAGCACAAATCCCCATCCCCAAACTTTTATTTGCAGAAAACTCCGGTGGTATGTGGGAAAAAAAATGAGGACCAAAAAACCGGATATAAATGCATTTAAAAAAATTATGGCGCTAAAAAGTGCTGTATCTGAGTCATTCACAAATTTGTGCTGCGCAAATTTTACCAGTGAGTCAACAAGGCCCATTCCCATAAAGAGTATCAAAGGGATAAAGATGACACCGAGATCCATGCTTCTTTTTCGCGGTTTATACACCGTGAGAGCAACTCCGGCAATTGCACATAGGATAGCTGCAGCCTTAACCAGACTTAACCTGTCGGCAGGATCAATAAGCAAAGAAAATATGATGGGAAAAATAACCGACATCTTGCTGGCTACTGTGGTAATTGAGATTCCGGCTTTTCGTGAAGAAAATGCAATCAGAAAAAACAAGATGATGAACAAGATACCAATGACAATACTTATGGGTAGCCACTCCGCCCTCTTTAATTCGGTAACACTTAAATCACCCGAATTAATGAGGAATCCGAGAATAGACGCCAACAAGTAGTTAATGACAATTATGGGAAAAGAAGGGATTCCGAACCGATCAACAGATTTAAAAACTACAAATATTCCTGTGGAAGAGAGGATGCATAATACCAAAAAGTGCATTCTGACCAATGGGTTAAAAAAACAGGTTCCCGAAACCTGTTTTCATTGATGTTACATTTTTAACTTCTTTTCGATTTCATCGACCTGGAGTCGAAATCGTTTGTCCGTTTCGATCAGATTGTTCACAGTTTTGCATGCATGCAGAACCGTCGCATGGTCCTTTCCTCCAATCTGAGATCCTATGGTTGCCAGTGAGGACTTAGTCAACGTCTTCGAGAAAAACATAGCAACTTGCCTGGCTTGAACTATTTCCCTTTTTCTTGTCTTGGACTGCAATTGTTCCAGACCGATGTTATAGTAATTACACACCACCTTTTGGATATAGTCAATTGAGATCTCCCGTTTGGTGCTTTTAATAAGCTTGTCGATCATTTCCTTTGTCAAATCCAGTGTGATCTCTTTCTTGTTGAGAGTTGACTGGGCAAGCAACGAAATAAGGGCTCCTTCCAACTCCCTGATGTTATCAGAAATGTGTGTGGAAATGTATTCAAGTACCTCTTCGGGAAGCTCTATCCCATCATTATAGGTTTTCTTTTTAAGGATGGCCATCCGGGTTTCAAAGTCAGGGGCCTGAAGATCAGCTGAAAGCCCCCATTTAAATCTGCTTAATAACCTTGACTCCATTCCCTGTAACTCCACCGGGGGTTTATCGGAGGTAAGGATCAGCTGCTTGCCACTCTGGTGTAGGTGATTGAAAATGTGGAAGAACGTATCCTGTGTTTTTTCCTTTCCTGCAAACTCGTGCACATCATCAATGATAAGTACATCGATCATTTGGTAAAAATGGAGAAAATCATTTTTGTTATTGTTCCTGATGGCGTCTACAAATTGGGTTTGAAATTTGTTAGCGTTTACATACAGGACTGTTTTGTCAGGAGATAATTCTTTCACTTCAATCCCAACTGCCTGTGCCAGGTGGGTTTTACCCAGACCGCTGTCTCCATAAATCAGGAGCGGATTAAACGCAGTACCTCCCGGATTCTTGGAAACTGCATATCCAGCCGATCTGGCCAGCCGGTTGCATTCTCCTTCAATAAAGTTGTCGAAAGAATTCTCAGGATTCAACCTCGGATCAATGTCCAGTTTTTTTAATCCGGGTATGACGAAGGGGTTTTTAATAGCATTCTCCGTAGATTCCAAAGGAATTGACACAGGTGTATTCTTTATTTCTTTACTGTTTTTGGCGGGGAATTTTACCGTGTATGGTTTGTTGTTGCTGTATGAATTATTTTGCATGACCACACTGTACTCAAGCTTTGCTTCAGATCCCAACTCTTTTTTGACGACCTTTCGAAGAATATCGATGTACTGCTCTTCGAGATATTCGTAAAAGAAGGGGCTAGGTACCTGTATGGTTAAAATATCCTTGTGAAGCTTCAGGGGAACAATTGGTTCAAACCAAGTGCGAAAACTAATTGAAGGGACGTTGTCTTTTATTACATTCAGACAATTGTTCCAAATACGTTCATGCATTGCAAACGTCAATTTTAGGGTTAGGTATATGTGTATTTCGCACGTGGGATTCCCTTAAACAAAGATTGTGAAAAAAAAAGTAGAATAAAAATCCAAATGGGCTTGAAATTCTCAGAAAAACTATATCGGTGTTAGGGTCAATTCTTTATAGATTAAAAAAAAAACAAGTTTTTTTATTATCCTAATTATCAGTCATATACGGTTTCTTATCTTGAATTTAAACTTAATAAATTGTAATCTAATCCGTTAGCCCTCCTAATTCAATTTTTGGTTTAATGGTTATGAAGAAAATTAAATAAATTTGGTCATCAAAAATCAGCAAATTATCAAATGTACCGAAGGTGATATTTCAGGAAATTACCGTTTCTTCTTCTGTGAATTTCCAAACAGCGAAATTTGTACATAATCTTCAGGATTTTCTTTCAGGTCATTTATCAGCAGATCTAAATCTGCAACGAGATTATCAAGGTTAAGATAAAGGCTATCTTCATGAATAAATTTGCCGGCGCTTCCCTCGCCTGAGTTCACTTTTCGAAGTAAGAGAGAAAACTGGTGGGTTACAGCTTTCAATTCTTGTGTAAGTTCATTTATCCCGGCACTATCCACAGATTCACCAATGGAATTCAGATGCCGGGTAAGCGAGGCCAGTTCTTCCTCCTGTGATTTCAACATGGTTGTAAATGATTCCAGATTCATGAAGCTCTGATCAAGTGATCCTCCTTGTTTCAGGGCGTTTTCGAGGGAATTTGAAATAGCGGAAAAGTGCTCAAAAATTTCAATGGTAGATTCTGAGTTTACCATCTTATTCAATCCGGCCACCAGGGTATCCAGCGAGACCGCCATTTCACTTATTTTTGTGGTAACCGGTACCAATTGTGCCTGAAGAGAAGAAAGCATGTCAGGTTCTACGCCAGAGGTAATCACATCGTTATCCTTAAGAAAAAGATTCCTGCCCGATGGTTCAATCCTGATGGCTTTGGTCCCCAGTAAATCTGAACTGAACAGGACTGCATGTGATTCCTCTTGAATTGGGTAAGCCTTTTCGATACTTAGTGCCACCTTAATGGGAACACTATCACCGGGGATAAGCTCAATTTCTTTTATAAAACCTATCTTAACTCCATTTAGAAGAACAGGATCGGAAGACTCTAATCCACCGGCATTACTGTAATAGGTATACAACAAATATGAATTGCTGAAAATATTACGGCCTTTAAGGTAATTGATACCCCATATCAAAACGGCTAATGTGACGATTCCAATAACTCCGATTTTTGCTTCGCTGCTAAATTTCATGCTACTTATTAATTTCAATGAGGGCTTCATACAGAGGCATCAGTCTCTCATTTTTTGTGGCAACCACAAACGCATCCGGAAATACTCCCTTTATTATCTTACATCTTTCCAATGCGGTGTGGTAACTGACTTCTCTGCCAATAAGGTACTTAAACCATCTGCCATCCGCAATCACAGTGACACCGGCCTGATCTTTAAATGATGACGGATCTGTGCTGATTTTATTTTTTGAAGAGGCTATTTGGATGCTGAAAACAATTTGATCAGGAGAGAGTTTTTTTTCGGGTTCAGAGGGCTCCGGCGCAGGCGGTAGAGGCTCATCTTCCCTGACTACTGAGCTCAGATTGGTCCTTCGGTCAATTTCCTCCTTGTATTCTCTGAATCCTCTGTAAATGGCAGATGATATAATATCCTGTCCATAGTCACTCATGAGGTATTTCTCCTCCTCAGGATTGGAAATAAATCCAGTTTCAACCAGCACCCCGGGCATGGAGGTCTGTGCAAGTACCAGTAATCCCTGTTCACGAACACCGAGGTCCCTTCTGCCAGCACGATCCCTGAACTGATCCTGCACATAATCACCAAATTCAATGCTCTGTTTAAAGTAGGTTTTTTGCATCAACGAAAACATAATATGTGATTCGGTGGATTTAGGATCAAATCCCTCATAAGTCGTTTCATAATCCTCCTCCAGCAGGATAACAGAGTTCTCCCTGACCGCCACATCAAAATTCTCATCGGCCCTGTGTTGTCCCAGTACCAAGGTAAGTGTTCCTCTCACAGAAGCCTTGGGGGATGCGTTTACATGGATGGATATGAACAGGTCTGCGTCGGCCTCGTTGGCAAGAGTGGCACGCTCGATCAGTTTTGGGTACACATCCGTCTTCCGGGTGTAAATCACCTTCACATCGGGCATGTTTTCCTCAATGTAGCTCCCCAGCTTCAGGGCGATGGCCAAGGCAATGTCTTTCTCCTTTCCTGATTTTCCAACAGCACCCGAATCCCGGCCACCATGACCTGCATCGATCACAACCGTGCGAACTCTCCTGTGAGGTTCATCACTGCGATTTTGACCTGAAAACACTGTCACACAGAAGCCGGAAAATGTGAATACAAGAAACGTACAAAATAACCGTTTTAAAGTAATTGGCATTACCTTTGCGTTTATCACAAAAATATAAGATTATTCAGATTGCACTACGACCGAATTAAGATACTTTTCATCATCTTACTAACTGTTTCAGCCAGTGGCTTATTGCATGCTCAACAGCCTGATTCCACGATCGCAGTGGATTCGATTGATCTTTTACCGGTATCAGGCAATGATTCTCTGCAGGCTGAATTGCCTCCAGAGTTTACTATCGATTCGATCACCGGGGATACCATTCCGCTTGTCCTGCCTGTAAAAAGTGACATCGAAGCCGAAGTTACATATACGGCTAATGATTCACTGGTGTTCTCGCTGGATGGAGGTACGGTTGAACTTTACGGCGGGGCTCATATTGCCTACGAGGATATTGTTCTGGAAGCCGATTATATACGCTATGAAATGGACTTGAACCTGGTAGTCGCACATGGCTTGCCCGATTCAACCGGGCTAATGGCGGGTAATCCCAGCTTCACAGATGCCAATAATTCATTTACATCTAAATTATTAAGGTATAATTTTAAAACACAAAAGGGATTTATTGAGGAAGTTGTTACCGAGCAGGAAGGGGGCTATTTGCATGCAGAACTGACCAAAAAGCAGGCCAATGGACATATCCATCTCAAAAATGGAAAATACACAACATGCGATGCCGAGCATCCCCATTTTTACATTGCCATTACCAAGGGAATTAGTATGCCAGGGGATAAGATTATTTCCGGTCCAGCCTATGTGGTTGTAGCTGACGTGCCTTTGCCGCTTGGAATTCCTTTTGGTTTCTTTCCAAACTCAACTACCAAAACTTCAGGGATATTGATTCCAAAATACGGTGAGGAACAACGAAGGGGATTCTTCCTGAGGGAGGGGGGGTATTATTTTGCCATGAATGAATACATGGATCTGCGTGTGACCGGAGATATTTACACCAATGGTACTTGGGGAGTGCGCGTCGGGAGCAACTACAGGGTAAATTACAGGTTTACCGGTAACCTGAATGTCAAGTATTTTAAAAATATTACGGGGTATAAGAACATTGAGGGCCTGTACAGCGTGAGTAAGGATTATTCCATCGGCTGGAGCCATTCCCAGGACTCGAGGGCAAATCCCACAAGTTCCTTCAGGGCGAGTCTGAATCTTTCCAGTTCCTCGTACGATAAAAACCATACCAGAAATATTAACAGCGTGATGACCAACACTAAACAATCCAGTATCTCATTTACGAAATCATGGCCAAACAGCCCCTTCAACCTGAGTGCATCCCTGAATCACTCTCAAAACAGCAATACAAATGGAGTTAATCTGACCATGCCAAAGGTGTCTTTAAACATGTCCCGGATCAATCCATTCAAAAGAAAATCGGCCACCGGACCCCGCAGGTGGTACGAGGATATTCAACTCAGTTATACCAGCATCCTTGAGAACCGGATTAGTACGGTGGATTCATTGTTATTTACCAGTGAAATCTGGAATGACATGAAGAATGGCTACAAGCACACTATCCCTTTGAGCCTCAGCATTAAGCCATTTAGGAAAACCCCCATGTTTCAGAGTTTCGCCATCACACCTTCCATGAACTACAACGGGATGTTTTACTCGAAACAGATGTATAAGTTTATTTCCGGTTATAACGAGGCTACCGGCCAAGCCATTGTGAAAGACTCGATTATCAATAAATTCTCTTATGCGCATTCGCTTTTCCCAAGCGTCAGTTCAGGTGTTGCCCCAAAAGTGTATGGAATGTACCAATTCAAAGGTAATGGGCGTTTGGAAGCCATCCGGCATGTGATGACGCCAAGTGCAAGCTTCTCCTATGTTCCGGATATGAGCAACCTTCAGGCTGATTATTACCGAGTTGTAGTTGATCCGGAAAGCCTGGATACTCTTAAAACATATTCCATTTATGAAGGTCAGATTTATGGAACTCCCACCGTCAATGGAGCTTCCGGCTCGCTGAATCTTTCACTCCGGAATAACCTGGAAGCAAAAATGAGATCAAAAGTCGACAGTATCGATGAACTGGAAAAAATCAAACTGCTTGATAACTTTAATTTTAGTACCAGCCTCAACTTATTTCATACCGATACCTTAACTCCCGCATGGCGACCCATCAATTTCAATGGGAACACGCGAATTTTCAATAACAAGCTAAACATTTCATTCAGAGGTATTTTAGATCCATTTGGTTACGACGAAAGCCGGTCACGTACACGGGAAACCTATTATTCTCAGACAGGAAAGCTGGTAAGGTTAACCAATGCGAGCGCTTCTGCTGGGTTCTCACTGAAATCCAAGCAAAAAACAGAGAATGACCAGCCGGACAGGTCCGAATTGGAACAGGAAGGTTCGCAAATTGATCCCGATATGGCAGTGGCCGATCCGATGGCTACATACGATCCCAACATGGAGGATTATTATGGGGATTATGTAGACTTTGATATTCCCTGGTCGTTGCGGGTTGACTACAATTTTAGTTATTCAAAACCAAAGGATGATTCTAAAATAGTACAGACGTTACGTGCTTCAGGTGATTTCAGTTTAACGCCTAACTGGAAAATTGGATTTAATACAGGGTATGATGTATCCAGGAAACAGGTAACCACTACCAATTTGAGTATTCACAGGGATCTTCATTGTTGGGAAATGAGAATTTCGGTAGTTCCCTTCGGAACGTTTAAGTCGTACAATTTCCAAATTAATGCCAAATCCTCGATTCTGTCAGATCTGAAGTACAACAAACGAAAATCGTGGCAGGATAATTTTTAAGATGATTCCACGTATCCCTTACTCCGAAATGATTTCAAACGGAATATCCACAAGCACCTCTTTGTGAAGTTTGACAGTGGCAGAGTAGCTTCCGATCTCTTTGACCAGATCATCTTTGATCGAAATATTCTTCCTTTCAACTTCAAATCCTTTTTCCACGAGTGCCTCAGCAATCTGAATTGTATTTACTGATCCAAAGATTTTCCCTTTGGTACTTGTCTTAGCACCAATGGTGAGGGATACCTTCTTCAATTCTTCGGACATTTTCAGTGCCGCATCCTTCAATTGCTCTTCCTTATGAGCGCGTTGACGAAGTATCTCTGCATGGACCTTTTTGGCCTGCGCTGTTGCATTAATTGCAAATCCTTTCGGAATCAGGTAATTTCTTGCATACCCATCCTTCACTGCAATGATGTCATCCTTGTTACCAAGGTTGGCCAGATCCTGCTTTAAGATTATGTTCATGTCTGGGTCCTCCTTTACTTTAGCATATCAGTTACATAAGGTAGCATTGCCAGGTGCCGCGAACGTTTAATGGCTACCGCTATTTTTCTCTGGTATTTCAATGAGGTTCCGGTTAACCGTCTTGGAAGTATCTTGCCTTGCTCATTCAAGAATTTTTTCAAGAATTCGGGATCTTTATAGTCAATGTACTTGATCCGATTCTTCCTGAACCTGCAATACTTCTTCTTTTTAATCTCAACCGTAGGAGGAGTTAAATATCTGATTTCTGTATTATCCTGCGCCATTATTTAACCTCCGGCTTTTGTTCGGTTGATTTATTTTGTTCAGCCGATTTCCTGGCTCTTTTCTTTTCACTGTAAAGAACAGCATACTTTTCCATCTTCATAGTTAGAAACCGGATAATGCGCTCATCTCTGCGGTATTCTGTCTCAAGTTTAGCGATGGACTCAGGTTCTGCTCTGAACTCGATAAGGTGGTAAAATCCGGTGGATTTTTTTTGGATAGGGTAGGCCAGTTTTTTTAGGCCCCATGCTTCTTCGTGAATGATCTTGCCTTTGTTATCGGTGATCACCTTCTTAAATTTGCTGACCGCTTCCTTCATCTGGCTTTCAGACAAAACGGGAGTAGCAATGAAAACGGTCTCGTATTGGTTTAACATGTAATAAAATTTAGTGGTTTAAAAATCGACTGCAAAAGTAGAAAGTTTTTGAATACCAGCAAAGAAACAAGTCACTTTTTCACTTTTCCACTTTCTAAGTAAGTTGCTATCTTTGCAGCGAATATGGACAAGTTTATTGTATCTGCCCGAAAATACAGACCAGCAAGTTTCGATGATGTGGTTGGACAACCTTCCATCACAACTACTCTTAAAAATTCGATTCTTAACAACCACCTGGGTCATGCTTATTTGTTCAGTGGTCCCCGGGGAGTAGGAAAGACAACCTGTGCACGCATTTTTGCGAAGACCATTAACTGTTTTCATTTATCAGCAACCGGACAGGCATGTGACCAGTGTGAATCTTGCCAGTCATTCAGTGAAAACCGCTCCTATAGCATCCACGAGCTGGATGCAGCCTCAAATAATTCCGTCGATGATATACGAACTCTTACAGAGCAGGTACGAATTCCTCCACAAATCGGTTCCTACAGCATCTATATAATTGATGAGGTACATATGCTGTCACAAGCGGCCTTTAACGCTTTTTTGAAAACCCTTGAAGAGCCCCCGGCGCATGCGGTTTTTGTTCTGGCAACTACTGAAAAACACAAGATAATCCCTACCATCTTGTCCCGGTGTCAGATATTTGATTTCAACCGCATAGGGACAGAAGACGCAGTGGAGTATCTGAAACAGATAGCTGAAAAAGAATCGCTCAGGTATGAGGAGGATGCCTTGCATGTAATTGCCAGAAAGGCAGATGGTGCCCTGCGGGATGCTCTCTCCATATTTGACCAGGTAGTAAGCTTTTCGGGAGAAAAAATCACTTACAAGGATGTGATTAAGAATTTGAACATCCTTGATTATGAGTATTTTTTCAACCTGACGTCATTTTTCCTTGAAAGTGACAGTGCCTCTGGCTTATTGTTGTTTAATGAAATACTGACAAAGGGTTTTGATGCAAGGAATTTCATCAATGGGTATGCGGCACACTTGCGTGATCTTATGGTATGCAAGAATCCGGAGACTGTGCAATTAATGGAAGTGGGCGCAGGAATCAAAGATAAATACCTCGCCCAATCGAAATTGGTTTCGCTTCCTTTTCTTTATGCAGGGTTGGAGATTTGCAATCAGGCCGATATTCAGTTCAGAACGAGCAGAAACCAGCGATTAACCATTGAGCTGGCCCTTGTAAAACTCTCCCGCATATCTGAGGTTCAAAAAAAAAAATCAGTAACTGAACCCACACAGGTGAAAGAGGATCACCCTGGAACGACTCCAGAACTGGAAAAGAAGCTTCCGGTTTCGGAGGATTCGCAGAAAACCGGGTCAGAAGTCACCGCACCTAACGAACAGGCAAGTGTAAACCGCACCGTCAGAAAAGCCACCCTATCGATCAAGAATACCTTAAAAGGCGTTCCCAAAGACATTGAAGAACCCGGAGCCATCGAAGAGGGGGATAATCAGATAATAACAAACGAGGATAAGGAAACGCAACGACTGGATCCGGAGATGATACGAAAGGCCTGGACTGATTTCGCAACCTCCATGGAGAAACTGCGGCCAAGAATATATAGCACCCTCATGAATAACCTTCCTGAAATAAAGGCCGATGGAACCATGGTGGTTTTGCTAAACAGTGAAGCTCAGAGTGAACATTTTAATAAAAATATTAAACCCCAGCTAATACACTTTCTACAGGAAGCTACTCATCAGGCTTCTGTGGATATTGTTGCAGAAGTAGTTGAATCTCAAGAAAATGAGGGAAAAATCTATACGGAGAAGGATAAACTGGATTTTCTGATGAAAAAAAATCCTGAACTTGGAAAACTAAAGAGTCGGTTTAACCTGGACTTTGATACTTAAACAGCGATACATAATGCTATAAACCAATACGTTAATCAAAATAAGAGAAGTAAACATGACCGGAGAAAAAATTACCAATCAGTACGGGAAAATCACAGTTCCCAACTATCCAATTATTCCCTTTATTGAAGGAGATGGAACAGGTCCGGATATTTGGGCTGCATCGGTGAGAGTGCTTGACGCTGCTGTTGAAAAGGCCTATAAAGGGGGAAGAAAAATAATGTGGAAAGAAGTTTATGCCGGGGAAAAAGCCTTTAACCAATCCGGTAAATGGATGCCCGAAGAGACGCTGGATACCATTCATGAATACCTTGTTGCAATAAAGGGTCCTCTTACAACTCCAATAGGAGGCGGTATTAGATCACTTAATGTGGCGCTGCGACAAATCCTGGACCTGTACGTTTGCCTTAGACCAGTCAGATATTACCAGGGGGTTCCATCGCCGGTAAAAGATCCTACCACCACAAATATGGTGATCTTTCGTGAGAATTCGGAGGATATTTACGCGGGAATTGAGTGGATGACAGGCACAGAGGAGGGTGAGAAAATGAAGAATTTCTTGGTGGATGAGATGCATGTTTCAAACATGCGCTTCCCGGATTCATCTTCCATTGGAATTAAGCCAATTTCAAAGGAAGGAACCGACCGCCTTATTCGGGCCACCATCCAATATGCATTGCGAAACCAATTGCCGTCAGTTACCCTGGTTCACAAAGGGAACATCATGAAATTTACTGAGGGTCAATTTAAGCAGTGGGGCTATGAATTGGCCGAAAAGGAATTCGGTGACAAGGTTTTTACATGGAACCAGTATGACCGTATCGCTGAAGCTGAGGGCAGGGAACAGGCCAATAAAGCTCAGGAGGCTGCATTAAAATCAGGAAAGATCCTGGTGAAGGATGTAATTGCCGATGCATTTCTGCAGCAGATCCTCACCAGGCCTGCAGAATATTCTGTGATCGCTACGATGAACCTGAATGGTGATTATATTTCAGACGCCCTGGCTGCAATTGTGGGAGGTATTGGCATTGCCCCGGGTGCCAATATTAATTATGAAACGGGCCATGCGATTTTTGAGGCGACCCACGGAACTGCCCCCAAATATGCCGGACTTGACAAAGTTAATCCGGGTTCACTCATCCTTTCAGGGGTCCTTATGCTCAAGTACATGGGATGGAATGAAGCTGCTGAACTGATCGTAAATGGACTGCAGAAATCGATTCAACAGAAGAGGGTAACTTATGATTTTGCCCGACTGATGGCTGAGCCAACTGTATTGAAATGTTCAGAATTTGGATCTGCTATTGTAGAAAATATGCAGGCGAACAGTTGATGGTGAGTTGAAAGAAGTTATAAGTTATAAGTTAATAGTTCGTTGTTTGGTGGGCATTTAATCAAAATCCTTGCTAACTTTACCAACAACCAGCAAACCAGTAACCATGCTTCCTGAGAAAGTAGAAAAGATACTTAACGATCAGATTCTGAAGGAGGATTATTCTTCCCAGTTATATTTATCCATGGCATCCTGGGCCGAGAACCAGGGATTCGAAGGTGTGGCAGGCTGGCTTTATGCCCAGGTTGAAGAGGAGAGGATGCACATGATGAAGTTGATAAAATATGTGAATGAGCGGGATGGAAAAGCGATTATTCCCGGAATTGAATCTCCTCCGAGCGAATTTGGAAATGTCTTTGAATTGTTTGATAAGGTAATGGCGCATGAAAAGTTTATATCGGAATCCATAAACGAGATTGTGGCGATATGTATTGGTGAGAATGATTTTACTACCCAAAGCTGGATCCAGTGGTTCGTTGCCGAACAGATAGAGGAAGAGGCTTCTGTGAAAGCCATCATCGACAAACTGAGTCTCCTTGGAAAAGAAAACCTGTATATGTTTGACCGGGATATCATGTCCATGCGAGCTGGCAGGGGATCGGAGCCAACAGCCTGATAGTTGTATTATGAAGGAAGATACCTTCAGCAATTGCATTGAAGGATCCGCATAAGATTGAGGCCGTCTCAAAAGTCAATTTGAGACGGCCTCTTTTTTATGTCATTTTAACATAAAAAGATAGTTGGTACATTATTTGCCAAACCTAGACTGATAAAAAAAGGTAAATTTGTATTTTCTTAATGATTAATAATCACTAAACAAACACATCGGATCATGGATGTTGGCAAAATAATAGGAAGGTTTGTTGGAAATAAGTCGGACAGGGACATGCGAGAAGTGTCTCCCTATCTTACTCAAATCAAAGAAGCATCCGAGACACTGACCGGACTTAGCAATGATCAGTTGCGTGAATGTTCTACAGCGCTGAAAAGCAGGGTAGCAGACCATTTGGCCTCTGAGAAAATGACTCTTGAGGAGTTGAAAGTAAAAGCGGAAGACCCTGAAGTAGACGTATTAGAAAAAGAGCAAATATACAAGGACATAGATAACCTTGAAGTTCAAATCGATGATAAGTACGAGGAAGTGTTGAAGGAGATTCTACCGGAAGCTTTTGCAGTGATAAAGGAGACAGCAAAGCGTTTTAAGGAGAACGAAGAGCTTGAAGTAACTGCGTTGGAATATGACAGAACCCTTGCTGCCACGAGGGATTCGGTAGTAATTGAAGGAGACAGGGCGTTCTGGAAAAATCGATGGATAGCAGGAGGAAACGAGATTACATGGGATATGGTGCATTATGATGTTCAGCTAATTGGTGGCGTAGCTTTGCATACCGGGAAAATTGCCGAAATGGCCACCGGAGAAGGGAAAACTCTGGTAGCCACTCTTCCTGTCTTTCTGAATGCCCTTACAGGTAAAGGAGTGCATTTGGTTACTGTGAACGATTATCTGGCTAAACGTGATTCAGAATGGATGGGCCCCATCTACGAATTCCACGGACTTACCGTGGATTGTATTGATAAACATCAACCCAATTCAGAGGCCAGGAGGAAAGCATACAACAGCGATATCACTTTCGGAACCAATAACGAGTTTGGATTTGATTACCTGCGTGACAATATGGCGCACACTCCCGGTGAACTGGTTCAGCGAAAGCACAACTACGCCATTGTTGACGAGGTGGATTCAGTTCTTATTGATGACGCCAGGACACCGCTGATTATTTCAGGGCCGGTTCCTAAAGGGGATGACCAGGAATTCGGTGAATACAAGCCGAAAGTGGAAAAATTGGTGAGTTTCCAACGTCAACTGGTGAATACCCTGTTTACTGAAGCCCGCAAGTTATTAGCTGATGGAGATTCCGAGAAAGCAGGCTTTAAATTACTACAGGCACATAAAGGATTGCCAAAATACAAACCGCTTATCAAGGTTCTGAGTGAGGAAGGCAACAAATCGCTGCTTCTTAAAACCGAGAACCACTATATGGCCGAGCAGTCCAAAAACATGCACGTGGTTACCGATGAACTTTTCTTTATAATCGAAGAAAAGCAGAATTCTGTGGAGCTTACCGAAAAGGGAATTGACCTGATCACGGGTTCATCGGACGATGCTGATTTTTTTATTCTGCCTGATATTGGGAGTGAGGTATCAGAAATTGAAAAGTCCGAGATGCCTGACAAACAGAAACTGGTCGTGAAGGACAAGATACTCCAGGACTATGCCGTGAAATCGGAACGAATTCATACGGTGAACCAGCTCTTAAAAGCATATGCCATGTTCGAGAAAGAAGTGGAATATGTGGTCATAGACAACAAGGTAAAGATCGTTGATGAACAGACCGGGAGAATCATGGAGGGAAGAAGGTACAGCGACGGACTACACCAGGCCATTGAAGCCAAAGAAAGTGTGAAGGTAGAAGCTGCGACCCAGACCTGGGCGACGATTACCCTTCAAAACTATTTCAGAATGTACCATAAACTGGCCGGTATGACCGGGACAGCTGAAACCGAGGCAGGAGAATTCTGGGATATTTATAAGTTAGACGTGATGGTGATCCCGACCAATCGTCCCATAGTCAGGGATGACCGGGAAGACATGGTATTTAAAACAAAGCGGGAAAAATACAATGCCGTGATCGATGAGTTGGTTCAACTTAATAAAGCCGGCCGTCCTTCATTGGTTGGAACTACCACGGTTGAGGTGTCGGAATTGTTGTCAAAGATGCTTAAAATAAGAAGAATTGATCACAACGTGCTAAATGCAAAATTGCATCAGCGGGAGGCTGAGGTTGTGGCCCAGGCCGGACACGCCGGAACGGTAACTATCGCAACCAATATGGCTGGAAGGGGAACTGATATTAAGCTTACCGACCAGGTAAAAAAGGATGGGGGTCTGGCCATCATAGGTACCGAACGGCATGAATCCAGGCGCGTGGACCGGCAGCTAAGAGGACGCTCCGGAAGGCAGGGCGATCCCGGTTCATCACAGTTTTATGTTTCTCTTGAAGACGATCTGATGCGTTTGTTCGGCTCCGAACGAATTGCCGGCATGATGGATAAGCTAGGGCTAAAGGAAGGGGAGGTGATCCAACATTCAATGATCACCAGATCCATTGAACGGGCACAGAAAAAAGTAGAAGAAAACAACTTTGGTATACGGAAAAATCTGCTGGAGTACGATGACGTGATGAATGCCCAAAGAGAGGTTATCTATAAACGGAGAAAGCACGCCCTTTTTGGTGAAAGGATTGGCCTTGACATTGCCAACATGATGTTCGATGTAACTGAAACCATTGTGGATTCATTCCATGGAAGTGGAGATTTTGATGGATTTAAGTTGGAATTAATTCGATTCTTTTCAATCGAATCTCCTGTAGCAGAGGAAGAATTCAAAGGAATGAATGGCGACGAACTGGTCGATAAAATCTATGAAATCATCCTTGAATCGTATAAAAGGAAACAGGAAAGTATTTCGGAACAGGCCATGCCTGTCATCAATCAGGTATATGAGAATCAGCGTCAGACGTATGAAAATATTGTCGTTCCGGTTTCGGATGGGACCCGGATTTTTCAGGTACTGGCCAATCTCGAAAAATGTTATCAGTCAGGAGGTAAGGAGCTTGTCAGGTCGTACGAGAAAAGTATTATCCTGGCTACCATCGATCAGCTATGGCAGGAGCACCTTCGCGAATTAGATGACCTTCGTCAGTCCGTTAGAAATGCCCAGTATGAGCAAAAGGATCCTCTGCTGATCTATAAATTTGAAGCATTCGAACTTTTTTCGACCATGATCGACAAGGCCAATAAGGATGTGGTCTCCACGCTCATGAAAGCTCATATCCCATTGCGCGATCCAAGCAGCGTTAAACGAGCTGAAGCACCTAAAAAGATGGATCTCAGCAAGTTTGAAGCGAACAAGGATGATGCTCAAAGTTACAACGATCCTTCACGCAGAGGCCCGGGAAGGGACGGACGGAACCAGGTACAACAACCTGTGAGGGTGGATAAAAAGGTTGGGAGAAATGAACCATGTCCCTGTGGCAGTGGCAAGAAATATAAAAATTGCCACGGAGGTCATGGGGCTTAGAATCTTCCATTACTTCTGCAACAAGCTGTCCAGTTGCCTGATCTCCTGGTACAATTTTTCAGTGGCAGGGATCAGCGGAAGCCTGAGAATATTTTCGATCCATCCCTGAATTTCCATGGCAGATTTTATTCCTGCCGGGTTTCCCTCTTTAAAGATGGCTTTCATCATGGGGAAAAGCATGTAATGCAGTTCACGTGCCTTATTGAATGCTCCGTCTAATGCAGCGGCCACCATGGAAGAAGTCAGTTCGGGATACCCGTTCCCGATTACGCTTATCACTCCGTCTCCTCCGGCCGCAATCATTGGAAGGGTAATGGAATCGTCACCCGAAATCACCAGGAAACCCTCCGGTCTGTCGCGGATTATCTCCATCACCTGTTCCATGTTACCGGAAGCTTCCTTTACTGCCACAATGGTACCCTTGAAATCTGCGGCCAGGCGAAGTGCTGTTTCTGACGAAATATTTGAACTGGTTCGTCCTGGCACATTGTACAGGATTACCGGAATTTCCGTGACTGATGCAATTGCCGAAAAATGCTGGTACATACCCTCCTGGGAAGGTTTGTTATAATAAGGAGCTACACTAAGAATGCCGTTTATCCCGTCCACGTTCAGTGTCCGGATTAAATCAACACTGGATCGGGTATCATTTCCTCCTGCACCAACAACGATGGGAACCCTGCCAGAACATGCGTCCACAACACAGCGAATCACTTCCGATTTCTCTTTTGCTGAAAGGGTAGGGGTTTCAGCTGTTGTCCCCAGTACGACCAGGTAATTAATCCCCTTATTTATTAATTTGTCTGTAAGCAAGGCAAGTATGTCAAAGTCTATTTCACCTTTCTGATCAAAGGGTGTGATCATTGCCACACCCGTACCAGCAAATCGATTTGAAGTCGTCATGGAACGAATCAGTTTGAAGGATTTAATATGGATACATAATGCTTAATTTGATCGGCAAGGTAACCGATATCGTTCTTATCAGAAAGGTTGATCATAAGGTCATAATCGTTCTCCTGTTCTGTGAACATACCAATTTTAAAGCTGGCTTTAGAAAGTTGCACAAGAAATTGGAGTTCAAGTGGCACTTCTCTGGTAAAATCGATCATCATGTCTGGATTTCTCGAATAGAACGCATCCACTGCTTCACCGGTAGGTTTCATATACCAGTTAAGATCACTTTTAGTGATGAAGGAATAATTTTTCCAAAAAAGCATTTCCTGTGGGATCTCCTTTTCCTTTACATAACCGAAAGCATCGCATTTGATTCCACTTTTCTGAACGAATTTCCTGAATTCTTTTATAACCGGGAATGAGTCAGGTTCACCTGTATCAAAGAGAATAACAGCCGTTCGTGCAGTCTCAAAATTATGTACATGCACCTCCCTGTCAAGGGTCTTCTTTTTCTTTTTCAAAACCCTTTTGCCTATG
Source organism: uncultured Bacteroides sp. (assembly GCA_964500835.1). Classification (GTDB taxonomy): domain Bacteria; phylum Bacteroidota; class Bacteroidia; order Bacteroidales. The sequence goes on from CAZCQL010000006.1 coordinate 53,415, forward strand.
TTCTCCCTAATGCCCGCCATTCTTTTCACAAAAGTACAATTAAAAATGAATGTGGCTAGGATAGCATGGACATGAAAGCATCCTCAGAAAGAATAGTGATCCCAAGTTTCCGGGCTTTTTCATATTTACTCGGCCCCATTTTATCACCCGCCAGGATATAATCAGTATTAGAACTGATGGACCCTGAGTTTCGTCCACCATGTTGTTCGATGATCGATTTAAGCTCATCCCTTGAATGGTTTTTAAATACGCCCGAAATAACCAAAGATTTTCCTTCCAGAGCCTTGCTAAGTTCCTCAGGCAAGGCATCCATCTCAAACTGGAGATCAGCTTCTTTAAGCCGTAATACTATTTGCTGGTTCAACGGATCTTCAAAATAAGCAATGACAGATTGAGCGATCCTCTTTCCAATCTCATCTACTTCCTCAAGCTCCTGTTGGTCTGCATTTGTAAGGTTATCCAAAGTTAGAAATGCTTCTGCGAGCTTCCGCGCCACTGTTTCGCCCACATACCGGATTCCAAGGGCAAAAAGAACACGATGGAAAGGAACTTTTTTTGAAGCCTCAATACTTTCTAATAAATTCAGTGCCGACTTTTTAGCAAACCTTTCCAGATTTACAACCGTCTTATAATTCAGTGAATAGAGGTCCGACACGTTGTTCACGAGACCTTCTCTGAACAGTTGATCAATGGTGGCCTCTGCGGCATTGATGTCCATCGCCTTCCTGCTGATAAAGTGTTCGATACGGCCTTTAATCTGGGGTGGACACCCGTTTGCATTCGGACAATAATGAGCAGCCTCATCCTCTTTTCTCTCCAACGGGGTAGTACATTCAGGACACCTGGAGATGAATATGAAAGGTACGCTATCCGGTCCCCTCTGTTCTTTGGAAATTCCCACGATCTTTGGGATTATCTCTCCACCTTTTTCAACAAACACATAATCTCCAATCCTGACATCCAATTGTTCTATTTGATCCGCATTATGCAGGGAAGCCCTTTTAACAGTGGTACCAGCCAGCTGAACCGGTTCCAGGTTTGCCACGGGAGTCACAGCACCGGTTCTGCCTACCTGGAAATCAATGCTAATCAGACGCGAAAGGGCTTGTTCTGACTGAAATTTGTAAGAAATGGCCCATCTGGGGGTTTTGGCTGTAAATCCCAGCTGTTGCTGCATTGCGATGGAATCCACTTTAATCACCACGCCGTCAATTTCAAATGGAAGCTGATCCCGGGCTGTTGACCAATGATTTATGAATTCAAAAACTTCCTGAATGGTGTTTGCCAACCGATTGTACGGGGGTATTTTAAATCCCCACTTTCTTGCTGCCTCCAGACCTTCCTGGTGAGATTGGAACAACTGTAGTTCACCAGGAATATAGTAAAAAAGACAATCAAGAGGACGTTGAGATACTTCTGACGAATTTTGCATTTTAAGTGAGCCTGAAGCTGTATTTCGGGGATTGGCAAACGGGGGTTCGCCTAACCTCATTCTCCTGTTGTTCATCTTTGTAAACTCAAGGGTAGGAATGATTACCTCACCCCGGATTTCAAACTGAGCAGGATAATCTTTCCCATGCAGCTTCAGCGGAATACTCCTGATGGTTCGGATATTGTGGGTCACATCATCTCCTCTGTTCCCATCCCCCCTTGTCAGGGCTCTGGTAAGAGAGCCATCGGTGTAGGTCAGTGCCACTGCTACCCCGTCATACTTCAGTTCACAAAAATAGGTTACCTCTCCTTTTGCTTTTCTTACCCGTTGGTCAAACTCTTCTAATTCATCTGTATTGTATGTATTGCCAAGGGACAACATGGGGAAACGGTGTGGGAATGATTCAAACTCCAGGTTTAGATCACTGCCCACACGGTTGGTTGGGGAGTTTTCATCATCGAACTGGGGGAAATCTTGTTCTAATTGTTGCAATTCCTTGAGCATCAGGTCATACTCAAAATCGGATACTCTAGGATCCGATTCGATATAATACATATAATTGTGCTGGTGAAGTTCTTTTCGTAAATCGTCAATCTTCTCTTTTGCTTGCTCAGGAGTCAACAGGGTATTCATTTAAGCAAAAGTAAAAAATATTTCTCCTTTAGGTTTTATTCTCTACTTTTAAGCGAATCTATAACCACAACCCTTTCCCCGGATTGATTGCGAGATTTCAATATAGTATACTGTTGGTAGGATTACTGTGGATCTGTGGGCCTGAATCTCTTGTGGCACAACTTCAATTTCCGGGCAAGCCCCTGGGGCTTTCCGCTAGACTAAAGGCAGCTGATGTGATGTATGTTTTGCCACCTGTGGATTCCCTGGAAGTCGAAGCCGGAAACATGAGCAACCTGGAACGCCGGAAAAAATCCCTGGAATTTGCATTGGTACGCCCTGTAAGCTTTTCACCTGACAGTCACGGAAGATGGCTACTGCAAGAGGATTATATGGTTTGGAGAATCCATATAGTATCGCCGGGAGCCTATTCAATGGGCCTGGTTTTTAATAATTACCAATTGGAGCCTGGCGTGAAGGTATTTGTGTATGATCCGGATATGGAAACCGTCAAGGGGGCTTTTACCTCTGGAAATAATAAGTCATCCGGTCTTCTTCCGGTGGGACATCTTGCCGGCGACGAACTGGTCATAGAGATGCAGGTTCCCGCACACATGAGCGACTATGGCTCGTTATCGGTCGAATCGGTATCCCATGCGTTTCTCGATATCCATCATATTGCCGGTGCTCCCGGATGTGGGGCAGGCGAATTCGGTTGTTCAAAAGGGTGTGAAATCGACACACAATGCCCGGACGGGGATAATTGGCAACTCACTAAAAAGTCGGTGGTGAGGATTTTTACATTAAGCCGGTATTGTACCGGGGTGTTGGTTAACAACACTGCCTACGACGGTACTCCTTATTTAATAACTGCAGAACACTGTATTAATAAGCAAGCAATCGCTGAGCGCTCCGTTTTTTTATTCAATTATGAGAGTCCTGCATGTCATGGTGTAGATGGACCTCTCCACATGTCAATTTCGGGTTCAGATAGCATTGCCACAGGAGACAGCCTGGATTTCAGCCTTGTAAAACTCTCCCTCACTCCTCCCGATTCCTTCGATGTATACTATGCAGGCTGGGACCGATCGGATTTCCAATCCTCCGAAAGTACTACCATACACCATCCGATGGGGGATGTCAAAAAAATATCCCGCGATTTTGAGATCCCCTCTATCCCGGCCCAACCGGGAGACGTGCCCTATACCGACCTGGATGATTACTACTATTACTCATTCTGGTGGATCCGCGGTTGGGACATTGGCTCAACGGAAGCTGGTTCTTCCGGTTCCCCTCTGTTCAACTCCGCGCAGAGGGTAATTGGTACACTGAGTGGTGGCATTGCCCGATGCGGGGACTCCATCGGGTACGATGCTGAGAACAACAGGGTCATCTACAATACGGCATTTAATTACGACGATTATTATACCCGGCTGAGCTATGCATGGAATTTTTACGGAGAGGACGGTCCTTCACTTAAACCCTATCTTGACCCTGCAAAAACCGGACTTACCACCATCGGTGGGTTTCACCCCACCGGAACAGGGGCTCGAAAAATAGATACTGGAATGCAATTTCGCATTTATCCCAATCCTGTTTCTGATTACCTGCAAATTTCTCTGGTGAGGCCGCTAGGAAGTGCGTGCATATTTCGTGTTTTTGATATGGCAGGAGGTCTGAAATTGTCCGGGATAATGAATTCAAATGAATCGGAAAACGTGGATATTGCACTATTGGCTCCCGGAATCTACCTGATTTCATTTGATTCGGACGACACCAGGGAAAATCATAAATTCATCGTAGCCCGATGAAGAAGCTGCTCTCGCTTGGCGCCGCCATAATCCTGCTTTCAGGATGTATTCGGAACAGCAGTCGTATAACGGACCCTTCGAAATCCATGGAATCTTATTGCAAGTATGCCAGTGGTTTTGAGGTGATGGATCATGGGGATTTTACAATACTCAGAGTTCATGATCCCTGGCAAAATAGCAGGAACGTAACCTTTTCCTATGTGCTGGCCGAAAGCGAGATGTTAGTACCCGACTCACTCTCACGTTTCCCCTTTATAAAAATACCCGTTCAAAGGGTAATTACGCTCTCGACCACCCATGTGGCCATGATACATTATCTGGGAAAGTCGAATACCATAAAAGGAGCTTCGGGAACCGCCTTAATATATGATCCGGAGATCAATATTAGAATTGAGGCTGATGAGATCCTGGAAGTGGGCTACGACCAGGGACTCAATTATGAAACCATCGTAAGCCTCGATCCGGAGGTTCTGTTTATGTATGGAGTGGAAGGCAGTGTCCTGGCCACAGCCGAAAAACTATCAGAATTAGGTGTCAATGTCATTTTTTGTGGAGACTACCTGGAACCCCATCCTCTTGGAAAAGCTGAGTGGATCAGATTTTTTGCTCTATTTTATGAACTGGAAGAGGAATCAAATAGGCTATTTTACAAAATTGATTCTGCCTATCAAACACTGAAAGCACTCGCTTCCAATGCAACCCGTAAACCCAATGTGCTTACCGGACTTCCCTGGAAAGATACGTGGTATATGGCTGGTGGCCAAAGTTTTGCTGCAAAGTTGATTGATGACGCAGGCGGCAGTTTTTTATGGCGAGAGAATCAGTCAACGGAGGCCATCCCACTGGACCTTGAGTCTGTCTATGCAAAAGCTGTGTTAGCCGACATTTGGATTAATCCTGGTGCAGCGAACAACCTGAATGAATTAAACCAATTCGATGAGCGATTCAGAGACCTTCCTGTATTACAAAAAGGTCAGGTCTTTAATAACAATAACCGGTTAACCGTAACAGGAGGAAATGATTACTGGGAATCGGGGGCTGTCCGCCCGGATCTGGTACTGGCCGATTTAATCGAAGTATTCCATCCTGATTTATTAAACGATCATCGGTTTATTTACTACAGGAAACTAAAATAATCCTTACTTTTGAAAGGAATTAATCCACATCATCCATGGCAAGCACCAGGTTATTAAAAAAGGATATCAACAAACTTGCATTTGATCTACTCCAGGAGTGTTTCTCTTATAGACACTATTCGGATGAGCTCTCCGAAGACAAATTTGATGATGTAATTAAAAAAATAGTGCTCCTAAGAAATGATCTGATAATGAGGGTAAATCACCCCGAATCAGACGCCGATTCCGCCTCACTTAAAGAACACTACCAAAAGGTACAATTGGACTTGTTGAACCTCGCAGAAGTTGTAGAGGACCTAAAGAAGTAACCAGTGAAGATTCAACCCAGGAGTTTCCTGATCATGATTACTCTTGTGCTTATCCTGGTGGTCGTTGCACTGCTTGATATTCGTCTGGGAAGTGTCAGGATCACTTTTGTTGATTTGATTCAGCACTGGAAAGGATCAAAATTTCTTTCGGATCAAGAGCTGATTATACTGAATAAATTTCGTATTCCACGCCTTGCCACTGCATTGCTGGCAGGGGCGGCGCTTCCAGTATGTGGATTGCAGATGCAAACCCTTTTTCGAAATCCGCTTGCCGGTCCTTATGTGCTGGGTATAAGTTCCGGGGCCAGTTTCGGTGCTGCAGTAGTTGTACTTGGTACCGGAGCTGCCGGATTAGCGGCGAGCTGGAACCTGGCCCTAGCAGCCTGGCTTGGTGCAGGAATGGTTATGCTTTTGCTTCTTTTCGTCTCTTTCAGGGTGAGGGATGTGATGACTATTCTAATCCTGGGAATCATGTTTTCCAGTGGATTGTCTGCGGTAATCAGCATCATGCAGTATTTTAGTCAGGCTAGTGCATTAAAATCGTTCGTAATCTGGAGCATGGGCAGCCTTGGAAATGTAACAGGAGTCCAGTTGGAGATCATGACCTGGGCAATTCTGCCGCTGCTTCTTATATCATTCGGTTATTCAAAAGTGTTAAACGGACTGATGCTGGGCGAAGAATACGCTGTTACAATGGGCATAAGGATAAAACGAACAAGGATTATCATCCTTGCCACCACCAGCATTCTTGCAGGTACCATTACAGCATTTTGTGGCCCCATTGGATTTATAGGCATTGCCATCCCCCACGTTGCCCGGTATCTGTTTGGACAATCTGATCACAAGATTCTCCTTCCAGCCACGATGCTCACAGGAATGATCGTGTTGGTTCTCAGTGATATTATCTCTCAAATGCCGGCTTCCGACCGGGTATTACCCATCAATGCAGTTACCTCGCTAATAGGAATCCCGGTAGTCATCTGGTTGGTGATCATCAATCGAAAAGCCCATTCCATGTGATGACTGGCAAGTTCAGAAATTATATCACCGAATTGGAGGAGATGGCTGTTGGTTACGAAAAAAGCCACCCGTTGTTAACCAATATAAACCTTTCCATCAGCAGGGGCGAAATGATAGCTTTGATTGGGAGGAACGGGACCGGTAAAAGCACGCTGCTTAAATCAATGATTGGCCTTGTTCCGCTGTTAGAAGGGAATTGCAGGCTGGAGGGTGCACCATTGCAATTGCATGATCCTAGAAAGAGAGCCCAAATGGTCAGTTATGTCTCCTCGCAAATTTCACAATTACCTGCCATATCCGTGTTTGAACTTGTCGTACTGGGAAGAATGCCTCATACCGGGTGGCTCGGCAAAATGACAGATAATGACAAGGAATTGGTTGAACGAGCTGTAAGTGAGGTACACATGGAGTCTTATATTGAACGAAAATTGGATCAACTCAGCGATGGTGAACGGCAACGGGCAATGATTGCACGTGCCTTTGTGCAGAATACTCCCTTAATGGTGCTGGACGAGCCCACTGCTTTTTTGGATATCCCAAACAAATATGAATTGATCCGCTTATTAACAGGATTCCGGAACCAGGGCAAATCAATCGTTTATTCAACACACGACCTGGATACTGCGTTGATGTGTGCCGATAAACTCTGGGTAATCCACGGTGGAAAGATCATTGAGGGTGCACCGGAGGACCTTGGGCTAATGGATATTTTTGATACCTTGTTTGAAGGCACAGGGATTAGTTTTGATGAAACCAATCGTCGATTCAGGTATAACGAAATAACCAGGGGAAGTATAAAACTTACCGGCGGACCAGGAAAAGCGATCGACTGGACGCGGAGTGCCCTAGACAGAATGGGAATCATTGTGACAGAAAATGCTGATTCTCTTCTTCGTGTTAATCAAACAACCAGTGGATATGAATGGGTATACACCGGGCACAATCATACATGTTCTTTTGAAAATATTCTCGGCCTGGCCCGGTTCTTGATAAAAGATAAATAATTCGGTAATTTGAATCGATTTAACTAAACTCCAAAATGATGAAAGTAAAAAAAATCATTGCCTACATCTTATCGGCTCTTGTGCTCCTGTTCTCAATAGTGGCCATCTTAGGAATTTGGGAAGTGGTGGATATTGAAGATCTCATAGCCCGCATGTTCAAATCACTTATGGTCATTCTGGCTGCAGCAGCCGTAGTCGTTCTTATATTCTCCATATTAGACCGACCTGATCGAAAAGACGAGATAGAGAACTAACCTAATAATCTTAGTATTTTTTCTGCACCGGCCCTGTTGGAGTATTCCTTCAGGGCCTTTGTTCTTTTCCTGATTTCCTCCTCATTAAAGGGCAATGCCATAAGTTTATCCAGCATCTGATGGAGGTTGTCCCCAATGTTTACAACCACACAGAGTGATTCCAATCCAGTACCTTCGATCATCTGTGCATTCACCAGACAGTGTCTTCCTGAATAGAGTGCGTGAATGAGTTTCAACTTGATACCGGTGGATTGCGAGGTATGGAGAAGGTTTACCTGGGCGTTCTGAACAAGCTCATCCAATTCCTGATCCGTAGGATTGGGAACCACCCTGATGAGTGGATACTCGGCCATCCTTTTCTGGAATTTTTCTGAAGGATTTTTCCCTGCAACAATCACAGGAAACCTGTTTTTTGAGAGAATCCTTCTCGCCAGTTTAAGAAATATCTCCGAATTTTCAGGCACGGCCAGATTTCCATGATAGAGGATGTAATCTCCTGATCCAGGTAAGGAAGTAACTTTTTCAAACCTGTGAAAAGGAGGTACAAATACCCCATTCTCATAGGTGTTATTAAAATAGTCTGTTTCATGCTTGGCTATGCTCAGCACATGATCGGCCTGGCGCAGGATCTGTTCATATTTTTTCAGCTTCCGGGATTCGGAAAGCAGGAACAATTTTCGGTAGAGGTTGGGTTCTATCTTTGATAAGGATCGATAGTAATGGTGTTCGATGTTGTGTGCACGGACCAAAATCTTTTTTTTAGCCGCCCGGCACCTGGCTAAAATTCCTGTGGTATGCAGACCTTCAAATAAAACAGGAAACGAGTCATTAAAAAGGTTATTTGGCATAGAATTTGCAACCCTTGTAGCAACAATATAGGGCTCCAGCCTGAAGTAGTATTTCAGTCCGGTATTTCTGTGATAGTAATAAACCTTCAGGCAAAGGTCCTCGAGTTCTTTGGAAGGTTGTCGCCCATATTCAAAACAGTGAAGAATCACCTGAATCCCCGCTTCTTTCAGGGCCTTTAGTTTATAATAAATATCTATAACTCCTCCATAGTCGGCAGGATACGGAATGTTGAAAGAGATAATATGAAGGTATTTTTCAGGCATTTTTATCCATGGGAGAAATACAGGTGTTACTGTTAAAGATAAGGTAATATTATTAACATTATTTAATATATTTTTTGAAAATTTAGTGCAACATTTTTAGTAATTGTACGTTTAATAATATGTAGAAAGTTTATTGATTATCAAACAGATAATTTCGTTCTTTATTCTACATTTCTTTTCATAGATTTAGTTTTAGGGTTAGTTTAGTTTTAGGTCCCTCTGCGCCTGCAGGGGGATCTTTTTTTTCTATCTTTGCACGTCAATTTACTCGTCATGCAGCGTATTGATCAGATTATAAGATCCGCAGCCGTGAAGGCGGTTTTGGAGAGATGGGATACCTCTATTCAGGAACAAGAGATTCAAATACAAAAAACCCGCAAGGAGTTTGAGGGTGATTTCACACTGGTGGTATTTCCACTTCTCAGGCATTCGAAAAGTTCACCCGAAGAAACCGGGAAGGCCCTGGGAGAGCTGATGGTCGAACACTCAGAAATGTTATCTGGGTACAATGTGATTAAAGGATTCTTGAATCTAACCGTTTCACACCAGTACTGGATAAATTTTCTAAATACAGATCTTCGGGACAATCAATACGGATTTACCCCCGTTAAGGCTAATTCCCGGAAAGTGATGATCGAATTTTCTTCACCCAATACAAATAAACCTTTGCACCTTGGGCACATCAGGAATAATCTATTGGGACACTCCATTTCCAGGATATTAGAAGCAACTGGTAACAAGGTAATAAAAGTGAACCTGGTGAACGATCGGGGTATCCATATATGCAAGTCTATGCTGGCTTGGAAGAATCAGGGAAATGGTGAAACTCCTGAATCATCAGCTATGAAAGGAGATCATCTCGTGGGGAAGTACTATGTCCAGTTTGACACAACTTTCAAAGCACAAGTAGAAGAGTTGGTCAGGAAAGGTAAATCCAGGAAAGAGGCTGAAACGGAAGCCCCTGTTTTGGAGGAAGCAAGAGAGCTGCTCCGAAAATGGGAATCTGATGATGAAGAAACCAGAGAGCTTTGGGAAAAAATGAATGGATGGGTGTATGATGGTTTTGAGGAGACTTACAGGAGGCTTGGAGTTAGTTTTGACAGGACATATTACGAGTCGGATACCTATAAACTTGGCAAGGATATTATTCTAAAAGGATTGGCAGCAGGTGTTCTCTATAAGAAGGAAGATGGTTCTGTATGGGCAAATCTGGAGGATGAAGGATTGGATCATAAACTTTTATTGCGGTCAGATGGAACATCTGTATATATGACACAGGATGTGGGTACTGCTCATCAGCGGTATGATGAATCTGGATTTGATTCGCATATCTATGTCGTTGGTAACGAACAGAATTACCATTTCCAGGTCCTCACCATCGTACTGAAGAAGCTTGGATTTAGTTGGGCGGAAAAATTGTTTCATCTCTCGTATGGAATGGTTGAATTGCCTGAAGGCAAAATGAAATCCCGGGAAGGAACCGTAGTGGATGCAGATGATTTGATGGATGAGATGGAAACGACTGCGAGAAAGATGTCTAAAGAGCTTGGAAAACTTGAAGATTATAATGAGGAGGAGAAAGCCATCCTCTATCGGCAGGTTGGAATGGGAGCTCTGAAATACTTTATTTTGAAGGTCGATCCTAAAAAGAACATGACCTTTAATCCCCGGGAATCGGTTGACTTTAACGGAAACACAGGCCCATTCATTCAATATACCTTTGCACGTATCCAGAGCGTAAGGAGAAAGGGAGAAGGTGCTCCAAAAAACAGAGGTGATCTGTTGTTGATTGATAAGGAGGTTGACCTGATTCGGATGATGTTTGAATTTCCAGAAATTATTAATGAAGCATCCCGGACGCTAAATCCGTCGCTGATTGCTAATTACCTGTACGAATTTGCAAAAGAGTTTAATCAGTTTTACCACGACTACAGCATCCTAAAAGCAGATAACGCAGCACAGGTTGGATTGCGGCTACTTATTGTTGATGCGGTAGCTCGGATTATTAATTCGGGTATGGAGCTGCTTGGTTTAGAGGTTCCGGAACGGATGTAACAAGATGATCATGAGACGATTGTTTTTCATCTTTACCCTGTTGTGGACGACCCTGGCAGCTTTTGGACAAAAAAGCAGGGTATTATCAGTTTTCCAGATGATCGAATCAGAAAAGTATGAAGAAGCTAAAGAGGCCATAGAGATGGCAGTCTGGAATGACAGAACCTCAAGGTGGAACAGAACCTTCTATGCCAAAGGATTGCTCTGTCAGAAATCTTTTGAAGCAGGATTTAAGAAAAATGATACCAAAAAGACAAACCTCTATCCGGATCAACTGGTAGTAGCATACGATGCATATGAAAAAGCGTTGCAACTCGGTTCGCGAAGCAGGATTGCATCTTCCATAACCACACAGTATTACGCGTTGGCCAATGATTTTCAAAAAATGGGGGAACAGTACTTCCTGAAAAAAAATTATTCCAAGGCACTCAACTCATTTGAACATGCGTTGATGATCAGCAAGAGCCCTCTCCTTTCAGTGGAAACTGACACCAACCTTGTATACAATACCGCTATGGCCGCATACGAGGCAAAAGAATGGGATAAAGCAATCAGCTACCTGACAGGCCTGAATGATGATGCATATTCTCCCAATACAGCACTTCTGCTCTATTATGCGCATTGTAATGCGGGTGATTCGGCCAGGGCTGAACAGGTTTTGTTTGATGGAGAAGACAAGTATAAAAGTGAAGAATCCATTGTTCTGCAGCTTGTGGACCTTCTGGTGAACACCGACAGATTGGAGCAGGCCATAGAGGTCCTGGACAGGGCTTCCGGGCGGCGTCCGGAGAATTATCATTTTCCATGGACACGCGGATTGGTTTATCAACAAATGAAGCTGTACGATCGTGCTATTGAGAGCCTGATGCACGCAAGCACTTTGGCACCGCATGAGGTGATGATTTATTACGATCTGGGGATTTGCAACTATAACATTGGAGTGCACATCAGTGAATCTGCCCGCCTTATAAAGAACAATGAGGAATACCAGGTTGCACGAAGGGAATCGATGAATAAATTTCGGAAAGCAGTGACATGGCTGGAAAAGGCTTATGAACTTGAACCGGGTAATCAGAAAACCATCTCCAGGCTATATCAGCTCTACCATCGCTTACAGATGACCGAAAAGAGAAAATCCATGGAGTTGCTGATCCGGTAATTAAAACTTAAACAGCATAGACAATCCCACAAACTCTTTAAACTGAGTTCTGGCCACCTTTTTCTGAGTGCCGTCCAACCTTAGAACTGGCAGGTCGTTCTGATCCAATACATTGAAACGAATGTCGTCGTCATAGATCAGGTGAAGGTTCAGCCTGATTGTAAAAAACCAATTAATCTTTTTATCCACGATAATCTCCCAGTCTATATCAATATTTTCGGGGTGATTTAAGTAGTTTGAAAATAGCCGAAGCGTATTGGTGATGTTCAGATCTTCCATGGGACTTAGCTTATTCATTAGTACGATCTGGGTTCCCAATTCCTGCTTGATGCGTTTGTCGCCGTCGATCCCGTGCTTGGTTTGATCAATAAGGGCCGTATCCAGGACAAATGTATTTTTATAGGATAGTGGTGCCATGTTAAGGGTGGTATGCTTAAATGGTTTATATTCAGCTCCCAGTCCAATGGTGAGGGAGGCTGGATTTAAAAATTTTGAAACAATCACCGAATCGTTCGGATAATTGTACCCCTTTGCAACCTGATTCTTCATATAAAATGATGCACTCAGTCCAATCTTACCTGAGGCGTTCCGGTTGAATTTCGAATTTATTTCAAAGAGGTCATTATTTTTTCTAAGGCCTTTTTCATCGGTAATTAAAGTGCCGAATTTCAACCGCATACCATTGATCCATTGTGTATTGGCTTCCTTGTTATTATAAATCGCATTCCCCATTACATCAAGCATGGTAGTGAGTGAACTTTCGCCTCCTTTGGACCAGTTTGCCAGGTAAGTCTGGTTGAAGGTGAATGCACTTGAAAATTCATATTCCCAAAATATTGGATTAGGTTCGAGCAAGGAAATCTTCACTAATTTACGATCCGGTTCCCTGAGATCTCCGGGCAAATGGCCCAATTCCTCGGTGACCAGTCGGTTCACATCAATATCATCCTCCAGGAGTAGGCTTATTTCATCGGATGCGGGATTTCCTATCCAGAGTGTAATGGAATCGTTCTTGTAATTCTTCACCCAGAAACGATGGGAGCTACTTTTTCCGTTTGAAATCCAGAGCGGACTCTTTCTCCCATACATATCATTGATTATAAGCCTTGTAGAGTCTCTCTTTTCGTTGAATCTCACCAGAGTTTCCACAGCGAACTGGAGGGAATCCAGCTGGCGTGCACCAGTGAGTATATAGAAAGGTGACTCCGGAGGGGCCAGCCATTGTGAAATCGTGTCGGTAAATACAAGAAGTCCCGGATCTGTTAACACCTGGAGATGATCATAGGAATCGTGCCCCTCTATCATTGGAGTTATTCCGTTTCGCGAAAAATGATGCATGGGTATATGCAGGGTCTTCAGTGCCACAGAATCAATAACAGGCACTGAAAGGGTATCCGCTGTAAACAGGGATGAATCCAGCATTCCATTCCGATCCAGAATAGAATCTGAAAAAGCAAGTGTTGAAAAATCCACCGGGTACTCTATCATCACAACCTCTTTTAGCAGTAGATCGAGGCTCCAGCCAATCGAATCGATGATGAATGTAGAATCATTTAACCGACGGATTTCCACCGTATCCCTCAGCAGGCTTCTCTCCAGTGTAACCGGTATAGATGCAAAATCCAAGTTTTCCAATTCTACCCTGATGCTGTCGTAAGGTCTTGAAGTATGATTGAGCAATCTGAGCAGGGAGGTGTACACATCATTTTTCTCCGTTCTCCAAATGGCTTTGTTATTAGTTGTCCGGAGCACAAATTCCTTTGCCGACTCAACGCTCAGGTGTGTTTCGGTTTGGGCGTACAGTTGGCAGGCTACCAGCAAGGATAGCAAAAGTATAATCTGACGTTTCATATACTGGAGATAGATTTACTTCTGAAAATGATTCATCAAGAATAGATTATTCCTTTTGCTGCCAAAAGCGTATTGCTAAGCAATGAAACCCTGGTCATAGGTCCAACTCCTCCTGGCACAGGAGTAATAAAAGAGCACCTCGGAGCGACTTCCTCATATACGACGTCCCCTTTAAGTTTAAATCCGGATTTAGTTTCGGTGGACGGGACCCTGGTGGTTCCTACATCAATGACAACGGCACCCTCCTTTACCATATTTCCCTTAATAAATCCTGGAGCTCCCAGGGCAGCGATCAGGATGTCCGCTGAAGCACAAAGCTCCTCAAGATCCATGGTGCGGCTGTGGGCAACCGTCACTGTTGAATTCATGGATTTCTGTGACATAAGAATACTCAATGGTCTGCCCACGATATTGCTTCTTCCAACCACTACACAATGTTTTCCCGAAGTCTTAATTTTATATCGCTTTAAGAGCTCTATAATTCCGTAGGGGGTGGCTGAAACAAACGATGGGAGTCCAATGACTGTTTTGCCTACATTTACCGGGTGGAAACCATCTACATCCTTTTTCGGATCGATGGTCTCAATCACTTTTTGCTCGTTAATGTGTTCGGGAAGAGGTAGTTGTACAATAAATCCATCCAACCCATCGTCCTGGTTTAGTTCCACGATCCTGGCAAGTAGTATTTCCTCTTTTACATTTTCCTCAAACCTGACCAGGGTGGATTTAAATCCTACTTCTTCGCAGTCCTTAATTTTATATGCCACATAGGTTTCGCTGCCTCCGTCATGTCCCACAAGTATGGCCGCCAGGTGAGGATTCCGTTGTCCTTTCGAAACCAGCATGTCCACATCCATCCTGATCTCTTCTTTTATTGCTTTGGCTGTTGCCTTCCCATCGATTACCTGCATCATTTGTAATTTTCTACATTCTACATTTTTTTTACTTGCTTATCGCATCGGCATTCGGGCATTTTTCCCCTTCCCGGTTGTCATAACCTTCATCATCTTCCGGGTTTCGTCAAATTGCTTTACCAATCTGTTCACATCAGGCACCGTAGTTCCGCTTCCGACTGCGATACGTTTTCTCCTGCTTCCATTGAGAATAGCCGGATTGGCTCTCTCGGACGGAGTCATTGAATTAATGATGGCCTCGACACTCTTAAAAGCATCGCCGTCCATGTCCAGGTTTTTAATAGCCTTTCCCATACCAGGTATCATGCTGGCAAGATCCTTAATGTTCCCCATTTTTTTAATCTGCTGAATCTGCGACATAAAATCAGTGAAATCAAACTGATTTTTCGCGATCTTTTTTTGCAGCTTCCTGGCTTCTTCCTGATCATATTGTTCCTGGGCCTTCTCAACAAGTGAAACGATATCACCCATTCCCAGGATTCGATCTGCCATCCTGCCGGGATGGAATGCATCCAGTGCATCCATTTTCTCGCCTGTACCCACATACTTTATAGGCTTGTGAACCACTGATCGAATGGAAAGTGCGGCACCACCCCTGGTGTCACCGTCCAGTTTTGTAAGTACAACTCCATTATAATCCAGTCGTTCGTTAAATTCCCTGGCTGTATTTACGGCATCCTGACCGGTCATGGAATCTACCACAAATAGAATTTCATGTGGGGTTACTGCGTCCTTCACCGCTTCTATCTCTTTCATCATCTCCTCATCGATGGCCAGTCGTCCTGCCGTATCGATAATTACTGCGTTGTTGCCTTTTATTTTAGCTTCCTTTACAGCGGCTTTCGCAATTTTAACCGGATTCATGTTTCCCTCCTCAGTGTACACAGGTACTCCAACTTGTTCACCAACCACTTTAAGCTGCTCAATAGCTGCTGGTCTGTAAACGTCACCGGCTACAAGCAAAGGCTGTTTTCCTATTTTATTTTTCAGGTGGGAGGCAAGTTTTCCGGAAAAAGTGGTCTTACCGGATCCCTGTAAGCCGGAAATGAGGATTACGGTTGGCGCCCCTTTCAGGTTTATTGGTACATTTTCACTGCCCATCAGTTTGGTCAGGTGATCGTGTACTATTTTCACCATCATTTCCGATGGTTTTACAGCGCTAAGGATTTTTTGGCCCAACGCTTCCTCTTTAACCTCTTCGGTAAATTGTTTGGCTATTTTAAAATTGACATCAGCATCGAGAAGGGCTCGCCTAACATCTTTCAGGGTCTCTGCCACATTGATCTCGGTGATCCTACCCTGTCCTTTTAGTATTTTAAATGACCGCTCAAGTCTTTCTGATAGATTTTCAAACATCTGCAGTTACTTCGAATTTCAAGCTGCAAAAATAGCTAAAATCGATCAGACCTGAAAGGCCGGAAGGCAAAGTTCAATTACTCTTCTGGGGAGACCACAGGAAGAGTTCCCAGCAGTAATATATCGTTCAAGTCAGAATAATCATAAATATAAAAACCGTCGTCTCCAATCATAAACAAAAATGAGGAAAGCGGAATCACATCATGTGCATGAATTTCACTGAACTCTGCAATTTTATTTGAGGTAACTGCGCGAGGATCCGTAGCATCGTAAACTTTTAAACCGTACTCACCTTCGCATACAAATAACGTGTTTCCGTCTATTCCCAGTCCATATGGATCCGACATGGCATACGAAACCATTCTTTCAGGATTAGTTTTTTCGGAGATATCAATAATCTCCAACAAGCTTTGAGTGCCTCCACACATATTCCCTGCACGCAGGGTTACATAGGCCAGATTTCCGTTAACCACCACCGGATCGCATCCGGTGATATGTTGGTAGGTCGACAACAGGATAGGTACAGAAGGCTCCTGCAGGCCAAGAATATGCATCCCCATGGACGTGCCAATATACATGTACTGACCGGAAATAAATACGGTTTCCACATTGCCCCACAGGTAGAGCTCATTTTTACCTTCAGGATTATCTAAATCGCTTATGTCGAAGCTTTTAAGTTTAGAGGTGCTCTCCAAGGCATAGAGATAATTTCCGGATGTGATAAACCGGGCCATGGAGCCTCCTACTCCATATGCACTGCCTGCTCCACCAGCCGGGACATTGTACTTTGTGCTACTGGATTCTAATGCCGCATAATCTTCGAATATGGGCCATGGATACGGATTGTTGTATACCTCTCTGGTGATTTCCTTTGTCTCAAACTCTGTGATGACCCCTTTCTCCTGGTCAATTTCATCCAACGGGTAATCCCAATCATATGGCGGGATCACATATTCAAATATCTCTTCCATTCTTTTTACCTCCGTGGGTTGCTCAGGGTTTGAGATATCGATCAGCACCAGATCAATAAAACTGTCGGCATAAAGGATGTTGTCCTTGATGGCCATATCCACATTTCCGGGTATGGTTATAAAGGCCTTTTGAGATGGATTGGAAGGGTCAGAGAGATCAACCACATGAATCCCTTTCCGGTACTCGTTGATGAATATGTACTGATCTTTAAAGTAGATTTTCCCGGGGTTTATCATCTCTACAGAGGCCGTTACTTCAAAGGATGCCCTGAGGTCCTTATACGGCATATAAATGGGAACATTTGCTATGTAGGTTTGTAGCTTTTTATCCTCGCAGGATGTGATCATACAAGCAAGTATCGCCAGAAGGGAAATAGTTCTTGTTTTCATTCGATCTTTTTTGGGTGATGTTTTTGCACCTAAGATGCAGGATGTACTGCCAGGGTTGCGTATGGGACGCAACCATTCTACGCGACTTGTCATCCTGAAGGAAATGTATCGTGAAACAAACATTGAACCCATGCATTTCGTTGTCACCGTTCGCTCGATCCTTTTCCTGGTACTGATGGTACTTGCTACCCAAGTGGAAGCTCAGGATGTGGACCATGTTTACCTTAAAAACGGAAGTGTGATCCGAGGAAAAATCCTGGAGATAGAACTTACCGACCATGTGAAGATAGAAGATCTGTGTGGTAATATATGGTATCATAAAATCGCCGGAGTGGAGAAAATAACGGCAGAGCCATATACACCCGAACACAAACCGGGAAAGGAACCCATGGGTTTTAAATCCGGGTTCGTGAACATGACATCGATCGGTTTTCTGGCTGGATCATCCAACAACATGCAGGTAGCTCCCTTCAGTCTCTTGATGGTGAATGGGTGGCGGAACTCCCTTGGGATTTTTACAGGAATTGGAATTGGAATTGAACTCTTGTCTGCCAATTACCTCCCTGCATTCCTCGATATCCGGTATGATCTTCCGGGCGGCGATGTGGTACCTTATGTGATGGCAAAAGGCGGTTATTCCATGCCGTTATCTTCTGACCATTCGGAATATGATATTGATTACACTTATTCAGGAGGGCCCCTGGCGGGGATAGGAGCAGGACTTAAGATAAAATCCCGGGAACACCTTGCATGGGATGTAGAATTGATGTACAGGTACCAACAAGCCTCATACACGGAAAAATATAACTGGAACAACCAAAACTACACCTACACCGATCTGTACAACAGGATCGAAATTCGTTTAGGTTTTTATATCGACTAATCTGGCAATTGGATTAGGTTTTCCTCCCGGCCCGCTTCTGCATCGTCATAAGTGGGCCGTTTTAGTGGTTAGTTGATTTCTTATGCTGAAGGCTTTGAAATTACTTCCACACGGTTCTG
>CAZCQL010000006.1:71901-100655 GCA_964500835.1 uncultured Bacteroides sp.
TCTTTCTCAATCGTATCATTGAGGTTTTTGGGGATTGCAGGTGAGGCCATCAATTCGAGTCTTGCACCCGAATCAAAAAAAAGAAAATAACTATCATACTGCCTCCCCGGATTGTGGTATAGTTCACCGGATTTTCCTCTGAAATATTTCTCATAATACTCTTTCAGGACTTCCAGCTGATTCGTCCAGATTGCGATGTGTTCTATTTTCATAATTAGAATTGATTCAGCATGATAGATTCAATCAGGTCATATTATTTTAGGATGTAATGTATCCCTGCATCCGGACCCAGTGGGATTCCTATCAGTAACCAGGCTACCAGGAGCAGGATCCAGACCAACAGAAATGCCATGGAGTAGGGGACCATGGTGGCGATGATCGTGCCGATGCCTGCTTTTGGATCATATTTCTGAACAAAGGCAATGATTAATGCAAAGAAGCTCATCATAGGTGAGATCACATTGGTCACGCTGTCACCAATCCGGTAAACAACCTGAGATAACTCCGGTGAGTAACCCATGATCATGAACATGGGAATAAATATAGGAGCCAGTATGGCCCATTTGGCTGAAGCACTTCCCATCAGCATATTGATAGAAGCGGAAAGCAAGATAAACAGGATCATCAATGGGATGAGACCAATATTGGCTGACATAAGAAGGTCGGCACCCTCTACTGCCATGATGATACCGAGGTTGCTCCACTTAAAATAGGCAACAAACTGGGCAGCAAAGAATACCAGAACCAGGTATGTGGCCAGGGTTTTCATGGAGAGAGCCATTCCATCAACCACATCCCCATCATTCTTGAAGGCTCCGGTGGTGAAACCATAGGCGAGCCCCGTGCCACCCGCTGTGATGAAGAGCATGGCCACCACACCGCGGATCAACGGGGAACTTAAAATTCCACCGTCCTCCCCACGGAAAAACCCGGCTTCAGGAATAATCCCGATAAGGGTGATACTCATCATCACCAAAAAGGTGGCCAGTGCCACCCACAGTCCTTTTTTCTCTTGCCGGGAGAGGGTGCCAAATGAATCCTCATTTTCGACCAGAGAGCCGGTATACTTTCCTAAACGCGGTTCCACAATCCGATCGGTAATAAAGGTGCCGGTAAATGCAATTACAAAAGTGGAGGCAGCCATAAAATAATAATTTGCAGTCGGATTTACCTGGTAGCTGGGATCAAGTATCTGGGCTGCTTCCTGGGAAAGTCCAGCCAGTAATGGATCGACTGTTCCAATGGCTAGGTTGGCACTGAAGCCACCTGAAACACCTGCAAATGCTGCTGCCATACCGGCCACTGGGTGCCTGCCAACAGCCATGAATATTACTCCTGCCAGGGGAATCAACAACACATAGCCAACGTCAGCAGCCATATTGGATAGAATCCCGGCGAATACGATCACGAATGTCAGCAGGTGTTTGGGGGAGTTCAATACCAACAACCTGATGACCACGTGTATCATTCCGCTCTGCTCCGCGATCCCGATTCCCAGCATAGCTACCAACACAATACCCAAGGGTGCAAACCCGGTAAAATTATCCACCATTTCCAGCAGGATCCGGTGAATCCCGCTTTTCGACAATAGATTTACAGGTCGCACAATCTCGTTCGTTCCCGGATGTACTACTTCCCACTCCAGAAAAACCCCCAGAGCTGATAAGAGTAGTGCAGTTAAGGCGAACAGGGCGAATAGTGTGGCGGGATGGGGTAGGGCATTGCCTGCCCTCTCGGTCCAGTTCAACATCCTCTGAAGAATACCGGAACTATTCTTTTTTTGACTCATAGAGATTACTTTAATACGTCTTTAGCGAATACCGATGCCCATCTTGAGCAGGTGATTATACTTTTGGAGATCAGATTATACGAATTGCATAACCCTCTTTTTACACAGTCCATTGGTGTCTAACCAGTTATTTAAACTGATAGAGAAAGATAATAACTCCTTTAAAGGCGTGTTTCTTGCTATCCTTAATCTCAAGGGTTACCTCAACTTCTGCTTTTGCGGTTCCTCTTAAGTTTACCAGTGACTTCAGATTGGCCTTTATCCTTACTTCACTGTTGACCACCACCGCCTGGCCGAATTTCAGGCTTTCAATGCCATAATTTACCAGCATGGTAATGTTATTTACCTCTATGATTTGATTCCATAGATAGGGGAGAACCGAAATACTCAGGTACCCATGAGCAATGGTTGCTCCAAACGGGCTTTCCTTTTTTGCCCGTTCGGTATCGATGTGAATCCACTGATGGTCCAGCGTGGCATCGGCAAACTGGTTAATCTGCTCCTGTGTTATCTGGTGGTATTCTGATACTCCTAACTCTTTTCCAATGTATTGCTCAAACTCAGCGTAGCTATTGATAATCAGTTTTCCCATGCGGTTTATTCATTTTGGTTTCTGAGGCACAAAAATACTTATTTAAAGTGAATTCGCTGCCGCCTGGATGGAATCATCTTAGATCTATTATTTGAGGATTAGATTGGATAGGGGGATCATTGCTGATTTGTATGTGAAAGAAATGTTAAATTTAATAAAGGAATTATTTCTTTGCTCTGGGGCAGGGAAAGTGTATTCGACTACAAATCTCAAACTCAGGGATTTTCCGGAATAGTAGTGCGCAATCGATAGCGCAAAGATTTTTGTATAAAAAAAAAAAGCCTTACATTTATTTTCTTTACATTTGAGATTAAACCTAAGAACTATTATCAATTATTACTAACTAAAACTAACGTAATTATGCGCAATTCTACTATGTGGAGAGGTGG
This sequence comes from uncultured Bacteroides sp., assembly GCA_964500835.1. Lineage (GTDB taxonomy): Bacteria > Bacteroidota > Bacteroidia > Bacteroidales. The sequence continues at coordinate 74,672 of CAZCQL010000006.1, forward strand.
CATCTTGTCATTGCTCCTACTCGGTATTGCATTCAGCTTTGCCAGCGCTCAGCAACGAACGGTTACAGGAAAGGTATCTTCTTCAGAAGAGGGTCCGATCCCGGGGGTCAACATAGTGATCCGGGGAACTGTTCAGGGAGCTGTGAGCGATGTTGACGGCAACTACAGCATTGATGTGCCAGGGCCAGACGCTGTACTGGTATTTTCATCCATTGGTTATTCGACCCAGTCAATTGCCGTTGGGGGTCAGACAACCCTCAATGTGATGATGGTCGCTGATGTACAGTCACTCGACGAAATTGTAGTGATTGGGTATGGTACCCAGAAAAAGAAAGAGCTGACCAGTGCTGTTTCTAATGTAAAATCTGAGGATTTTGTGAAAGGTAATGTGAACAACCCCGCTCAGTTGATTCAGGGAAAGGTGGCAGGTTTATCCATCACCAAGCCGGGTGGCAACCCCAATGAAGGGTATACACTGCGGCTACGGGGGATGAGCACCATCGGAGCAAATACTGCCCCGTTGGTCGTCATTGATGGAATCATCGGAGGATCACTGGACAACGTGGATCCCAACGACATAGAATCCATTGACGTTCTCAAAGATGGTTCCGCTGCAGCAATTTATGGAACAAGGGGCTCCAGCGGTGTGATTATCGTCACAACCAAAAAGGGGCGCAGGGGCACAGCCCAGATTGAGTACAACGGTTACGTTACTGCTGAATCAATGGCCAAACATACAGACGTGATGAATGCGGAAGAGTGGAGGGCATTATCAACAGAAACCGGCCTGGGAACCGATTTTGGAGAATCTACTGACTGGTTTGAAGAAACCACGCAAACTGCTATTTCCCAGGTGCACAACCTGAGCCTGTCCGGTGGGTCCGACAAGACCACTTACCGGGCATCATTCAACATCAGGGATGGCGAAGGTATCTCGATCAATACCGGGTACAGCCAGTTAAACGGCAGGCTGAATCTGAGTCAAAAAGCAATAAAAGACAAGTTGACTGTAGATTTATACTTAGGGTCTACTTCAAAAGAGGCACAATACGGATTTAATGATGCCTTCAGATATGCCACGGTTTATAATCCGACAGCCCCGGTAAGGAGCACTGATGCGGCATATGATGTGTATGATGGGTATTTCCAACAGATCCTATTTGATTATTATAACCCTGTCCAGATCCTGGAGCAGAACATCAATGAGGGAAAAGACAAGCGATTAAACGTGGCTCTAAAGGGAGCCTTTGATATCACCAAGGACCTGACTGTTGATGCATTTTATTCTGTCCAGAGTGAATCCTTCTTGAGGGGGCAGTACTATGATAAAAACAGCTATTGGACCGGAATTGACAGGAATGGTATTGCTGAAAGGCGCCTGGATGAAGCTTCAAACAGGCTATTTGAATCGACAATCCATTGGAATGAAAAGATTAGCAGTGCCAACCTGACAGTATTGGGAGGTTATTCTTACCAGGAATTTGAATGGGAAGGATTTCGTGCCAGGGGGGGTGATTTTATCACCGACGCCTTTTCTTACAATAATTTGAGTGCAGCTCTGGATTTTAATAATGGAATCGGTACGGTTGAGAGTTATAAAAATTCAGCGAAGCTAATCGCTTTTTTTGGACGTGTGAACCTGAACGTGACCGATAACTGGTTTGTTACGGCCAGTGCCAGGTACGAAGGATCATCCAGGTTTGGAGCAGGCAACAAGTGGGGATTGTTCCCTGCTATAGGCGCCGGAGTTGAACTGGCTAATTTCCTTAATGTTGCCACGCTCGATAACCTGAAACTCAGGGCTAGCTTTGGAATCACAGGCAACCAACCAAGTGACAGCTATCTATCAGTACTTCGCCTGGGTCCAGGTGGCAATTTCTTCTACAACGGAGAATTCGTACCGGGATATGCACCGGTGAGCAATGCCAATGAAGACCTGGGCTGGGAAAAGAAAGCTGAAATCGATGTGGGACTTGATTACTCACTCTTTGATGGTACGTTCTTTGGTTCTTTGGACTTCTATTCCAGGACTACCACTGACCTTCTCTTCGAGTATGAAGTACCTGTACCACCGAACCTTTATACCCAGGCATGGCTGAATCTGGGTGAAATTCAGAACGCCGGTCTTGAACTGAACCTCACATGGAGGGCTGTTCAATCGGGGGATTTCTCGTACAGCATGTCAATTACTCCGACCTATTATCTCAAGAACGAGCTCGTTTCACTCTCTGGTACCTTTAATGGTGCTGAACTTACCTATGGAGTTCGCGACCTGGCTCCCATGGGTGCACCGGGTCAGAGTGACGTACCCACTGTACGCGCAGAAGAGGGTAAACCCATCGGCCAGTTATGGGGGCATACTTTTGTGGAAATCGATGGAGACGGTAACCTGATTCTTCAGGATACTAATGAGGATGGAACAGTTGATGCCAGCGACCGCCAGGTGATTGGAAATGGTTTGCCGGATGCAGAGTTCGGATTCGCAAATGATTTCAGGTATAAAAACCTGGATGTGAATATCACCTTCCGCAGTGTGCTCGGCCACGACTTAAACAACAAATACCGGGCATTCTATGAGGCTCCCAATATGATCGGATCCTATAACTTGCCTAAATCGGCAACCGATGTGAGAAATGAGGGAACAGGAGCTCTTTTAAATACATCCGCCTCTGTATATTCCAGTTATCATATTGAAAATGCTTCTTTCCTGGCGCTTGATTATGCCAGTATTGGCTATAATTTCGACATAGGTGCCGACGCCGGATTCAAAAATGTCAGGGTTTATCTTGCCGGTAATAATCTATTCTACCTTACCGGGTATTCCGGGTCGGATCCGAATCCCAGGTACGAGTATGAGGGAAATCCACTAGCACCGGGCCAGGATCCAAGGAATACATGGTTCAGGGCCAGATCTGTTTCCATCGGTGTAAACCTAGGTTTTTAACCTCTAAATGTAGACGACATGAAAACAACAAAAAACAATACAATGAAAAAATCACTATTTCTGATCAAGGGAATACTGATTGTGTTGGTCATGGCTGGATTTAACCAGTCATGTACCGACCTGGACGAAGAGCTCTTTGGCGAGGTTACACCGGATAATTTCTTTAGCTCGGAAGAGGAGTATGTGTCCGCTTTGGGTGCAGCCTATACTTCATTTGGCAATTTTGCCTCAAATGATCCGCACTCTGTGCAGGAAGTCAGCACCGATGAGATGGTGGTTCCCACCAGGGGACAGGATTGGGATGATGGCGGTGAATGGAGGAGGCTCCATTTACATTCCTGGACCTTTGAAGATGGCTGGTTGAACGGTGCATGGGATTTTGGCTTTGGAGGAGTGAATACTTCCAACAGGCTTATTTTCCAATTCCAATCTCTTGTGGATGATGGCCAGGTTGAACAGGCTACCGCTGATGCATTTATTGCAGAACTTAAAGCTGTGAGGGGATTCTTCTACTGGCAGCTCATTGATGTATTTGGCAACGTTCCGCTTGTTCTCGATTTTGCCACAGCCGATGCACAGCCAACCACAACTTCAAGGGCAAATGTGTATGCTGCCATTGTCGGTGATCTTGAAGCGGCTGTTCCCAAATTATCGAAGGCAGTGGATGGTACCACCTATGGCCGGATGAATTACTATGCAGGGCAGGCATTGCTGGCCAAGCTCTACCTGAATGCAGGAGTTTATACAGGATCAGATCAATGGGCGAAAGTAGTCACGGCCTGTGATGCCATCATCAATTCGGGTGAATATTCACTGGAGGGGAACTATTTTACCAACTTCAATGTGGACAATTCCGGATCCAATGAGTTTATCTTTGCCATTCCATACGACCAGGTATTTTTCCAGGGATTCAATATTGCAGTCCGTTCATTGCACTATGGCAGCCAGCAGACCTATAACCTGACGGCACAACCATGGAACGGTTTTTGTACCCTGGAGGAATTCTACAATTCTTATGAAGACACTGACCTGAGAAAAGGTGATGTGGGTACGGTTGACGGTCCCGCAGGGAAACGGGGTAATTTCATTGCAGGATACCAGTACACATCCGGTGGCGTCTTCGTTATGGATGACGGATTTGAAGCACCAAATCCGGACCGGCAACCTGCACCTCTGCTTGGTGACCCGGATGATCAACCGCTTAATTTTGGAAATATTGGCTCGGGACGACCGCAGATCCACGAATTGGGTCCCCAGGCACTTCGCCAGGACGGTGTCAGAATCGGGAAATGGGAGATCGGTATGGGAAGCCTGCCGGACAGAATGAGCAACGATTATCCAGTATTCCGCTATGGCGATGTCTTGCTGATGAAAGCTGAAGCACAATTCCGCCTGGGCAATATTGCAGAAGCGCTGACACTGGTTAACCAGTTAAGGGCCAGAGCCGGAGTTGCCGATCTTACCACATTGGATGGTGTTGTTAGCTTTGACATAGACGATGACAATGCAGTTATTCCGGGGGGCGAATTGTTCAATGAAATCGGACGCGAGATGTTTGACGAGAATCACCGGCGGCAGGACCTGATCCGTTGGGGTCTCTGGCCTGATCTGGAAAAGTGGGCTCTTCCATTCTATAACGTGCAGGACGTTTTGGAATCTGGTGAATTTACCAGCATCTACCCGGTTCACAGGGATAAACTGGATGCCAACCCAAATCTAACCCAAAACCCTGGATATTAGGGGACTAAAATTATTTTACGCATAATTAATTGTAGAGAGCAGGCAATTGTCACAATTGCTTGCTTTCTTTTTGGCTAATTCTTACTATTAGCAATTATTCAGGATCCAATATCTTTCCTATGATCAGCCCGATCAACCATAGGTCTTCATTAGGTCAGTTGCTGCTGATTTCACTTCTGATGGGATCCTGTCAGAAGGGAGATCCGGGTTCAGAAAATACTCCGTTGTTTTCTCTTTTTGAAGAGGCGGAAACTCACATTTCATTTATTAACCAGGTGGAATATACCGAGGAATACAATACCTATACCTACAGGAATTTTTACAACGGTGCGGGTGTTGGCTTTGGCGATTTTAACAATGATGGTCAGCTCGATATCTATTTCTGCGGAAATATCGCGGACAATAAACTATACTTAAACAGGGGGAATTTCGTCTTTGAAGATATAACAGAACAAGCAGGGGTGGCCTGCCCTGATGTATGGTCAACCGGTGTGAGCATTGCTGATGTGAACGGGGACGGGTGGCTGGATATTTATGTCTGTAAATCGGGAGATCCCCATACTGCGAACCGAAGGAATGAATTATTCATCAATAATGGTGACCTGACATTTACCGAAAATGCAATCGAATACGGGATTGCAGACCTTGGCCTTTCCACCCATGCATCGTTTTTTGATTATGACCGCGACGGCGACCTTGACTGCTACCTGCTGAACAATTCATTTCAGTCGGTAACCGAATTTGATATCAAACCCGGGGAAAGGCTGGTGCGCGATACCCTGGGAGGGAATAAGCTGTACCGGAACGAAGAAGGGTATTTTAAGGACGTGAGTGAAGCCGCCGGAATATATGGGAGCAAGATTGGCTTTGGCCTGGGTGTGAGTGTAGCAGATGTGAACCGCGACGGATGGATGGATATCTATGTGTCCAATGATTTTTTTGAGAGAGATTACCTATACATGAATAACAGGGATGGCACATTCACCGAATCACTCACGGAGATGCTGGGTGAAATCAGCCTGGGAGCCATGGGTGCCGATATTGCCGACATCAACAACGACGCCTATCCTGAAATTTTTGTTACAGAAATGACCCCAAAAGAAGAATACCGCCTGAAAACGAAGGTGCTGTTCGAAACCTGGGAAAGGTACCAGTTTAAACTGGAAAACGGGTACCACCATCAGTTTGCAAGGAATGTGCTTCAGCTGAACAACCGGAATGGCTCGTTCAGCGAGATTGGAAGGCTGAGTGGGGTAGAAGCCACAGATTGGAGCTGGGGTGCGTTGATCATGGACCTGGATAACGACGGATGCAATGACATATTTGTGGCAAATGGCATATTCAAGGACCTGCTCGACCGTGATTATCTTGATCTATATTCAAACCCTGCCGTTATGAGATCCATGATTGAAAGTGAGGAGCAGGCCATCCTGAGTATCATTGATAAAATTCCTTCAGAAAGGATCCCTAACTACGTTTTCAGGAATAATGGGGACCTCACTTTCGATAACATGGCAGAATCGTGGGGACTGGCTACACCATCCCACTCAAACGGTGCAGCCTATGGCGATCTTGACAATGATGGTGATCTGGACCTGGTAGTCAATAATGTGAATATGGCCCCTTTTGTGTACAGGAATGAAACATCAGGTATGCCCGCTTCAAATTTCCTGGTGGTCAGTCTTAATGGTACCGGGGGGAATACCGCGGCCATTGGAGCAGGGGTAACCCTTTATGAAAACGGGAAGATCAGATACCGGGAGCTTGTGCCCATGCGCGGTTTCAAATCCTGCATGGATAACCGGCTTCACTTTGGACTAGGAGAATCGGAGAGTATCGATTCCATCAGAGTGAACTGGCCCGATGGCAGATGTAGCGTGCTGCAAGGTGCGACCGTTAATCAATTCCTGGTGATTGATCAGGATGATCAGCCGGGTGGTTGCATTGATCTTCCACAGGAAGGGCCCACAGGAGTCTTTCATAAAATCAGCCCTGCAACCGGACTTGATTACACCCACACGGAAAACGATTTTGTGGATTTTGATCGCAATCCGTTATTGTTTCAAATGTTATCCAATGAAGGTCCGCACCTGGCTGTTGCCGATGTGAACGGCGACGATTTGGATGATCTGTTCATTGGTGGTGCCAGGGATTCTCCGGGTGCTCTTTTTGTACAGGATAGCCATGGACAATTCAAAAGAACAAATGAGTATATGTTCGAGAGGGACAAACTATCAGAAGATACCGATTGTGCTTTTTTCGATGCGGATGGTGACGGTGACCCGGATCTCTATGTGACAAGTGGTGGAAATGAATTTCCTGAGAGCTCTTCGGCCTTACGGGACCGGTTGTACCTGAATAACGGGAGAGGAACCTTTGTGAAATCAGAGCAAATGCTGCCAACATCCCGTTACGAAAGCAGTTCAGGTGTTAAACCGGCAGATTTTGACAAGGACGGGGATATGGACCTTTTCGTGGGAATCCGTTTGCGTCCTTTTTTGTATGGTGTGCCGGTCAATGGGTACCTGCTGGAAAATGATGGGCAGGGTAATTTTTCCAATACCACACCCAAGGCTGCACCGGGTCTTAACGAATTGGGAATGATCACCGATATGGCCTGGGCCGATGTGGACAGCGACGGGGATCCTGATATGGTAGTAGTTGGTGACTGGATGCCGGTGAAAATATTCATCAATGAGGAAGGACGATTTACCGACCAGTCTGAATCGTTCGGGTTGGCAGGAACAGAAGGCTGGTGGCACGTGGTCATTCCAAAAGATCTTAATGGGGATGGATATGTGGATTTTGTGTTGGGAAACCATGGCCTGAATTCCCGCTTCGAGGCATCACGTGAAAGGCCGGTTACCCTTTTCGTGAATGATTTTGATATGAATGGCAGTGTCGAACATATCATCTGCACATTCAACGGTGACCGACTCTATCCCATGGTAATGAAAGACGATCTGGTCAAACAGATTCCCGCGTTGGCAAGTAAATACCCAACGTATGTCGATTATGCCCGTCAGTCCATTTCTGATATGTTTTCAGAGGAGATAATAGACCGTTCCGTAAAGCTCGAAGCCAGGATTCTTGAAAGTTGCGCGATGATCAATAGCGGTGATGGCACGTTTCACCTGGATGCCTTGCCTGCAGAGGCTCAATTCTCACCGGTATATGCTCTACTTGCGGAAGATTTCAACAAAGATGGAACATGTGATATTCTCCTTGGGGGGAACCAATATAGGGCAAAACCTGAAACAGGGATCTATGATGCAGGTTTTGGCCTTTATTTAAAGGGAGAGTCTGATGGTTTCTGGAATGCAGTTCCTCCCGATTCTTCCGGGATTTATACCAGGGGTGAAATACGTGACATGAAATTCCTGATTATTAATGGAACCCGGATCCTGGCAATTGCACGAAACAATGATATATTTGAGTTTTATAACTATTGACCTGAATAATGAAGCATAGACTATCCTGTATCCTGGCACTATTTTTAGCCGGTTTAATTCTATTTAGTTGCTCACCGAAATCACGGTATGACCGAAAATTGACGCACGAACTGGCAAGCGGAGAGAGGAACGATACTATTTTTATGGGGATTTACCTTGGTATGTCGGACAAAGATTTTTATACCCATTGCTGGACGCTTAACCGGGAAGGATTGATCAGGCAGGGGAATAGCAATATGTCTGTGGAGCGTGTGCTGGACAAGGAGCTGCCCTATCCGGCTACCATGAATTTTTATCCGAATTTCGGTCATGGTAAAATTACCGAATTACCTGTAAGATTCGTATACAATGGCTGGTCTCCATGGACAAAGGAACTGTCGGCAGAGAACCTTCAGAAAGATGTATTAGCATGGTTTAAAAAACTCTACGGAGGTGGTTATATCTCTGTCGAACATCCCCTGCGTGGTTCCGCATTTATTAAGCTGGACGGCAACCGGCGAATAACCATTTACACTGAAAATGACATGTACGTATGGGCTGTATTTAAAGATATGTCAGTCATGGATACTCCAGGTGATTCTGTTTCCGGTCCCGGTGGGGTGCATGAAGAGATCACCAAAGAGCCTGCTCAGTAAGAGGGACAATCTTATCATGACCAAAGATAGTTACAAACTTCTCATTGGCGCCATCATGCTCCTTCTCTTCTTCTCATGCAGGAGAGAAACCGGGGAAAAGCTAGCCGATTCTCTTTTTACTCTCATGCCTTCCTCTCTGACCAAAACCGATTTTGTCAATCACCTGGATTACGACCAGCAACTCAAGAAAAAATTCAATATATATACATACCGGAACTTCTACAATGGTGGAGGCGTGGGGCTTGGGGATGTGAACAACGACGGACTCATAGACATATTTATGACTTCCAATATGGGTCCAAATGTGCTCTATCTGAATAAAGGAAATTTTGAATTTAATGACATCTCATTGCAGGCCGGCATAGCAGGAAAAGGTGAATGGTCCACGGGCGTTAGCCTGGCCGACGTGAATGGGGACGGCTGGACAGATATCTATGTGTGCAACTCAGGAAATATTGAAGGCGATGAGAAACACAATGAATTGTATATTAATAACGGGGACTTGACATTTTCAGAAGAAGCAGCGACCTATGGCATCAACGATTCAGCCTATTCAACACACGGTGCATTTTTTGACTATGATAAGGACGGTGATCTTGATTTATATTTGCTGAACAATTCATTTAAAGCGATCGGCAGTTTCGACCTGAAGGTGAATCAGCGCCTGATTCGGGATCCAATCGGAGGTGATAAGCTTTTCAGAAACGATCACAATTATTTTACCGATGTGAGCGAGGAAGCCGGTATCTACGGCAGTATTATTGGATTTGGACTGGGCGTAACAGTTGGGGATATTGACCAGGATGGGTGGATGGATATTTATGTCTCCAATGATTTTTTTGAAAGGGATTATATCTATATTAATAATCAGGATGGAACTTTTAAAGAGACATTGACAGAAATGATGCCGTCCATTTCAGCTGCCTCCATGGGAGCCGATATGGCCGATATGAACAACGATCACTATCCGGAAATATTCGTTACAGATATGATCCCTGAACACGATGGCAGGTTAAAAACCAAAACGACCTTTGACAACTGGGACAGCTATAGTGCAAATGTTGAAAATGGGTACCACCACCAGTTTACCCGGAACATGCTTCAACTTAATAATGCAGATGGAACTTTCAGTGAGATAGGCAGACTTACCGGTGTTTATGCCACGGATTGGTCCTGGGGTGCTTTGATTTTGGATATGGATAATGATGGGTGGAAAGATATTTTTGTGGCCAATGGAATTTACCAGGACCTTACCGACCAGGATTACATTCAGTATTTCTCAGACAGGGATATGGTGATGTCGATTGTCTCCGGCAACAATGTAGATTATAAGACCCTAATTGATGCCATCCCATCGGTGAAGGTCCCCAGTTATGCTTTTAAGAATAGGGGCAATCTCCTGTTCCAGAATAAGACGGATGCATGGGGATTGGATGCCCCGAGTCATTCCAATGGTTCTGCTTATGGAGATCTGGATAATGATGGAGATCTGGATCTTGTGGTGAATAATGTGAATATGCCCATGTTTATGTATCGCAATGAGACCCGTGAGAAATTTCCTGAAAATCACTATCTGAAAATTATTTTAAAAGGGGAGAAAGGAAATACGGACGCCATCGGGTCTAAAGTGACAGCAACACATTTGGGTAATACAGTGTACCTGGAGCAAATGCCGGTTCGCGGATTTAAATCAACAGTGGATTCGCGGCCAAACCTGGGGTTGGGTTCTTGGACAAGGGTGGATTCCCTGATAATCCAGTGGCCGGATGACCGCATTTCCCTGATAAAGGATGTGAATACAGATCAGGCGATTACAGTGTACCAAAAGGATGCCGATGCAAAAAAAAACACGCAGGAAATACCAGTGAGCACCGGTAGGATTTTATTTGAAGAGATACATTCTGAATCTGCCATCAAATTTATTCATCGGGAAAATGATTTTGATGATTTTAGAAGGGATGGGCTCCTTTATCACATGATGTCGACCGAAGGACCGCATGTCTGTAAGGGTGATGTAAATGGCGATGGATTGGAGGATATCTTTGTGGGAGGTGCGAAAAGTCAGGCAGGTTCCCTGGAGATACAAGGACCCGCTGGTGAATTTTCACCCATGAATAACTTATTATTCGAAGCAGACCGGATATCTGAAGACACAGATTGTGCCCTGTTTGATGCAGATGGAGATTCAGATCTTGATCTTTATGTGGCCAGCGGGGGAAATGAATTTCCATCCAGCTCTTCGGCACTCACCGACCGCCTTTATCTGAATGATGGAACCGGACAATTTATCAAATCACCACAAATCCTTCCGGCAGGAAAATACGAAAGCACTTCGTGTGTCCGGGCAAACGATTTTGACAACGATGGAGTCATGGAACTGTTTGTTGGCCTGCGGCTCCGACCCTTCCTGTATGGAGTACCCGTACATGGCTACATCCTGGAAAATGACGGGGCGGGTAATTTTACTAACGTAACTGCTCAGATCGCTCCTGAACTCCTGGACATCGGGATGATAAGGGACATGTTATGGCTGGATGTGAACGGGGATGGTGATAAAGACATGATCCTGGCAGGAGACTGGATGCCATTAAAAGTATTTGTTAATGAGAATGGTGTTTTTAAAGAGGATACGAGTTCATTTTTTCAGACCAGGACACATGGTTGGTGGAATTGCCTTGCTGCCGGAGATTTCGATGCAGATGGAGATATGGATTTTATAGCAGGTAATCACGGGATGAATTCCAGGTTTAAGGCATCTCCCGAAAAACCTGTCACCATGTACGTGAATGATTTCGACTTGAGCGGATCGGTTGAACAGATCATTTGTGCTTTCGACGGAGATACCTCCTATCCCATGGCCTTAAAACATGATCTGACCAGGCAACTCCCCGGTCTGGAAAAGAAATACCCAAAATATCAAATGTATAAGGGTCAGCGAATGGAGGACATCTTCACTCCTGATCAGTTAGAGAATTCAATTCGGTTAGAGGTCTATAATCTTAAAACCTCTCTGTTTATAAATGATGGAACCGGTCATTTCATTACAAAACCCCTTCCGGTTGAAGTGCAGTTTTCGCCTGTCTATGCTGCCGAGGTTAATGACTTTGATAGTGACGGGAACCTGGATATCCTGTTAGGTGGAAATCTTTACAATGTAAAACCGGAGGTAGGGCGGTATGATGCCAGTTACGGATCGTTGCTGATGGGCGATGGGAAAGGGGACTTTCACATCAAACCACCAATCAAGTCCGGATTGAGGTTGTACGGTGAGGTCAGGGATTTTGTCCGGATTAATACCTCGCAAGGCGAATTACTACTGGTCGCACGCAGTGACGACCCGTTCCAGGTATTCAGGATACACAGTCGTTGAATCATTCCTATGAAATTTTCAGCGCCTAGTCTTTTACTTGCCATACTTTTATCTGCCTGTAACCCGGAAGATAAAGGAAAAGATGTGCTGTTTTCGGCTCTGCCTCCTACCAAGACACATGTTGATTTTATCAACCATCTTACCGAAACCGAAGAATTCAACATCATTGAATACATGTATTTCAATAACGGCGGAGGTGTGGCTGCCGGGGATGTGAATAACGATGGCCTTATTGACCTTTATTTCATTTCAAATCAGGAATCCAATAAACTGTATCTGAACAAAGGCAAGTTCAGATTTGAAGATATTACTGATAAGGCTGGCGTGGAGGGTGAGGGTGACTGGAAGACCGGAGTAACCATGGCTGATGTGAATGGCGATGGGTACCTGGACATTTATACCTGTCAGGTTGGAAATTATAAAATCCTGCAAGGAAGAAACCAGCTTTTTATCAACCAGGGAGACCTGACGTTTACAGAGGAAGCTCATGAATATGGGATTGATTTTCAGGGATTTTCAACGCAAGCTGCTTTTTTTGACTTCGACCTGGATGGTGATCTGGATCTCTATTTGCTAAATCACTCTGTTCACTCATCGCGCACTTATGGGAGCGCTTCTCTTCGGTTCGAACATGATCCGAGAGCAGGCGATAGGTTATACCGGAACGATGTCACAGAGGGAAAATGTCGATTCATGGATATTACACGCTATGCGGGAATCTACAACAGCCAGATTGGCTATGGATTAGGTGTAAACATTTCAGATATTAACAACGATGGGTTTCCTGATATCTTTGTTTCAAACGATTTCCATGAGAATGACTATGTATACATTAACAATAGAAATGGAACTTACTCGGAGCGATTGACGAAGATGCTGGCACACACGAGCAGGTCATCCATGGGGAACGATATCGGAGATATCAACAACGATGGACTCCTTGACATAGCGGTAATGGACATGTTGCCTGATGATGAGAAGATCCTTAAAAAATCGGGTGGGGAAGATGATTATGAACTCTTCCAGATAAAGCTGGGATACGGATATTATCATCAGTTCGTTCGCAATACGCTGCAACTCAATATGGGAGGAGGAAAATTCAGCGAAATAGGGAGGCTGGCCGGCGTCTATTCCACAGACTGGAGCTGGTCGCCACTATTTTGCGATGTGGATAATGATGGGTGGAAGGACCTCTTTATTACTAATGGAATTTATCGCAGGGCCAATGACCTTGACTACATCAATTTTCTTACGGGAGGAAACAGGTTCGTTCCGATGAGAGATAACTCGGATGTGCCCAATAAAAGTCTTTATGAAATGATGCCCCTTTTTCCGGATGTCAATTATATCTATAGAAATAACGGGGACCTGACATTTACAAACATGGCTAAGGACTGGGGATTCAGTACAAAGTCGTATTCTAATGGATCCACCTATGCCGATCTGGATAATGACGGGGACCTGGATCTGGTCGTGAACAACCTCAATAGCCCGGCGTATATTTTCAGAAACAATTCTTCTTCACTTACCGATCACCATTATTTATCCGTTTCATTTAAAGGATCCGGTATGAATACCAGAGGCGTGGGGACCCGCGTCACGCTTATAAATGATGGAATGAAGCTGGTGGGCGAGCAGTATGCCACCCGGGGATTTCTTTCTGCAACTTCCGACGTCCTGCATTTTGGATTGGGATCCATTTCCATAATCGATTCAATGGTAGTGCGATGGCCCGATCTTTCCGAGCAAATTCTCCTGGATGTAGGCGCTGACCAGCTTCTTACTCTGGACAGAGAAGACGCGACGGAACCCGTTTCTGAAAAAGAGAAAAATGATGACTGCCTGAACCTATTTTCTCCTGTTGCAATTACCGGACTTGAGTATCGTCATAAGGAAGATTCCTATGTAGATATGAACACGGAAACTCTGATTCCCCATAATCTATCAGCTGAAGGACCTGCGCTGGCTGCAGGGGATATCAATGGTGATGGGATGGATGATCTGTTTGTCGGAGGAGCCAGCGGACAGCCTGCCAGTTTATTTATCCAGAAGAACAATGGGAATTTTGAACCACTGGATCTGCCTGTGCTTTTGGAGGACTGCCAAAGCGAAGATGTCGATGCTGTATTTTTCGATGCGGATGGAGACACGGATTTAGATTTATACATTGTCCGGGGAGGAAACGAACTGCCTGCCGGGAATCCTCTCTTGGCAGACCGGTTGTTATTAAATAACGGGCACGGGGAATTCATACCCTGTAAGAAGGATGCATTACCCTATATGGCTAATAACGGTTCTTGTGTAAGACCTGCTGACTTTGATGGAGATAAGGATATGGATTTGTTTGTAGGATCGAGGTCCGTACCCGGGGCATATGGTTTGTCTCCACCAAGTTATTTGTATGAAAATATTGGGAATGGTCACTTTAAGGATATCTCCGATCAAATTATGAATGGATTAAACGATGCTGGGATGATTACCGACGCACACTGGTTTGATTATGACAAGGATGATGACCAGGACCTTGTGATCGTTGGTGAATGGACCATGGTGAGGCTGTTTCAAAACAATGATGGGATATTTTCAGAAACCACCGCAGCAGCCGGCCTGGATGAAACTTCGGGGTGGTGGAACTGCATCCAATCTACTGACATTGATCACGACGGAGATATGGATCTGATAGGGGGGAACCTGGGATTGAATTCAATGTTAAACGCATCCACCCTGGAACCTGTGAAAATGTACGTGGGAGATTTTGATAACAACGGTTCACCTGACCAGGTAATCTGTTCTTACTCGAATGGAACCAGTTACCCTATCGCCACACTGGATGAACTTTCAGCGCAGATCGGCGGATTACGGGAAAAATATTCCAGCTATTCCGATTTTGCAGGAAAAACCGCACCGGAAATATTCGGTATCGGCAATCTGAATCAAGCACTTGTCAGAGAATCAGTAATTTTTGAGAGTTGCTACTTTATAAACAACGGAGACGGTACCTTCGTGTTAAATAAGCTGGGAAACGCTGCCCAGTTCTCTCCTGTTCGTGATATTTTGGTCGATGACGTTGACTCTGACGGAATCACTGACCTGGTTCTCGTTGGCAATAACTATTGGGTTAGACCTTCTCTCGGACGATATGATGCCAGCTTTGGTTTGTGTATGCTGGGAGCCTCCACAGCGAATTCGGGCGATACCGTTTTTAAGTTCAACCCACTGATGCCCATGGAAAGCGGCCTTATGATCGAAGGGGACGCACGTCACATAATTCCCATCCAGATTAATGGTAATCGATGCATGGCAGTGGCAGTCAATAACGGAAAGCTTCAGCTAATTCAATATTAGTTAATCATCTTAAATCCCGGTATAAGCTAAGCCATTAATCCGATACGGCCACCCCTACATAGGAGTCTGCTGTTCCATAATACAGAAACCAAGTTGATTTATAATATACCAGACCTTCGGCAAAGGTAGTGCCGGATTCATACTGACCCGATATTTCATGGGGAAGGGTTGGTTTTAGCAGGTAGGTTTCGGATCGGGAAATGACACTTTCCAAGTCGTTTTTATCAAAAACCACCTTCCCAACAGTATACATTCCTTTTGGGATTTCGGTTGCAGCATTGGCGTCTTCTGCATTCTTTCCATTGTAAAAAAGGACAACGCCCTCATCTGTCAGGACAGCCGGAGGTCCGCATTCGGTTAGTTGACTGTCAAACATTGCAGAGCGTGGCTTAACGATTTCCTTAAGCTCTCCACCTTTATTTATCACCGGGTACCAGTCATACAAATTTTCAGACCAGGCAAGATTAATGAAGTTTTCACCCCAGTACATCCAGTACTTGTTGTCGATATTGGCCAGAACTTGCCGGTCACCCGCCATTTTAGTGATCATGGATCCCGATTTTGACCACCGGTCGAGAAACTGTCCGCCATAAGCCCTTGCAAATGCAGGTCCCTTTTTCTCCCAGTTGACCAGATCATTAGAGAAAGCGATGCTTAGCCTGGCTATGTCGCGGTTCCACGAAGTATAGGCCATCACATAGCTTCCGTCTTGGGTTTCTACAACCCTGGGATCTTCGCACCCTCCAGGATAATCATATTTCATGAACTCGCCACTGTCGGGATACAGTACAGGGGTAGGGTATTTTGTGAAATGGATTCCATCTTCACTTGAAGCCAGGCCTATTCTGGAGGTTCTGCCGCCCAGGATGGCACCCGGATTATCCTCGCAACGGAGCAATAGATAGACTTTGCCGTCTTTCACAATGGCAGCCGGATTAAAGACATCCGCTTTCTGCCAAAACACTGGCTCACCCTTTACCGGACATACGAATGTCAGGGTTGAATCTGCTTTTACAATCGGATTCTCAGCAGGTTTTTCAAGACTTTGAAAATCCCAGTCAAACGCAGAATTACTGGAACATCCAACACATGCCAGGAGTGTAAAAAATAAAATGTGATTTTTCATTATCAGCTGGGCTAATTAGGTGAAAGAATAAACAGTACATGTGATGACTGATTGAACATGCCTTTTGTAAATCCATTAATTCGCACATCTTCAACCGTATAATTGCATTCCACAAAAAAAATTTCCCATTCGACGAGGGATTTGAAACCAAATGGAAAGGCCATATTCTGCACTCCCACAAAAAGCGAATTGGCCATGAGATCAATAATAGTCAGGATGCACCGCTGGTCCTCCCTGTTCATTCCAATGTACTCTGAGAAGTTCGCTTGCTCTTCAGCCAGATGCCCTGCTTGCATTTTATATCCATCATTTGAAGCAATCTCCTCCAAGGGAAGTATGACGTCTTCTTCAACTAATAATCTGCCCGTGCTGCTCAAGAGGCTTCGGACATTCCTCAGGAAAAGGCCTTGTGATTTATGGGTATTCCCCACGTGGTGCAGAACTGCTATACAAGTGGCCATGTCATATTTTTTTTCACTCAGGGTATTCGGAAGGGAGAAGTCAAGCAGTTGAAAGTTGATCATATTCTTTACATTTTCAGTTCTCCAATCCAACACATCGATGCCTGTATATTCCTTAAAATGGCAATGGTTTTGCTTTAAGAAAGCAACCAGGTCACCTCCTCCACAGCCAATATCACAATAAGTGTTGCCTTGAAGGTATGGAATTATTTGTTGGGATTTTTTCTTTAATTTCCCCCAGTGCTTATAGGATTCATAGGCAACATCGAATTCGTCAAACCAGAAAGAAGCCTGGCGATTGTTGTTCCTGGCAAGTTTTTTTATTAACGGAACAAGCCGATGAGGATTTTCCTGTATGTCACCGATCTTGTGAAAAATTGTTTGGCAAAGAAGAGTGCATTTTTCGGAGATATCTCGTCTCTCAATAAGATGTGCTTTGGGATGATGTTCCAATATTGCCTCGGTATAATTTGTGATCATCATTTGCCTCACAAATTCCCTGGCTCTCTGATTCTTAAAAGCGGATAAGAAGGTGGCCGCTTCGTGCAATTTCATTTCACCCTCCCTGTTTGCTGCTCATTCATCCTTGACGCACAAAATATGGTACTAAACCAGGCTCCTCCATACCTTTTCAATGAGTGATTTAGTTGCAAATATCCCCTCATGCTCCGATAATTCAACCCCTTCATATTCGATACCGATATATCCTTCATACCCTGATTCTTTTACTATTCTAAGCATTTTGTAGTAATCAATAATCCGGTCCTCATTCTTTTCATTATTCTTACAGTTACCTATTTATAAAAATATTGCCGGGAATTTCCGAAAGGTGCTTCCTGGTAAAACAATAAATGTTATCGTGTTGCGGCATATCAGATTGGGTTCTTATCTCAATTAATCTGGAAACCCTGCCTTTCCCGCCTTTTGATTTAAATAGCCGGTACTGGTTTAATCCTGTGAGGAACTCGTAGAGACCACCAAAGCCGCTATGGGAAGTATTTTTTCTCATCTCTGAACACTCCAGGATCAATTTTGGCGGTGAATTTCCCAGGAGAAATTCTCTTGCTCCGATCAAAGCTTCAAGTTCGAAACCTTCAATATCAATTTTTATCAGGTCGATTGTATCGTGTTGATTAAAATAACTTGACAGGGGGATGACTTGGATGTCATAAATATCTGCCTCAAACTCAGTTTCAATTAAAGACGCACAGCCCCTGTTCTGGTCCTTTCTCTGGTACAATCTGGAAGTCTTATCTGAACTGCCAATGGCATATTCCGAGATTTCTATATTTGACAGATTGTTCAGGGCAATATTTTCTTTAAGAATCTCCATAGTCACTGGGTTTGGTTCGAAAGCCACAACTTTGCCACTCTTTTTTACCAGGGAGGAGGCAAGGATTGACATCAGACCAATATTAGCCCCTACATCAACGAAGATATTTCCTTCCGATAAAATTTGTTTTAGTACCCATAGGGTTCCTTTTTCATAGGTTCCAGTATAGTAGATGCTTTCGTCAATACCATCATCATTAAGAGGATCTATATTCAAATAAAATCCATACAAAGTTTTTATTGCTTCGGCACGTCCTGGTTTTGGTAATAGCAACCGTGGCAGGAAGTGAGCGATTTTTCTGACTCCCCGGATATCCAAGTCGTGAAATGTGGATATGATCCTATGCCGCAGGAAAAAACTGATCATTCATCTTCATTTCTAGAGGGTCTCATGCCCTGATTATAAGGGCGTTAATTCGATCCTCCGAAAGAAGATTTCTGCGCCTTCGGATTGTATCTGAATACGTCCTTTGGATGGTTTTACATGAGTCGCCTTGTTTGCCATCATGCCATTCAAATATATAGTCAGGTTTCCATCAACCATTTCACATAATAGAAGATTCCATTCCCCGGGAGGTTTTTCGAAATCATTCTTTCCTCTAAAACCTCGGGTATCTTTCCAGCCCGGATCATGACGGATCCAGTTAACGTGTCCCTTCTGAAGAGTTTTCTCTGCGCCGCCGGGTTGAAATACAAATGAGTCGCCCTGCCTGTCAATGGCAACATGGCTTGAAACCTGGAATTGGTCACTCCCGTCGCCTACAATAATGATGTCTCCTGTTCCACCTTCAATAATTTGGCATTCAATGGAATGTATCCAAATACCATTGGCCCCACCATCTTCGCCCTGTGAATTTAGTAACAAGCCTGAGTCTCTGGCCTTGTCCAACCTTGGGCGATGAGTTACTTCACCCCACTTGAATTCTGTAACAATTCTGAAGTTCTCATATTCTTTTTCCGTGGTAATGCAGCCCCATTCTTCCCCTGAAATCCTGATCATTCCGTCCCGGACAGAGAATACCTTCAGGGGATCGTTGTTGCGCCCGCGGTTTTGGAGGAAGGTATACCAACCATCAAGATTTTTACCATTAAATAATTTCATGGCTGGATCGCAGGATTGACCCAGGCAAATTACTTGAAATGAACTTATTAGGATCATTGAGCAAGCCGAAATTAGAAGTAATTTTTTCATTATCGTCATTTTACTGCTTTTGCAATTCCCGCGAGAGCTCTGCGGACAAATGCACCGGATTTTAAAAATACGATTTTTTCCAGTTGAACACAGGTAAATTTAAAACATAAGGTTATATTCAATACGGAATAATTAATCCACTTCATCAGGAATGAGTAATCACGGAACGTATAATGGATCATTTGCACTTATTCTCCTCGTGATACTATGCTCTTGCCAAAAAGAGATAATAGATGATCCGGGAGGAGGCCAGCTTTTTGATGTGGAGATTGGAAGCAGTGAAATACCCTACCTGGTGATCGAAACAAAGGGGGTGGGGATTCTGAATGAACCCAAGATACCTGCCGAATTGAAAGTCTATGTCAATAAGACGGAGATTCAAAACGTCCACATAGGGATCGAGTTCAGGGGATCCACATCCTTCAGGTTATCGGATAAAAAATCGTATGGGATTGAAACATGGGATGAAACCGGAAATGACATGGATGTTGAGTTTTTCGATTTTCCGATGGAAGAGGACTTTATCCTGATGGGACAAATCGTTAATCTTGAAGACCACTACATCTTTGATCGAACCATGATGTATCATTCTTTTGGTTATCAACTTTCGCGAAAGATAGGCAGGTATGCCAGCAGAACAAAATTTGTGGAGCTGGAAATCAACGGGACATACCAGGGAGTCTATGTGTTTATGGAGAAACTCAAGAGGGATAAAAACCGGATAAATATTGAGGCATTAAATAAGTCAGATACAAATCCTGATTCGATTTCAGGCGGTTATATTTTAAAGATCGATAAGACAGCAGGAGGGGATGTCGCTATAGATCAGCCCCTGGAATATTTTGAACACAACTGGGAGGATGATGCCCGTTATTCGGCAGACATTAGTTTCAGGTCGGACTATGACATTTACGGAAATATTCTGACCTTTGAGCCTTATGGTCCTCCATACCATTCCAAACAGTATCTGGAAACATATTTTTTATATGAGTATCCAAAGGCCACCAATATAACTGAGGCACAAAAGTTATACATCCAGCAGTATATTCACGATTTTGAAACTGCCTTACTTACAGATGATTTTACTTCCCAGGAAAGGACATATACCGACTACCTCGACCTGAATAGCTGTGTCGATTTTTTCATTCTCAATGAGGTGTGCCGCAACGTGGATGGGTATCGGTTGAGTACCTACATGTACAAGACGAGGGATGGCAAGCTGAATATGGGCCCCATCTGGGATCTGAATATAGGGTATGATACAGGCGATCGGGTTCCGTTTGATGATTGGGTGATCAACTACAATAACTTTGTAAGTCAGGATGCCTGGATGATGCCCTTTTGGTGGCCAAGACTCATGGAAGATCCACTATTTCGGGCATCATTAAAAGCAAGGTGGAGCGAATTAAGGACTGGCGAGTTAAATACGAATGAACTGCTCGGCATGGTTGACCAATCGGCCAACTATTTAATAAATAACAATGCGATTCAAAGAAATTATAGCATCTGGGACGCAGGACTGGGAGTGAATTATGAATCAAGCATTGAAAGCCTCAAATCCTACCTGGATGAAAGGACCCAATGGATGGATGGGGTGATCTCCTCGTTCTAAGTGCATTCATTCCCATGCTTTATCAGGGCTGTCCTTATCCAGACATACCAAATGTCCAGACCTTTTTTCATGATGGTAATCCTAATTAAGGGAATCGAATATGAGAGGTTTAATCCTCAAATAAGGTGTAATCACTGGTCCAGCTTTCTTCAGCTCCCGGTTCGACTGAAATCCAGATGGAATTTTCAGGACATAATGTTGTTTCGCATGCCCAGAAAACCATGCGTGAAAGTGGTTTGTCCACCTTAAACGTAACTCCGGCTCCGGACTCAGGATTTCGAACAGTGACCTGATGATCCGCAATACTTGCACTATACCCGCTTAGTTCCAGGAAAACACTGCTATCATTTGCCAGTTCCTTAATAAAGGATAGATCATTGCCCTTCATTTCCAGAAAACCTTTGTTATCACTGCCTGTCGAAAGCCTGTAGGGAAAAGTTACCGTAAAAGGAGGTCCACTATGTTTTTTGTCTATCATGAAAAAATTGTGATTAAACTGATCCGTTTCAATGGCTTTTAATCCAGTGTTCTTCAAATTGTGTTCAATGGTAAAACCATTGTTTTTCAATTTAATTGTCTTTCCGTAAATATAACCATACCCATTATCGCTATTTACCTCGTGCTCAAATGATAACCAGTCTTTCCCGTGATCCAGGGTCCATTTTCCATGATCCAATATTTTATAAGTTTTCCTCCAGTTATACTCTGCTTCGTTAGCCTTTTCGAGTACACCAACGCCTATTCTTATGAACTTACCACCCGGCTCAGCATCAGCGTAGCCCAATCCTGGTTCAATGTATCCTTCAACAGGTCCTGACAAGTCCTCGTGAAACAGAGGGTCCTGGGTTTCTTTCCAATAACCAAAATACTCATGGTCTTTGTACTGAACACTGCCAATGACACCCGACCAGTCGAACCGTGTCGCCCGGTAGAACCCCTTCTCCGGATCGGGGAGATACAATTTCATTCTCACCTCATTGTTCGAGATAACGATACTTGGATATTTGTCGAAATTCTCATTGTGAGAAGTGCAATTCCAAAAAGATGTATTCGTGACAGCCAGGGTTACCATAAGAACTATTTTTCTCCTTTGTTTCATATCTTAAATTTGAATGCCCTCTTCAAATTTAGCTTTAATTTTTTACTTGCTATCCTCGGGGTTATAGGAGAATAGCTCTTCCAATGGACCGGCATGCCGATTGCCAGTGAAAGAATAAAAAGAATAAAACCCGTGGTAAATGTATAAAAAGAATTCCTGATGGATTTCAATTTAATTAGGTTATCCCGCTCATCTGAAATGGGTATTTCCTGCTCCCTGGTGGCAATTTCATTGCTGATACTATTGATAGACCATCAACCCATAGACAGCTGAAATTCGCTATTGACTGATTTCCATCATCCAAATACTAGTTCCATCTGATTTGTCGGGATCACCTCCAAAGCTTTCAAACGAAATATTTGACCCATCTGGGGAAATGGAAGGGGCACCATCATATCCTTCATAATTGGATAATCTTTCAGGGTCTCCTCCTTCGATTGATATCTTATAGATGTTGGCAAATTTTAAATCCGAGTCACTACTGTAAATGATATACTGACCATCTTTTGTAAAGCAGGCATCTGTTTTGTCCCCTTCACCAGAAGTAACTTTTCTTTTATCACTTCCATCAGGTTTCATTATCCAGATATCCCACTGCCTGTTTTCGTATTTTTGAAATAGAATATAATTGCCGGAAGGTGACCAATTGGGTTGACGACTGTCATCATTCGAATCAGTTAACGCCTGATAAGCAATGCTTGCGTCCAATCTATGCTTCATGATTACTCCTTGTTTTTCAACATCCAAAGGATGAGATTCGAAAACAATCCATTCCCCGTCTGGTGAAAAGGTTGGTTCGTATGCCACGAAATCTGTCCTGCCGGTAATGCGAATTTCCTCACCAGGAGCTCCATTATCCTTGATAAAGTAGATCTCGTCATGCGGATCTCTTGATGACGAAAATACGATGAGCTGCTTTTGCGAATTCCAGGAGGAGCCAGGCAGGTTTACATTCGCACTGCCATCGGTAACAAGTGTGTCCAGCTTATTGGTTTCTATATGATAAATAAATAGATCTGCCGGTTCTTTATTATAGCCATTTCTGAATCGAGTAAATACCAGATCATTGCCATCAGGTGAAAAGGCGGGATTTTGCATGCTTCCTGAAAGCGGAATATCTACTTTTATTGCATTATCATACCTCAGAAATGAGGCTGGATCTTCATTTTCACAGCTTACACTAAAAAGAAATAAACCGAGAAGCAGGGAAATGATATTTATATAGTGTTGCATACGCGCCTTTCGCTGTTTATGATGCCAGTTTTTCATGTTTATCTTCCCCATAATTCATTTGGTATAAAGCTTCTGTGGGATTCGCCACCTTATGGACGCGTTTAATACTCCTGTTGGATACAATTGGTTCGTACTCGGATGGGCTACGGGATCCATCGCGGTTACCTTTCCATTTAATCTGCAAGAATATACATGTGACGTAAGCCTTAAAGATTTACGAGCCATAGTATAAAACCCGTTCAGTAGATTTATGTTCGTGGCTGATCATCCCCTAAAAAGAGTAATTTTTTTATCGCCTATCCTAAAGCCACATCCAAAAGCATCATTGTTGCAAAACCAAGCATTGCTCCGATGGTAGATAAATCAGTCTTATTTCCGGTTTGTGATTCAGGTATTAGTTCCTCAACCACTACAAAAATCATTGCTCCTGCCGCAAATGAAAGAGCATATGGTAATAAAGGGGTTATTGCTAAAACCAGATAAGCCCCTGTTACGCCGGCAATCGGCTCAACAATACCGGATAATTGACCATAATTAAAAGCTTTTATTCGGGAAAAACCCTCTCTGCGAAGAGGGATTGAAACAGCGGCTCCTTCAGGAAAGTTTTGTAATCCAATACCGATAGAGAGTGCGATAGCACCCGCCAGCACTCCAGCATCCGGGTTATTTGCAAGTGCCCCAAATGCCACTCCCACTGCCAGCCCTTCCGGTATATTATGCAATGTGATAGCTAGTACCAGCAACACACTTCGTTGCCAGGATGTTTTTATACCTTCAGCTTTGTCTGTTGATAGACCCATGTGCAAGTGAGGTAATATCTTATCCACCATAAGTAAAAAAGCTCCTCCTGACAGGAATCCAATCAACGCAGGCAACCACGGAAGAGTGCCATTTTCTTCGGACATCTCAATTGCCGGTTTGAGCAATGACCAAAAACTGGCAGCGATCATGACTCCTGCAGCAAAACCCAACATAGAATTCAGGATCTTCTGATTGATTGATTTAAAAAAGAATACCATTGAAGCTCCAACTGCCGTGACAAACCAGGTAAAAAGTGTTGCACCTAACGCCAGCAGTATAGGATTGTAATTTAGTAACCAATCTATTTTCATTTATATAAAATTTTGTAATTAGGATTGAAGTAATTCCAAAATTATTTACCTGATGGAACCGCTCCACTCTCACTGAACTTTTTTACTCATTTTCTTGAGTGAAATTTATGATTAAGAAAGTTCATGTTCGTTACATATTCTTTCACGTCTGTATATTTCCAGACAAAAGTATATCAATTTTCATTCTCCGCTTACGTATTCATATCTTTAATTACGCTATAAATAATGGAAATCTTCGAGCGTACCAACGAGAGTTTCTAAAGTTATCTTCCGGAAGCACGGCCATTGATTCGGCTCAGGCCGGTTCCCATCAGGACCCATTACCTACATTTGCCAGTCATAAGATCATGTATAAAAATCGGAACCGCCACAGAAGGCGATTCTTTGACCATCAGGAGACCAGGCTATTAGATAATCTTCAAGGATATTGTTTGTCAATTTGCGCAGATTACCTCCATCGGAATCCATAATGTAGATCTCAAAGTCTCCGTCACGATCGGAGCAATACGCGATCTGTGCTTGTCTACTTTTTGTTCTTCCAAGTTTAAATTCGTTTATATGTCAGATTAACAAATCCGGGCTCAAAGGATTTGGTATTATCCAATTTAAACTTTGTCTCTTTAGGATTATCTGGAAACAGGCGAATGCCTTTTCCAAGTATAATTGGAAACACATTAAGTGTCATTTTATCAATGGCGTCATGGTTAAGAAATTGAGTGATAATTTGTCCTCCGCCAACGATCCATACATTCTTTTTGCTTTCTGATTTAATCTGATCAATAACAACCTGGTTAATTTTGAATAAGGTGAAAGTATTGTCGGTTTTGGTTTCATAGTTTCTCTCGGAGGTCACAATATAACTTTTACAATTACCATATGGCCACTCTACTCCGAATCCTAAAATCTCTTCGTAGGTCCTCCTACCCATAACGACAACATCTATTGAAGATAGAAATTCACTGTATCCACCGTCATCGTTGTTTGCCTTTTTCGGTGTAGCTTCCAGTTGCGTTGCATCAGCGCTCGATCCAGGTAACCAGTCCAACGAGCCATCTTCTCTGGCAATAAATCCGTCTAAAGTTGTTGCAATAAAGAGTTTTATTTCAGTCATAATGTGTTGGTCATCCTAATCGGGCACAATGCGGCGCTAAACGAAGTTTCGTTCTCAGGGTGGGGCAGGGGAAAGCTTGTTTCCCTGGCCAGGAGCCCTCAGGGACTGGACCAAATTGCGTTTAAGGTCTTGTTCTGGAGCCTTCTTAATATCGCTGATTCAAGTTATGAAATTTTACCGGAAATTACCGGCTAATCAAAATGCGATTTGGTTTATATAC
>CAZCQL010000007.1:0-3166 GCA_964500835.1 uncultured Bacteroides sp.
AATAAAACATTAAAATGTGCCATAGCATGTCCGGTCATGTCAAATACCAACTTTGTTGATTATGTGAAGATCTTCTGCCGATCCGGTAAAGGAGGCAGTGGATCTGCTCACCTTCATAGGGACAAACTCACCAGAAAAGGCGGTCCGGATGGAGGAGATGGGGGACAGGGTGGAAATGTTGTCCTCAAAGGCAATAAGCAGCTCTGGACTCTCCTTCATTTGAAATTCAGGAAACACGTTTTTGCTACCGACGGGGACGCAGGGGGAGCCTCTCTAAAATCAGGAGCTGGCGGGGATGACGCCTGCATTGAAGTCCCCCTTGGCACAGTTGCCAGGGATGCTGAAACCGATGAGGTATTGTTCGAGATCACAGGTCACGACGAAGAGAAAGTCATGATTTACGGTGGCAGGGGAGGACAGGGAAATGACCACTTTAAATCTTCTACCAACCAGACACCCAGGTTTGCCCAACCTGGAGAACCTTCACAGGAAGGATGGTTTGTCCTTGAATTGAAACTTCTTGCCGATGTGGGTCTGGTGGGATTTCCGAATGCTGGAAAATCAACACTGCTTTCAGCAATGTCTGCAGCCAGGCCTAAAATCGCCGACTACCCGTTTACCACCCTGGTGCCTAATCTGGGCATCGTCAAGTACAGGGATGATCGCTCGTTTGTGATGGCCGATATTCCCGGAATCATTGAAGGAGCAAGCGAGGGGAAGGGACTTGGACACAGGTTCCTGCGTCATATTGAGAGGAACTCTATGTTGCTATTTATGATCCCGGCCGACAGTAAGGATATAAATGAGGAATACCACATTCTTATAAAAGAACTTGAGAAATACAACCCGGAGTTGCTTGATAAAGGCCGGTTGCTTGCAATCACCAAATCTGATCTGCTCGATGACGAATTAAAAGAGGAAATTCAGCTGGAATTACCTGAAATAGACTATCAATTTATTTCTTCTGTAGCTAACCAGGGACTTGTTACCCTGAATGATCTTATCTGGAAAATGCTGAATTCCTGATACTCCTATGGATTGGTTTATACAACTTGATTCCAGGCTTTTCTTTGCAATTAACGGTTTGCATAGCGACCTATGGGATGGCATTATGTGGTGGATTAGTGGAAAGACATCCTGGTGGCCATTCTATCTCCTTTTACTGGGATATTTAGGTTGGACAAAAAGGTGGCAACTTGTCGCCATGATCCTTTTTATCGTAGTTGTAATAACCCTGGCCGACCAAACTTCGGTGCATTTATTCAAAAATGTATTTCACCGTTTAAGGCCTTGTCATAATCCGGCGTTTGAGGGAATGGTTCACCTGGTGAACAACAAATGTGGTGGACAATATGGGTTTATTTCATCCCATGCAGCCAATTCTTTCGGTGTGGCAGTGCTTGTTTCATTATGGACCCGGAGAAAAGGGATCACGATTGTAATGGTGACCTGGGCCCTGCTTATTGGTTACAGCCGCATCTATCTGGGGGTTCATTACCCAGGCGATGTACTGGTTGGGAGTCTGTGGGGTGCCGGCTGTGGATGGCTCGTATATTGGTTATTCCTGTTGGTTATGAAAAAATTACCTCAAAACTGGTGGATCAATGCGTTGCATTCTCAGTGAAAGTTCCGATACTTATTTCAACCTTGCTTCGGAAGAGTACTTATTGAAGTGCTTTCAGGAAGATGTCTTCCTTTTGTACAGGAATCGGCCCTCCTTAGTTGTTGGTAAGCATCAGAATACACTCGCAGAGGTAAACCTTGCTTTCGTGAAGGAGAATGAGATTATTGTGGCCAGGCGAATCTCAGGGGGGGGAACTGTTTTCCACGATTTAGGCAACCTAAACTTTGCTTTCATTACAAGAGGCAAGGAAGGTGATTTGGTCGACTACCGGAGGTTTACTTTACCCATTATTGAAGCCTTGGCTGATTTAGGACTGGATGTAAGGCTGGGGGATAGGAACCAGTTATTGTTGGGTGATCTAAAAATATCAGGTACTGCAAGCCATGTTTTTAAGCAAAGAGTGTTGCATCACGGGACGCTCCTGTTTTCAACAGAGATGGAGAACCTATCGAAGGCCCTGAAGGCGCAGTCAGAATGGTTTAAAGACCGGGCAGTGAAATCGGTTAAGTCTGATATTACAAACGTTCGGGATCATCTTGATCAAAACATGCACATAGGTGAATTTCAAAACAGGATCTATAGCCATATCTTGAAATCCGCTGCTGGCAACTATTCTTACACATATAGTGACCACGATCTCAAAGAGATCCACAAATTGCGTGAGTCAAAGTTCTCGACATGGGAGTGGAACTTTGGGTACTCTCCCAAATACACGTTCGAAAAAAGCATGAAGCTTACCTCAGGATCCATCCACATACAGCTGATGGTAAAAAAGGGGATCATTCAGGAAGTAGGGATTAAAGGCGATTTTATGTCCAATAAGGGTATCCAAATGCTCCAGGATGCATTGACCGGTGGTTTACACGATCCCGAATCCCTGCGCATTCGGCTTTCAGGGATCCGGGTTAGTGATCATGTGACAGGCCTCGGAAATGAGGAACTGTTATCTGGATTGTTTTGAGCGGTCATTCAACAATGAGGAGAGTTCTTCAGGTCTCAGATTTACACCATTTACTATATACCGTGCCTGTCGATAGTAGGGCTCACGATCTGCAAGAAGGGTGGTTATAAAGATCAACAATTCCTCTTCGGATTTATCTTTGATCAGGGGTCGTTTCGTTTTAGAGTGGCGCAATCGGTTTAATAAGGCTGTGGCTGGTAATTGGATATAGATGGTGTCTCCGTGATTGTTCATAATCTCAATCATATCATGGTGGCATGGCGCACCTCCTCCGGTTGAAACTACCACATTGATGCGCTTGCACAATTCCAACAGGATATCATGCTCCCACTTCCTGAATACCTCTTCTCCATGTTCATTGAAAATGCCCGGGATGGTCATTCCCGCGGTTTCTTCGATCAGATGGTCCATATCCACAAATTCAAAACCAATTTGACGCGCAAGAGCTGATCCGAGAGTTGATTTTCCGGATCCCATAAATCCGATGAGAAATATTCTGTGATTCATCTTACCATTCCAGGCTGAACTGGCCATTTGATTCTGTCTGATCGTTCTCTTTGTCCTTTTTCTGATTCTCGTCT
>CAZCQL010000007.1:3266-97430 GCA_964500835.1 uncultured Bacteroides sp.
CTCTGGTCTTACTCATTACTTTACCCGCCTTATGGCTTAACTCCTCCGGTGCTTCTCTTGTTACTTTCTTCCCCTGTTGGCTGAGTTTCTCGGGTTGCTCACTTTCCGGTGGGTCTAATTCCTCAATTACTTTTACCTCGTAGTTTGAGAGGCGTTTTCCCTTTGCTTTATGGCTTTTTATTCCAATGAATTCAGCTACCTCGATAATTTCTGACTCTCTGTCCTTGTTCTTTCCTCCAAATTTCAGCTCCAGTCGCGGATATTCCACCTCGGTGATACGGATCATCCTGGAATCGTCATGATCTCCTATAAACCTGGTTTTTTTTGAACCAGGTTCTATAAGGAATCTTTTCAGGTAATAGAACTTTTGTTCCGCATCGTAATAAGCTGCGGACCAAATCTTTCCTTTCCTAAACTTTTCAATAATATGCAAATCATCCTCAAAATGACTGCTCAGATCAAAATTGGTGGTTCGGAAATGCCCCGAATTTGTGATCACCAGAATTAAATCCTCCCCTGAGAACTCACCCAGGTAAACTCCCCTGGCATCCACATTCAGGCGCATTACATCTTTATCGAACCAGATCTTCCTGCCTCCCAGGGTCGATACACCCTTTTCCTTTATTACTATTTTCTGCACTGCAAACTTGGAAAGAATATTTCCCAGAGATCCTCTCCCTTTAATGGCAAGATCAGCAAAGTCATATTCGAAGACAGGATGTTTTAAACGGGGTCTGGGCCTTAATGTTACCTTGATAACCTCAGCTTCACCATTTGGATTGGCGCTGAAATAGAGGATTTTGGTGTGTTTATGTGCACGGCCGATGTTGTACTGTTTATCACGCGTAATGCCTGTTACCGGAGCACGTTTCATCATTACGTTGCCCGAGTTGCCATCAAAATAGACCACATTATAGATCGTGCGCTTATCGTTTTTCTTGAACACACCTGCGTGGATGATATCCCTGCCGACAAACTGCTTATCGGTCACCTTCGATATGGTATAATTCCCGTTTTTAAGAAATACAATAATGTCGTCAATGTCGGAGCAATCGCACACATAATCATCCTTCTTTAGCCCTGTCCCAATAAAGCCATCTTTGGCATTCATGTAGAGCTTTTGGTTGGCTACCACTACTTTTGCAGCTTCTATACTGGCGAAGTTTCTTAATTCGGTTTTCCGATCGCGTCCTCGTCCATATTTTTTCTTTATTTGTTTGAAGTAGGTAATTGTGTAGATCACCAGGTTATCCAAATGGTTTTTAACCTCTTCCATCTCTGTTTCCAGGGACTTGATGTGCTCATCGGCTCTTTTAACATCGAATTTGGAGATGCGCTTGATCTTGATTTCGGTCAATTTGATGATGTCTTGGCGGGTCACCTCGCGGAGCAACAATTTTTTGTACGGCTCCAGGCCTAAGTCTATGGCCTCGATTACACTCTCCCATGTTTCGCACTCTTCAATATCACGGTAGATCCGTTTTTCAATGAAGATTTTTTCAAGGGACGACAAATGCCAGTCCTCCTGAAGTTCATTGAGCCTGATCTCCAGTTCCTGTTTGAGCAGTTCCTTGGTATGGTCGGCATTTACCCTTAAAATCTCGCTCACACCCACGAACCTGGGTTTGTTTTCCTCAATGACACAACAGTTAGGCGAAAGGGATATTTCACAATCTGTGAACGCATAGAGGGCATCGATGGTCTTGTCCGAGGAGACATTCGCTCCCAGATGAACAAGAATCTCCACTAATTCAGCCGTGTTGTCATCAATTCGCCTGATTTTTATTTTTCCCTTTTCCGACGCTTTGATGATGGTTTCTATGAGGCTAACCGTAGTTTTACCGTATGGTAAATCTTTGATAACCAGGGTTTTGTTGTTTAATTTTTCGATTTTCGCCCTCACCCGGACAGCCCCCCCCCGAAGGCCATCATTGTAGCGACTGACTTCGGCCAGGCCACCTGTTGGAAAATCAGGAAAGAGTTCAAAATCTTTCCCTTGCAGGTATTTGATTGAAGCGTCAATAAGTTCATTAAAATTGTGCGGAAGTATTTTTGACGAAAGCCCCACAGCAATACCTTCAGCACCGAGGGCCAGGAGAAGAGGAAACTTGACTGGTAAAGTAACCGGCTCCTTGTTCCGCCCATCATATGAAAGTTTCCATTCTGTGGTTTTCGAATTGAAGAGCACTTCGTTCGCGAAACCCGAAAGTCGTGATTCAATATACCTGGATGCAGCAGATCCATCACCTGTGTATATGTTTCCCCAGTTACCCTGTGTATCCACAAGTAACTCTTTCTGACCTAACTGAACAAGTGCGTCTCCAATGGAAGCATCTCCATGGGGATGGTATTGCATGGTATTTCCAATGATATTGGCCACCTTGTTGTACCTTCCATCGTCTATGCGTTTCATGGCATGCATAATTCGTCGCTGGACGGGCTTCAAGCCATCGATGATGTGGGGTACGGCACGCTCCAGGATCACATATGAAGCATAATCGATGAAGTAATCTTCATACATGCCTGTCAGACGAGTGATTTTCACATCATCCACTGATTTTGTTTCTTCACGGTGTTTATCCAATGATGTATCGTCGAAATCTGTCATTTATCCAGTTTCCTCTTGAAGTTACCCGAAGCTCTGCTTCGAGGAACCTTTAACTCGACGAAGTCAACCGAGCCCGCGAGCTCAGCTCAGCTAATCTTCGATCCAATTATTATTTTATTTATGCTCGCTAACTCCGCAGCAGGGCTACGGTGATTGCGCGGGCGGGATTCAATTTTCCGGGTTATGCATGCGGTCAGGCTACCTCTACCGGATCCTCTTCCACCCGAAGTCTGTTTATGATAAAATCCTGCCTTTCAGGGGTATTTTTTCCCATGTAAAATCCGAGGATTTCTTTTAAATTATCGTCTTTCTTCAGACGCACCGGTTGCAACCGGATATCAGGACCGATAAAATGTTTAAACTCATCGGGAGAGATCTCTCCCAACCCTTTAAATCTGGTAATTTCTGGATTTTTGCCAAGGGAATCAATGGCGTTGATTTTTTCCTCTTCCGAATAACAATAGATGGTCTCTTTTTTATTTCTGACCCTGAAAAGGGGAGTTTGAAGGATGTAAAGATGACCATTACGGACCAGGTTGGGGAAGAACTGAAGAAAGAAGGTGAGTAGCAGCAGCCGGATGTGCATTCCATCCACATCGGCATCCGTGGCTACCACCACGTTTTTGTACCTGAGTCCATCCAGTCCGTCTTCAATATTGAGAGCGGCCTGAAGCAGATTAAACTCCTCATTCTCATAGACAACCTTTTTGGTGAGACCGAATGAGTTAAGTGGCTTTCCCCTGAGGCTGAAGACAGCTTGGCTATTTACATTCCTTGACTTGGTGATGGACCCGGAAGCCGAGTCACCCTCGGTGATAAACAGGGTGGAGTCATTCTTTCTATCATCTTTTCCATTGTAATGGACACGGCAATCGCGCAACTTCTTGTTATGTAAACTTGCTTTTTTTGCGCGTTCCCTGGCTAATTTTTTTATACCCGATATGGCTTTCCGTTCCTTTTCAGATTCCTGGATTTTTTTTAGGAGAATGTGTGCTGTTTCACCTTGCTTATGGAGGTAATCATCCAGTTTGGTGGTGTGGAAATTCATAATGAAGTTCCTCACGGAGGGCCCATCTGGCCCCATTTCCTTAGAACCCAGTTTAGTCTTTGTCTGGGATTCAAAAATAGGTTCTTCCACTTTTATACTGATGGCAGCAATAATGGAAGAGCGTATATCGGAAGCATCAAAGTCCTTTTTGTAAAAATCCCTGATTGTCTTCACAAGAGCTTCCTTGAAAGCTAACTGGTGTGTTCCGCCCTGGGTAGTGTGCTGTCCGTTTACAAAACTAAAATACTCCTCTCCGTATTGATTGCCATGAGTAATGGCCACTTCTATATCTCCGTTTTTTATATGAATAATCGGGTATAGACCCTCCCCACTCATGTTCTCCTGCAGCAAGTCCAACAATCCGTTCTTCGACAGAAATTTTTGCTCGTTGAATACAATGGTTAGCCCGGTATTGAGGTAGGTATAATTTCGAAGCATAACCTCGATGTACTCGTCAATGAAGTTAAATTTCCCGAACAAGGAAGGATCTGGTTCAAAGATAATCTGTGTACCGTTTTTTTCTGATGAGTTTTTCTGTGGATAGTTCTTTAAAATCTCTCCTTCGCTAAATTCAGCAGTTTTAATTTTCCCCTCCCTGAAAGAATTGATAATAAAGTTAGAGGAAAGCGCATTAACAGCCTTGATACCAACTCCATTGAGGCCGACTGATTTCTTGAAAACCTTGGAATCATATTTTGCCCCTGTGTTCATTTTGGAGGCAACATCCACAACTTTTCCCAATGGTACACCACGTCCATAATCACGAATACTGACCCTGTGTGCCTCAATGGCAACTTCAATGGTTTTGCCAAAACCCATCATATATTCATCAATACAGTTGTCGAGAACTTCCTTCAACAGAACATAAATGCCATCGTCGGGGGAAGAACCGTCGCCCAGCTTTCCAATGTACATTCCCGGACGCTTTCGGATGTGCTCCTTCCAATCCAATGTCCGGATAGTATCTTCTGAATAATTCGCTGTCATATCAATCTCTCAGGAAGGCTAAAATGCCCGTAAACAGGTCCGGTTTGAAAATCCCGGCAGTTGCACAAATATAACCAAAAGTACGAGGCTCACATAAGCCAGTTTTCAACATGTAACTCTTAAAAAGCAGTTAAAAAATCAATAGTTTCAGCCCCATTCAATGGCCTGTACCTCCATTCTGGTAAGGGTTTCTGCAAGATAGGTACCATGAGTGTCAAACTCCCATATCCATCCACCGGACCTGAGGCCGTCCGGTAATTCGGCATAGAGCAAAGATTTATTGGATACTTCTCCATGGCGGTCCACATTTATTTCAACGGTATCGGTCACAAGACACCCAGGGGTCCTGGAAATCCAATCAAGGTGGAATTTTTGAATTAGGTGTCTGAATGGTCTCAGATCTTCACCAGAAATACGACTCTTTTTTTCTATGAATTCAGTCAGCTGGATATCCAGCTGATTGATCAGGTTAACTGATATCACTGCCCCTGGACTGAGATGGGGGATGGGATTTGAAAGTGTGATCATATTTAACAGGTGATCAATGGAATGAAGTCCCTTTTCAAGGTAGGTTTGCCAGATCTGTTCTATCGCCCCGCCTGTAAGATCGGCTTCTATGAGTTTGACCTGTTTGAGAGGTCCTGCTTTTTTTCTCACTTGTGGTGGATGGTAGATGTCAACCAGGTAGATGGTTTGATACCGGGCAAGCATATCTTCCAGCGGAACATCCAGCAACCAGCCGCTTCCCAGAACAGCTACCGATTCAATGGAGGTGCCAGCAAATGAAGTATTAATAAATTCCCTGGTTTTCGAAAGGTGATAATCCCATCCGTTTTTCTCCCGGAGGTACCTGTTCATGATGCCCTCCTGATCGCGGACATACCCCATTCTTTTTAAAATCCTGAAATGGCTTCTCATTGAGAACCTTTTTCTTTTTCAAGGATAGCTATGGCCTCTTCCATGTCTTTCCTGACCAGATTCATAAGTTCATGAGCATCCAAATTGCTAACTGCCTCAGCCGTTATTTCATCAAGGACGCGGATGTGTATATGCGCTTTTCCCTTTAATACCCAGGAGCCTCTGTCGAATGTCTTTTCTGAGCCGGTATGCACCACTGGGATCATTCCGCTACCGGTTTTTTTTGCAAGCAAAAAGGCACCTTCTTTAAACGGCCGCATGACTCTATTTTTTGAACGGGTTCCTTCGGGGAACAAAAGGATGGAGGAGCCCTTTTTCATTTCTGTTTCAGCCTGAGCGAAAAATTGTGCACCGGAATGCAGGGAGTCACGCCGTATCTTGATAGAATTCGTAAGAGAGAGCACCATGCCAATAAACGGGAGTTTGAAATTTTCAGCTTTTGAGGTCCACTTGAATGGTCTTCTTAACTTGTAAAGGGCAAGTATATCAATGAGGGAGCGGTGATTAGCCACCATCACCACCGGACGGTTCCAGGGAATTTTTTCCCTTCCCTCCAGGCTGAGTTTCCAGAAGGGAATTAGCGATTGATAGTGCCATGCCCAGAAGGTTCCCATCATATGGCAGGCCAATCTTCTTCGGTCCCAACAGAATGTAGTCAGCCAGACCAATAAAAAAAAAGGTGTGATTATCACCGAAGTAATGGCCATGGTGAACCAGGCAAGGATGGAAATAGCCTTAAGTACAAGCGATCTCATGTGTTGTCAATTATGTCCGAAAATACAAATTATGCCCCAACCAGATTTATATTTTTGCTAATTTAGATGGTTAATACAATGGAACCCCTTGCGATACGTGCTGAAGAACCCCTCTTTTATTATTTCAGTTTTATTGCTTTCTCTTTACGGATGCGTAGAGAAATATTTTCCCGATGAAGAAGAGCTTCAGACAGGTACGCTTGTTGTAGTTGCAGAGTTAAATAATCTTCCTGGTAGACAATCCATCTTTCTCTCCAGGTCAGCCTCACTTCAACAAATTAAACGGGATCCTGTTTCAAATTGTTTTGTTCAGGTCGAAAGGGATGATGGAGCTACAAGAGAATTTATCGAGTCCCAACCAGGTGAATATGGCAGCTACCTGGACGATGAGTTCCTGATCACAGGCCGGGAGTATCGACTTCGCTTTTTTAGCCAGGAGGGCGATCAGTATGAATCAGAGTTTGAACAACTCCATCCGCCTTCGGATATACACTCTGTCTACTATATGAAAGAAGATCATCCAACCAAAGATCCGTCTGTGATTGAGGAAGGAATCCAGTTCTATATTGATTTTGAAATTGAAAAAGATTCGGGCAGGTATTTACGGTGGCAACTAAATGAAATTTATGAGCTACATAATCCTGATTATGAATCAAGGAAATACGGGGTAGACAGAAGATGGAGTGATTTGCCAGCTTCGGATAAGTGGCTCACATGCTGGATCTCACAGGATATCCCTGAAATCATCACCCTGGATCTGGGCAATGTGGATGGTTCCGTTTACAGGAAGATGCCTCTGAATTTTGTGTCAGGTCAAACCAAGAAGTTACAGGTTCGGTACAGTTTGCTGGTTCGACAACTGGCATTGAGTGAAAAATCATTCTGGTACTGGAATGAACTTGGTAAAAATGTCCAGTCCAAAGACGGGCTGTTTGTAACGCAACCTTCACTCACTCCTGGGAATATATGCAACGTAGACAAAGAGGATGAATTGGTTATTGGATACTTTAGCATATCTGGTACCAGCGAAACAAGAATCTTTGTGGACAAGGTACCTGGTATGGATGTTTTCGAAGATCCCTATTATTGCTCGCCCGGTCTATTCCCGATGTATTTATGGCGATATCCGTCAGAGAAACTACCCTTGTATGTGGCAAGGGCAAGCATTAATGGGGTAACGAAAAATGGGGAGATAAAAGATGAATGTGTGGATTGTAGGCTGAAGAAGGGTAGCACGAATTTTAAACCTGATTTCTGGTAGAATGAACGAAAAACAATGATAGCAGATGCCAATACATGCATGCTCCGGATCCGAGTCTTGGGTCTGTTCTTCCTGCCGACGATTCTGACATATTCGCTGATTGCTCAGGAGGTGCCTGACTATTCTTTCCAGGAAATTAGTAAGGATGCGGATACACGGTATGGACCAAGTACAATTTTATTGAACGGAGAAAAATACAATTACCCTTACCGATCGGCCAGGGGTAATCCATTTTTTGAAGTGGAAGGGGAAGGGGATGTATCCATAATGATAGATGGAATCCTTTATGAAAGGCAAAAGATCAAATATGACATATATAATCAGCATATGGTGCTTGATTTTTTAGACCGGTCAGGTGCACCAAATAGTATTGTTCTGAGAAATGTGTGGATTGACTTCGTCGTGCTTGGTAGCAACCAGTTTAAAAAATTTTCGGTAGAAAACGGTTTGGCGCGATTCGGGGAGGTCATCTTCGAAGGTAAATACAGCTGTATTTATTTCTGGGAGAAGGAGTTATCACCTAACATTCATCAGGGTGGAGAAACATACCGGTTTTCTGATCCTCAACGTGAAGCTTATATCCAGATTCAGGGCCATTTTTATCCTTTCTCTGGAAGAAAAAATTTTATTAAATGCTTCCCCGAACCGATTCAATACCAGATAAAGGCCCATTTGAAGGAAACCAGGATCAGGATTCGGAAGGCAACCACTCTGCAGATGAGGTCATTAATGGAACATATTAATGTATTGTCCGATGAGTAAAATGAAGCAAGTTGCGGCTATCTGTTTAATTGGATGCTCCCTGGCATCGATTGCACAGGATAACTTACCGGTGCTATCGCTGGAATTAAGCGGGGCCGGATTTGGAGAATTTGCGAATGCCGTAGAAGATCTTACCGGGATAAGGATTTATTATAAGAATGAATGGGTTGAAGAGTTGGTGGTGAATCTTCCTGCGGATAGCATGGGGCTATCATCCGTAATGAATCGGATCCTGATTGGCACTGGACTCTATCATCAGTACCTCCCTCCTGATCGCCTGATTATATTACCCGATAGCAAGATGAGGACAGATCTTTCCCATCTTATCACTCCAGGTGGGAAAGCAGGCTCTGTCACTGAAGAGAAAAAGGTAACAGAGAGTGGAGGCAAATACCTGGAAGGGACCCGGCCCGAGAAGATACTCCAAACCATTGTGGTGGGTACCGGAGGAAATGGTTCTTCCCGTTCTGTGGCGAGGATA
This sequence comes from uncultured Bacteroides sp., assembly GCA_964500835.1. Classification (GTDB taxonomy): domain Bacteria; phylum Bacteroidota; class Bacteroidia; order Bacteroidales. The sequence goes on from CAZCQL010000007.1 coordinate 12,087, forward strand.
AGGTGCCGCATAAGGGATATAGACAGTGGTGAGCCGGTAATTGGGGCCACCATGGCGATCCCGGGCACTGGCAAGGGGAGTATCTCTGACCAGAATGGGGTGGTTGCATTGTCATTAAGGCCCGGCAGATACCAGGTGCAGTTCAGTTTCATTGGTATGGAAACTTATTCCTGTCAACTTGATGTTCGTTCGGATGGTGAATTCCGGATCGAGATGCAATCGGCTATCATTGCACTAAATGAGGTGCAAATCGTAGGCAACCATTACAGGGATATCAACAGTACTGATGTGGGGGTGGAGCGTTTATCCATGAAATCGGTCAAGAAAACGCCTCTTTTTATGGGTGAGAATGATGTGGTAAAGATTTCACGCCTGTTACCGGGGATTACCAGTGCCGGTGAAGCTTCAGTTGGTGTAAATGTCCGTGGGGGCAATGCAGACCAAAACATTTTCTATATCAATAGATTACCGATATATAACACCTCACACATGTTCGGTTTTCTGTCAGCTTTTAACAGTGATATCATCCAGGATTTCAGTGTATATAAGGGAAATGTTCCGGCAAACTACGGGGGCAGGCTCTCCTCTGTCTTTGCTATTGTCACGCGCAAGGGAAATCAAAAAATGTTTACAGCCCATGCAGGAATCAGCCCTGTATCTGCACACACAACGGTGGAAGGGCCCATTAAAAAAGATTATGCTTCTTTTCTTGTAAGCGGACGGTCTTCTTATTCGGATTGGATGCTTCACAGAATGGAAGATCCTTTGCTCAGGGACAGCAAAGCCTATTTTTATGATTTCTCGGGTTCTGTGAGGGTAGCTCCAAATGAAAAAAATGACTTAAATGCATTCTATTATCAAAGTTTTGATCGGTTTGGTTATGGAGATATCAGTGAATATGAGTACGGCAACAAGGGTGGCTCACTTGCATGGAAACACACATTTTCACCTGCACTTTCAGCCACCGTTACCGGGACGGTTTCGGATTACACATTTGCAAATACAGAAAGCTATGAAATCTCGCAGGCATATCACCACAGATACAACCTCCGACATAACGAATTTATTTCCGAATTCACCTGGGTCCCCGCTCTCAATCACAACCTTGATTTCGGAGCTAATCTGATCTATTACAACCTTGATCGGGGGCAGGTCCTGCCATCGGGGGTAAATTCACTGAAGATTCCCGTAAACCTTGGATTAGAGAAAGGAGTAGAAGGTAGTTTATTTGCCAGTGATCATATAACCCTTTTTCCCTGGTTATCTGTCTATGCCGGTTTCAGGTACAGTTTTTACAGTTCTCTTGGCCCGAAAACAGTGAGGATTTATGAGGAGAATACACCCAAAACGGATCAGAATGTCATCGATTCAGTTCACTATTCTAAAAATGAATCCATGTTTTTTGATTCCGGTCCCGAAATCCGTGCGGCAGTCAATATAAAAACCGGACAGAACACAAGCATCAAATTCTCCTTTAGCCAGATGCGCCAATACCTGTTTATGCTTAGCAATACGGTGACCATCTCACCCACAGATCAGTGGAAACTGGCTGATTATCATATTTCACCACCTAAAGGGAACCAATCTACGGCAGGAGTCTACCATATCTGGCCTAGATGGGGACTCTCCGGTTCCTTTGAAGTATATGTAAAACAAACTGAAAATATCGTGGAATACAGGGACGGGGCAGTTTTTACAGGATCCCCATACACAGAAACTGCCATCCTGCAAGGAATCCAGGAGGCTTATGGAGCGGAATTTATGTTACAGAAATCATCGGGCAGACTTGATGGTTGGATTAGTTATGCCTACTCCAGATCGCTGGTCAAGGTGGAGGGGAGAAACGAATTTGAATCCATCAACCGGGGAGAACCTTATCCCTCAAACTTTGACAGGCCGCATGTTTTAAATGTGATCTGGAGCTACCACCTGAACCGGAGATTTACATTTTCATCCAGTGTGGTATATATGTCAGGTCGTCCGGTAACGTTTCCATCATCGCTTTACTATATTAATGACATCGTTTATATCGATTATTACGCAAAGAACCAGGTTCGGGTTCCCGATTATTTTAGGGTGGACGCGTCCTTATCCATTGAAGGTAACCTGAAAGCGCAGAAAAGATTTCACAGTACCTGGAGCATTAATGTGTACAATGCACTTGGGCGAAATAATCCCCAGTCTATCTTTTTTGAGCCGCGTGAGAATTATCTGAGCGGTTTCTCATTCTCTGTCATAGGAGTGCCGGTATTTACTGTTTCATGGAACATAAAGATGGGTAACTATGAGAGTAATTAAGGCAGCCGTCTATCCTATGGTAATTTGCACCATCCTGCTCTGGCTCTGTTTACCTGTAATGGCACAACCTGAAGATTTGAACAAGGAAGGTGGTATGGGTGTTGAGAAATACAGGATTCTGACCGACAGGAGCATTTATATAACCGGAGAGGCTATTAATTTTCGGGTTTTCAACCTCAATCCGGATTCTTTGCGGAAGCTAAGCTGGAGCAGGGTCTTTTATTTGGAACTTATTTCACCCGATGGATTACCTCATGCCCAGGGGAAGTATTCGATGGGTTTATCCGGTACAGAAAGTTTTTTGAGAGTGCCTGGAGACCTTCCCTCTGGCACTTATTACCTTAAGGGATATTCGCGATGGATGAGGAATTTTGGCCCGGCAAGTTACTGCTATTTGAGCATCGAAATTGTGAATCTGGTGAATCAGGCCGTTCTCTCTGTTGATACCACTTCAAATTTCACTCTGCCACTTCTAAAACGAAACTTTGAACCAAATTCAGCCGGTTCTGACGTCAATCCCGTGAGCGCATTCCCTGCTGCTAACGGCTTTAATTCTATGACAGGTAGTTATGTTAAAAGGGCTGCAGTGCAGTTGAATCTATCATTGGACAGAGATGAGCCATCGGTATCGTGCTGCGTTACCGTCATTCGTTCGGGTTGCTTAAGGAAACAATGGGAGTCTGAGTCAATTTCCCGTGGAAACAACCTTTCACACATGGTGCAGATTCCCGAGACAAAAGGGATCTCGATAACAGGCAAGATTGTATTGGCCGGATCGGGACTGCCGGTACCTTATTCGGTGGTATATATTTCATTGATGGGCAAAAACAAGGAATTTTATTGCAATTATGCCGATTCCCTCGGAAGGTTTTACATGGCCTTTCCCAACCACTATGGAGAGGAAGAACTATTTATTTCCGCCAGTTCTCAAAAATCAGCAAATCTTGAAATAGCCATTGATAATGATTTCTGTGCTGAACCGGTATCGTTGCCATCGTATCCTATAAAACTGGATCAGTTTTACAAAAAGCTGATATCGGATCTTTCCATGAATGCCCAGATCAGAGAACAATATTATACCGGCCAGCTCACTGCTACTGAAACAGTTCCAGAGAAAAAAATGTTCTTTTACGGCAATCCGTCGGCAGTAATAAAGTTTGATGATTTTATAAGACTGCCCACCATGGAAGAATATTTTTCGGAAGTTACTCCTGAGGTCTCTTTATATAAATCAAACGGAACAAATAAATTTCGTGTACATGGTGAACACCAGGATCTGGAATTCTATGAGCCTTTAGTGATGATAGATGGAGTAACGATATTTGACATAGAATCCATTCTGAATCTATCACCAAGGCTCATTGACCGTATTGAGATTGTGGATGCTCCTTACGTTAAAGGCAATGTAACATTTGGCGGAATCATTCACATTATCTCCAGAAATAATGACATGGGGTTCATTGACCTGCCTGCTTCCGGATTATTGGTGAGTTATAAAATGTTCCAGACAAATCAACATTTTGACCAGATAACTCAACCTGTGGATCCAAGGCTTCCCGATGTTCGGAATACATTGTTATGGAATCCAAGGGTGGATTTGGCATCCGGAGAGGAAACGGAAATCAACTTTCAAACGCCTGATACCAAAGGGTATTTCCAGTTACTTATCCGGGGCTACACCTCGCATGGTACATATTTTGAGCGGAGCTTCCCATTCAGGGTTAATTAAATTGGGTTTTTCTATGGGTGGTTTTCTTTATCTTTAACGCAGGATGACTGTGGAGAAGAGAATGAATCCAGCCATGAGGATGGACAACAAATCATTTGAAAAACTTTTCAAGGGATACTTTCAACCACTCATGTCCTTTGCAAGAAAAATAGTTGGGGATGAGGATGATGCACGGGACGTTGTTCAGAAAGTCTTTATTGGTGTATGGGAAAAACGGGAAGAGATTGATCTGGCTGCTTCCCTGAAGTCCTACCTTTTTACTTCTGTTCATAACCGATGTCTGAACGTGATCAGAGACAGAAAAAAATTCTCCACAGAAGAGGTACCTGAAATTGCAGGTGAATGGGATGTAAGTGCACAGATTGAATCCTTGGAGCTTGAAGCAAAAATTAAAATAGCCCTGGAGTCATTACCCGGGAAATGCAGAAAAATCTTTGAAATGAACAGGTTTGAAGGATTGAAATATAGTGAAATAGCTTTGCAACTGGATCTCTCGATTAAAACTGTGGAAAACCAAATGACGAAAGCATTGAAAATATTACGGGAAAAACTGATGAAATACATGACCCTCCTTTTGTGGATGTTCTCCGTAGGGGTATTGGAGTCTTTGCGTGTGTTATAGATGAGTATGTCACCAGAAGAGAAACATAGCGAATTTACAAGCCTGGTTACCAGGAAGCTTTCCGGAGAAATAACTCCCGATGAAATGCTTCATCTTCAAAGGATCCTGAGCCAGGATCCTGGTAAGCAGGCTCAGATGGATGAGTTTCACAAAATTTGGGAAACGGTTGGAACAGTAAAAGAGCAGGAATCTTATGATCTGGAAGCAGAATGGAATTTAATGCAGGAAAAACTTCCCGGGGTCGGCTCCGGAAGTACTTCTTCGCGGAGATCCCTCTTCTTCGCCTACCGCATTGCAGCTGTTCTTGTGATTGGTTTGCTATCTGTTTTTTCCTGGTATTATGTGACCAGGGTGGCCGGTACAGAGCAAGTTATTGCAGAGAATGCCCCGGTGGAGGTATTATTGGAAGACGGAACCATGGTCACTGTAAACAGGGACTCCAGAATCAGGTATAAGAAAAAGTTTTCCTCCCGGAAACGGAGGATCAGTCTGACCGGAGAGGCATGGTTTGATGTGGCCAGGGATACCCTCAGGCCCTTCCTGATCGATGCCGGTTCTGCCATGGTTAAGGTACTCGGAACCAGATTTAATGTAAATGCCTACAAAGAGAACGCCACCGTCGAGATTACCGTGGAAAGTGGAGTTGTTGCAGTTTCCTCCAAGCAGGACAAGCAGGATCAGATAGTCCTAAAGGCTGGGAATGGGGGGACATACAGCAAAGAGAATAAGGAATTAACATTGATTTCTTCCTCGGATCCCAACAATCTTTCCTGGAAAACCCGGGAGTTATTTTTTAACAATTCCTCGCTTTGGGAAGTGGTTAGTCTGGTGAATAAGGTTTACAATACCCACCTTGTCATTGCGAACAAGGAACTGACTTCCTGTCCAATAACTGTTACTTTCCGGGATCAAACGCTTGAAGCGGTTTTAAATGTGCTTGAAACGACACTGGACCTTGAGATTAGCCGTTCGGGACAAGAGATCAGGTTGGACGGGCGAGGGTGTGATGATTAGTATGCGGGATGTCAGGATCAGGACTGAAAATATTCCTTCTGTTGCTATTTTTGCAATGCACTTCCTATTTTCTGGCAGGTCAGGTAAGCACTGTGCCAATTACAATCCAGGTCGATAGTGTGCCATTAAGAAATGTGCTGAATCTTATTGAAGATCAGACAAAACTGAGCTTTTCATACAGTTCCAGGCTCATCGATGATTCCGATATCGTAACGCTTCATGTGAACAGAGAAACCCTTGATAACGTGCTGGAAAGGCTATTCGGGGAGCAAAAGATACGATTTGAAGTTGTGGAACGCCAGATCGTTTTAAAGAAAGCCCGGCGTTTGAGGGTCGGTGTGGGGGCCACCGTGAGTTCTCCCGGTTTAGAGGAAGCACAGGTACAATTTACAATTAGCGGCTATGTGAAAGATTCCAGGACAGGGGAGGTCCTTATAGGTGCTACGATTTCAATCCCCGGTGGATTAGAAGGAACCATTACCAATAATTATGGATTTTACTCACTTACCCTTAAGAAGGAAGTGAAACAGTTATTCTGCTCTTATGTGGGGTATAGATTGATGACCATGGCATTAAGCGGAAAGGCTAGCCAGACCATTCATTTTACCATGGATAAAGAAGTATCAAGACTTCGGGAAGTTACCATTATTTCGAGCGAGCAAGATAATATCGTCCGCACTTCCAGGAGTTCTGAAGAGCGTATTCACCCAGAATCTGTTCGGAAAATGCCAGCGCTGTTCGGTGAAAAGGATGTGATCAAATCCCTGGCAGCCATTCCAGGTGTAAAATTCTTCGGGGATGGTTCCACCATTTTTTATGTGAGAGGCGGAGGAAGGGATCAGAACATGATCACCATTGATGAGGCCCCGGTATATAATCCAACGCACCTGCTGGGATTTTTTAGCACCATCGTTCCGGATGCCATTAAGGAGATGAAGATTTATAAAGGAGATTTTCCCGCCAATTATGGAGGCAGGTTATCCTCACTGATAGATATCAGAACCAAGGATGGCAACATGAATCATTTTGGGATGGATGGCAGCCTGGGATTGCTTTCTTCGCGGCTTTCTCTTGAAGGACCTGTTTGGAAAGAGCATATTTCATTTTTCTTGTCGGGTAGACGATCTTATATCACCAGGCCACTACAGTCCTTTGATAAGAGGATTAACGACCTTCATTTTTCTGATTTTCATTTTAAGGTAAACTATACCATCAATCCGAATAACAGGATTTTCCTCTCCATGTACAGGGGTGAAGATAATTTTCAGCAACAGAATAACAGTGAAGTATCCTCGGGGATTAACTGGCAAAACAGCACGACGACACTCAGGTGGAATCATCTCTATACCGACCAGCTTTTCTCTAACCTGACCCTCCTGGGCTCGCGGTACGATTATTATCTGAACACACACATCGAAAACAACGACTATTGGAATTCCCACATTGACATCCTAAGTCTGAAGTATGATTTTACATGGTATGTAAGGCCGGAAAACACTTTTCGTTTTGGATTTCTTGCTGCAGCTCATTTTCACGATCCTGGAAATGTGTATCATGCAGGGAAGCAGTTTGATCCGGGTTTGGATCTCTCAGTTAAGCATACAAGAGAGTATGCCGTGTATGGCTCTGATCAGTTTATCATTAATAATTCTCTTTCGATCAGGACAGGTTTGAGACTCACTTCATGGCAGAACGTGGGACCGGCTACGGAATATGACATCATACAAACCATCAGTGGTGATTTTGTGAGGGACAGCCTTGCAGTTATAGAGTATCCGACCGACAAGGTATACCATCAGTCCGTATCCCTTGATCCAAGGATCAGCGTGGTTTATCAGCCTGGAATACTGCATATATTTAAGCTGAGTTACAGCCGTACCAGTCAGTTCCAATACCTGATCACCAACTCTATCAGCCCCTTTACCTCACTTGAAGTCTGGCTTCCTTCCGGCCCAAATGTAAAACCCCAGCTGGCCGATCAGTTTACTCTGGGCTATACCCACAGGTTTGGAATCCCCGGACTCAGTTTCGAGGTAGAAACCTACTATAAGCATATGAAGCACATCATCGATTACAGGGATCATGCCAGAATGCTAATGAATCCCCTGGTTGAGTATGAACTTCGATTTGGAGATGGATATGGGTATGGCCTGGAAATGATCCTCCACAAGAAATCCGGCAAATTAAGCGGGTGGGTATCATATACCCTTTCCAGGGCTATCTCCAACGTGGAAGAGATCAACGGGGGTAGTAATTATCCTGCCTATTCCGACCGTCCCCATGACATCTCCTTTTATGTATCGTGGACATTAAGCCGGCGGTTCACCCTTACCGGGAATTTTATTTTTATGACAGGTGCACCCTTCACTACTCCCACAGGATTTTATTATTATGATAACCATCAGGTACCGATTTACGCCAAACGTAACAATGACAGGCTGCCCGACTATCACCGGATGGATGCAGCATTAAACTGGCACCTGAGTAAACCCGAAAAGAAATTCCAGCATGAATTGATCTTATCTGTTTACAACCTTTATAATCGCAAGAATCCGGTGGCGCTACACTTTAATAAAATAGATGATAACAACGGAAATTATGTGGTTCCGGTTGATTTTTATTCTAATCCCGAACTGGTGCCCACACATTTCTACTTATACGGGGCCGTCCCATCCATCAGCTATCACTTTAATTTTTAACCATGAGGGATACTCGCTTTTATATGGAATTCAAACGATTGGGAACAATGATGGTCCAGGTTGAGATAGGGCGCATCATAGGGAAAATTATCCTGGGTTGTGTTTTCTGTTTTACACTCTCCTGTACCGAGAAAATTGAATGGGAATTAAAATACCAGGAAGAAAACCTGCTTGTGGTTGAGGCAAAAATTACCAATGAACTGAAACGACACGAGGTGAGACTTTCCAAACCATTGGTAGAAATGAACGGGATTCCTGAGCCTGTTTCAGGGGCCCAGGTGGGAATCAATGATGGCCGGGTGATTCATGCCCTTAGGGAAGATCCGTCGAATCCCGGTCTTTATCTTACCGAACCGGATTTTGCCGGGGAGGTGAACAGGGGTTATCAACTCAGGATAAGGTATGGAGATAAGCTTATTACTGCCATAGCATTTATGCGGGAGGTGACTCCATTCCAGTTTATGCGGCCATACCCCGTACAAGCCGATCCAAAGCTATACGAGGTTTATGTGAGCGATAGTGAAGGGCCCTCGGTAGTCCGAATGGAACTCGACTGGAGTCATGTGCGCGGTTATACTGCCCTGTCGGATGATGAAACCCACGCATTAATCTACCACTATACACTAAATAGTGTGGATGTAAACAGGTTATTCTCACCCGACCAGGAGCATGTCAGATTTCCACCCGGAACAATTGTCTTTAGAGAAAAAGAGTCTGTTTCGAGAGAGTACGAGGAGTTCCTTCGCGGAGTTTTGTCAGAAACCGATTGGCGGGGAGGAGTCTTTGATGTATTACCCGGTAACGCCCGCACCAATCTTTCAGAAGGTGCAATTGGTTATTTTACCGCAGCAGCGGTGATTCGCGATACGGTGGTCATCGAATAAGCTGCTCAGCACTCCGAATGGCTGGGATCTCTAAAGCCTTGCGTATTCAAATTTGGGATACCCCTTTTCTCCCTGATCACTGTAAAAATCTGAAAAACGGAGTTTATAATAGAATCCATCACGGTCCCTGATTATATAAGACTGGCCAGGTTCAATGGTGTAGAGGGCTGCATCAAAATTGTAATATTTCCATCCATAGCCTATAATATCGGAGCGGGTTGTAAGTTCCAGGTCTATGGTATCGGTCAACTCCATATCCATGAAATCATGGATCGTATCCAGAGTAGCTGATACACCCATGGGATTGAGTAAAACCCCAAGGACCAGGTAAGGATAGTTCTCCCCTTCGTCTGTGAGAAGCATCGTGGTATACTTGGAAAAGAGTAAGCTCCACTCTTCGGGCGCCGGGGCGATGTCGACGATCCCTTTTTCGAAGGAGAAATAGAGGTGATCCATGGAGGGATCCCGGCGTATAATAACTGTTGTATCACCCCTGTTATCGGTTTGGGCAAAACGTACCTTGTAGTCTTCACCGATGATATCTACCTGGACCTTCATAAGTCCCACCGGTTTGAACTGGTGATCGGTGCCCCTGTCTACCAGGTATACATGCCTGAACGATGCAGTTGAATCATTGGAGGATTGAAACCACTGGCCAAAGGCTGTGCTGTCAGGGTTCCCATTGGAGGCATCAAACCGCATATCCAGCTCTGATTGGTCAGGCATGTTCATAAATACTGTATCAAAGGAATCCCCTGCGTACATGAATTTGGAGGAATTTAACCGGATGAGCCACCCTCCCGTGGAACTTTCAAAAGAAAGGTCCCAATCGGAAACCAGGTTGGACATAACTTCCAGGTTGCGATTCAGGTCAAAAAAAACCTGGTATTCATAGTCCGGCCCAAGTGCCGCATTCCCCTCTACCAGGTTCCCTTGCTGGTGGGGCGACACCATCGTATCTTCCTCAAAACAGGAGGTGAGTAAAAAGAAAAATACCAGGATAACGGACAAGGCTCGCATCGATTTACGCATCAATATTTTGTGAAATAGTAATTAATCCCAATAAAATAGGTTCTTCCCCATCCTACCAGGGAAGAAATCCCATCGCCACCACCATGACCCGAACCACCATCGATTCCTGCAAGTTCAGTGTTATTAAATAGATTCTTTATCCCGGTTGTGAGGCGGAGCTGCTGACTGAATAGTTTAACTGAAAAATTGAGGTCCATGTGATTGAAAGCATCCAGGTAATTCAGGACAATTTCATCATCAGTAATCAGCCTGAAAACAGGGTATTTTCCAGAGTATTTATAAAACATAGACACAGACGCCATGTTTTGTAAAAATTTAAGGGTGATGTTTGTTACTGCCGAAGTTGAGAAAATGAAATCGTCTGTCTTGTAAAATGAATTTTGCCTTCCTATATAGGATATCCCTGCATCTACCGAAAGGTATCTTAAAGGATATGCACCAAAGGAAACATCACCCCCAACGGATTTAAAATGCCCGGTATTCACATTTTTATAATGAAGCGGGTTATCGGGATCCACCTGAACCAGAGTGATCTTATCGGAAATTACATTATAGAATAATTTTCCCTTTAGCTCGACGGGTTTTGAAGCTATCTCAGAATTATTTGAAAGCGTAAAATTATAATTGTGCGATCGCTCGGCGATCAGATCTTCATTGCCTTCAACCTGATGATTGGAGTCATAGAAATGAAGGTACAATTCTTTTAGTGACGGAGCCCTGAATCCTCGCGCATATGAAATTCTCAATGTGGTTCTTTCCTTTTGGTACTTGAGGTTTAGTGATGGGGTAACAGGTGACGCAAACACAGTGTTGTATGATATTCTCAAAGCGGGCTGCATGGTGAATCGTTCAAAAGGGATCCACTGGGCGCTGGTAAACACCGCGTAATCACCCATAAATTCCCTTCCATTATTCAGGCGTTCGCCCAATCCCAATTCCGTATTAATATCAAAGCCTATCTGGGTTTCTAATTTCAGAGATTCATTGCTGTGGTTGTATACATTTCTGGCCGAAATTGCATGGAATACCGTATTATCAACACTCACCAGACTGGAAGTCAGGTCTGTCAGGTCTTTAAAATAGTTTGATCTCTCCCTGTCGTAGTATGAATAGGCACCAAGGAAATAAATGGTATTCTTTTCATTGAGTATATGAGTGTAATGGAGGCTGTTATTTGCCCGGGTGGTAGAGGTCCAGGTGTCATACCCCTTCTCATAATAGGGTGGTAGCGGGTTGGTTCTGTCTAATAAGTTTTCAAGGAAGTATGCGGCTTTGTATTTTATTGAGATTCCTTCATCGGAATAGGTATAATTGAATCCGGCATTGTACTGTTCTTTCGGCTTCCACTGTTGGTACCTGGATGAATCTACCAGTGAAAAACCACTAAAAAAATTCCTCCCGCCTGTGAATAAGAAGCCATGGTTGCCATGCCGTACATCCAGATTTCCATTCAGGTTGTACACACCTACAGACTCATAATAGCCGTGAATACCAGCCTTAAATCGGGCAAACTTATTCTCCTTGGTGATAATATTTACTACCCCTGCCAATGCATTGCTGCCATACATCACCGACATGGGTCCTTCGACAATTTCTATATGGTCTACGTTCTCGAGGTTGATCTGACTCAGGTCGATGTTTCCGTCCAGGCGTCCTATTACAGGGACCCCATCCACAAGGATTTTCACATTTTCCCCCGATAATCCCTGAAGGTTTAAGGAGGAGCCTGTGGAAGGATCGTTATTGATCTTAAAGGTAAGCTCCTTGGAAAGCAGTTCAGCCATGGTATTGGCTGCCTGATTTTCTATTTGCGGGCTTCCGATTAACTTGATATTGTAGATGGATTTATCGACACTGACAGGTTTGTAATTCCCCGTCACTACCACCTCGTCCAGATCAAAGAAGTTGGGTTTGAGACGGATCTCCAAATTGCCGGGATTAGCAGTAGGCTCCTGGAAGTAATGGGTATAGCCCATTGCAGAGACACTTAATATCACTTCATCATTCAGATTAACTACAGCTTCACCATTGATATCAGCCACATGGTATTCCTGCTTCCCGGTTACTTTATTTTCCAGGCAAATATGACAATAGGGCACGGGTTGCTGATCGGTATCATCAAGAACCTTAATGGTCGTCTCCTGTGCCCGGATAACCGGACACAGGAGGACCAAAAGAGATAGGGCGGTTGTAAACTTCCTCAGCACGTGCATCCTCTAACAACCTTACATTGTATTATTCTTTGATAAACCGCACAACACCCGTCTCATTCTCCGCATCTAATTTCAGGAAGAAAAGTCCTGGATTCAGTTGCGAGATGTCCAGCGAAAGGTTGGAAAATCCCCCGGCCCTGTAAAGAGTAGAATAGACGGTCCTTCCGGTCATATCAATGATCTGAATTTGGGCCTCACCAGTATGATCAAACAGCACATTTACATTTTCAGATGCCGGATTAGGATAAACCTTAAGCATTTGCATCAAGCCTGTTTTTGGGACCGAAACCAGTGAAAGTTTTTCCTGCATGAACACGTATTTTCCCTCCATATAATCGAATGCGGTAAAATAGAGTTTGTAATAGCTGGAGTCGGTTTCTCCATATTTCTTTATGAAGAAAACCACGGTGCTATCCACGTCATAAGTGAAGGTTCCCATATTGAAGGATTTCCAGTCCGAACCAACGATGCTGATATTCGATTCGAACGAAGTATCTTCATAGGCTACGAATGTGGTCTGATCAAGACTTTCCTCTTTCACTTCCTGTGCCAGGATGTGATCTTCATTGGTAAGCAAACCAGTTACAGAATAAGGGATGGTATAGTCCCAGTATTTTGTGAATAGCAAATCCCAGTCAGCTTTGGCAGGTTCCCGGTCGATGATTGCCGTATCGTTCGCAACGGCAATGCTATCCAATGAATAAAAAACAAAACTTTTAGTCTTGTAGTCCCCCGAATTGAGCAGTATGCTATGCTCGTCACTGCCATCAAGATTGGCAAATTTAAATTCCCAGGTATTGGCGATGGAGCCTCTCATGCTAAAAACCAGTTTTTTATACACACCCGCAACTGTTTTGACCACATAGAGGCTGTCACCGCTGAGATCATGTGTGTTCGGATTGTACGTACCCCATCCATAGTCGGGATGGCCCGATGCCTGTGCACCGAAAGCTCCTTCTTCAAAGGTCTCCAGGGAGTTATACATGGGTGTCCATGTCATCCCGGTAGTATCCAGTGTAGTCCAATCTGCCGTATCACCCGAGGGATAGGTATACACTTCTACTCCGGCTCCGTTGTTGGCCAGGATGCTGGAACTGAAATTATTTGTGGTAAATCCAATGTCCCATGCCATTCTGTCCACAGTGGCAACGCCGCCATTTTCAAGGCTATAGTACACATCGTTAACATAACCCGCACCGGTTACCACCTCTTTCTGTTCCTGAGCAAATAGTGCCAGCACAAAGAAGGACATTGCCCCTAAAAGTAAATTTCTTTTCATATCTGAATGTTTTTAATTTATGAGATTGAATTGAGTGATCAAATCTACATGTGAATTCTGAAGAAATTCTGAAGAATGGCTGCGAACCGTAAAAGATAGTGAAATCCATCGATCTTAATCGATATCACCCCCGTCTCTATAGTTCAAAGGTATAGGTAAACTTAAGCGTGATGTTTCTTTGATCGTATACAGGCAGGGAAGGTATTTCCCTTTGCAGCCATGTGTTCCGTCCTTCATTAAAAACAAGGTAAAGATCGGTGCCTTCCTTCGGATTGTACCTGAATCGTACATTGGAGATTATCTTATTAATGGCAGTGTTGTACTGTATAAATGCCGACACCGAGATTTTCGTGCTTGCCATAAGGAGGGCTCTAAATCCTGCAATATGATTTCCCAGGGTCTGGTTGCGATCCGGAAAATGGACATAGTCATACTGGTATATACCTCCCAGCTCTAAAGAGGTGCCAATAATCCATTTGGGCTGTATGCTGGGCGACAGTCTGATCCCATCGAAATATCCACCTCCATCCATCATGAGGATGGCACTCAGACGCCGGGTGCCGGGTGTCATCAGTATCAATTTCGTATTCAGGTACCTGTAGCTTCCCACCGGTACGGCTATTGGGTCGAGAATTTCAAATTCCTCCGTGAGGTATTCGTAATTAAACGCAATGTTGGCCGACCCACCCCATCCCTTTTTGGTGCTGAAGGTCCAGGTTGGAGCTGATTGGTATAAAAGGACGGAATTGTCATAAACGCTGTTCAAATGGAAGTTGCGGAACAGGATGTTGTGACTCTGGAGTTTGGCAGAATCGGGGGATATCCATGTGTAAATCAGCTCTTCCCGTGTCGACCAGTAATCGTCGAATATCTCAAATCCTATGCCGGGATCGAAATCCTTACCGGAATAGGACCCGGAAAAAACGTAGGAAAATCCTTCCCTTTTTCTTCTTTCCCAGTGTGCTCTTGCCTTTGTAGGATCGAGCGATAGTGGATTATTCTCCACTCCTTCCTGGAAAGTCTGAGCCATCCGAATGGTGAGGTATTCATCCCCAAAAAGACGGACCACCCCATCCAGACCATAGGCCACATTATAGCTGCCATCTGCTCCAAGCCTGGTGGTAGCCATCCCTCCGGCGTAAGAATATTCGTTGAAAACCCGCTTCTTTACCCTGAATACACCGAAGTTTTCCGATGGCAGATCATCATAGGAAGCAGTTTGCAAATCCAGAATCCCGATGTCCCATTCATTTACCCTTGTATTAAGCCTTGCTCCACCAAAGATCCTCACCGGATTATCCTCATGTAAACCTATCCGGCGGCTGTAGAAAAGGTTGCTGCTACCACCCAGCTCAAAATCGAATATGCTGCTGCGTTCCAGAAAAAACATTCTTTTCTCCGGAAAAAAAAGGCTGAAACGCGTGAGGTTAAACTGCTGGTCATCTGCTTCTACCTGGGCAAAATCGGTATTAGCTGTCAGATCCAGTGTGGTATTGGGATTGATCCCGTATTTCAGATCGAGGCCAGGTTCAAAAACTGGTTCTCCTTTGTAATCGTATCCAGTCTCTGCCGAATTGAGCTCATAGGACTGCTGGTGACTTGTAAGCAAGTAAGGACTTACATAAAAAGGTTTTTTTGGATGCAATCCCTCAAACTCCACCTCGGCATACTGGGAGGGTTTGAATTGGCTGAAGTCTCCCCAGTGTAGTGGAATTTCGGGAAATGAGTAGCCCTCGTTTTTAGCCGGGACCCAACGGAAGAAACTGATGCCCATGACGATGGTTTTATCTTTTGGCTGGAACCTGAGGCTTGAAATAGGGATGCGCATCTCGGCGTACCACCCCTTTTCGTCCACGGTGGTTTTCACATCCCAGAAGGTATTCCAGTTCATATTCATGGGAGGCAGATTCATAGATGTGGGTGTCCCGTCATTGCTTACAGTGGCATCCCACCTAATTCCGTTAGGATTTGTGAAGAATAAAAGCGCATTCTCTTTATCGTTATAAGAATCAATGCTGATTCCGAAATAATCTGTGGTCATGGACTCAAGATCCCTTTTCTTTCCAGTTGCCTGGATGAAATCGGCGTTGGATACATATAACAAGCCACTTACATACAAATATTTATCGTCGTAAGCCATTTTGATGACCGATCGTTCACTGGGAGGTTTCCCGGATACCGGAATATGCGAGATCATGGGAAAGGGATCGATCTGATCCCACAAGGTTTCGCCAGGTCGCCCGTCAAATTCAATCTCCTGATCAATCCTTGATATGATCCACCGTTGTTGACCATTGACCTTTGATTGAATGGAGTTTAGGAGGAATAAGCCTGGAACAAGGAGATAGTGCAGAATCTTCACTTAAACACGTATTGTAATAATATGCAAATTTACTACTAATAATATGAAATCAAGCAACCATTGGGATGCATGTGCCATCTTAGTAACAAGAGAGGGAGTAGCAAATAGCCCGGAACAAAGAAAGCGGTTGAAATGTTATATATACGTTAGATGAAAAGAGGGATATTTACCATATCTATGATTGCATCGCTGGCGCTCATTATGGCGGCATGTGAGAAGGAGAATTACGATGCACCCGGGGACCAACCTGTTTATTTTGAGTACCACTATATTAATCATGCCTGGGGATTTCAGGAGTATGGGTGGTTGATTGACCAGGAGGGGAAAATCCGGACATTTAATAAACCTGCAGATTACAGGCAGGGTTTAAAAGGCGCTTATCTGAGTCAGGAAGATCTCGAACATAATCTGAGTCTCACTGATTCGATTTTTGGAAGCGTAGACCAAAAGGACTTCAAGAAATACATAAATTATATCCCCGCCTCTGCCAGAGGGGAAATTGGGAAATCCAGATCTGTGGCAGCTGATGCGGGATCATCGGTGCTTTCTTGCTACCTGTACGACCCGGAAAAGAATGCCTATCAATATGTATTTCTTGCACAATCCGGCGATTTAGAGCAGTTCAATCTTTCCCCGGAGGCTGGAAAACTGGTAGACTGGCTCCGAGAATTCGGCGTTTTCTGGTTGACCGATTAAGTTATTTGTTTTATCCTCCTGAGGACCTTCTGAATTAGGAGAATCTTCCGGCTTGCCGTCATGCCGAAAAGTATTTCCGTTATTAACATCTAATCAGGCACTTACATTAATAAATTAAAAAAACTTCCAAAGTCAATAGGGGTGAAGCCGGGGGTATGGTGTGATATAAGTGAAACAAACACAATGGAAAATTAAATGCCATTAATACGTATTCACTAAAAATCAGAAATCATGAAAAAGTTATCATTTTATTCGTTTGTAGCATTCCTGCTTGGAGTTATGTTTTTCACTGCCTGTGAAAATACGTTTGACAGTCCCGGGCCGGAATCAAGCATTTTACCTGATCAACTAACTGTTGATATTCCTACTTCTCTTTCCCAGGACGTATCCGCGAAGAAAAGCGCCGCCGTTGATACGCTTAAGGGTGGAGAGATCTATCGTCATCTGGTCTTCTTTATTCATGCGGGAGAACATTCTGCCCGTTTGGTTAAGCACGTTATCCGGGGACTGCAGATCTATCACATTGAAAATGTAATTACGCTCACCTATGTAAGCGATGACGATGGACGTATCAAGAACCTGGTTGTAGTTGAGGCCCCTGAATTCGAAGGTGTGGTATGGGAATATGGTTTAACCATAACCGATGCCGAATCGGAAGGGAATGATGATGGAGGGAAAGCCATGCAGATTTTTTGGAACAGCCGTCCAAAGGAAGGCATTACCTTAATCAAGCCTTATAACCTGGATCGTACCAACGAAAGCAGAATGGCTGAAGCTATGTTCAGGATCGATTACAGTGGAGCTGGGGACCTGGGTTACGATCACCAGATGATCGTTTCCATCGCAGACATGCCTTCCATTGACCCTTTACTTGACCCATTTGCCATGGATGGCATGAAAATGTTTGTGGGTAAAAAAGGTGATTTTGTGGATGTTTTTGGAAATTCAAGTCATCCCAATGCGAAATTCCTCACCGAAAAAGTTGGGTACAATTGGGCTTTTGTAGCTTCTGGTTCTGAAAGTGAGGACATTGCTGTTGCCGAAGTAGGTTTACCGCTGAGTACGGTAGATTCCGAAGACCGCACCGTGTTACTTGAAAGGAACTCTGTTTACAATGTACTCTATAATGAGGTGATGACTGTTTGGCCAAATGCCAGCGAAGAGATTCTGAATGCCTGGCTGACAAATACTCAGGCCCCGGGATTCTTTAGCGAGGATGGATTTATTCAGGGTGGTGAGGCACCAGGTGAAGAGTACCTGCCACTGGTGAGAAGGATACAAGATCTTTCACCCTACAATCCCAAGTCCATTGCCAACCTGGAGTTATTTTTTAAGTAGGATTCATTGATAAGGGGATCTTTCAAACAAAGGAAGCCTTCAGCCATGATGGCCTCTTGATCTGAAGGATTTGCAGGAGCCGTCTCACAACAGTGGGGCGGCTTCTTTCAGTTTACCCATATGAGATCCTTTTTCCATCGGTCTTCCAGGTTTTCCATGGAACTGTGATGGGTTATCCCAAGCATATATCCTCCACCAGAACCGTTTAGTTTTAAATAATATTCATTGGAGACCTGACCTTCTATCCAAAGATCGAGTATAGTGGGCGGTATCATCTTCCGAAAGTGTGTCAGTTGATAATCGGATAGAATTCTTACAAGCAGTCCGGGATCAACCTCTTTTTCTCTCAATAACGACTCAATTAATTTCTGATTCACATCCAAGTATTCATTCCGGATAGAAAAGGCAAATCCTTGATCTTCCATCTGCAGCAGGAATTGTTTGACAAGTGGCCCGGTTTCATATCGTTCGCCCGAATCGAGCAGGAAAAAGCGATAGCCTGAGGGGATCTGAACCGGATTGAAATCAACTTTTTGGATGGTTCCATCCAATCTAAAATAGAGGGGCGAATTCACATAGCAAGTGAGGGCATCTACTCCCGAGCTTACCCCGTGGAAATAGGATTCAATGGCAGCAAGGTCTTCCTTTTGCTGAGGAAGGTCAAGGGATTCAGAATCGGGAAAGAATTGATCATAGATAGCTGCACTAACTGCTCCTGAGCTACCCAGTCCATAACCAGTGGGAATAGTAAGGTCAAGCCAGTAACGCTTAAGGCTCTTTGAAAAAAGTGACAGATCGGGCCGGGCATGAAATGTGGCTTTAGGAAGGTGACGCACATAGTCAAACAGTGCCTTTAAGTATTTAAGAGATTGAGCGGCTTCCTTTTCTTTACCTGGAGGAATCTTGTGTGTGGTTCTGACTTTGGCATGAAATTTCTTGAAAGGGAGCGTCAGTGCACTACCACCGAGCATCACACCATATTCGCCTACCAGCATTATCTTTGAGGCATATGTATTTTCACTTTCCAGAGTCATCGTCAGAGTTCGGTTGGTCCTTCTCCTATCCGGTCCATAATCAGAAGGTCATCTTCGCAGAAGGTGCGCAGTTCCGACGTAATAAAATCAATAATCTGATCTGAATCACTGTGGGAATAGATAAGGTGTACGTTGGGGCCTGCATCCAATGAAAATCCCATCCTGCATCCTGTTTCCTTTCTGAATTCGAGAACCTTTTCTATAATTGAGATCGTTGCCGGTTGCATGAGCATATACCCGCTCCGACTTGTCATCATCATGGCATGCAATGAAAGGGCTTCCAGCTCCAATACCGATATAAACCCATCCCAATCACCTGCTGCAAGAACAGTCTTTAATGATTTTAGGTTTTGACGTGCTTGTGTAAACCTGGTAGCAGAATATGGATTCTCATCCATGAGTGAATGCCCTTTGCTGCTTGAAATTTTCTTCTTTCCCGAATCCACTACCAGGATTGTATCACACAACGCGCCAAATTCTTCGTGATAACCGGTCACAGGAATGGCATATTCATCGTTCGATCCGGTCCACTCATCGGTAGCTCCCCAAAGTGCAAAATTAGGATAGACGGACCGTGAGGCACTTCCGGATCCAATTCGTGCAAGAAAGGAAGCTCTCTCCCTCATATTGAGAGGATTGGTCAAACCCTTAATTTTATTTTCCAGAGATACCAGGCACATGGACAAGGCCCCCATGGAGGATGCACTTGAGGCTATTCCTGAGGAATGAGGGAATGTGTTGGCAGATTCAATTTGTAAGGAAGTGTGGGTAAGAACCGGCATGTATTTCCGTATCTCTTTGATGTAATTTTTAACGCGGTTCTCAAAAAATGGATCCACCATGCCTTCAAACTGGAAATGAATAGAAGGATTTTGAAAAAGCGGATCAAACTCATACTTGAGACGGGTCATGGTCCTTGCCACCTCCAAAGTCATGCTCAGGGAGGGGTTCCCAGGGAGCTGAACGGGACGTTTCCCCCAATATTTAATCAGGGCAATATTGGAAGGACATGACCAACCAACCGTTCCACTGCTACTCTTGTAACTCATTTCCATAGAATACAATATCCGAATACCTGTAGATAACCCGGATATCCATTTCATTAAGATAGGTAAACAATTCCTTCTCCTTTGCCTGTGACGCAATCATGACAAAATCCCCTCCCCAGGCTCCCAATGATTTTACACTTCCGGGAAGGCCGGGAAAACGGGAATCTGAAATCCGATCGATCCCTAATAATCCTGAAAGCGCCGTTTCGTGTTCATCCATCAAATTCTGAAATGTCACCAGATCCCGGGCTTCCATCATGGCCTCGGTAAGGCAACTGAACCGATGGATGCTTTTAAAGTCAGGTTGAAGGCTCCCTGCGATCCTTTTCAAATGCTCGTTGGTGGGTTGCTTAATTCCCAACCAGGCGAAATAGATCTGGTTTGAAAACGGAGGATGAAATGGAACATGCCGATAGTGCCACGAATTGTCTCGGATTCGATAAGAAATGGGGCCTTCAGCGATAGCACAGGCAACATCATAGCCCGACCCTTCGGATACCATAAAGTGCAGATCAAGGGGATTCACTTCGGCCCACTCGGCTACCAGTGCGATTACCGAGGAGCTGCTTCCAAGCCCCCAGAGAGGTGAAAATTCCAGACGAGTTTCTACATCCCATTTGAACAGGTCTTCCTGAAAAGAAGGCATAAGTTCAATACAGGCCATGATTAAATTTCGCAACCATTCTGCTTTTACCGGATCATTTGTTTCCAGGATCTTTAGATTTGCCGGATCCAATTTAGCAGTAAACCAGGATTGATCCAGGTAAAGAGCATTCCAGGATAATACCCTGTAGTGAACAGATCTTCTCAGCTGAAGTGATTGACCCAGCTTCAATGGCAACGCGAGGCAGTTGGAGCCATACAAAACCATGTATTCGGCGCTGATTAAGAGTTTGCCATGTGTATGCAGTGATTTCATTGTGGGTTTTATTGAGTCCGGTTGGATTCCAGGAAAGCTGCCACATCTGCATAGGTAATCGTCAGGTATTTAAAGTGGTTTAAGGCGCTCTCAGCTTCTTCAGGCGATGCTTTCAGCTGTGTGAGTATATTGCTTAAATGCATTTTCATATGGCCGTGTTGAATCCCTAATGTAATGAGCGAACGCAACGCGTTAAAATTACTGGCCAGACCTACGGCTGCTACTACCTGCATCAGATACTCTGCTGAGGGAAATCCCAGTATTTCAAGTGAGGCCAACGCCAGTGGATGAATTCCTGTAAGTCCCCCTACCGATCCAACAGCCATCGGCACTTCAAGAGTGAACCTGAATGAGTTCTCTGATAATTCGGCGCAGGTGAGGCTGCTATACTGTGTGCTCCTGGAAGCAAAGGCATGTCCGCAAGCCTCCACGGCCCTGAAATCATTTCCTGTGGCCATAAGAACGGCGTCCATTCCATTGAATATTCCTTTGTTATGGGTTACAGCTCTGTAGGGATCATGGACAGCAATTTGCACGGCTTTCACGAATTTTTGTGCAAATTCCTTCCCGCTTAATGAACGATCCACTTCTTCGAAAATAGAAGTTTCCCCCTCCACATAACAAGTTACTCCGCATTCAGGAGTGTAGTTAGACAGGATGGACATGATGATGTCCAGTGTACCCGGAAATTCTCTGTTTTCCATCATCGCGGAAAGTTGGACAGCCAAAGCCTCCAGCACCGAGTTTATAAAATTCGCACCCATGGCATCGGCCGTTTGAAATGTGACAAACAATTGATATTGATCAGGCAGGTTTGGGTTAAGGGGTCTTATCTCCATTTCCTCCACACCGCCACCACGTTTTTCCATTCTCTGTATAATGGGTGTTACAGACTGGAGCAATTCCTTTTTATTCTGACTGAATACAGTTTGTAAGTCTTGCTCATTTCCCGACCATGTAAAATGAACCTGTCCAATCTTTCGCGTACCCGTCACCGTGGTATGGAATCCTCCATGAAGGGCCCAGAACTTGGCTGCATGTGAAGCTGCTGCCACCACTGAGCTTTCATCAGTAACCATGGGAACCGTTATCAGGGTATCATTTATCAGAAAATTAGGAGCCAGCCCCAGGGGATAGTAAAAGTTGGAGATTGTATTTTCGCTGATCTCTTCATAGATCCCCTGCAGCTTCGGATCTGAATGAAGATGTTCATCAAGTTTCCGGAGGGTCTCGCGAGACAACTGTGTCTGTTTTTGTAGCCAGGTTAGCTTTTCGCTCCGGGACAATTTTGAAAATCCGCTGACGACACGGGTTGGCATGCTATTCTCTTAGGGTTAAGAAAGTATGTGCCATCTCCAGTCCCCTGACCTGGCACTGGACAAATTCCCGCAGGGGTGCATAGTCTTTCTGGGCATAGTTCAGAAAAGTTGAAGCCATGCCATAGAGAGCCGGGAGATTCGATTTTTTCAAAAGATAGTATCCATCCAGAAAATTTCTTACCCCACCGGAGATGATCAGCTCCTTGCAAACGGGTGCTTCAGCTGCAACCAGTTCATTTACATAGCCGAGCATGGAATAAACATCCTCACCTATGTTCGACAGCGGCTCATAGAGGGTCTGGCGGGCACCCACAGTGCGCTGTATCTCCACCTTGGCAAAATTCGTTCCCCCGAAAGCACCAAATTCAATGGCCTGTAAAGGTAGCTGCATAAGTTCCCTCAGACTTTCAGGTCCCATTCCCTGTCCGACCTCCTTTACAATCACCGGGAATGAGATCTGATCAAGCAGACGTTTGATGGTTTCCAGCGGTGGGGCAGTAAGAGTATCTCCTTCGAATTGGAGCCATTCTTGCATGGGATTCACATGAACAATCAATCCATCTGCCTTTAATTTTTTCAACAAATCAGAAGCTTTTGAAACCTTGTTCGTTGTCACAAGTTCTTCTATCTGGGCAATACCAAGGTTGGCCCACAGGGGAAGGTGGTCACCTATGATTTCCCTCATATTAAAATCCTCAAAATAGGTATCATCCTCCATGATGATCCTGCATGAACCAAGTCCCATGCCCATCCCAAATTCTCTACAGGCCCGGGCCAGGTTCCGGTTGATCGTGCCAGCCAGTTTCGTACCTCCAGTCATGCTGCTAACCCACATGGGAAGACGCAGCTCCTTGCCCAGGATGGTAAAAGGTTTCAAACCGGTATCCGGATGACCTTTCAATATGGGTTCGTAGTGGAACCTGCGATCCATTTCCGAAAGGGAAGTCTGGGACTTAAACGCCAGGTTTATATGATCTCTTTTCCTGTTTTCCAGATTTTCCATAGGGTGGTTACCTGATTCCAAGGTGTCTCGAAATGACCATGCGGAGGATTTCTGATGTGCCTTCGCCCATCTCAAGGATTCGTTGGTCGCGGTAAAAACGTTCAATAGGATTTTCCTTGAGCAAGCCGTGGGCACCATGGATCTGGAGGGACTCATTGGCAATCTCACGGGCAATTTCTGAAGTGTATAACTTCACCATGGCTGCTTCTTTTCCAAAAGGTTGTTCCTGGTCTTTCAACCAACAGGCTTTGTAAAGAAGGGTACGTGCAAGTTCAATTTTAGTTGCCATGTCAGCAAACTTAAATGAATTCACCTGGAAACTGCGAATGGGCCTGCCAAATTGAATACGTTGAGATGCATATTCCATGGCCATTTCGAATGCTCCCCGGGCCAATCCAAGACCCATTGCAGCTATGGAAAGCCTTCCCCCGTCAAGGGTAGCCAGCATGATCCTGGATCCTTGTCCACGTTCTCCAAGTAAATTTTCTTTCGGGACCGTTACATCCCTTAACTGCACTTTCCCGGTATCGGCACCACGCCACATCATTTTGGATTGGATGGTTTCTGTGGTATAACCAGGCGTATCCCTGTCCACTAGAATTACTGATAATTCTTTACGTCCCTGCCCACGCTCACCGGTGACAACCTGAATGGTGACACCACCTGACATGGCAGATGAGATATTGGTAATGTAAATTTTCTCTCCATTGATGATCCAATTTCCGTTCTGCAGTATTGCCAGGGATTCGGTATTGTTTGAGTCAGACCCGGCATTGGATTCGGTCAGTCCGAATGCCCATAATTTTTTTTCGGAGGTCAGTTTGGGTAGAAACTGCTGTTTTTGCTCCTCGGTACCATAGGTAAATATGGGTGCAATTCCCAGTGAATTATGTGCCGCCACTGTGGCAGCTTGAGAACCATCCACCCTGGCCAGTTCTTCAACCGCAATAATGTATGAGATGGTATCCAGACCCATTCCACCGTATTTCTCAGGCAGGTTGATGCGAAGTAATCCCATGTCGAACATTTTTCCTGTCAATTCAACTGAGAATAGTGCATTCTCATCCAGCTCACTGGCAAGGGGTTTAATCTCTTTTTCAGCAAAGGCCCGTACCTCTTCTCTTAATAAATGATGTTTTTCATTCAAAAATGGATCTCTCATATAGAAGCTAATGTAAGTAATATTTGATTTGTCTGCACCTGGTCTCCGACGGAAACCTGAATCTTTTCCACATTGGCACCAGATGCCGCCTGGATCTTATTTTCCATCTTCATTGATTCGATTACCAACAGGGGATCTCCTTCCGACACAGTGTCTCCCTCTTTCACATTGACCTGAACAACCCTGCCGTTAAGGGGAGCAGTAATTTTTCCGTTCCCCTCGCTATTTTCCCTTCCGGAAGATTCGATGAATCTCCTGT
This sequence comes from uncultured Bacteroides sp., assembly GCA_964500835.1. Classification (GTDB taxonomy): domain Bacteria; phylum Bacteroidota; class Bacteroidia; order Bacteroidales. Next base: position 36,998 of record CAZCQL010000007.1, read on the forward strand.
CCAGGATATCCATGCGTCTTAACCTGTATAATCGGCCGTCCAGGTCAAGTAATATTTCAGATCGATCGGTTGCCCCCCAGACTTTCAGGATCTGATTATTAATTCGGATCCAATAGGTATCGTTATCTCTCCGTTCGAGGGCAACCTTATAATCCTGGTCACTCAGATGGAGCCTCATCCTTTCACGTCCTTTTTGTATTTCATACCTGATCCTGTACTCTTCCCGATCTAAAAGAAGAAAAATTTCCGGAAGGATCCGCCAATGTCCAATTGTATGCCATGCAGATCCAAGGTGGTTTTCTGATGGAGGATTTCTTTGAAGCGCAATTAACGTGGCAGCTGAAAGTAAGTAACCCAGTTCCTGGCTGCGCCTGTTGTTCCTGTCATAAGAAAGAAGGGAATCCAGTTTCTCGTCTATGAACCTGGTGTGGATCATATTTTCTTTGAAATGACCCGATCGCAATATTCCGATAAGAAAATCGCGGTTCGTCCTTAATCCGGTGATACGGACCTCCTTCAGGGCACCAATTAATCTATTGCGTGCTTCGTCACGGCTCTTCCCTTTGACTACGACCTTTGCAAGCATGGGATCATAATAGGGTTCTACCAGACTCCCTCTTTTAAATCCGCTATCGATCCGGACTCCCCTATTATCGGGAACCTGGAATGTGTCAATACGGCCGGTCGACGGCATAAAGTCATTTTCCGGATTTTCGGCATAAATACGGGCTTCTATGGCATGCCCATGGATGATAAGGTCTTCCTGTGTGAATGATAAAGGATACCCTTCGCTTATTTTGATCTGTTCCTTTACAAGATCTACACCGCTGATCATTTCAGTTACCGGATGCTCCACCTGTATTCTGGTGTTCATCTCCAGGAAGCAGATATCCTGGTTCATATTCATTAAAAACTCAACGGTACCTGCGTTGGTATATCCTATCCCCTCCGCCAGTTTTAATGCAAGCGTTGTGATGTGGTCCCGGATCTTCTTTGAAATTGACCCGGAAGGAGCTTCCTCAATTATTTTCTGGTTGCGTCGCTGTATGGAACACTCCCTCTCATACAGGTGAGCTATGTTTCCGTGATTATCGGCAATGACCTGTACTTCAATGTGCCTTGTGTTTTCAAGATATCTTTCAACGTATAGCTCACCCGATCCAAAATAACGGAGTGCTTCTCTTGAGGCTTTCCTTGCCTCCGATTCAAAGGTTTTCGCAGATTGGACGATCCTAATCCCTTTGCCACCTCCCCCATCAGACGGTTTGATCAGCAAGGGAAATTCACGCATTTTTTTACTGCCAATAAGAGATTCCAGAGTCCCAGCCTCTCCATCAAGTACCGGAATTCCCAATTCAAATGCTTTATTCCTGGCATTTGATTTGTTTCCCATGAGTCGGATCACTTCCGGTGAAGGTCCAATAAACCGGATTTTCCGTTGTTGGCATGCATGGGCGAATTCGGCGTTTTCTGCCAGGAATCCATACCCCGGATGAATGGCATCTACCTGGGCAATGGCAGCAATATCAAGGATTTTTCCGATACTCAGATAGGTTTGACTCAGGTCACCTGAACCGAGGGAATAGGCTTCATCTGCTTCTGTCACAAATGGAAGATCTTTATCAAAATCGGAATGAACGACCACCGCAATTTTGTCCAATTCCCGGATGGCACGGATAATTCTCCTGGCTATTTCACCCCTGTTGGCCACCAATATCCTATGAAAATTACTCTGTCTCATGCCAGTCCGGTTTCCGTTTTTCAAAAAAGGCATTCATTCCCTCTTGTCCCTCTGGAGAAATGCGGCGTTCAGCTATTAGAGCTGCTGTATATTCTTGTATTTGATCAGAAGAGGGGTCAGATTCCAGCCATCGCAGCAGATGTTTGATAGCTTTCATTGCTTCCGGACCGTTGGTGAGTAATGATGCGATAACGATTTCCATGGTTTGGCCAAGTGCTCCCACATCGCAAATATTATGTACAAATCCCGATGCTTTAGCTTCATAAGCATCAAAAGATCTTCCGGAGAGCATGAGTTCGGTGCTCCGGCCTACACCAAGCTTCCGCACCAGAAATGGTGCAATAGTGGCCGGGACCAGACCCAATTTTGCTTCTGAAAATGAGAAGTAGGCACTGTTTTCTGCAACCACTATATCTGAGACAGCTACCAGTCCATTAGCTCCCCCAATTGCCTTCCCATGAATCCCTGAGAGGACTATCAGGTGGGATTCCCAGAGAATCCTGAATAGGTTTGCCAGTTCCAAACTCTCTGATCTAAGTTGCTCAGGAGACTGTCCCAATCCTTCCTTCAACCAGTTCAGGTCTGCGCCGCCGGAAAAGTGCCTGCCCGAAGAATTGATAGAGACTACCCTCACTTCGTTGGTTGCTTCAACCCTTTTAATAAAAGCGGTCAGCTCCCTAATCATTGAAATATTCATTGCATTACAGACATCCGGTCTATTTAGTGTAATGGCTGCAACTGAACCCTTAACATCAGTGAGTATGGTATTCTGCTGTAGCATCTTACATCCTGTAAACTCCGGATCGGGGTGGTCCAAATTTTTGATTTAGCGACATGGAAATAGAGAGGGCCAGAATCCGACGGGTATCGGCAGGATCAATAATGCCGTCATCCCAGAGCCTTGAGGTACTGTAATATGCCGATCCTTCAATCTCATATTTTTTTAGAATTGGTTTGCGAATCCTTTCAAGTTCTTCGGTTGTCGGCTCTATTCCACTTGATTGAAGTTGTTCCTGTTTGATGCTGGAAAGCACATCAGCCGCCTGCTCTCCTCCCATCACAGAGATTTTTGAGTTGGGCCACATGAACAGAAGATGGGGATCAAAGGCCCGGCCGGACATCGCATAGTTGCCTGCACCAAAGGACCCTCCAAAAATGATGGTAAACCTGGGCACCCTTGTGTTCGCAACGGCATGCACCATTTTAGCTCCATCCTTGGCAATCCCTCCATGTTCATATTGTCTCCCAATCATGAACCCGGAAATATTTTGCAAAAAAAGAATAGGAAGCCCCCTTTGGTCACAGAGATCTACAAAGTGAGTCCCTTTTAGAGAAGATTCTGAAAAAAGTATCCCGTTGTTCCCTACAATACCAACTGGGAATCCCATAATCCTGGCGAATCCCGTCACCAGGGTGGTCCCGTACCCTTTTTTAAATTCTGAAAATTCACTTCCATCTACCAGGCGTGCCATAATCTCACGCACATCCACCTGCTCACGGCTGGATTCAGGGATAAGGCCATAGAGTTCCTCAATATCGTATAGTGGATCTTTAACGGATTTCATATCCAGCTGTTGCCTGGGTGGGGCCTGGATGGTTTCGAAAATATCCCTGCAGATCTGTAAAGCATCCTGATCATTTTCGGCAAGGTGATCGGCTACTCCCGAAATGGTGGCATGGACGGCACCTCCCCCAAGCTCCTCGGCCGAAACCACCTCTCCTGTGGCGGCTTTTACCAGGGGGGGACCTCCCAGGAAGATCGTTCCCTGGTTTTTTACAATGATGGTCTCATCGCTCATTGCCGGAACATAAGCTCCACCGGCGGTACAAGAACCCATCACAACAGATACCTGGGGAATACCGTTTGACGAAAGCTGGGCCTGATTGAAAAATATTCTTCCGAAATCATCCCTGTCGGGAAAGACCTCAGCCTGTTTAGGCAGGAATACTCCGCCCGAATCAACCAGGTAGATGCAAGGCAGATGGTTTTGAAGGGCTATTTGCTGGGCTCGCAGATGTTTCTTAATGGTCTCCTTAATATAAGTCCCTGCTTTAACACTGGCATCATTGGCAATGATAACTACTTCTTTGCCATGAAGCAGTCCGATGCCCGAGACGAGTCCGGCAGATGGAAACAGGTCATCATACTGACCAGTTGCGGCAAGCGGACTGAGTTCAAGAAATGGAGTGTTTGGATCCACCAGCAGGTTGATGCGATCTCTGGCCAATAGTTTACCCCTGGCACTATGTTTTTTTCTTGCTTCAGGAGATCCACCTTTTGTAACAGCTTCCAGTCTGGATCTCAATGTATCAAGCAATCCCAGATTTCTTGATTTTCTTTCAAGAAAAACGGTGGATGAGCAATCTATCTGCGAGGTTATTATTTTCAAAACGGCCTTCTTTTATGCAATAATACAAACTTATACTCTTTCCTACCTGTATCCTTCTTTGGGATCAATCTGCAAATACCTGGAAAGCCATCGGGTGCCGATGTAAAAGGGGAGGGTATCCACCAGGGCTGCAGTCATCTTGAACACATAATTTGATAAAATTAGAATAATTAGTCCATGGGCGACAGTTTCGCCGGGACTTATTGACATAGCATCGGTGAAAAAGTAGGTGATCAGGATCACTGCAATCGAGTCAACCATTTGGCTTGTAAGGGTTGATCCGTTATTCCTGAGCCAAAGTGCCCTTCCCCGGGTCCGCCTTTTGATATAATGAAAAATCTGAACATCCACTAACTGGGCTGTGAGGTATGCTATCATAGAAGCCATTGTGGCCATAGTAGTCCATTTACGGATCTGAAAATAGGTCCGGTCGGGATGCGAAATATCTGGCAGCCCATCTGGTCCCAGCGTGGTATGCGGAGGGAGTACACCTCCCAGCCAAAGTATAAATAATACCCATATGTTCAGGGCAAGGCCCACCCATACTACCATATTGGCCCGTTTCTTCCCAAAAAGTTCACTGATAAAATCTGTACAGAGAAATGTGAGAGGGTATGGAAGGACTCCCACGAACACTACGAATGGTATTTTTACAGATCCAATATTGAACGAAAGATCTATCTGCCGGGAGATTCCCAGGATATTCAATACTGCCAGAGTTCCAAGGAACAATCCCGAAAGAATCACAAAAACAACTTCACGTCGGACAGCGATTTTTCTGTTATTACCTAAATCGTCCCCAAACATCCTTTATTTGCTTATGATGGTTAAAAATATAGATTTATTCTACAATCAAATCCCCGGAATGTTCAATCCGTTTGGAATGTTCATTACTTGTTTTAAAAGATATTTAATTAATCACTTAATTGTAAGCTGCATATAGAGTATATGAAAACGGGAATTGGGAAATTGCTTCAGATTGAGCAGGGAAACCGGCCCATGATTGGGGCACTTCTGCTACAGGCCGTTTGTACCGGGATCTTTGTTGGGTCCCTGGAACTGGAGGCTAATGCTGTATTCCTGGAAACATTTGGTGCGGATCGCATTCCGCTGGCTATGATGATTTCCGGGGCGGCCGGCATCCTCATTGCCACGATCTACAGCTATTTTAGCAAACAACTTGGAGTAAAAGCATTCGGAATGGTAAATCTCGCAGTGGTGATGGGAATCACCGCTGCATTGCTTATAGGTTTCCGATTACTTCAAAAAGAGCAACTCGATTTCACCGTTTTTGTCTTTACAGGCCCCATGGTTTTAATTACCCTGTTGGGATTCTGGATTACTGTAAGAGGATTTCTATCACCGAGTAAAGGAAAGCAATTGACCGGCCTTATTGAAGTCGCTCTGATTGGAGGCATGGTATTGGCATTTGTGGCAGTTCCACAATTGGTGAGATTGGGCGTCATGATCCAGAAGATACTCTATCTGGGTATGGGTAGTCTAATTATCGCCACAGGAGCACAGCTTTATGTGCTGACTCAGATTGGCAGGTTTCACCACCGCTTTAGAAAGAGGGTGAAAAGTACAGGCCCCCTGGGATTGTTTTCGAACAGGTTTACCGGTTTGATGGCTGGTTTTGTGGTAATGGGTGTTGCAGTTGCAGTACTGCTTCAGTTTACTTTTTTATGGGTAACCGGAAACCGGTTCCCCGGTGGGATCGAACTTGTCTCTTTCCTTGGTTACTTTTCCGGGATAATGATGGCACTGGCGTGGCTGATGAAAAGGTTCCTCTTTGGCTGGATCAAGAAAAAATACGGGATTCGAATGACCCTTTTGTTCTCACCGGTTCTGTTGTTGCTATTAACTATTGCCTCAGCCATAGCAGGTGAGAGTTATGGATTTGCGGGCGAAGCACATCTTTTCACCTATTTTTTCATGCTGGTGGTATTTTCGAAATTCATTGGCAGAAGCATGAAGGAGTCTATGGAGGATCCATCCATGAACCTTATTTATCAGTCCCTGGATCCAAAGGACCGCCATAATGTCCAATCGGGTATCGAAGGTGTACTAAGTCAGATAGGCGTTTTTACTGCGGGACTTTTCCTTGCGTGTTATGTCATGATAGGTTTCGTTGAGATTTACCACGTGACTTACGTCTTGTTTGTGTTCCTGATCGTCTGGTTTTTTATTGGACTGGTCCTTTATCGCAGTTACCATAAAATGCTGGAAGTAACGCTTAAGTCTGACCGCATCAAAGACACGGTAGACGTAAGTTTGAAAGATCTGGTCAAAATGGATATGGAGAAGACGGCTTTTCCGATGGAATTACTGGAATTCAACGCATATTATTATCATTATACTTCAAGGGATAAGTTACTCTCCTTGCTTAGCCATCCTCAAAGCAGGATACGCAGCCACATTTGGGATCATCTGTTGGAGTCTTCCCCCGGATTGCCTGAGCTAACGATCAGTCAGCTGTTGGCTAAGGAATCAGAGCCGGATATCAAAGCACAAATCAGAAAACTCGGTCAGCGAAAACTGAGGACAAGACTTGGATTACAGGAAGCTTTTATAAAAGAGCGGCTCGATCGATTTAGCGAAGAAAAGGTTGAACCTGACAATGCCATTGAAGAAGCATTTCATTCCGGAGAAAGCAATGAGATCTTTGCAGCTCTCTATCATGTGGCAGAGGAGCACGACCGGACATTTCTTCCAGAAGTAATTTCCCTGCTGAGGGACAAGGATTCGGCAATTATAAGGGTGGCCATTTCCACTGCAGGCCAGATCGATACCGGTGGGAATGGCATAAAACTCATTGATTTTCTGGATCATCCAAAGCTATATTCCGGAGCATGGTCGGCTCTGGTTAAACAGGGTGAACGTGTGCTTGAGGAATTAGAGACTGCTTTTTATAAACCCGGCGCTCACATCAAATTGCAGAAGCGCGTCGTTTCGGTGATCTCGGCAATTGGGGGTGATCGGGCCGTGCAACTTCTGCTTGACAAACTTGATTACCATCACAGAGAGGTATTCCATTCTGTAGTGAGGGGACTATATGAGAATCAGTTCCAGGCCTCGGAGATCCAGGTTGCACTCATCCAGAATGCAATCCTCAGGATGGTCCATACCGGTACCTGGAACATGGCCGCCAGAATCTCTGTCAGGACCGATGATCCCGGGGGAAGTCTGGCTAAAGCAATTGACCATGAGATCTGGGATGTCAATGAGGTGATCCTGATGTTAATGGCCATGATCTTCGACAGGCGGTCGGTACGTCGCATAAGGCTGAGTTTGCTTGACAGGGAAGAGGACGATCGGGGGATGTCCATTGAGTTATTGGATCTGTTACTGAGTGAGCCTTTAAAAACTGTCCTTATTTCTTATTTTCAGGACGTTGCCGTAAGGGAGAAGATAGACAAACTAAAAGAATTGTATCCCATAGATATCTTTCCAGTTGAAGTACTACTAAAAAGGATATTGAACCGTGATGGAACTCAAATGGGTGACTTTATCCGGATCTGCGTATTGGAAAGAATGGGGAATGTGGATCGTTTTTTTGACGAACAACAGATAATTGCACAGGGATTTCATCCAAATCCCAAAATTCGTGAAACCGCAGCGCAATTATTGCGTAAAAACAATCCTGAGCGGTTCAATATGGTCACAGAACGTCTGGATTTCCCGGACAATAGTTTCCCTGATCATGAGGACGCTGCAAAATGGTACATGGATACCACTATGAAGCTTACCGCTTGGAAATTGTTTTTGGATGTAGGAATAAATGCCCTGTTTAAGCTGGTTTCGGGACTACAGCCTTACTCCGAGGATGTCTTATCCGAAGGAGATTTTGTGGTTCTGGCAAGGTCAGCTGCAGCAGATGAATTTACTCCTCTTTCGTCGGGAATTGCGATTATTGCGGCATACCAGCCTGAAATTTTAGAGCAAATTCGTTATCTTGGTACTATCGGAACGTGTGAGGCGTACTTGATTGAAAGAGGAGAATTCATTGAACTTTTGTTTGATGACAGGAGTTTATTGCACGTTTTTTGTGCTTTTTTAAACCAAAGCACTTAAATTTTGGTTTAAGAGCAGTAATTGTAGATAATGAATTGAATTATGGGCGGATCCTCATTGATCAAGACCGGGGTGCTTCAGAGAAATCCATTTCCTGGCATCAGGCCATTTACCTCGGCCGAGGATAAATATTTTTTTGGCAGGGAAGGGGCTGTCATGGAGGTGGTGGAATCCCTCCTTGCAAATAGATTTGTAGCTCTCATTGGTGCTTCAGGCAGTGGGAAAACTTCGCTGATCCAATCGGGAATCATCCCCGAACTGATAACGGATGAAAAACAGGAGTGGGTTCCGGTTTCCATCCGGCCAGGCCAAAAACCGGTTGAGAGCCTGATCCGGGGATTTCAGCAAGTGTTCCCGAAAAAGGTTACCGAATCTGATGTGCAGTCATTTCTCTCGGGTTCTCAGAGCCTTGGAGACCTTGTAAATGAAAAAGGGCTGGGTAGTCACAACTACTACCTGGTCGTAGATCAATTTGAAGAAATATTCCGGAATGGACTTTCTAGCAAGAAAAAGAAAAAAAATGGTCGGAGTCCCGAAACAGTTCGGTTTGTGGACCTCCTTATTAAGGCGGTAACTGAGGAAAAGCCAGGAATTTTTGTGATGATATCGATCCGTGCGGATTATATTGATGCATGTTCGATGTACCGCACTCTTACCGAGCAATTGAACAGGAGCAAATACCTTCTTCCATTGATGGCCCGTGAAGCCTTGTCTAAAACTATTATGGGACCAATCCGTCTGGCAGGTGCAGTCGTTGAATCGGGATTTGAAGAGTACCTGTTGGATGATTTGGATGAAGTGGATACCCAACTACCCATGCTTCAGCATGCACTCATGCGTACATGGGACTATTGGACCATGCAAGGAAATCCGGATCAACCCATAACTATAAGTGATTACCAGGCCATCGGAACCATCCGGAATGCCCTGAGTGACCAACTTGAAGAGGCATATGAGGAGCTAAACCAACATCAGAAATCCATTTGTGAGAGGCTTTTCAAAACCATTACCTACAAGAGTGAGCAACATGATGGATTTCTGCGGGAAGCATCGCTGGGCAACATAGCCAGAATTTCTCAATGCAGTGTCGATGACCTGGCAGAAGTAGTGGAAGTTTTCAGAAAACCTGGTCGTGCCTTTATCTCTCCGCACAATACAGTGTCCTTATCTTCAGATTCCCTGATTGAACTTTCGCATGAATCTCTCATCCGGATCTGGGACAGGCTTCAGGAATGGGTTGATGAAGAGGCAGACTCGATTGGCATGTACCTAAGGCTCTCGGAGGCATCAGCACTATACCAGCAAGGCAGAACAGAATTATGGAGACCCCCTGAACTTCAGGTTGCGTTGAATTGGAGAGATTCTCAGAATCCCACACCTGCCTGGGGAGTTCAATATAATCCTGCCTTTGAGAGGGCCATGGTTTTTTTAACAACCAGTGAGGAAGATTACCTGTGGGATGAGGAACGTAAGGTTATCTTGCAGCGTAGAAGATTGATCCTGAATCGGGCCATCGCCATATTTATGGGTGCATTAGTTATTGTTTTGGGGGTAGTCTTTTTTACTAACAAGAACAAGCCCGCTGTAACAGAACAACCCGAACAATTAGCCGAGGATTATACATATGTACCTGAAAATCGTACAACAACACCAGCTGTCACCGAAGAGATCCTCTTGGATCCGGTAGAGGATACATATCAGGATTCCGATCTACCTGGTTCAGATAATTTGGATCCGGGATCATCCGCGGAAACGGCACCTCTGCCTGTGGTTGAAAACAGGCAGCCACAAAACAGGCAAAATCCCGGAACCCAGGTTTCAAATAATTCCAGAAATAGACCAACTACACAACGGGAGATTGTTCCCACACCTGCGAGTTCGAATGAAGATACCCGATTAGAAAACCAGCAAAGGATCTTATCCCTTGCAAAGGAAGTATCAATGAAAAGTGTGGATATATCCAGAAATCCTGATTTACAGGGACTTCTGGCCTATCAGGCGTATGAACTTAATTCCCGGTTTAATGGCAGGTATTACGATGTGGATATTTACAATGGTCTGTATGCCGCTTTAAAGAAGCTTATCTCCCCGGCCTATAACATTTATCCAAATATGAGGACCTCCATCAAATCAATTAAATGGCTGGATAGAACAGGCAGCATTTTGACAGCAAGCAGCGATGGGTCCATTAAGATCCTTTCAGGAAATTATTCTAACCGGTCTTCACAGATTACCCTGAACAGCACAGGACTCAATAATGAATGCCTTGCCATAAGCCCGGATGAGCGGATTGCTGCAGTAGGCACCAACGGAGGTGGCCTGTTATTTATTGAATTGGAAAGGGAGGGTGAAGTGATCAACAGTAATACGAGCCAGGGTAAAATCGTTTTATTCCTCGAAAACCTTGGAAATTCGGGCAGCTTTATTTCTGCCGGGACTGAGAATAGGATTCTTAAATGGGAGTATAGCAGTTTTGCAAGTTCCACACTTGTATCCACAGAAGCAAGACCTTCGGCACTGGCGGCTTCTTCCAATGGCCAAAAAGCTGCCTTCGGAACCAGAGACGGTAAACTATTTGAACTGGAAATAAATGCTCCGGATGGGATAAGACAAATTGGCGATTTCGGGCAGAATCATGTAAGGGCATTGTCATACAGCCCCGGAGGTCAATACCTGGTAGCCGGACTTCTTGATGGTACACTCAGGGTATTGGCCGGAGATGGCCGCAGCACCATTGCCACATTACGAGGCCCCGGTGCCCGGGTGGCAGACCTTGACTACAGTCCTGATGGCAGGTTCCTGGTGGCTGCATCTCATGATGGAAATGTGTACCTATGGAACACCTCTGATTGGAGTAACCCTCCCATCATTTTCAACGAAAACAATGGGTTCGTGCTTGCCGTTTGTTTTAGCAGGAATAGTGGATATTTTTACAGCGGAAGCGTAGATTATCCACGTCTGATTGGACGGCCTTCAGAATCATCTCAAATGGCCAATAATTTTTGTTCACTGGTGGGAAGGAACCTTACTCAGGCAGAATGGGACCAGTATTTTGGGGGAGATGTCCCTTATGAAAGAACCTGTTCTGAGGTAAATTAATTAAAACAATCTGATATGCGTAAATGGATCCTAATCATCATTTCTCTTTGTCTGGGGTGTCACTCCTTGGTGGCCCAGGATGTGGTGGGATGTACCCAACTTCTTGAAGATGCCAAAGAAGCCTATGCTGCAGGAATGGTGGAACTTGTGCCAGAGTTACTGCTCCCTTGTATAGAATCCGGAGGGATGACCGGAACCACTAAGCAGGAAGCATACAAACTATTGATCAATGCATATCTGTTCGATTACCTTCCTGAGGAGGCTGACAGCCTGATGGATGATTTTGTCGAAGAATTTCCTGACTACAGGGCCAGCGCATCAGATGCTTCCGAATTTGTATTATTGCTGGAGACACATCTTCGCGCCAGGGGTATTGATCCCAATGCAGTTGTAATTTCCGATGACCAGCGTAACCAGGTTACGGAGCCCGTTAGGACAAGTGATACAAGGGCCCGTTACAGAACTCCCTTTGTGTATGGCAATTCGATGGGCTTTATTGTAGGGTCCAATGGCACATTTCCTCAAATAATTGAAAGATACAGTATCGGAGACCCAGCGGCAGATAAAGGGAGTTTTGGTTTTGCCCCAGGATTTCAACTGGGTGCCACGATGAATTTATTACTGAACGACCGCCTGGAAACTTCTTTCGGGGTGCTCTATAACCGGACCAGATTCAGTTTTACGTCCTCGCCATTCCTTTTTTCCAGCTACACCTATGAAGAGTCACAGGACCATCTTCAGATACCCGCTGCCATGATATTTAAACTAAATCCTGAAACCTCAGGAACAAGCGTTTATTTGCGGGTGGGAGTGGTCGCGGATTATTTGCTTGGGGCCTCAGGGGCAGGTACCCGGAGTTATACGGAGTCATTAAGAGATATAGTTGTAGAGAAAACGAAGATCAAAGACTCTCGCGCCCGGATGAATTTGCATGGAATGGCAGGGCTGGGAGTAAGAATCCCTTTCGAAAGAGCATTTCTGTTTCTAGAGACCAGGATTACCTCAGGATTGTTCCTGGTCAACCGCGAAGAGAACCGATACGAAAACCAGGACCTGACCTGGTTACTCTATCATGTAGATAGTGATTTCAGGATCCACCAGGTAAGCTTTTCTGCCGGAATTGCCTGGAATCTTTAAAACCTCAAGAAGCAATTGACCATGAAATACAATATAATCATGTTATCCGCGTTTTTGGGTTTCCTTTTCTCGTGTGAACGGGAAATGTCGCCCGGGCAAGCGGAAAAGTTTATTAAATATTATGGGAACTTCCTGATGGATGAAGCCCGGGATGTAGAGGTGCTTGACGACGGGGGGTTTGCCATTTGCGGGATTGATTCTGTAGCGGACCTGGGGAAAAGAATGGTATTAATTGTCACTGACAAATACGGCAATCTTAAAAACGGATTTCCTAATTATTACACCGAGGAAGGGTTGGAATCAGGAGCTAATGCCCTTGTACCCATACGAGGCGGGCAGGGAGGATTTCTAGTGGCTGGTTATCTGGAACGTCCGGTGATCAGTGCCGTAAATTCCGCAGATACCCAGAAGGACATGTTCCTTGTGAAAGTGTCGCCCACAGGTCAAGTAGGTTGGCAGGAGAGTTACGGAACTGTGGAAGATGAGGTTATACTCCATGTAACCGAGAGAATATCATCTGGATATATGCTGGCAGGGTACCAGGTGAAGGAAGGAAAATCGGATATCCTGATCATGGGTGTTGCCGAAGAGGGTGATTCTATTAAATTGGGACTGAACTACAACAATCCCTATGCCGAAAATGGCAAAGCAAATTTTCTTCTAAATACTGGCGAGCAATACCTGTGCGTGTGTACCTACGATAAAATAGGGAAACAAGGTACCGATATCCTGGTTCTTGGTTTCGACGACGAGTTGAGCCCGATAGATAAGAATCTTACGGATGATTCCAACGAGTTTGGCACCTGCATCATTGAGGATGATCCAGACACTTACCTGGTCCTGGGCAACCGAATAAATTCATCCGGCAAGATTGATATGGTTGTTCACGAAATAAAAACACAAGGTTTTTTAATTACCAGCTCTGTTTTGCGTGCAACGACTTCGGAGGGAAATATGGACATGATAGGAGAGAGGTTTGTGAAGACCGAAGATGGAAGGTATGCCATTGTTGGAACAAGACGTGGAGGAGGAAACAGCGATATTTTCCTGCAGTTCCTTACATCCGAGAAAATAGAATCGGGACGAATCATCTTTGGAACAACAGGCGAACAGTCGGGTGCCGATATTGGTCTCCCAGATGATGGAGGCATCGTTATTCTGGGTACAAGTAAATATGAAGACAATAGCATGATTTCGCTGATCAGGACCACCAATACAGGTGATCTTTAGCTGCTGTCATATAAGGAAATTGATTTTTATGAGAAACGTATTGTTTCCTATACTACTCATGCTTTTGCCCCAGCTGCAGGAGACGGTCTCCGGGCAAATTACAGCTTCAATAATTGGTGACGGAAGCGAGGTCTGCCAGGGTGATTCGCTCGAGGCATTTCTCTATTTTTCAGGCGGTGTGGAGCCCTGGAGCGTAGTGATCAATGATAATGACGGCGAATACCTGATTCTCGATTCCATATTCTCTCCGCATACAATATGGCTAAATCCGGATGTGGATAATTCCTATTACATTGCATCGGTGAAGGATAGCACAGGCACACCGGGCAATCCCCTGGGGGAAGCCGCGATTACTGTTCGTCAGATAACTCCGGTAACCATTGTAGCGGACCGGACAGCTTTTCTACCCGACGAATCTGGTATTGAGCTGGTTTCCTCCCCAGCAGGAGGGGCATTCTCCGGACCTGGAGTTGCTGGTAATGTTTTCTATCCCAGCATAGCTACTTCAGACGGTTCACCGCATACCATTAGTTGCATCTATACCAATCAATTCGGTTGTATCAGTACCGATACTATCGATCTGCAAGTTCTTTCAAAGACTGCCAGTGTGTATATTGTTGCCGCTGGTGATACCATTAATGCCGTTTGTGATGATGGAGCGACCTATTACCTCAGAGGTTCCAATAAAGACAGCATACCAGGTTCCTTCGAACTCTTAGCGGCAGGGTCTGAGATTCCCATTCCGGGCCATATAACAGATGTAGACCCATTGGACAATGAAGCGACACTGGATCCTTTAGGATTGTCTGGCGGGTACGATATTATCTATACATATGGTTTAGGAGAAGCTTCTGTTAGTTCCGCATACCGGTTCCTTGTAAATGATCTGGGAACCATTGGTATTTCAACTCTTCCGGATACTGTCTGTAAAAATGCAATCCCAATCCTCCTGATTCCCGAATTAATAGGCAACGATCCGGAAGCCACATTCAGTTTAAGTGGCCTGGGTATCTCAGGAAATCAGAGCGATGGTTATTATTATAATCCATCTAATCAGGATGTTAGCGTTGGGAAAAATGAACTTACGCTGGATTACACCTCATCTAATGGGTGCAAGGCTAAAAGTACCATCCAGGTCTACAATAGTTTCATTCCCACAGTCAATTTCACCGTTGATGCAGTGTGCCTGCCCATTAGCGGCGGGACAGTTTCTTTTACCAACCTTACCAGCGGGAAGTTTTCCGTTGAAAGGTGGGACTGGGATTTTGGGAATCCGGAAAGTGGATCAAATAATTCCAGTACGCTGGAACATCCGGATCACTTTTACGCTGATCCGGGTTATCGTGAAATTTTTCTGACAGCTACCACATACGATGGATGTAGCACAAGCAATTCGCTGGACACGATCCTTGCCGATCAACCCGTAGCAGATTTCACCTGGCTTAATGATTGTTTTATCAGAAGCAAACGCACGGCAGTATTAGATAGGTCCGTTTCCACTTTTGCTGAAATTGACACCCTTATATGGACTTTCAAAACCAATAAGGGGGGTGTCCTGGGAGTTATTGGGAGCGGAGAACAGGGTGATACAATTGAGTTTCCGTTTACGTCAATTGACCAATATTTTGTTGAACTTCATGTGGAGAATGAAGTGGGATGCCCAAGTGATACAGTCAGGGAAATTGTGCTTAAACCGACCATTAAACTCTCCCGAGCCGGGTATGAGGAGGATTTTGACGGAGAATCTGGAAACTGGCTTGTTGCTTCTGCTAATAAGCAGGAAAGCTGGACCCTGGGTGTTCCCGATTTTGAAGGTTTTACACAGAATCCGGGAGATCTTGCCTGGTACACCGACCTCCCCGGTCACACCGATGGCTACCTGGAACAATCGTGGGTTCAGAGCCCGTGTTTTGATTTCAAGGGTTTATCACAACCGCTTATTCAACTCGACCTGATGAAAAGTTTTGTACCCGGCACGGATGGTGCCGTACTGCAATACCAGGATTTGGTTAGTGAAGGGTGGAAAACGATCGGGAAGGTGGGAGAAGGATTGAACTGGTATAATGAATATGGGATTTACAATGAGCCTGGCGGAAATAGTTTTGGTTGGGGCCTTGCGCTGTTTGAACCTGACCAGAAATGGGTTAATGCGGGATATTCACTGGATATGTTGTTGGGAAAACAGCATGTAAAATTCAGATTGGCTGTTGCCACAGGTGGCGCTCAGGAGATTGAGTCAGGACGGTTTAACCACGGATTTGCATTCGATAATTTTTTTATCGGCGACAGGCACCGGTATTCTGTCCTCGAACATTTTACAAATGCTTCTGATGAGGCCAGTAGTAAAGCAGATGAGGTAGTGGATGCATTTTCCACGGGGAATTCCGCAAACGTCGTTAATTTGCAATACCATCTGGATTACCCCGGTATTGATGCCATGAATATCAATAATCCTTATCCACCTTCCACCCGGTCGTTTTACTACGGGGTGCCTGATGTCCCGTATGCGGTGTTGAATGGGGGAATTGAATCGGGAACCCGGTATGACTTCTTGAATCCTTCAAACGAACCCAGCGATAACGCAGTAAAGAGGGCATCGCTTGAAATCCCTCTATTCAGCGTAGTACTGCAGGTAGAATATCTGGAAAGCCAGCTGGAGGCCACAGTGAAGGTCACTTGCACCGCCGACACTTTTGCATCCAATCTCCAACTTTATGTGGCTGTCATGGAGAGGGAAGTTACAGCCTATACAGGATTGAACCTGGATACGATGTTCAGGAATGTAGTTCTGGACATGCTCCCAACGGCAGCCGGAAAATTATTAGGCAGTGAGTGGTACAAAGGTAAATCTGAAACAAGAACATTCTCCTGGGATTATAAAGAATACGTGGAAGACATAGAAGATCTTTCAGTGGTGGCTTTTGTTCAGGATCGTGATCACGGGAATGTACTCCAGGCAGATGCAAAACCACATACACCAGGAGTTGGGATTACCCATAGGATCGGTACACATAGGGCGTTTTCGGTTTATCCCAATCCGGCTGTTGATCACCTGTTCGTCAACTTTGGGCACGGCGCACGATTAACCGGCCAAATAATGATTGTTGACCTATCCGGCAAGACGGCCATGCAGTCGGACATCTCGCGGGGATACAGCATTCAGCGCTTTGATATTTCCATGCTCTCAAGGGGGATGTATATGATATACTGGATGGATAGCGGAGAGGTGATAGGGCGTAAAAAGCTAGTCTTTACCAGGTAATCCCGGATAATTCATTTGAGCCAATATGATCGCTATGAACAGGATCTTGATTTCTGCCATACTAATTTCCGCACTTCTTTTTCAGGGTACAACCTTTGGTCAGGATGTGGAATCCAGTAAAGGTCCAGGGGATCCGACTGCAACTATTCTGGGTAGCGAGACAAATGTTTGCCTTGGTGATTCGGTAGAAGCGTACCTTTTTTTTACCGGCGATGGTCCCTGGAATGCTATTATCAACAATAACAGCGGAGTATATCTAACACTTAAAGAGGTTGGAACTCCATATACAATTTGGCTTAAGCCGGAATTTGACGACCGGTATTATATTGCTCGTGTTGAAGATAGAAGAAGGAGGAGAGGGAAGACTAATGGCGAGGTTGAAGTTTACGTCTTTCAACCTACACCGGTTTCCATCCAACTCGAAAGGACTGCCTATTTCCAAAGTGAACCCGGTGTAAACCTGGTGGCAGTACCTGAAGGTGGTATGTTTTCTGGAAATGGGGTGGCAGGCAATATATTTTATCCCTTTATTGCCACACCTGACGGATCTCCGCACACAATTACCTACACCTATACAAATCAACATGGTTGTCATAGTACCGATGAAGCAGATATCCAGGTCCTTTATGGAGAGGGAGAGGTTTACCTCTTATCAGATGATGAGCCTGTCAGTTCAATCTGCGATGATGGAGAGACCTATGTGATCCTGGGATCGAACCTGGATGGCATTCCGGGTCTGTTTGAACTGAGGGAAGCAGGTTCCCCGGATCCTGTTTCAGGTCATATAGCTGATAAGGATCCTGAGGATGACATGGCAACACTCGATCCCACAGGATTGGCCGGACTGTACGACATTATCTATTCATATGAATTTGATGGTCTTAGGGCTGAGGTGACGTATCGATTCCAGGTGAACGATCTGGGTATCACAGGAATTGCCGACCTGCCGGATACTGTTTGCAAGAGCAGTAATCCTTATCCCCTGGTACCTGAAATGCTTGAAAATGATCCGGGAGCCATTTACTTTTTTATTGGTCCTGGTGTATCGGGGAACCAGACAGATGGGTACTATTTTAATCCGGCTGATCCGGATGTCCCAATTGGAGAGATTGAAATTCTTCTGGAATATACCTCCTCGGGGGGCTGCTCTTCCAGCATAACAATCAAAGTAACCAATCTAGCCGTGCCTGATGTAGATTTTACCCTTACACCCGTGTGCTTACCGGAGGAGGGAGGTGTGGTTACTTTCAAAAATCTTACCACGGGAAAGCACATGGTGGATGCCTGGAGCTGGGACTTTGGAGATCCTTTAAGCGGTGAAAATAATTATAGCTCAAAAGAAAATCCGGGGCATTATTATGAGGAAGCCGGGCGCTACCAAATTAGTCTTACCGCCACTACTTTTGGAGGGTGCAAGGTTCTCTATCCATTAGATACTGTCCTGACAGATCAACCAGATGCAGATTTTACCTGGTTAAGTGATTGTTTTATCGATGGAGAAAAAGTCAGGTTTGTGGACAAATCCCTCTCCTCCTTCTCCACCATGGATACATTGATCTGGACGTTCATGACTGAGGATGAATCGGTGCTTGGCATCACAGGAAAGAACTCTACTACGGATACAGTAGAATTTCTGTTTACTAGCCTGGATACCTACCGGGTCAATTATTTGGTCCGTAATCATGTGGGATGTGAGGGTGATTCGACAAAAGAAATCATCTTAAAACCTATAAGCTTATTGACTGATTCAGGCTATGAGGATGATTTTAACGGAGAGAAAAGTGACTGGTTTACAGGATCCGATGGTCCAAATTTAAGCTGGATTCGGGAGGAGCCTGACTTCGCAGGATTTCGTCAGGAAGCTGGTGATCTGGCTTGGTTTACTGCCCTTCCGTCTAATAATCCCGGGTATTTGGAAAATTCCTGGGTAGAGAGTCAATGCTTTGATTTCAGCACCAGAAATTATCCATTCCTTACGATGGATCTCATGAAGAGTTTCACACCGGGCATTGACGGTGCGGTTCTTCAGTATCAGGATCTTGTGAGCGATGGATGGAAGACCCTTGGGAATCCCGGAGAGGGAACAGGGTGGTATAATGTGACGGAGATCTTTAATAGACCCGGAGGAAGCAACTACGGATGGGGATTAAACCTCTTTAATCCGAATACCGAATGGGTAAATGCGAGTCATCATCTGGATGTGGTTACCGGTCATCCCCATGTAAAATTCAGAATAGCCATTGCTACCGAAGGAGCCCATGAAATAGACTCGGGGCGCTATAACCACGGATTTGCTTTTGACAACATATTCATTGGCGAACGCGTGAAAATATCCCTGCTGGAGTATTTCACGAACTCTTCGACCATGGAGTCCAAAGTGGCCGATGATGTGGTTGATATACTTGCCATGAATCATTCAGGGAACCTGCTGGACCTGCAATTTCATATGGATTATCCGGGAGTAGATCCCATGAATGTAAATAATCCTTACCCTCCCTCAACAAGATCTTTTAAATATGGAATTCAGGGTGTCCCGTCTGCAGTGTTGAACGGTGGAACCAGCTCTGACCACCGGTTCGATTTTTCAGATCCTTTCAACGAACCAAATGAAGAGATATTGCAGCAAGCTTCCCTTGAGATTCCTCTGTTTGACGTGGACCTGGAGGTGGATTGGATGGAAGACAGACTTGAAGCAAATGTGATAGTTACCTGCAAGTCAGACACATTTAACTCGAATCTTCAACTTTATGTTGCAGTCATTGAAACTGCCGTATCTGCTTATACGGGACTTAACCAGGATACCCTGTTCAGGAATGTAGTCCTGGATATACTTCCTACACCAGCCGGGAAACTTCTTGGAAATGTTTGGTTCAGTGGAAGGACCGATACAAGGACGTATTCCTGGAATTATAAGAATTGGGTGGAGGATATTGAAGATTTAGGAGTGGTTGCCTTCGTACAGGACAGGGATAATGGCCAAGTGTTGCAGGCAGCGTCCGAAACCCTGACACCTCAGGTGGGTTTGCTGCAACTGCCTAAGGAGCCCCCGAGGTTAACTATCTACCCCAATCCTGCAGTTGACAGGTTCTATGTGAATCTGGGAAGCCATGATATTGGCTACGGAGTTATACACATCATGGATCTTTCAGGAAAACTTGTCAGCACTGTTGGAGTACGGCCTGGATTTAGCCTGTATCAATTGGATATTTCAACTATCCCGAGAGGAATGTACATGGTGTACTGGCTTGAAGAAAGAGAAGTTAAAGGGCGTAATAAGCTGGTAATTACTCAATAAGCTGGTATTACACAGAAGCTGGGTTTTAGATGAGAAACATGAAATTTCTTTGTGCTCAGGCCTCGGTTTGGAGGGCCATTTCTATCTCCCGGGCCAGTGCGATTAGCTGGTTCGATTCCTCCTCGTTTGGATAAAACCTTGCTGATATTCCCTCCCTCACCACCTTCAATTTAAGATTATTCAGGTGCTCCTCGATAAGCTTCACTGCTTCTCCACTCCATCCGAATGATCCAAACACGGCTGCCGGCTTTCCCTTATCCCGGATTGGGTTAATGACAGAAAAAAGCTTATAGATTGGAAGGAGTGTATTTTGGTTGATGGTTGGCGATCCGATAATAATGCCATCGGCCCTGGCTACATGCTCTTCAAGGTCACCGAGTAATATATTCTCAATATCCAATAGGTCAACCGTGACGTTACTGGTGTGTTTCAGACTTTCAGCCACCTGAATTGCCATCTCCTTTGTGAATCCATAGGCAGAGACAAAGGCCACTAATACCCTGTTGTCCTTCCGGGTATCGTTCAGGTATTGCATCGCAAGTTTCTCTGATCGATCTATTTTCGCCTGCCAGGTTGAACGCAAAATGGGTCCATGTCCGGGACAAATTGTATCGATCGGCAAAGACTTTATTTTTTCGATTGCCCTAAGCATAAACTTGCTGTATGGTTTCATGATCACATCAAAATAGTAATCAAATGCCTCTGAATAATCTTCAATGAGGTCATCTATCATACGTGCATCCGCGTAGTGGGCCCCGAATGAATCGCAGGTAAAGAGCAATCCGTCCTCTTCAAGGTACGAATAGATTGTATCGGGCCAGTGAAGGTTTGGTGCACCGATGATTCTAAGTTTTCTGTCACCCAGATCAATGACATCACCATCTTTCACTCTTTGAGAATTAAAGGTTCTACCCATCATTTCCCCCAGGTAGGATAATGCTTGGCCGCTTCCTACTACCGTAGCTTTTGGGGCCAGTTCAAGCAGATGACCCAGGGAGCCCGAATGATCTGGTTCGGTATGATTGCAGATAATGTACTCTATCTCAGCGGGATCGGTTTGTGAAAGTAGTTTCTCTTTATATTCAGGCCAGAAGGCCTCCTTCACAGTATCAATAACTGCTTTCTTCCGGCTGTGAATTAAATATGAATTGTATGTGGTTCCATACCTTGTCTCCATCACAATGTCGAAGGTGACCAGGTCATAGTCTACCACACCAATCCAGCTGACGTTTTCCGATACTTTCAGCACGTGTGTATTATCCATTTATGAACCTGTATTAGGCTGCAAATATAAAAAAAAGCTGCTCCGCCGAGGCGAAACAGCTCTTGAAAACTCACAATCTGAATGTAACGGACCTTAAATTTTTAGGATTTTTTACCCTCGCATTTTTTTGAACAGTCGCCACCACTTTTTTCTGATGTAGTGCATTCGCTGCTCTTTTTAGTTGTTTCTGATTTCTTTTCAGTCTCGGCTTTCTTAGGATCTTCTTCCTGGAGAGCTACTACCGTTAGGGCATTGCTATTTACAGCAATTGCAGGGGCACTAATACCTCCTACAAAAAGGGCAAGTGCCAAAGTGATTAATACTTTTTTCATATTTTTTTTTGTTTCTTATGCAAGTGCAATATACCGGAAGAATACACATATTGCTGTTAACAGGATGTTAAAAAAGACTCGCAAGTCTTTTATTTGAGAAGAGCCACAGGTGATATGCTGCCCGTAACTTTCTGATTAATTTTCACTCTGATATCGGCATCGAGCGGCAAGAATAAATCCAGCCGGGACCCGAATTTTATAAAGCCCATTTCTTTGCCCTGGTTCGCCACGCCATTTTCTGTGGCGTAGCATCTGATCCTTCGGGCAACGTAGCCCGCCACTTGCCTAACGAGTATAGGGCCGCAGGGTGTCTCAATGCCCAAAGAATATCTTTCATTACGTGACGATGATTTGGGATGTCTTGCCAGAAGGTATTGGCCAGGATGGTATTTTAGGTAACCAATTTTACCACTTGCAGGGTAATAGTTAATATGTACGTCGTGGATACTCATAAAGATAGATACCTGGATACAAGGTCCTTCAATGTATTCTTCCTGTTCGACTTTTTCTATGGCTACGACTTTGCCATCGGCTGGTGCAATAATGTAATTTTCATCCAAAAAAGGCCGCCTGCGAGGTATACGGAAAAATCTCAAAACCAAAATCAGTATACCCATCGAAATGAGAGAGGTGAAATAATTCGCCTGATAGGGCAATAAGAGGGCTGAAACTGCAACCAGGGAAAGGAGGCCCGTTGCGGTTATGGCAACAATGCCCTTGCCTTCCCGGTGAATTTTTATCATGCGATCAGTTTTAATACGATCAAGAATACTAAAATGGACGGTGCCACAAATAATAAAGAATCAAAACGGTCCAGGATACCTCCGTGACCAGGTAGTAATTCTCCCAGGTTCTTCACGTTAATTTTTCTTTTTAAACGGGATTCATAAAGATCACCTGCCAGCCCAAGGCTACTTGTTATCACAGAAAAAATGATCCATCTCTCCAATGTAAACTCACCCGATATCGAGAAAATGATCCATCCGCTGAACAATGTAAAAAGCACACCACCCAGAAATCCTTCCCAGGTTTTGCCGGGCGAAATCCGGGGTGTCATTTTGTGTTTACCGACCAGACTTCCAACCACATACGCTAAGGAGTCATTTACCCAGATCAGCGCAATAATTGACAAGGGCATCAGGGATTGGAAGGCTTTCACCTCTTCGATCCAACCAAGAAGAAAGAATGAAGTTAATGGAACTGCTAACCAGATAAGGATCAACCTACCCCCCATATTGAATCCCGACCATATAAAACCAATTATCCAGCCTGTTGCCGGAATAAAATACCAGGCAGGACTCCATTGATACTGCAGTATCACAAATGACAAAGGCATCAGCAATCCTGCTGATAACGCCATGGTTAGATGTGAGGAGGTTTTCCATTGCAAAAATAGAGGGTTCAGCTCTCTCAACCCCAGCCAGTAGACAAGTAATATTATCCCAAGAAAGGGAACCGGGCCGAGAAGAATTGATCCTGCAAACAGGATGATCAGTAATATCCCGGTGAGGCTGCGAAGGATCAGCTCTTTCAAGTTTCTTCAAATTCCTGGATCAGCTTTTTAGCCCTGATCACGTTGTCCCGGTGGACATATAACTCAATGTCTCCGAACTTGTAAGCCGAATCCTGTTTATTAATGAGAAAGGATTGCATGTTGTGGTCTGTCAACATTTGATGCACCAATTCTGCTATATACGGATTCCCGGAGGAATAGATATGAACCTGGTTGCTATCCATCAAGTGGCCTGCTCTTCTGTTTTCTCTTCAGTTTGATCCTTGATTTGGGTCTCAATTTCTTCTTCTGCTTTGACAACCACTTTTTTCTTAGCTCTTTTTGTGACTTTCTCCTTATCATTCTTCCTGTGGGGACTTTCAGGAAATGATTCTTCGCTGGTCCATGGGCGTTTTCCGAATATCTTTTCCAGGTCGTCGCTGAAAATCACCTCTTTTTCAAGGAGGATTCCTGCCAACTTATTCAGGCCTTCATTATTCTCCTTCAAGAGGGCTTTAGCCCTTTCATATTGTACTTCAATCAATCCTTTTACTTCTTCATCGATGGTTTCCGCAGTTTTCTCGCTGTAGGGTTTATTAAAGGCAAAATCCTGTTGTCCGCTAGAATCATAATAACTGAGATTCCCAATCTTTTCGCTCATGCCAAAGAATGAAATCATTGCAAATGCTTGTTTTGTAACCCGCTCCAGGTCATTTAAAGCACCGGTGGATATTTTATTGAACGTAACCTCTTCTGATGCCCGTCCTCCAAGGGCTGAACACATCTCATCAAGCATCTGTTCGGTGGTAGTAATCTGACGCTCCTCGGGCAGGTACCATGCAGCTCCCAGGGCCCGGCCCCTTGGTATGATGGTCACCTTCACCAGCGGATTAGCATGCTCAAGCAACCAGCTAATCGTGGCATGCCCGGCTTCATGAAATGCAATAGTTCGCTTCTCCTCCTTTTTTATGATCTTATTCTTCTTTTCCAAGCCTCCGATGATCCGGTCGACAGCATCTAGAAAATCCTGGCGTTCGACCATCTTTTTATCGTTTCTGGCAGCGATCAGGGCGGATTCATTACATACATTGGCAATGTCGGCTCCTGAAAATCCAGGAGTCTGTTTGGCGAGAAAGTCCACATCCACCGATTTGTCAATCCTAATTGGTTTCATATGAACCTCAAAGATTGCCCTGCGTTCGTTCAGGTCTGGCAATTCCACGTGAATTTGGCGATCAAATCTACCGGCTCGCAACAACGCGTTATCAAGCACATCCGACCGGTTAGTTGCTGCAAGGATGATGACCCCGCTGTTGCTGCTAAATCCATCCATTTCAGTCAGCAATTGATTCAGGGTGTTTTCACGTTCGTCATTGGAGCCAAAATTAGGATTCCGGCCTCTGGCCCTTCCCACCGCATCGATCTCATCAATAAAAACTATACATGGAGCTTTTTCTTTTGCCTGCTTGAAAAGGTCCCGCACCCTGGATGCCCCCACACCCACAAACATCTCCACAAAATCGGACCCGGACATGGAGAAAAATGGTACGTTTGCTTCCCCGGCCACTGCTTTTGCCAAGAGGGTCTTTCCCGTGCCCGGAGGTCCCACAAGCAGGGCACCCTTTGGAATCTTCCCCCCCAGTTCTGTATATTTCTTAGGATGTTTCAGGAATTCAACAATCTCCCTGATTTCAACCTTAGCCTCTTCCAATCCGGCTACATCGTGAAAATCGGTTTTTACATTTGTGTCTTTATCAAAGATCTGCGCCTTGGATTTTCCAACGCTGAATATATTGCTGGCTCCACCACCGCCTCCACCACCCATCCGGCGGAGCATATAGATCCAGATTCCCAGTATTAACAAAAATGGAAGTACCCAGAGCATGATCTCTCCGATATAGTTCCTTCGTGTGGCTGTAGTATACGTAGGTCTGTTCTCGGAGGGCAGTTCATTCATCACCTTGTTTAGTTCACCTACGAAAACATCCTGACTAATAATATTAAAAAAATATTGGGGCAAAGATTGCCCAAGTACTGTATTGGTTTTCTGGGATTTAACGTCTTCAAATTCAGCATCGGTGAGACGCTCAGGTTTAATATAAATCTCCACCTTTTCCTTGTTCACAATAACGATTTTTTCGATATCTCCTTTCTGCAGGATCTGAAAAAATCTATTGGAATCGATCTCTTTTAATCCACCACTGGAACTCAGAAACTGAATTCCGATCATTACCAACAGGATTATCCCTATGATCCAGTACGAATTAAATTTGGGTTTGTTGGCACCACCGGGCTTATTTCCAAGGTTACCTCCGGGAAACCTTCCGGGATTAATTTTTTTATCAGCCATAATTATTTTTTTCTATGCGTATTCCACCCTCTTCACTTTTCCGTCGGCCCAAAGCTCTTCAAGTTTATAGAAGGACCTGTATTCCTCCTGGAATACGTGGACAAGGATGTCAAAAAAATCCAGCAGGACCCACTGGCTGTTCAGGAGACCTTCCACATGGTGGGCCCTGATTTTTGCTTCCTCTTTCAGTTTTTTCTCAATGGATTCAGTGATAGCTCCCACCTGTGTAACTGACTCTCCGTGACAAATAATAAAACAATCACAGATGGAATTTTCAACCTGTGAAAGATCAATCGTAACGATCTGGTGTCCTTTTTTCTCCTGGATTGCCTCGATAATCAACCGATGTTTTTGTTCCACACTCAAAGAATCCCTTTCCTCCATCTGCCTATTTATTCACAAAGGTAATGATTTTAGATGTTACAATTTTGTAATTTCGAGACGCTTCACCGCCCAGACCTGATAACATTCATTAGCCTCAATTGTTGTTTATGCAAGGATAATAGTCAAAAACTGTACCATGGGTATAAAATGGATCAAACTTGACAGCATCGCGTCGACCAATTCGTACATTACGGAATTAATGAAGGTTGGGAAAGCGAAGGAAGAGCTTGTAGTGACGGCTGATTATCAAGACACTGGGAAAGGTCAGGGGGATCATTTGTGGCAAAGCAACAAGGGCGAAAACCTTTTAATGAGTATTCTCCTTCACCCTGCATTTTTGTCAGCATCCGATCAATTTCAGCTCTCCAGGTTGACCTCACTGGCCATTTGCGATATCCTGGCATCTTTGGATCTGGAGCCAGTTATTAAATGGCCGAATGATATTCTTACGGAGTGGGGAAAAATCGCTGGAATTTTAATCGAACACGCTATTTCAGGTCGCGCCATTTCACACACCATTATTGGAATTGGTCTGAATTTGAACCAATCAGTCTTTCCTGAATTTCCAATCAGTGCCACCTCAGTTGCCCTGGAAAAAGGGAACACCCTATCTCCATACAAGATAGCAGAGCAATTGCTGAAGAGGATTTTATCCAGGTATGATCAGCTAAAAAACGGAATAGGCAATGTGCTGGAATTGGAATACCTCAAAAGATTGCATTTGATCGATCAGCGGTCCAGTTTCTTAATCGGAGGAAATGAGTGCCAGGGGGTGATCCGGGGAGTTACCCACATCGGTGAGCTTCAGGTTGAGATCGATGGAAATGTAAAGACCTTCGGACATCAGGAGATTAGGTTGAAAGTGAGCAACCGGAGGAACTGAGCCGACAGGTGAAGAAAGTGACAAGTGGGAAAGTTAGGGTGTAGCTCACTAAAAACTGAATCCTTCCATTTTGTCGATAAGGCTATTTACAAACATCTTCAGGGGAGATTTGATCATCGGCAGGAGCATTCTGTTTACATGTGGTTCAACCGTTACTTTGATCCTGGTATCATTTTCCGCCACTTGTTTTAGTTGAATCCATATGGAGAACTGGTATTTTGAAAACTCGGGTCTTGAGGCCATTTTCACCAGTTTATTCGGAGTTTTTTCTACCATTTGCAACCCTGTTCGGCCAAGGGGTTCCACCTGGAAACTGCATTGATCTTCGGAAGATTCCCATCCGCTAACTTTGCCTTCCGGGAGAAGATCCTTAAAGTTGTGAAAATTAGTAATGAATTTGAAAATCTTTTGATCACTGTGGTTGGACGTACCTATTTTACTTTCAATCTTCACCTCTGATTGTATTTTATTCACTTGTCAGATTATCTGTTCCAGGTTCCTGGATCTTTTCTCCATTGCCTGAGCATTTTTTCCTGCTCCGTTTTTATCTCACCCGATTCCAGAGCCACCTCGATTAATGTATGGTAATCGGTCAGTGTAACCAGTTGGATATTTGCATCCTTAAAATTTTTTTCAGCCACCTTGAATCCGTAGGAAAATATGGCAACCATCCCCATCACTTCAGCTCCGGCTTCGCGCAGGGCTTCCACAGCTTTGAGAGAACTTCCCCCTGTGCTCACAAGGTCTTCTACCAGAATCACTTTTTGCCCGGCTGCAATTCTTCCTTCCACTCTGTTTTTTCGTCCGTGTTCCTTGGCCGATGAACGAATATAGACAAATGGGAGCTCCATCTCATCTGCTACCAATACTCCCTGGGCTATGGCTCCAGTAGCCACGCCTGCAATCACATCGGGGATGATAAAATGTTCGCTAATGGTCTTTACAAACGCCTCTTTTATTAAAGTCCGGATCTTTGGTTCCGATAGGGTGACGCGGTTGTCACAATAGATTGGAGAGTGCCAGCCTGAGGCCCAAATGAAGGGTTTTGTGGGTTCGAGTATTATTGCTTTACTTTGCAACAAATAGCCGGCTACCTGTTTTTTGATATTGGCCATCTGACAAATGTATAAAGTTTTTTTCAACGATCGAGTGGTATATTTTTACGATGATCTTGCGAAGTCAAAAAAAAAGGACAGAGACCTTTATTACAGGTTTGAAAACGGCCGGAGTCTGCCAGAGATGGTGGAGTATTTTTCCTCCCAGAAACAGATAAAAAGCCTCCATATCTATCATAATGAACTTCCGGAACTCATTGAGAAGTTTAAATCATGCTTCACCCTGGTTGACGCGGCAGGCGGTCTGGTATTTAATTCAAAAGGAGCATTCCTGGTCATAAAACGAAACGATGTCTGGGATCTGCCAAAAGGCAAACTTGAGAAAAATGAAGGTTTCAGGGGGGCGGCACTCAGGGAAGTTGAGGAGGAAACCGGACTAAAGAAACTTGTGGCGAGGCAACCCATTATCTCCACCTACCATACGTACCATCTGGCAGATCACCGGATGTTAAAAAGAACCCAATGGTTTGAAATGCTTTACCCGGGGAATAAGGAGCCTGTCCTTCAAGCTAAGGAGGGTATCACAAGGTACCGGTGGGTGGAGCCCGGGAAGACGGACTTCCTCATCAAAAACACCTATGGGAGCATTATAGATGTTTTAAAGCTCAAGAAGCTCCTCTAGCTAAATCTCACCCTTTGAACGCATAATCCTGAAGAGCTGCTGTTCAAATCCATCAGAAGGAAGTGTGGAAGGCGACAGAATCAGGTCTCCATCCGGACCAATAAGGTAAGCTGTTGGAAATGCTTTTACAAGAAAATCTGAAAGGATACCTGGCTGACCATCGAAATACAGGACCTTCCAACCATAGCCGTTCCTTTTCATGAATTCCTTTACCTGTAATTCATTTTCGGCCACCATCACAGTCACCACCTGCAGGTAAGCCTGATGTTTTAGGATGAAAGATTGGAGATATGGATACTCCATCATACAACCGTAGTTATCCGGCGTACAAAACATGAGGTACACATATTTGCCCAGGAAGTCTCTTGGTGTACAAAGGGTTCCATCCAGGTCAGACAATTGAAATTCTGGTGGAGGATGACCTATAACCAGGCTTGCGAGCTTCCTTTTCAACTGAGAGGTATAAATTGCGAAGTGCAGAGATACTGGATTTTGAATCATGGAATCCAGGAGCATCAGTATGGCATCTTTGTGGACATTCCCTTCATAAAAAAGATTTGACAACCCTTGCAGCAAGACCATGTCGGCAAGAGTATCGTTCCAGATTGCCGGATGTTTTCCGATGGTATATCTGACACTGTCAATATATTGGGTTCGGTTGATGTGTCTCCACAGGTCTTTCCCCAGTGGAGTTCTTGAATAATAATAAATAAAGCCCTTAAACATGGCACCGAATAACTCCATGAAGCCGGGATGCGAAGTCCTGACTACTGGTCCCAGGTAATCCCGGCTGATGGTCTCGAGTCCTGTCCTGCCCTCATTTAACTTCAGCACACCATATTTGTATCTTCTATAATCCACGAAGAACTGAGCTGTATCCATGGCAAAGGTCAACTCGATGGATCGTTCGATTGAATCTAAATTACTCTTTTTTCCAATCCTTCTGTTCATAATCACACTCTCATTAACCTCGTAAAACAGGGTGTCAAACCGCGCGATCATATGATTCAATTCAGGAGCATCATTTACACATAGATTTGAATCTAAGGATGAGCGAGACAACACCTTCAGTGCTACTTCCAGAGGTTGAAAAAAGGGCGAGATCATTTCGGCATACGCTTTCTCGCGATAGAGAGGTAATTCAATTTCGTAACTGATCCCCGGTTCCACAAAAAGGTAGGCCCTGTATACCCCGGTCACCACATGGATCAGGGTACTGGATTCCACCTCAGTAGAAAATTCAAAATGACCGAGGCTGGTGCAAACCACTCGTCTCACAGAGCCAGGAATGGTGATAAATGGATTATTGTCTAATGTGATTTGAAGAGATTTTCCACTGTAATCCGGATTAGACCCATGTATGGAAACCGTTTGACCTAAAAGAAATCCCCACCCCCACAGCAACATCCCACAAGCAACTCCATATACTCTCATCAGAGGTACTCTTTAATGTCTATTTGCGCCGGGAGGAACTGGGATGCATCACCTCCATTGCGGATAATGTCCCTGATAATGGTTGAGTTAATAGGAGTATGCTCCGGCGAAGTTAGCAGGAAAATTGATTCCACCTCCGGTAACATTTTCTTATTGATCTGGGCAATGGCCCTTTCATATTCGAAGTCTGCAGAAGTCCTGATTCCCCTGAGCATATGGGTGGCCCCAACCCTTCTGCAGTAGTCAACTGTCAACCCTCTATATGAATCGGCATTCACGTTTTCATGCAATGTAAACACCTGGTTTACCATCTCCACCCGGGCTTCAATTTTTAATAAGGGCTGCTTGGTGGAGTGGATACCTATGGCGACTATTATCTTGTCGAATAAGCCAAGTGCACGGAGCACAATTTTTTCATGGCCGATGGTAAACGGATCGAAAGAGCCCGGAAAAACAGCAATTTTTTGCATTTCCTTTTTTTTCAAAGGTAGTATTTTACTTAATTTCTTTTCTTTTATTCGCGCTCACAAACAACACGTTTCCCATCCTTTCGTAGCCGGTATATAGTTTATATCCTTCAGTTTTCAAGCGTTCATGCCTGAATCCGACAATCGTCAGGTCAGCATCGACGGATATCTCCCCGATGACCTCACGGGTTTCTTTATCCCTGTCGGCGCTGATCAGGCTAATGTTAGCCAGAGAAATTGGTAGTCGCCCCTCTTTAATAAGCACTTTTAGTTCTTCTCTCTTCCTGCTGGCCTCTTCGGGTTGGTAAATTGCAAAAATCTTGATGATCCCCTCCTTCCATTCAGGATGGCCGAGGATTATATAGCCCAGCAGGATCATCAAATTGGCGTTATCGTAGTCGGTGGATGTAATCCATATATCTATCTGTTTCTTGTATCCGAAACCTTTGTATGAGGTGTTAAGCACGCAAAGGTCAAATCCAGTGGCGTAAAGAATGTCATGGGTATTCAGGGCCTCCTCCAGTGCTTCGGGATTGGACTGAGAAAACTCGAAGAGTATCATGTTATTTCCCTTCCCTGAGATTCCAGAAAGCTGGATCACCTGCGCTATGGCCGAAGTGTAGGAAGGACTGATAATTGTATCCAGGTATACCTTGTTTTTGCTACCCGCAGCAAGGTGGATCAGTTTGCTGAGTATCTCTTTAGATTCCTTATTGGTTTTCTCAGTGAGGAATCCTTTGATGTAGTGAATGTATGTGCCAAATCCATATTTGAGAGAGATCCACCTGAGAATATCAAAAGCACTTCGTCGCATAAATGTGTCCTGCGAAACACAGATCGTAAATGGCCGCCAGTGTTCGTCCAGGTCTTCGCGGTCGGCCCGTTGAGCCAGGATCTGCAACTGTCTGCTAGCCTGGAATACCACCCCCCTGAACAGGTTCACCAGACCCTTTTCCTTCCGTTTATAGCTTGAAACCGTCACATAGATACCAGTCATCACAATCAGCGAGAGTAACGCATAAGGTGCATTCATCTTAAACATTAGCCAAAATGAAGTTACTGCTCCAATTAACGAAACGTACCACCTGGATTTGAATGTGGGGCGGTAGGACGGATCTGCTGCGAAGTGCTCAAGAAGAGAAATTACACAGATCACTCCATACGTAACCATGAAAAACATGGAGATGATTTGCGCTACAAAATCGATATCCCCAAAAGCCACAAATATAAATCCAATGACAATGCTTATCAGTCCTGCATTGGTGGGATCATTATCTTTCACCCTTCCCCTGGACAACCAACCATTTAGACGTGATCCGGGGAAGACATCATCGTATCCCATGGCTTGCAGTGTTCTTGGAGCGACCATGAGAGATCCGAGTGCAGATGACAACGAGGCTGCAGCCAGGCCAATGGGAATGATGGGACCCCAGAGTGCGATTTTTTCCATAATCAATTGATCAGATGCCAGCTCGTCGGGGCTTGCACTGATGGCAAGTTTATAGGCCACCAGGAGGTATATGACAAATCCACCCAATGTGGCCCAGAGGGTCCCCCTGGGAATAGATTTACTAGGGTCCTTCAGATCTCCTGAAAGACCAAGTCCAGCCACAAGTCCAGTAAATGCTGGAAAAATAATGGTAAAAACGAGGAAAAAATCATCAGGATTCCGGATCTGGGCTTTTAATACCAAAGGATGATCCGGAAGAGTAGATTTTCCGAGAAAGAAAAAAAGCAGGGAGGTGAATAGCAAAGCAACTACGACGTAGAGGGCCTTCATCCCCACGTTGGCTCCCCTGGCAAGAATAATGACAGAGAGAAGGGTCATGCTGACCAGCCCGATCCACCGTTTATCTATCAGAGGTGTATTAATCTCGTAATGAAGGAACCTGATAACCGGATCGAATGCTTCCGAGAAGGCAATCACATAAAATGCCACACTGATGGCCTGGCTGAGGAAGAGTGCTATTCCGATAGCAGCTCCGATATTAATGCCAAAGGAACGGCTGATAATGTGATAGGCGCCTCCTCCCTGTACTTTCTGGTTGGTAGCAATTTCGGCCACCGCCATGGAAGTTGGGATTGTTACCATATGGCCAAGAAGAATGATTCCTATCACTCCAATGAATCCCTGATGTCCAACGGCATACCCAAATCTGAGAAAGAGAATCGCTCCCAGGATCGTTGAGATGGCGGTCATAAAGACCGGGAGAGTGCCGAAATTGGCAGTCGTTCTATGTGGATGGGAATTTGACATGCCATTCACAGCACAATTCACCCTGAAGATTACATAAAAAATCTGAAATGAGTGCAGCATTTGCCCGTTTTTTGTCCTCCGGGATTTTTATAACTTGCACTCCGAAGAGACAGAGTACCATTTGCGCCTCATGGAAAAACTCTTACGAATCCTTATCGTCGATGATGAACCTGAAGCCCGGGAGCTTCTCAAGTATACCCTTCAGGAG
Source organism: uncultured Bacteroides sp. (assembly GCA_964500835.1). Lineage (GTDB taxonomy): Bacteria > Bacteroidota > Bacteroidia > Bacteroidales. The sequence goes on from CAZCQL010000007.1 coordinate 70,034, forward strand.
GAAGAAGGATTAAAGGTTGTGGCACTGGCAGGGAATGTGGATGAAGCAGTTCAACTTTTAATGAAGGAGGGTCCCGATCTCGTTTTCCTGGATATTCAAATGCCTGATAAGGATGGATTCAATTTCATTGAGCAGATTCATCAAGCGGGATTATATCCGGGAATCATATTCGTCACTGCCTACGAGCACTACGCAATCAAGGCTATTAGAAACTCTGTATTTGATTATATCCTTAAGCCGATCCGAAGGGATGATCTGGTCAGAGCAATTAGGCGGTTCCGCACCAGGAATGAAAAGAATCAAGAACAGGATCTTAGCCAACTCTTGCATGCACTTCTGAATTCAGTTCCTGGCAAGATCAAACTTAATACCCGTTCGGGTTATATCCTCATTAATCCGAATGAGGTGGTGTACTGTCAGGCCGATGGCAATTACACCTATCTTCAGCTAATTAGTGGTATCAGGGAGCTTACTACTCAAAATCTGGGCACCATTGAGGATTATTTGAAAGGAGGGAGTTTTTTTCGAGCCAGCAGATCTTACCTGGTAAATTTGAGGTATTTATCCCGTGTCGACCGAAGGAGCTGTAGCTGCTTATTTGAATATCAAGGAGATTCGTACTCGATCAAGATCCCGGCGCAAAAAATAAAGGTACTTGAAGCAAGTTTTTCCTGAGGGTTCCTGAGGGAAATGCTTTATCCGTAAAAACAGAGGGTTCACATTCCAGAATCGATCTTTCACACAATAAGTCCGAATTCTCTTTCCATTGCCTGGATCGGTGCCTACATTAGACCTGTCATAATGCCTTACGAACCTTAAATTCTGAGCTATGGTAGAAGTATTTAACCTTGAAGGCATGCCCGTTTATAAGTACCGTTCCCGGGAAGAAGATTCATTTGCTATCTCTGATTTGGAAGGAAAGGGGCTCCCTTGCGGCATATATTTCGTAAAAATAAGAAAGCCCCATGGAATTGAAACAGGTAAGCTTTTAATCTGTTAAGCCAGCATCAGTGGTTGTGTAACCTTTTCCTTAAGTAGAACAAAATCCATTAACTCGGATATTTGACTTACATACTGGAACTGTAATCCACGCCGGTAAATTTCATTTATTTCTTCGACATCCTTTCTGTTTTCAACTGATATGGCTATATCGGTGATCCCTGCTCTTTTTGCTGCCAGTATCTTCTCTTTGATGCCACCAACCGGAAGGACCTTACCCCGGAGTGTTATTTCACCGGTCATCGCCACATTCTCTCTTACTTTACGCTGGGTGAACGCTGAAGTGATTGAGGTCATCATGGCTACTCCTGCCGAAGGGCCGTCCTTTGGAATAGCCCCCTCGGGCACATGTACGTGCACATTGTATTTCTTAAAGAGAGCCGTTTTAAGTTCAAATTTTGATGCGTGTGATTTTAAAAACTCCAGGGCCAGTACTGCCGATTCTTTCATTACGTCGCCAAGGTTCCCGGTAAGTGTTAATTTACCTTCACCCTGACTGAGGGAAGTTTCTACAAAAAGTATCTCACCGCCATGGGCAGTCCAAGCCAAACCTGTGACAACACCAGCATGTTTGTTACCATCATATTTATCCCTTATGTATCGGGGGGGGCCAAGTATTTCCTGGACAATTTTTATGCTGAGAGTGCTTTCATAACTATCTTCAAAAGCGATATGTTTAGCAACGACCCTTACAAGCTTAGCAATCTGTTTATCCAGTTGTCTGACTCCCGATTCCCGGGTATGGCTTTCGATGAGATATTCAAGTGTTTTAGCTGGAATGGAAAGTTGATTTTTGGCCACCCCATGATTCTCTTTTTGCTTGGGAATCAGGTGTCTTCGAGCAATTTGTATTTTTTCTTCAACGATGTATCCGGATAGATCAATTATCTCCATCCGGTCAAGTAATGCTGGATTGATTCCGGCGGTGGTATTGGCTGTGGCAATAAACATGACTCTTGAGAGGTCATAATCCAATTCCAGAAAGTTATCGTGAAAATTGCTGTTCTGTTCCGGATCGAGAACTTCCAGGAGTGCGGACGCTGGATTCCCTTGTGCATCCCTGCCTACCTTGTCTATCTCATCCAGTACGAAAACCGGATTGGACGATTTCACTTTTTTTAGATTTTGTATCACTCGTCCAGGCATGGCACCAATATATGTTTTGCGGTGTCCCCTGATTTCAGCCTCATCGTGAAGACCACCAAGTGACATTCTGACATACTTGCGGTTCAAAGCCTCCGCGATGGATTTTCCCAGAGAAGTTTTGCCAACACCCGGAGGTCCAACTAAGCAGAGTATCGGTGATTTCAGATCTCCTTTAAGTTTCAACACAGCGAGGTGCTCCAGAATCCTGTCTTTCACTTTTTCCAGGCCAAAATGATCCTTATCCAGGATCCGGCTTGCCCTTTTCAAATTAAAATTGTCCTTTGTAAATTCGTTCCAGGGAAGCTCAACCAAAGTCTGTATATAATTAATCTGGACAGAATACTCACCTGTAGCCGGATTGAGTCTCAGTAATTTGTCTAATTCCTTTTGAAAGGCTACTGCAACCTCCTTGCTCCATTTCTTTTTCTTCGCCTTTTCCTTGAAATCAATCACTTCCTGATCCTGCGGGGATCCTCCTAATTCATCCTGGATGGTTTTCATCTGCTGGTGAAGCAAAAATTCTCTTTGCTGCTGATCCAGGTCATTTTTAACTTTAATCTGAATGTCATTTTTTAGCTCAAGCATCTGGACCTCCTTGGAGAGGCTTTCCAGGAGTATAAATCCCCTTTTCGAGACACTATTGGTTTCCAGTAAATCCTGCTTTTGCTTGAGTGAGAGCTCACTGTTAGAAGCAAGAAAATTGACAAGAAAAGATGGGCTCTCAATATTTTTCACTGCAAAGGTAGCTTCTGTAGGTATATTGGAAGAAAGCTTGATGATCTTTATAGAAAGCTCTTTCAATGCGGCTGCTACAGCTTTGGCCTCGCCGGCTGGTTCTTCTTTTGCATCTTCCAGTGGGGTGATCTTTGCTACATGGTAAGGTTTTTCGGTAAGAAGATCATCCAGTGAAAATCTTTTCCTTCCTTGGATAATCACCGAGGTAGTTCCATCGGGCATTTCAAGAATCTTTAAAATCTGAGCAACCGTCCCAATCCTGTAAAGGTTATCAAGTTCGGGGTCATCGATGGAGCCATCCTTCTGAGCAACGGCACCCAGGATTTTATTCTTCTTAAATACTTCCTGAACTAACCTTAAAGACTTATCCCTTCCTACGGTAATGGGAATTACTACACCCGGGAAAAGTACCGTATTCCTTAAGGGCAGAATGGGCAGGACGTCGGGAATGTTCATTTTTTTAAGATCCTCTTCTTCCTCTTCTGAAAGCAAAGGAATATATTCTGTCTCTTCATCCATGGGAATCATCACATTATTTGGACCATAAAACTTATCTTGCATAGTATTCTCCTCTTCAGTTATTTCAACGTCAATCTGTCATATCTGCTCATTTTTAGCAGGTCTGACGATAAGGTCAATAAGCGTGCCAAGTTTAATACGTTCCGGGAGTGGTATTTGTTTTAAAAACACCTGCCATACTGTGATTAAATTAACAATATTTTGTAGTATTGTAGAATAACACCTCTCAGGCTCTATGTTATTACCGGAAAGAACAGTCGAAAGACTCAGTGAATATCGAAGATCCCTGCTGGATTGTCTGGAAGAAGGAAGAACACATATTTACTCCCACGAACTTGCAGGACTTCACCACAATACAGCTGTTCAGGTAAGGCGGGATATCATGTTCATTGGATATACCAGCATGCAACGGAAGGGATATGATGTGAGAGAACTCATCGATGTAATTGGTGGGATTCTTGATTCAGAGAAAGGTCTCAATGTGGCAGTTATTGGTCTGGGTAATCTTGGACGTGCTGTGACCACCTACTTTATGGGAAAACGTTCAAAGCTCAACATCATTGCCACATTTGATGTGGATGCCAACAAGATCGACCGTGTAATTTCTGGAGTAAAATGTTATCCGTTAAGCAAGCTTAAGGAATTAGTTACCTCCCACCACATCTCCATTGCCATAATGACTGTTCCGGCAGATTCCGCCATTGAAGTCTCAAAGACACTCGTGAAAGCCGGCATTAAAGGGGTCCTTAATTTTACTACTGTACCATTGAGTGTGTCGCCCAATGTGTACCTGGATGAATACGACATGATCACTTCCCTGGAGAAAGTGGCTTATTTTGTAAAAATGGCAAGAAGGTAGTGAAATGTTAAAAAAACATAATTTTTTTGTTAAAATACCTGTCGGGTGCAACATAAATCAGCCATATTGGTTAATATAGCTGGAAAGTAATTGTTGGGGTGCAAGGCAAGTTGCGAATCTTTTGAGGGTTTTAGGGAGAGTAGCAACTTGCCTTATTTTTTTTCTATTTTTCTGCTGTTCGGCTATGTTCTAAGACACTCCTATTCCTTCCGGGACATATTTCTGCTTTCTTATCTTTGGATCAGTAAACCAGATCCGAATGATCAATAGACAACTTATTGAACCTGAGAGCATTGTGGTTGTAGGCGCGTCCAACGATGTAGCTAAACCAGGAGGGAAGTTATTTCATAATATTCATACTGGAACTTTTAAAGGAAAGCTTTATGCGTTAAATCCTAAAGAGGATGTAATACAAGGAGTTACATCCTACAGGAATGTAAAAAATCTACCACCTTCCGACCTGGCATTTCTGGCTGTTCCTGCGGCACTCTGCCCAAAAATTATTAAAGACCTTGCCGAGAATAACGATACCAGGGCCTTCATCATAGTATCAGCTGGATTCAGTGAAGAGGGTGACGAGGGTATGCAGATTGAAATGGAAATTGTACAAATATGTAAAAAATATGAGGCAGCATTAATAGGTCCGAATTGCATCGGTGTGATGACTCCAGACTACCAGGGAGTTTTTACCGCACCAATTCCCAGGCTTGATCCACAGGGTTGCGATTTTATATCAGGAAGTGGTGCCACGGCAGTGTTTATAATGGAAGCAGGATTACAGAAAGGACTGAAATTCAATCAAATCTTTTCAGTTGGCAACTCTGCACAGTTGGGTGTTGAAGATATTTTGCAATACTTTGATGAAACATACCATGAAGGCTCATCTTCTAAAGTTAAGATTCTGTATTTTGAAACAATTAAAAATCCCGACCTGCTGCTCAGCCATGCCACATCCTTAATCCGGAAAGGATGTGGGATTGCAGCAATAAAAGCCGGTACCACCAATGCCGGCAGCAGGGCAGCTTCTTCGCATACCGGTGCTTTGGCAAGTTCAGATATGGCTGTTGATGCCCTTTTCAGGAAAGCAGGTATTGTCAGGTGTTACGGGAGAGAAGATCTCACCACCGTGGCATCGGTGTGGTTACACGCTCCATTGCGTGGGAGAAACCTTGCTATCATTACTCATGCCGGAGGACCTGCTGTAATGCTCACCGACGTTTTGTCACAGGGAGGAATGGAGGTGCCCCAACTTAAAGGTCCCGAGGTTGAACGGTTACTGACCCACCTCTATCCCGGTTCATCTGCATCCAATCCCATCGATATATTGGCTACAGGAAATGCGGAACAACTGGGACATTGCATCGATTTCTGTGAATCTGCCTTTAACGAGATCGATGGGATCGTGGTAATTTTTGGCACACCTGGATTGGCGCCGGTTTTTGATGTATACGAAGTGCTTGATCAGAGGATACAGTCTTGCAGCAAACCCATTTACCCTGTTCTTCCGTCAGTCATAACAGCCAGGGAAGAGGTTCAGGAGTTTCTTGCAAAGGGTCATATCAATTTCCCGGATGAGGTGCTGCTTGGTCACGCACTAACCAGAATTTTCAATACCTCTGCTCCGGCCGGTAGCAAACCGTACCTCGATGGAATTGAAGTAGAGGTTATCAGGGAAATAATCGACGCAGCAGACAATGGCTATCTGTCGCCAGGGGAAATACAGCAGATACTGGATGCGGGAAGAATTCCCCGGGTGACCGAGGGCATTGCAAAGACTGAAGGATCTCTTAGCGAGCTGGCAGAGAAAACTGGCTATCCGCTTGTCATGAAAGTTATGGGTCCTATACATAAATCTGACGTGGGTGGCGTGGTTCTCGGAATCGAAAATGAGATGGATCTGTTGAGTGCTTTTCACAGATTGAGTAAGATAGACGGCTCCAAAGGAGTGCTGGTACAACCCATGATGGAAGGTATGGAATTGTTTGCCGGGGCTACCTATGAACCTTCCTTTGGACATGTAGTACTCTGTGGGGTGGGAGGTATTTATGTGGAGGTACTGAAGGATTATGCCTCAGGTCTTGCGCCCCTTTCCATAGCTGAGACTGGACAGATGATACACTCCCTGAGCAGTTATCAATTGTTGAGGGGTATTCGCGGAAAGGAAGGGATTAATATTCAATTGTTTGAGGAAATAATCGCCAGATTGTCCACCATACTCAGGTATGCCAGGGAAATAGTGGAACTGGACTTAAATCCCATTATGGCGAAAGGGGACCAGCTGCTGGTTGTGGATGCCAGAGTCAGGATTGAAAAAAGGGTTATATAACACATGCTCCATATGCTTTAAGGCACAACTGTTTTTTTCTCCTTTACCTAATTTCACTCCGGATTTCAAAAGCTGCTTATATGACACCGATACCCATTTCGGAACATATTGTTAATGAAGTAATTGATGCCTTTGGCATTCACCCTGTGGGAAAGGCTACCATCCGGGAGCTGGTAAAAATCGTAAACGATATTGAGGAGCTCACAGGCGATGAATTTATTCGCATGGAAATGGGGGTCCCTGGCCTGGAGCCCACGTTTGTAGGAACTGAAGCTGAAATGATTGCCCTACGCAAGGGAGTTGCATCGGAATACCCAAACATAGAAGGGATAAAGCCTCTAAAAGAGGAGGCAGCCAGGTTTATAAAATTATTTTTGAATGTGGAAGTTGAATCCATTCATTGTGTTCCCACGGTAGGTTCAATGATGGGTGGGATGGCGGCATTTATGGTGGTAAACCGGTCGGATAATAAACGTTCCGGAACATTATTTCTGGATCCCGGTTTTCCGGTTCAAAAGCAACAATGCCTGGTATTGGGACATACGTTTGGTTCCTTTGATCTATATGATTACAGGGGAACTAAGCTAAAAGCCAAGATTGAGGAGGAAATAGAAAAAGGACACTATTCATCCATCCTTTATTCTAATCCAAACAATCCTTCGTGGATCTGTCTCACCGAGAAAGAACTAAAGATAATAGGCGAATTATCCATAAAGCATGACCTGACAGTTATTGAAGACCTGGCCTATCTTGGAATGGATTTCCGTAAAGATATCTCGAAGCCCGGAATTTCTCCATACCAATCCACCGTGGCGAAATACACAAACAATTACCTACTGCTGATATCCAGTTCAAAGGCATTCAGCTATGCGGGCCAGAGGATTGGGATGATAATCATTGCTCCTGACCTTTTTAAAAGGAAGTACCCCGACCTTAAACGCTATTATAACTCAGAAAAGTTTGGTCATGCAATGATTTATGGAGCACTCTATGCCCTTTCAGGTGGGGCCTCCCATACCGCTCAGTATGCGTTAGCTGCCATCTTCAAAGCAGTTAACAACGGTACCTATAACTACATCGATGAAGTAAAGGAGTATGGGGCCAAGGCGGTCATCATGAAAAGCTTGTTCAGGAAATATGGATTCAATCTGGTCTACGATAAGGACCTGGAGGAACCTCTTGCCGACGGATTCTATTTCACTATTTCCTACCCGGGCTTTAGCGGCCAGCAATTGGTGCAGGAATTGCTCTATTATGGTATAAGTGCAGTTTCGCTAGAAATTACAGGGAGTTCCCGAATAGAAGGAATCAGGGCATGCGTGTCGAAGGTGAGGCGGGATCAAATGGATATGCTGGAAGAACGATTGATCTGTTTTAGGGAAAATCACCCCATCCCGAAATAATAAATTTTATCCCAAATAAGCTGCAAAGTCGCAAACCTATACAATTACAGCAAGGAAGGAATATGAGAATTATTACATTTGGTACGTATACATAAAAAAAGAACAGCATGGCAAAAGCCGTTGGAGCCATTGTAGTAGATGTAGAAAGGTGTAAAGGATGCCAGGTGTGTATGGTGAATTGTCCTACAGAGACCATTAGCATGGCTGAGGAAGTGAATGGAAAAGGATACTATTTTGCCTATATGCACTATCCGGAGAACTGCACCGGATGTACAAATTGCGCGGTGGTCTGTCCCGACGGGGTAATATCAGTATACAGAGTGAAGCATAATTAAAGATGGGTTAGATGAAAGAACTGGCACTAATGAAGGGGAATGAGGCCATTGCAGAAGCTGCTATCAGGGCGGGTATGGATGCGTATTTTGGATATCCCATCACACCCCAGTCAGAAGTTATGGAATACCTTATGCTGCAGAAGCCGGATGAACGGACAGGAATGGTTGTTCTTCAAGCAGAAAGCGAAATTGCATCTATAAACATGGTTTATGGAGCTGCCGGGACAGGCAAGAGGGTGATGACTTCCTCTTCCAGTCCTGGAATCAGTCTGATGCAGGAAGGTATCAGTTACATTGCCGGCGCTGAACTTCCTTGTCTGATCGTCAATGTGGTCAGGGGAGGTCCGGGATTGGGAACCATTCAACCTTCACAGGCAGATTACTTCCAATCCACCAAAGGTGGGGGCCATGGGGATTACCGACTTATCGTACTTGCTCCGGCATCGGTTCAGGAGATGGCAGATTTTGTTGATTTGGGAATAGAGCTGGCTTTCAAATACCGAAATCCTGCTTTGATACTCACAGATGGCCTTGTCGGACAGATGATGGAAAAAGTGGAACTACCCGCACAGAAGGAGAGGGTAGATACGTTTGATCAATCCTGGGTCACCACGGGTAAAACCAAGGACCGGGAGCGGAACATCATTACTTCGCTAAACCTGGATCCGGATCGCCAGTACGCACATAATCTGAAGTTGCAGGAGAAGTACAGAAGCATGAAACAGGATGTAATGTTTGAAAAAATCGAATGTGATGACGCGGAATTTTTGCTCGTAGCGTATGGATCCAGTGCACGGATATGCCAAAAAGTTGTGGATATCGCAAGGGGCAGAGGCAAGCGAATCGGATTGTTGAGGCCCCAAACCGTATACCCCTTTCCCACTGATGAACTCTCCAGACTGGCGAGACGCGTCAAAGGGATGATGGCCGTGGAATTGAGTTCTGGTCAGATGGTGGAAGATGTGAAACTTGCTGTAAATGGTAGAGTGCCGGTATACCATTATGGAATGCTGGGTGGTAAGATTCATTCACCCGAGGACGTTTTAGGTGCTGTTGAAGAGAAATTCTTAGGAGGATTTTAGATGGATATTAAAGAAATTATAAAGCCGGAAAACCAGGTTTACAGGCGAACCCCACTTATGACCGATGCCACCCTTTCCTATTGTCCTGGCTGTGGTCACGGAACTATCCATCGCCTGATCATGGAAGTGGTGGAAGAAATGGGGATCCAGTCCGATACGATCGGGATTGCACCTGTAGGCTGTTCGGTGATTGCATATGATTTTATGGATGTGGATTTTACCCAAGCAGCTCATGGGCGTGCGCCAGCTGTAGCTACCGGGATTAAACGGTTATGGCCGGATAAGATCGTATTTACATACCAGGGAGATGGAGACCTTGCGGCCATCGGAACCGGGGAAACCATTCATGCCTGTAACCGGGGTGAGAATATCACAATCTTCTTTGTGAATAACGGGATATACGGGATGACCGGAGGTCAGATGGCTCCCACAACATTAGAAGGTATGAAGTCATCCACCTCTCCTTATGGCCGGAACCGTGAGACCATGGGGCCACCCTATAAAATAACTGAGATGATTGCCCGGCTTCCCGGAACCTATTATGTAACACGGCAGTCGGTGCATAAGCCCGGACCGGTTAGGAAATCCAAAAAAGCGATTCGTAAGGCACTTGAGAATCAGAAGAATAATAAGGGGTTGTCTTTTATTGAGTTTGTGTCAAATTGTAATTCGGGGTGGAAGATGACTCCCAATGAGTCCAATAGTTGGATGGAGGAGAATATGTTTCAATTTTTTCCAATGGGGGATATAAAGGTTGATGGCGAGTTAGTAAATGGCTAATGGGTAGGGTATTAGTAGCGGGCGGTTAGTGGAATAGAATTAGCGGGCGAAGAATATGCAAACGTAAAATGGTATGACGGAAGAAATAATCATCGCCGGATTTGGCGGACAGGGTGTCCTTTCGATGGGTAAAATTCTTGCCTATTCGGGGATCATGCAGGATCAGGAAGTGAGCTGGATGCCATCTTATGGACCGGAAATGCGCGGCGGGACAGCCAATGTTACTGTGATACTTAGTGACGATCGTGTCAGTTCTCCTGTGCTGCAGAGCTACGACACGGCCATTTTGCTTAATCAGCAATCGGTAGACAAATTTGAGTCAAGGACCAAACCAGGTGGATTAATAATCTATGATCCTAATGGTATAACCCTGCATCCCCGAAGGGATGATATCCGGATCTTTCAGGTTGAGGCTGCCGAAGAAGCTGCCCGAATGAAGTCCCCGATCACATTCAACATGGTGGTGCTGGGAGCCTTTATTAAGGTAAATCCAGTTGTAACTTTTGAAAACGTGATGAAGGGCCTTCATAAGTCGCTGCCGGAAAGGCACCACCACCTGATCCCGGTCAATGAAAAGGCAATTCTGAGAGGAATGGAGATTGTCAAAGAGGCCAGGCTAACGGTCTGAGTTTTTCTTTTCGTAGAAGTGCATTTCGCGCATATAATCGTAGGCAGCTGCAGGCATCAGATGTCTGATATCTTTTCCTTCGTGAATGGCACGGCGGATAAAACTTGATGAGATTTCCATGAGGGGTGCTTCCACGACAGTTGCATTAGGCAGGAGGGAAGCGGCGGCCAGATCAGCTCCCGGACGAGGATAGATCAAGCGGTGGTATTTTTCCGCTATCAGTTTAGCATGTTTCCATTTAGAAAATGTGCGCAAACCATCGGCTCCCATAACCAATTGAAACTCGCTTCCGGGATTTTTCTCCTCCAGGTAAGCGAGTGTATCGATGGTATATGATGGTGTTGGTAAACGGAACTCGATATCAGATGCCCTGAAGCGTTCGTCCTCCTGAATAGCCAGCCGTACCATTTCTAATCGGTGATAGTCTTTTAATAGTGATTTTTTCTCTTTCAGGGGATTTTGGGGACTTACCACGAACCAGAGTTGTTCCAGGTCACTGAATTCGATTATATAATTGGCTATGGCCAGATGTCCAATATGGATTGGATTAAAAGATCCGAAATAAAGTCCTGTGATCATTGTTCCAGGAATTTTTTCACAAGGTTTTCCGAATCTGATAATGCCTGTTCGAGGTTATCGTTCACAACCACATGATCGAATTGATCCGCAAACTGCATCTCAAAACCGGCTTTACCCAATCTTTTTTGCAAGGTTTCCTTGTCATCTGTACCCCTTAATCTTAGCCTTTCTTCAAGTACGTCTAATGAAGGTGGTTTTACAAATATTGCGCATGCTCTATCTCCATATTCCTTTTTTAGATTTAGTCCTCCTACCACATCTATATCAAAAAGAGCGTGCTTCCCGTTGTTCCATATTCTATCGACTTCGCTGCGGAGCGTGCCATAGTATTGCCCTGTGTACACCTCTTCCCATTCGATGAATGAATTGTCACCGATCTTTTTGTGGAATGATCCCGGTGAGATAAAATAGTAATCCCTGCCATCTTCCTCACCCTTTCGGGGCATTCGGGATGTAGCTGAAATACTGAATGCCAGCCCGAAATTTTGTTTGATCAGGTGTTGCACAATGGTTGATTTGCCAGAGCCAGACGGGGCACTGAATATTAGAAGCTTTCCAATCATTAAAGCACGTTGAGGATCTGTTCCTTAATCCGTTCCAATTCATCCTTCATTTCAACCACCAGCCTCTGGATATCTGCATGATTGGCTTTTGATCCAAGAGTATTTATCTCACGCCCCATTTCCTGGGAGATGAATCCTAATTTTTTACCTGCAGGGCCCGATTCTTCCATGGTTTCCAAAAAGTAGGTGCAATGGTTCATCAATCTAACTTTCTCTTCAGAGATATCCAGTTTCTCAATATAATAAATGAGTTCCTGTTCAAACCGGTTTTCATCTACCTGGTCTTTTTTTAAAAAAGTGGCAAGGTTCTTCCCGATACGGTCCCTTATCTGCGTAATCCGGTCCTCTTCGTGCTGCGGAATCATGGATAACTTATCAGATATGGAAGAAACTCTCTGGCGCAGGTCACTGTCCAGTGCCTCCCCCTCCTGAACCCTAAATTCATTGACCTGCCACAACGCGAGTTGAATTGAGGATCTAACTTCCTTCCACTCCTTTTCCCCTAATTCAGGTTTTTCTGAATGAATGGTATCGGGCATCCGCATCACCGTATTCAGTAATTCCATGGATGACTGAAGACCCAAATCGCCTGATATTTTGATTAGTTGTTCATAATAGCTTTTTACAACGGCCTCATTGATTTTTCCTGTGCCGGTTTCGCTGGTAAGGTCAAAGTAAAAGGAACAGTCCACCTTTCCCCGTTCCAATTCACCAGCAATGAGCTGTCGGATTTCCATTTCCTTTTCCTTATAAAGAGAAGGGAGCCTGGTGTTGGTGTCCAGTTGCTTGCTGTTTAAGGATTTAATCTCGATTGTCAGTTTCTTATCAGGGAGTATGCATTCAGCTTTTCCATATCCGGTCATAGATCTGATCATGGGTCAATTGTATTCTATGTAACGTAAAATTAGTAAAATAGAGTGAACTGACTAATTTTCTAAATTTTGATATGGATTGTGTGATAGCGTCTTAGATCATTGGTTAATTGGCCATAGGAATTGTAAAACTGAAGGTAGTGCCCAATCCTGGCTTGCTCTGGACAGTAATCTCACCTCCGTTTTTCTCCACAAATTCACGACAAATAATCAATCCCAGTCCGGTTCCCTTCTCGCCAGCGGTCCCTGTAGATTTAACCTTCTCATCAATGCGAAAAAGTTTATTCATATTCTCTTCCGGAATCCCTATTCCTTCGTCTATCACACTTACCTTAATATGTTTCTCATTGGTCTGCAATTTCACTGATATTTCCTTATCCCGGTCTGTAAATTTTACTGCATTAGTCAATAAATTCCTGATTACACTGTGAATCATATCCCGGTCGCCATAGGCAAAAACTTCCTCATTTCCTGGTGAAAGCAGCATGATACCCTTTTTCTCAGCAAGTAGTTTGTGTAGGTTAAGATTCTCCTGGACAAGTGTGCTAAGATTGAATCTTACTGGCTCAAACTTAAGCCTGCCGCGTTGTGAGCTGGACCAGGTAAGCAGGTTTTCCAGTAAGTCTAGAAGGTGCTTCACCGACTTATTTATCTTTTTGAATCCGGCTTTGTGGTCCTCTTTATCTGCCTCGTCAAAACTTTCTACCATTAATTCGCTAATGGAGAGAAGGCTGGAGAACGGATTTTTCAGGTCATGGGAGATGATGGAGAAGAACTTATCCTTGGTAGCATTTAGTTCCATTAAGTTCTTTTCTGATTCCCGGAGGGCTTCATTGGCCTGACTAATTTGTTGATTCTGGGATTTAAGCAACCTGTTTGTCCGGGACTTGACTAAATAAATATAGATCATTATTGCAATGGCAGAGGCTACCACTACCTCCAGAAGGAGGAACCACCAGGCTTGCCAGTATGGTGGAGTGATCGCTATGCGGAGTTGCATAGGAGGGTCACTCCGGTAACCATCCAGATTTTCGGCTACAACCTTTAACACATATAAGCCAGGCTTCATGTTGGTGTAAGAGACATAATTTCGGGTGCCTGCGTTGTTCCAATCTGTTTCCAGGTTTTCCATAATGTAAGAGTACCTGAGCTTCCCGTGCTGCAGGTTATTAAGAGCAGTAAATTCGATTGAAAAAAAACGATGTTTGTAGTCCAGAACGATCTCCTCCATATAGGTCACATTCTCACTGGAGTAGTACTCTCCCTCAAACTCGACAATGCGACCGGGATCTTTTTCAAATTCCTCCTCCAGGTCCACTCCGGCAATTTTGACATCTTTTCCCATCACCTCCAATTTGGTGAGGGTTACCTCGGTAACGTTCCGAATTGGTTCCAGGCTGTTAGGATCGATCACGTTTAAACCATATACGCCACCAAAAAACAGCCTCCCGTCCTCACTCCTGTGGTAGGCACCCCCGTTAAATTCGTTGCTTTGCAAGCCATCATTCATGTCATAGTTTTTTGCCTCAAACGTTTCCAGGTCAAAACGGATAATTCCCCGGTTAGTGCTTAACCAAATATGGTTATCGCTATCGGGCAGAACCCCATAGATCACTTCATTGGCCAGTCCTTCAACGACCCCAAACCGTCGAAATGATTCCGTGGCAGGGTAGAACATATTCAGTCCGCTATTGGTCCCAATCCAAAACCTGCCTTTGTCATCTTCGTGGATGGAAAAAACGATATTGTCTGAAATGGAGGTCGGATCTTCCGGGTCGTGTTGAAAACTGATGCAGCTACCGTCTTCCAAGTTCATTTTGCAGAGGCCACCTCCGTAGGTGCCCACCCAAAGGTTGTCCTCCCTGTCCTGGTAAATAGCGGAATATATGAAATTATGCATGGGTACATCCCCTTCACTGGCACCCATCAGAAACCGCCGGAAGGAAGTTCCATCTCCTTCCAGAAGATTTAGTCCGTTCCGGGTGCCTACCCAAATATTACCATACCGGTCCTCATACACAGTTCTCACCGAGTTGTCAGAAATAGTAGATGGATCGGCAGGATCATTTTTAAAATGGGAGAATGAATGCTCAAAGGGATTGAAAAGGTCCAATCCACCTCCATCGGTACCAACCCAAATCCGATTTTTACTGTCCTGGAAAACTTTCCTCACTGAGGAATTTGAAAGTGAAGCAGGGTTAAGAGGATTGTGGTCGTAATGTGTAAATGTGCCAGTGTGTTGATTATAACAACTAATTCCATGAGCATTGGTACCAAACCACAGGGTACTGTCTGCAGTTTCGGATATGGTCCATACAAACGAACTAGCCAGACTATTTGAATTAAAAGGATTATTTTTAAATAAGGTGAATCTGTTGGACTGGGGGTCCAGAATACTAACGCCGGCACCAAATGTACCAAACCACATAGCACCGGATCTATCCTGGAATATGCAGTTAATAGAGTTCTCTGAAAGGCTTTGAGGATCGGCTGGATTGTGGATGAAATGGTTGTAGTCCAGGGTAGCCTCGTCGATCTTGTATACCCCATCCCCAAAGGTTCCAAACCAGATATATCCATCACGGTCCTCTAGAAGTGGCTCACTGGGATCTAATGAAAGAGAACGATTCGCCCCTCCTACATCAAGTACTTTCTCCAGTTTCAGTTCGGCTCCCCGGTAACAGTAAAGCCCTTCTGTGGTAAGGGCCCATACCTGGCCAAGATTGTCGGGCAAAACCCTGCTGATTTTCGTTTCAGGATCGTCAAATCCAGCCGGAATGTGAAGGTGTTGCCCTTCCAATGTAAGATCCAGTTTAATCAGACCCGATTCAGTTCCCATCCACAATGCATCCTCACCATAGGTCATCTGCAAAATTGGCGTATTCTCATCAAGCAGTCCGCCAGCTGTTTCATTGAAGAACAGGCCAGACTTATTGTCATAGCTAAATAACCCCTGGTAAGTACTTATCCAAAAAGCGCCAGATTCATCCTGAATGAAACCCGTAATGTGCGATGTAAGACCTGAAAGTTCAGGCTCATCGGGACTAATCCGTTCTATTTCATTGGTAAACCGATCAACCCTGTTCAGTCCTTTAATGGTCCCTACCCATACATCATTATGAATATCGGCTTCAATGGCCGTGACCGAATCATTGGAAAGTGAAAGTAGCGAGGCAGGATCATGTCTCATCGCAGTGAAAACTCCGGTCCGTGGGTTGTACTTCGTTAGTCCGCCTCTCGAACCAAGCCAAATCATCCCGGATTTGTCTTCGAATACTAATTCTACCCACTTATTGGCGAGAATGTTATGCTGATCAGTAGTAGCTCCATAGACGGTAATGGACTGACCATCATATTTATTTAAGCCATCTTCTGTTCCAAACCAGATGAATCCTTTTGAATCCTGATAAATGGTATACACCGAGCTAAGGGAAAGCCCGTCATTGATAGTGATTTGCTGGAATCGAACATACTCATCCTGTCCAAACAAAGGGACATTCAGTAGAAAGGGCACTAAAAAAAGATAAAGATATCTCTTAATCATTCCGGCAATCGTGGTAGCATTAGTATCAATATGATATGCAAATATCGATCCAAGTTACCCAAACGGAATGTTTAAATCAATGAAGAATTCGTTAAATTATGTTATAACATATTTATTTTGTGACCTCTACGCCTCTCCAAAAAGCTACGTGATCCTTGATTCCTTTTGCCAGATTTGATGGAGCGGGATAGTACCAGGCAGCATCCTTGTTCACAGTACCATCTACTTCAAGACTATAATATGATGCTGTTCCTTTCCAATGGCAAACGGTCTGAGTCTCACTGGGTTTAAAGAAATCGGGCCTGATCGAATCCTGGGGAAAATAGTGGTTGCCTTCTATAATTTTTGTATCATCGCTCTCAGCGACGACCTCTCCGTTCCAAATAGCTTTCATATGATTATGAGTTTGTTTACAATACTGTAGTCGCTTAGAATCTGAATTCCTTACTGTTTTTTCCACAAAGAATTAACAAAATACTGATTGTGGTCGAAAAAGTTTTTTACTACCTGAAATCCGCTTTTTCCGGACAAATTCCGGATCATCGGCAGGTCATACTTCTGAGATCGTTCGGTATATATGGCTTCCCATTTTCTGAATGAAATTGTTTCATCGGAGCAGTGAAAATATACTTCCTGATCCACGGTACTAACCAGGTAGCTCTTTGCGGCACCTGTATCCGGATCATAACAGGGCTCATGCCTGAATAAGTCTGGATTAAAATCAGCGCCCAGTTCCCGGTTCATTCTCCTTAGAAGATTCAGGTTGAAATCCCTGGTAAAACCATGGGGGTCGTTATAGGCACTTCGAATTACCTCCGGATCCTTTTTTAAATCGAGCCCGATAAAAAGCAGGTCATCCGGTCGCATGGCTCTGTTGAGTTGCGCAAGAAAATTTATGCTCTTTTTAAGGTTGAAGTTTCCCAGGTTCGAACCTAAAAACATCACCACTTTCCGGTTCGGATAATCATGCGAGAGATCCTCCAACATATGAAAGTAGTCCCCTGTACGGGATTCGACGACCAGGTCAGGAAACCTACCCCGAATTTTACCAACGAGTTGGTAACCAGCCTCTTCTGAAATGTCTATGGGGATATACCTGAATGGAGTATTCTCTGAAAGCAGAATTTCAAGGAGGATCTGTGTTTTTTGTCCGTCACCTGCCCCTAATTCTACCAAATCAATTGCACCGCACTTGTCACAAAACATCCTGCTAATAGTTCGCTTATTAGTTTCAAAGATTTCTGCTTCACAATTGGTAAGATAATATTCGGACATACCCATGATTTGCTGGAAGATCCGGCTTCCTTCCGAATCGTAAAAGTATTTTGAGGATATCTTTTTTTTCTGAAGTTTCAGCCCTTCCATCAATTCGAGGACTTCGGTGGTAAGTTCAAACGTTTTCTGCATAAAGATGTAAATTATTAATAATTCTTGATTTTCATCTGCATTTTTATCTTGTAATAGTCGCTGCTTCTACCATTGTCCTTACAGCTGATTTGAATTTCCATTAGAATAATCAAAGCACTTAATGTAAAGATAACAGGAAATGAAGCACCCACCGATGCCAGGGCTTCTTTGCCAAGAAATCGGCCAACAATAATCTGGTCAACGAACGTATATAGCTGTTGGAACATATGTCCCACCCACATGGGGATAGCAAAATGAAAGATGTTTCTGCCCTCGCTACCTTCTGTTAAATCCTTCATTTAATGAAAAGAGCCGGTAAAGGTCGGCAATTTTTATCATTTCGCATCCTGGGAATTCTTTTTTATTGACAACACAATTCTGGTATACCAATATCTGGTGTGGGAATGTACTTCTATTTTTGTTTCTCTGACAGGTATTGTTTATAATATGACTCAATGATCTTAGCTTTTTTAAGACTGGCCTCAGCTTTCCGGACAAGGAAATCTTTCTTCGATTCACCTTTTCTTTTGGATTCAAAAATGGGATCCGCAGAAAGCTCTTCTTTATAGGGCTTATCATAATATTTCATGACGAAAATTTCGGGATGAACCTCCCATCGGGTTAAGTCGCCGGCATACGAAATGCTGTAAAATGATTTCCCGTTCGGGTGATAGACCAGGTCCAGAATTGCTTCTTCATTGTCCAGATAATGATAAATGCGTTCTCCGGAATTCACATCCCAAAGTATCAGGGACTGATCGGCTGATCCGCTCACCAGATACTGTCCGTCGGGACTGAATGCCACCTCCAATACCATATCCCTGTGTCCTTTCAGCAGGTGAATCAGTTTTTCTTCCTTCAAATCATACATTCTGACGGTTTTGTCCTTCGAAGCTACAGCGAGCCAGCGACTGTCGGGGCTGAAAGATACATCATAAATATCCTGGGTTGGGCCATCCAGGGTTTTTGCTACCTGACGGGTTGCCATATCCCAGATTTTTATTTTAAGGTCATTGCTGCCACTGGCGATCCATCGGTTGTCCGGACTGATGGACACCGACATGGTGACGTCTTCATGACCTTTCATCCTTTTCAGCAGAACGCTGTTGTATACATCCCACAGAAGAAACGTCTTGTTAAAGGCCGAGGATACAGCGTATTTCCCATCACTGCTAATATCCGCATTCCAGATGGTTGTCGCATGGGCATTCCAGTTGGCCAGATGCTTTCCGGTTAAATCCCACAACTTTATGGTATTGTCGCCGGCTGTCAAAACAAAGTCCATTTTTGGCGGCATATCCATGGCATTAACCGCTTTTAAATGCGCATTTTCAACCACAAGTTCTGGTTCAAAGTTTTCAGAATCCAGTAACCTGAATGAACCATCTTGAAACCCAGCCAATAAGAATTTTCCATCAGGTGAGATATTAATGGAGGTAAGAATGGTTTTATAAACTACCCTTTTTAGAATGTAAGAATCGTCCTGGCCCCAGGCCAGAGCTCTAGCAGAAAGAAGCAGAATCAGGATGGAAATTTTCATGGATCTTCTGTTTTTTACTAAGATACAGCACCTTATGTGAAGAAAACAAAATTTCTTTGCACAAGTAGTAAGGATTGGGAGTTAGATTGCAAAATTCCTGATTATTGGAGTCGGTTGAATGGCTAGTTATAGTACCTTTGCAGACCATTGATCTTTATTTAGTTTTGATTGTTATATTTATCCGTTGAGGAGGAAGCAGTGATGGGGATCGTGAATGAATATGCAGTTGAATTGGCTCATTTGGTAAATGAAATGGCACCCTACCTCTTATTGGGGTTCCTGTTTGCAGGTATTCTCAGGGTAGTTTTCCCAAAAAAAGTCATCTCCAGGTATATGGGGCAGCGCAACTTTCGTTCGGTGCTAAATGCGTCCTTATTAGGTGTTCCATTACCGCTCTGCTCGTGCGGAGTTCTTCCGACAGGAATAGGGTTTTTTAAAAATGGTGCCAGCCGTGGGTCCACCATTTCCTTTCTTATCTCAACCCCCCAAACCGGAGTAGATTCCATTTTTGCAACCTATTCCTTACTTGGACTTCCCCTGGCAATTATCAGGCCGGCAGTGGCATTAATTACCGGAGTTTTTGGAGGGGTCACGGGGAACTTATCAGAGAAGAAGAGAGAAGAAAGCATATCTGATATAAACGCCCCGGAAGAGGAGCACGACCGCACTGTGAAAGAACTTTTCAGGTATGGTTTTGTGGAACTGCTCCAGGATATTTCAAAGTGGTTGATTATCGGAATGCTCTTAGCTGCATTTTTGTCGGTGCTGATCCCTGAAGACTTTTTTATCAATGGTATTGCCAGTGAGTACCTGGCTATGGTTCTAATGCTGGCAGCATCCATACCACTTTATATCTGTGCTACAGGATCCATCCCTATTGCGGCCGTTCTGCTCATGAAAGGATTATCTCCCGGTGCTGCGCTTGTGCTGTTAATGGCCGGTCCGGCCACAAACATTGCCACCATGGCCGTGATTGGAAATGCAATGGGCAGGCGATCACTCAGGATCTACCTTACCAGCATTATAGGTGGGGCACTTTTATTCGGGATACTGGTTAATGAACTGGTGCCAAGGGAATGGGTATTAGGATCCATCCCCATTGACCTGCATGACGGATTATATACACATTCCGCAACGTGGATTCGGTGGATTTCATCCGCAGCGTTGGTGTTGCTGATTATCAACGGATATGTAATAAAGATAATTACAAGACGAAGAGACCAGATTGGAAATAAAGCAAAGTCAGAACATATGCAAACAACTATTCACAATTTCAGGGTTGACGGGATGACTTGTAGTCATTGCAAGGCCAGCGTAGAGAATGGATTAAAAAAGAATCCATCCATGAGGGAAGTCCTGGCCGATCCTGATCTGAACATGGTTACGATCGAAGCAGCAGTCATCAATGATTCAGTTGTTCAGGAAACTGTAGAGAGCCTTGGTTATAGGTATAGAGGAAGGCTCTGATTTTTAATTGATTATTACATGAAAGATATTTATCATTCATGACACTGAACGACTTGCATACCGGTGATTCTGCCACCATTATCCGGATCCGGGGCAGGGGAGCCTTTCGGAAGCGACTTACCGAAATGGGTTTTATCCGTGGTAAACCTGTCACGGTGCTGAAAGCGGCTCCTTTAAAAGATCCGGTGGAATACAGGATATTGGACAGCAATGTATCCCTGCGCAGAAGTGAGGCCAGTTTGATAGAGGTTGAGGATGCTCCATTCCGCGAAACGGCTATCTTCTCGCAGACAGGGGTCTTTCCTTCCTCGGTACGTAATCCTCTTGAACAAAGTCAGGGAAAAACCATCGATGTGGCACTTGTTGGGAATCCCAACTGCGGCAAAACAACACTGTTTAACAGGGTATCCCGCTCACGTGAACACGTAGGAAATTATGCCGGTGTCACAGTAGATTCCAAGGAGGCTATATTTCGCCATAAGGGCTACACATTCAAAATCACTGATCTTCCCGGCACCTATTCCCTTTCTGATTATTCCATCGAAGAGAGGTTCGTGAGAGAGCATATCCTGCACAAGAAACCCGACGTTGTTGTGAATGTGGTTGACGCCAATAACCTGGAACGGAACCTCTATCTTACAAGCCAGTTGCTGGATATGGATATAACCGTTGTACTGGCCCTGAATATGTACGACGATTTGCTTAGCCGGAAGGATAAATTGGATATCGGCCTGCTCAGCAAATTATTAGGAATACGCGTAGTCCCCACAATCAGTAACCGTGGCAAGGGTATCTACCGCTTACTTAATCACGTGATCCGTGTGTATGAAGGTGATGACCCGGATATTCGACACATTCACATAAATTATGGTGAGGAGATTGAACATTCGGTACATAAGCTGCAGGAACTGGTCAGGAAAACCCCTTCACTTACCGACAACTTCTCCTCCAGATTCCTCTCGCTGAAATTACTGGAACGAGACGAAAACATAACTAATCTGATTTCCGGAACAGATAACTTTATCGAGATTCAGGAAGCTGCCAGTGAGGAGGTCAACCGAATCAAACACCTTTTAAAGGAGGGACCAGAGACTCTGGTTACTGATGCAAGGTATGGATTTATTGCAGGCGCACTCAAAGAAACCATGAAAAAGAGTGGTAAGAATCCTGGATTTACAAGATCTCATAAAATAGACAATATCCTTACCAACAAGTACCTGGGACTACCCATCTTCCTTGGTTTTTTATGGCTCATGTTCCATGCTACCTTTACCCTTGGTAACTATCCCATGGACTGGATTGCACGTGGAGTAGATCTCTTGAGCAACTTCCTGAGATTACATCTTGCTGAAGGAGTTCTGAAGGATTTACTTGTGGACGGAATAGTCGGCGGGGTAGGTGGAGTCATTGTATTTTTACCCAACATCCTTATTCTTTTCTTTTTCATTTCGCTCATGGAAGATACAGGATATATGGCCCGTACTGCATTTATTATGGATAAGGTAATGCATTTGTTTGGCCTGCATGGGAAGTCATTTATTCCCCTGATTATGGGTTTCGGGTGCAATGTTCCTGCCATTATGGCTACCCGCACGCTGGAGAACAGAAACGACCGTCTTCTAACCATGTTAATCATCCCTTTTATGTCCTGTAGCGCCCGATTGCCTGTGTATGTGCTGGTGGCCGGGGCAATATTCCCCGGCAGGGCAGGGAATATTATCTTTTTGCTTTATATCATAGGAGTAGCCTTCTCGATGCTTATGTCGATCCTCTTCAAGAATATTCTATTTAAAAACAGGGAGGCTCCATTTGTGATGGAATTGCCTGTGTACAGGAATCCCGGAATGAGGGTAATATTGCGACACATGTGGAACAAAGGAGTACATTATCTGAAAAAAATGGGTGGGGTGATCCTAATCGCCTCTATCGTAATTTGGATATTGGGATATTTTCCCAGGAATGTGGAATATTCAAAAAATTACCAGGGCCTCATAGCCCAGGAGGAGCAGAAAGTGGAATCTTCACAGGAAAATCTTTTCATGTTAAAACGTGAGATGGAAGCCGAACGTCAGGAATATTCCTATATCGGTTGGCTTGGGAAATCCATTGAGCCGGTCATCAAACCGCTGGGATTTGACTGGAAAATGGGGATCAGTCTGGTAACCGGTTTTGCGGCCAAGGAAATTGTAGTGAGTACCATGGGTGTGCTCTACCAGGCTGATGCTGGAATCCTGGATGGTGAGTCTGCCTCTTTGCAAACCCGTATCCGGGAACAGGTATATGCATCAGGCCCGAGGGCAGGAGAGACAGTTTTTACCCCTCTTGCGGGCTTATCATTTCTTCTTTTTGTTCTGTTCTATCTTCCCTGTGTGGCAGTGATTACCGCTGTGGGAAGAGAGTCGGGCAGCTGGAAGTGGGCAGGTTTTGTTTTGTTCTATACCACTGCTATTGCGTGGGTAGCCAGCTTTGTTGTATATCAGGTCGGAAGCTTGCTCCAATTGGGATGATTTTTTATATCTTGCGCCCCATCTGATAAAAAAATACGGAACGTCAGTTTGAAACCGAAAATATATTGATATGTTGAAAAGATTATCTTTCCTTGTCTCAATGCCCTTCATGGGCATCCTATTAATACTGTTAATTGTTGTATTAGCACTTGGAACTTTTGTGGAAAGTTCCTACGGCCGCGAAACTGCCTATGCAGTTGTTTATGGAACGCATTGGTTTGAATTATTGCTTTTGGTAATGGGGACCAACGTGGTGGGGGTGATGATAAAACAGAAGTTTTTCAAGCGAAAAAAGATTGTGATTTTTATCTTTCACCTGGCATTTATCCTGATTCTTGCAGGGGCTGCCATTACCCGTTTTATTAGTTATGAAGGGAACATGCATATCCGGGAAAATGCTACCTCGAGCAGTATATTGAGTAGCAATGCCTATGTGGATATTAGCCTTCAGGCCAACGGAGATGAACTAGTGCAAAGCAAAAAGGTCAGGTTGACAGACCTTACACCAGGCGATTACAGAATGACCACCCGGGTTGGAGGCGAAAAGGTAAGGATTAAATCGGTTGGATACATGTCCGATGCCATAGAGCAATATGTAGCCTCTCCGGGTGGAGATCCATTCCTTCAGATTGTGCTGGTAACTCAGCAGCAATTCGCTGTTGGGATTCCGTCAGGTAATACCGTCGAGTCTATGGGAACCAGAATCTCCTTAAATAATCCGGATACGACAGCCGTACTGAGATTTGTATCTGAAGGCCAAAATATCCTGCTATATGCTCCGTTTGCGGTCTCCGTTGGACAAATGGGCGGGAAGACCGAAGAGAAGTATGAGCCGGGGGCAGCCATTCCTGTCAGTAGGAATACTCTTTATACGGTTGGTCCTATGAAGATGGCAGTGCAAACTTTTATTCCGTCGGCCAAAAAGCAGCTGGTGAGAGCACCTGCCAGTCAACAAGGCAATCATTTAGGAGCCGTAAAGTTAAAAATTGATTATAAAGGCATGATCACCGAACTCTTTGTGCCTGGTTTGGCCAGGGTGAAGGGTACTCCCGTATCCGGTTCGATGGGTGATTTGTCCTATTCAATTGCCTATGGATCAAAGGAAATTCCAATCCCATTTTCACTCTTCCTTAAAGATTTTCAGGTTGAGCGGTATCCCGGATCCAACAGTCCTTCTTCCTTTGCCAGTGATGTTGTTCTAATGGATCCGGAAATGGGGATCGATGAGGACAGGAGGATATTTATGAATAATGTATTAAAGCACCGGGGATTCAGGTTTTACCAGGCATCGTATGACACGGACGAGCTTGGGACTGTATTATCGGTGAATAAAGACGCTGCCGGAACGTTTGTGACGTATATGGGTTACTTAGTATTGATAGGCGGGATGATCCTGGCCTTGTTTATGCGCAATACACGGTTTGCAAAAATCGCTAAAAATTCAGCTACCTCGGTCAAGATACTCATCCTCGGGCTACTGATATTGGGTGGGAACATACAGCTATTTTCCCAGGAGGTGCCTCCAAAAGAGGTAGCAGAAGAGTTTGGATACTTGTGGGTCCAGGATAAGGGTGGTCGATTCGAACCTATGAACACTCTTGCCAACGAGGTGGTGCGGAAGATCACCAAGAAAACAAAATTTGAAGAATATACCTCCGACCAGGTCCTTCTGGGTATGATATTGTACCCAAACGCATGGCAGCAAAAACCTCTTTTTAAAATTAAGAATTCCGAATTGCAACAAATAATCGGATATAAGGGAGAGCTGGTCAGTTTCAATGACCTGATGGACGCTTCAGGAAATTACATCTTGTCCGAGTTAGTGAATAGTGCTTATGCCAAGGAAGTTGCGTCACAGACGGATCTCGATAAGGAGGTGATCAAATTGGACGACCGGCTAAATGCCCTATACCTGGTGAGGTCAGGCGGACTGATCCGTATTTTGCCCGATGCCGAAGCAGAGAACCACAAATGGGCCTCTGTGAGCGAAGCCATGATGGGACAGATGAAAGCCACTTCCGATACCATGTCCAACGTATTTCTGAACTACCTGGGAGCCCTTCAGACAGGTGATTATATGACTGCCAGATTATATTTGAGCATGCTCCATCGGAACCAGCAAAAGACTATTGAAGTGCTTCCAACTGAAGCTAAAAAGAAATTGGAGATTACTTACAACAAAATCAATGTATTTTCCAGGTTATCAATATTTTACGGATTGGTTGGGATGCTGTTAATGGTTGTCCAATTCTTGATTGTATTCAAACCACGTAAATTATTCAAATGGTTGTTTTTCGCTGGTGCGGGTATGCTGGTATTGGCATTTCTAGTTCATTCATTTGCACTTGCGAGCAGGTGGTACATCAGTGGGCACGCTCCTCTGAGCAACGGTTATGAATCAATGATATTTGTCTCTTTTGTAACCATGCTGGCCGGCATAATCTTTATGAAGCGATCGGGATATGCGGTTGCTCTTACTGCTATTCTGGCATCTTTGTCCCTAATGGTGGCTGGCATGAGCAATATGAATCCGGAGATCACCAACCTGGTTCCTGTGCTAAAATCACCCTGGTTAACCATCCACGTCACAGTAATTATGGCCGGGTATGGATTTCTTGGACTGGCTTCCATAATGGGTCTTACGAACGTTGTGTTTTATTCGTTCCTGACTACTTCAAACAAAGAGCGGATGCGGGGCGTGATTCTTCAGTTAACCCGTGTAAACCATCTTACGCTCATTGTGGGTTTGTACCTCATGACTGCAGGAGTCTTTTTAGGAGGAGTGTGGGCCAACGAATCCTGGGGCCGGTACTGGGGATGGGATCCAAAGGAGACATGGGCCCTTATCACTGTTCTGGTTTACGCATTCGTAACTCATATGCACCGGATTCCCGGATTAAGAGGAATTTTTGCTTTTAATCTGGGCTCTTTTATCAGTTATTCATCTGTGATGATGACCTATTTTGGAGTGAACTTTTTTCTGGGAGGGATCCACTCCTATGCCAGCGGGTCATCGTTTAAAGTTCCCATATGGGTCTATTTCCTTGTGGCCATTTTGGTGAGTGTTTCATTGTTTGCATATATTAGACAACAAAAGGTGTTGCCTGAGGGAGCGGGGGAGGATGTATAGAATCAATTAGAAATAAGACTAATAGGGAATTTCATTGAGGTTGGATCGGATTTGGCGGCCAAAGTCGATTACGCAGTTGACACGATACCCTTTGTGCGGCCTGATAGCCACACCCACCGAGTTGAATTCCTCACTTAAGATATTTTTCCTATGACCCACATCAGCAACACCTTCATCGATCAATAAAGTGAGAACAATATCAATAGCCTTTT
Source organism: uncultured Bacteroides sp. (assembly GCA_964500835.1). GTDB lineage: Bacteria > Bacteroidota > Bacteroidia > Bacteroidales. Next base: position 96,667 of record CAZCQL010000007.1, read on the forward strand.
CATACCCGTAGGAACAATTTTCTCCCACATGGTTGTATGGATTGCCCATGAGCGGTTCAAATCGTTTCTTAAATCCCTGGTGCCCGACTCGTCCTGCGTTTCCTGTCTTAACTGCATGACCCTGCGCTATGGATGTGAGGTCCTCTTCGATTTGCAAAGGCTGTAGATCTTTTGTTTTCTTCAGGTCACGAATAAGGGATTTTACATATTTGTTGCTCTCCAGGTTATTGTCAAGTAAATAAGCCTTCAGGAAGGTATCTTCAAAAAGTAATCCGTTATGCCTTGCCATATTCATGAAGAGAACGACCTTCTTCTCTTCTTCGGTAAGATATTCTGAGTTATCTGCCGTGTGGAGCCGCGCGACAATTTCGGGGCCCCATCTCTCCCAAACTGAAGGTTGTGCCAACAGTTGCAATGGCATTAACAACCATATGAGAAGGAGTAGTTTATGTGGCATTCATATCATTTTTGGATGCGAGAGCTTCACCGGGATCCAAGATCATAAATACACAGTAATCATCGAATGCCGTAAATCCGAGACTATGATATAGGTGAATAGCCGAATTATTTTTATGATGAACTTCCAGTTTCATGGGGCAACCGAGGTTGTGCGCATAATTAAGAGATTCCATGGCCAGGTGCCGACCAAGACCTTTCTTCTGATAGGACGGCTTTATGGCAAAATGATGCAAATGGATATGTCTCCCGTCAAAAGTCATCCATGAAGTGCCAGCGATGACGTTGGATTCCGTATCTTCCATAAT
>CAZCQL010000008.1:0-91589 GCA_964500835.1 uncultured Bacteroides sp.
CCCGGGCCTGGAAAATGGTATATACTTTCTCAGCATATGTGGTGCTGATGAATCACATTCACACAGGATAATCCTGGTCCGTTGATGGAGCGGAAAGATACGGGGTAACGCGCAACTGCATTGAGAGATCATACATATTATAACATTTAACATCCATACCATGAAATTTTTACAATTAATGAGTAAGGGAATGTTTCTCTTGCTTGCCTTATCCTTGAGCCTTTCTGTCATGGCTCAGCAACAACAGGAAGATAAACTGGTTCTGGACCTTGGAGGTGCCTGGTATATGGAAGGAGTGCTTCCCGGCGAAGGGATTAAAAAGCAGTTTCACCTCATTGAACCCGATTGTGGTACGGCTCTGGTGCCGGGGGATGTATATACCGACCTCTGGAGGGTGGGTAGGATCGACGATCCGCACTTCGGAAACAACAGCCAGAAGGCCAAGTGGGCCATGGACTACGAATGGTGGTATTTCAAGAAGTTCAATCTTCCTGAGGAGATGGAAGGCAAGGAGGTCAGGGTTTGTTTTACCGGTGTGGACTATGAGTGTGACGTCTGGTTTAATGGCAAATACCTTGGCAATCACCAGGGAGCCTTTTCAAGGTTTGATTTTGACGTAAGCCACCTGGTGAAGCCTACTACGGAGAGAGAACGACAGGACAATAATTACCTGGCAGTGCGACTGGCCCCCGCTCCCCGTACCTTCGCCCTGGTATCCGGAAGGAAATACCGCTGGCACGGGGATTATGGAAGTAATGTTACTCCTTTCGGTATCTGGCGACCGGTTGTGCTGGAGGCCACCGGACCGGTACGCATCACCGACACCTGGGTGAAATCTGAAGTACAGAAGAATGGCTCAGCTATGCTGAATGTGGAAGTGGAGGTTTTCAATGATTCATACAACCGCAGGGATCTCACCATAGATGTGAAAGCAAAGGGAAAAAATTTTGAATCGAAGACCTATACCACCATTGTAAAAAAGGTCTGTGAGTCGGGTAAGACCGTCTACAATGTTCCTGTTAAGATCGGGGATCCAAAACTGTGGTGGCCCTGGGACCTGGGTGAGCAGAACCTTTATACTGTAGATGTCTCAGTGAAGGATGGGACGGGATTCCAGGACCGGGAAGCAACCAGTATTGGCATCCGGACCCTGGAAATGGCCATGAATCCCGGGTGGACCGCAGATGAGGTGGAGTATCCATGGACCCCCATGATCAATGGAAGGAGGCATTATATGAGGGCTGCCTGTTGGGGTGGACCCCCGGATATGTTTACCGGGAGTGCCACGGAGAATGACTACCGCGAATTCATCCGCCTGGCAAAGGAGGCAAATATCAACAACCTGCGGATCTTTAACTGGCATCCGCCGGAGATTCAGCTGTTTTATGATCTGTGCGATGAGGCAGGGATTACTGTTTGGCAGGATTTCAATGTAAGCCACCATCCCCAGCCAAGGGAACGATCCGAAGTAAATGCCATTATTGCCGAGTTGACAGACATCACCAAACAAACCCGGAATCACCCCAGCGTGATCATTTACAGCGGGGGAGAGGAAATCCTCTATACCCGCTCCGATTCGGAGTCGGACTGGGATCTGCAGTTGATTACTGAGATCGGTCGTGCACTGGCACCCTATCACAATGTACACTGGGTTCCCACCTGTCCCCTGAGCTATCCCAACCGCCAGGGCATGTTCAAGCCAAAGGAGTCCATTCATGCTCATACGCCCCATTACAGCCCGGGTTCAGTAATGCTGGAGGATTACTATACCAGCCTGGAATATGCCTATATACCGGAGCTGGCCATTTCCTCCTGTCCCAGTGCTGCGAGCATCCGAAAGTTCATCCCCGAGGATGAGCTCTGGCCTCCGGGACCCAGCTGGGGTTATCACTGGGCCGACCTGGATATCCTTCGCATTCATAACTACGAGGTACTGAATGATCAGCATACCGGCGGATTCGAAGAATTCGTTGATGCCACCCAGGTAGCACAGGGCGTCTATTTCCAGTACGCCCTGGAGCATTTCCGGAGGATGAAACCCAAAAACAGCGGAGTGGCTCTTTGCCACCTCATAGTCCACACGCCCGACATGAAATGGGCCATTGTGGACTTCTATAAGCAGCCAAAGATCTCTCATGAGTATGTGAAGCGTGCCTTCCGTCCGCTGCTGGTTTCTCTCAAGCACAACAAGCGCAGGTGGAACCCGGGCGAGACCTTCAAAGGAGAAGTTTGGGTGGTCAATGATCTATACGAGGATTACAGCAACTGCAGTATCCAGGTGAAATTCCTGGATAATGATAAAAATGTGGTAAAGGAAGAAAGCCTGAAGGTCGGTGAAGTCAGCGGGGACAGTTCCGGGAAGAAGGGAGAGATCTCTGTGAAAGTGCCCGGAGAGAAAGGGGATATGTTCTATGTGGAATTGAGCCTTATGAACCAGGATGGGAACAGCCTGTCGGAGAACGAGTACTTCCTGCTTGTGGACGATCAGGACGAAGCCAGGGCCATGATGCTGGAGATGAACAAGGAGGCCAGTGAACGAAACAACCGTGCATTCCGCACCATCCGCTATTTCCCGGAGTTGATGGGAGACCAGTATGTTCCTACGAAACTAATCGAAGAATTCAAGTAAGTCACCATCCCCGCCAAGGGAACCATCCGAAGTAAGTGACATCTTTGTCAAGTGCATTGAATTGCATATGTTCAGGTAGATATGTGCCATATTGTAGGATCTATCCTACAGGGCCAACGCACATAAAGATCAGGAAATGAACTGGGATTAATAATTTCACTACGGTTGTTCACACCCACTGACCTGTGAATTCGTGAGAATGGTGTGTTTATTAACAATTGTGTGTAAGATGAGGCTTGCGGTTGATTGTTAGACACCTCAATTACCAAGATTTCTTGTCAAAGATTCTTAAGCTTCCCAACGGCATTCCCTCTCATGATACGATCAACAGGGTTTTCTCACTTATCAATCCGGGCAGGTTCGAACAGCGGATTACATCCTTGCGCTAAAGGGTAACATATGTTGAAAGCGGAGGACTCCAAGAAGATGAGCATTAAGAGCAAGCGGTTGGTGGCTGCCTGGGATAATGAGTTCCTGCTGAAGGTCCTAAGAATTCAGGCCTCCTGAACCATCCTCTGGGGATCAACTCATTATGTCAGGTATGTTGCAGTCTCAGAAGGTCGCATATGAGAGGATAAGAAAGCCATCCAAAGAAAAACGGGGTAGTCGTTTTTGCGATTTCAGCAAGTCACAATGTGGTGACTTTTGCACAATGTGGTGACTTATAAAAATATCCACCTCCCCTTCGAATACTCTCTATAATATTAAATACAAGTTACTTAGGATGTGCTTGTAAAAACGTTAAAAGAACAGCGAAGTCACATAATGGTGAGTAAGTCACACTCCTGTGACCTTCTGTTTTTGCGAAATGGGATACCCTAGTCGCTCAGATCATTCAAAAAAGAAATTGAGGTTCAAGACTGTAAAACCGCGCAACGGTAGCCTGCGAGAGATCAGGAGCACTGGAATTTAATTGCGTCGGCCCTGGATCTATCCTACACTTATTGGATTTCCATTGGATTATATCTTATATTAAACACGGCTAACTAAACTGATTTCTTCCGGGTGAGCCATTGGATACTTACCGGGGACTGCCGCTTACCATTCTGAAAGGTTTCCGGCGCTTGTCCCTGAAGAAAGGGGAGAAGAACGCCCTCGCTTAACCCGCTACGAAGATGGCTCCCATTATTTCGACCTGGCCTTTGAATGCGATTGGCTCTTTGCCCTGGATTACGGCAGCCGGTCTTTACTATGGAGCACGGGGGCTATGAGGAGTCTCCGCATAAGTACGGATTCTGGGATTGGAGACTAGGGCGAATGGAGGCCGATGCAATAATGATCATTATGAACCTGAAACTAAAAAAAGAAATAGTTAATTTGTCATAATGAAAACACTAAAAAAACTTAAAGCAATTACCGCATCGCTGTTATTCGGTTTACTAGTCTTTGCATCTTGTTCCGGACCGCTAGTCTCCAATGTAAAACAACCGAATATTATCTTCATTCTTACGGATGATCAGTCGCCTTTTACCCTGAAGGCCTATGGAAATGAGGTGTGTGAAACCCCAAACCTGGACCGGCTTGCAGCCGAGGGGATGGTACTGGATGGAGCCTACCACATGGGGTCATGGTCCGGAGCAGTTTGTTTGCCCTCCAGGACCATGATACAGACTTCTTTAAATCTCTGGAAAATGCTGAATCCCAACAAAGGCTATCCCCGTATAAACCCGGAAACCTATGTCCATACTCCGGAAAAAAATCTGGCTGAACTCAGCCCGGACCACCCGGCACGTAACAGCATGCCGGTAGTCTTTAACAGGGCGGGTTATACCACATTCCGAACCTGTAAGGTCGGGAACACTTACGAACCTGCGAATCGTTTGTTCCAGATACGCCAGGATATTCCTCAGAGATTCAGGACCGAGGATAACAACAGTGACTGGCACGGTGAGCGGGTAATGGAATTTCTCAGAAATAGGGAGGTCTCCGGAGATAAGAAACCCTTTATGATCTTTTTCGGATTTACCCATCCCCACGATCCCCGGTATGGGAAACCTGATCTGTTAAAAAAATACGGGGCTGTCAATGAGCTGGAACTGCCCGCAGAACCCAATCCTGAGGCACCTCCTCTCCAGATCAACTATTTGCCCGAGCATCCCTTTCCTCACGGGCATCCCGGATTGCGCGATGAGGAAAGGGTGCAGGGGGTGATGCGCAACAGGGATGAAACCACCATCCGCAATGAACTGGGTCGTGAATATGCCTGTATAGAGAATATAGACAGGGCGGTCGGCCGGGTTCTGGATAAGCTGGAAGCTATGGGAGAGCTGGATAATACCTATATCCTGTTTACCGCCGACCATGGCATTGCGGTAGGAAGGCACGGACTTACAGGGAAACAGAATCTCTATGAACATACCTGGCGGGTGCCCTTCATTGTACGAGGACCGGGTATTAAGGCTGGAAGCAGGGCAAATGGAAATACTTACCTGATGGATGTATTGCCAACCATTTGCGACCTGGCGGGAATTGAAGCTCCCGACAGCATAGACGGACGTAGTTTCAAGCCTGTACTGACGGGGGAGAAGGAAAACATTCGAGAGGTCATGTACGGGGTATATGCCGGTGGTACCAAACCAGGAATGCGTGCTGTTAAAAAAGGGAAGTGGAAGATGATTAAGTATGATGTGCTGGACGGGGAGGTCAGGGAAACCCAACTCTTCAACCTGGAGGAGAACCCAAATGAATTGCTGATTCAGCACCACAATCCGACCGTCATTGAAATGACAGGTTTCACTCCGGAAGCCTACCAGGTGAACCTGGCAGGGGACCCGGCCTATGCTGAGAAACTTAAAGAGATGGAAGCCCTGCTCCTGAAAGAGATGCAGAAGTGGGGAGATCCCTATCGCTTATGGGACCAGCCAGAATAACCGTGCTGAGAGCCCTCTCTGGAAGAACTTGATGAAGGTTTATCTAAAAAATAAAGGGAATTCAGTATGCTGTTTTCTTAATAAACTAACTGATTTTCCAGGAAGCGAATAAAATTAAATATTACTAGTCTGAGGTCAAACTTTTATTGCTTTCTTCGATTCGCTCTCGTTGTTTTTTGCTTAATCCCCAGCGATAGTAGTCCTCGGGATTCCAGAGGTTGTTGTAATCCTTCATCTCGGGGTCGTGCACATCCAGGCTCAGGTCGCAGTCGTAGCGGGCCAGGATCGAGTAAACCTCGCCATTGGGACCGCGGGCGTTCCTGAAATGGCAGATGCCCCAGGTAATGCCTCTTCCATTCCCATTATCCTCAAAGGCATCCGGGATGTAAGCATTGGGAGCAATGGGCATCATCTCTGTTATAGCTGCAATCTCAAAGTTCACCCAGTCCTCCGCATACTGGATGGTAAAATGCTCGTTCCCGTCCCTGATCACTAATGATGCCAACCCTTTCTTGAAAGGGAAGAAACAGATCTCATGCCCGGAATTCTGCACCGGATTAAGATGATGTTTAATGAAGGGACCAAGGGGATCATCTGACGTGGCCAATCCGATGGCGCTGAAACGTGGCCCTGGAGGGATGTTGAAATCCACTTTGTAGTACATGTAGACCTGGCCGTTGTGAATCAGAGGGGTGGGGGCCTGTATCGTATACTGGTCCCAGGCTCCTTCCGGTCCGGTGGGAATAATGATCTCCTTGTGGTAAGTCCACGGACCGTCCGGGGAGTCTGCCATTGCAGCGCATATAACGCAGTCGTCTCCTCTTAACCCACTTGGTTCGGAAAAACACTGGAAGTAGAGGTAATATTTTCCTTTCCATTTGAGGATGTCCGGGGTCGCGACTGAGCGATGACCAGGAAGAGGCTTCGGGGGACGGGCAACAGCCACACCCTGTTCCTCCCAGGTGAAGCCGTCCTTGCTGGTGGCATACCAGATCTCTGCCAGGTCCCAGTCTGCTGAAGGGATCACATCCGTAGCTTCCTTTGCCCTTCGCATACCCAGTGGTCGGGTTTGAGTGTGCCGTTTAGTGTACCAGACATAATATTTACCGTTTTCCAGGAGGACCTTGGAAGGATCCCTCCGGGTAACGGTGCCATCGCCATTGCTATAATCCAGCCCTTTCAGTTCGGTGTATTTAAATTGCGTGTACAATTCATTATGGAACAACACAGGGTTGGGGTAGTGGTTAAAACTCCGGTTAAAAGCGGCACTTAATGGCCGGTTTGCACTTTCCTCTGTCAGTGTATAGGGGAAGGGTCCGGGATCCTGCAATTCTCTCCTGGAACATGAACCTGCCACAAGACCAGCGGCAAGCAGGATTAATACTGCGTATTTCATATCGAACGATTTAAATATAATTCTCTTACTTCCCACTGGAACAACAATTTGTATATTTTGCGCACTTTTTCAGGGTATTTTCATCAAGGTCCAATTCTTCCAGTTTTTCAAAGATCATACCACAGGCCCGGTCCAGTGCGATCATCATAGTGGGCTTTATTATTACTATACAACAGGCAGAGCATCTTCCGCGAAAAAGATGTCAAGAACTGCATTTAAGACCAGGTTCAGCCTGCTTGCCGGGGGTGTCAAATGAATATTTACCAATTGAGTTTTGAAAAAATACATTTCCCGGGCAATATAGCTGATAACAGGATAATAATTGACCTGATTTGTACCTTTTATGGTGAATAGAATGGAAATGTATATATTGCCTAATCCTTAAACTAAGCCTATTTCCATATGAATGACGGGGATTCCAGGAATAACTTCCTGAAGACTCTGAACCATGTGCAGCCGGAAAGAGTGGTGGTTGATTTTGGGAGCACTCCGGTCACCGGGATCCATACCCTGGCCATTGAGCGACTCCGTGAACACTATGACTTGGATAAACGCCCGGTTAAGGTCATCGAATCCTTCCAGTGGCTGGGCGAAGTGGAAGAGGACCTGCAGGAAGCCATGGATGTGGATGTGCAGGGGATCATCCTGCCCTTCACGGCCTTCGGTCACAGGCAGGAGAACTGGAAGGAATTCCAGACTCCCTGGGGCCAGCGGGTGCTGGTGCCGGGTGAGTTCAATACAACCCTCGACGATAACGGGGATGTGTTAATGTATCCCCAGGGAGACCTGAGTGTTCCCCCTTCAGCCCGGATGCCGGCCAGCGGGTATTTCTTTGATGCCATTATCCGCCAGGATCCCATTGATGAAAAACGCCTCGATCCGAGGGACAACATGGAAGAGTTTTCCGTAATTACTGAAGATTCGCTGGTTTACTTCAAAAGAGCTGCGGAAGAAGCCCATGCAACGGGTAAGGGAATAATTATCAATATCGGGGGAATGCACCTGGGGAATATCGCCATGGTACCCGGCAACGCCTTGAAACATCCCAAAGGCATACGGGATGTGGCTGAGTGGTACATGTCCATCCTGACCAGGCCTGATTACCTGCGGGAGGTATTCGACCGACAGACCGATATTGCCGTTGAGAACCTGGCAAAGGTGAAGGAGGTCACCGGCGATCATGTGGATGTGGTCTACATGTGCGGGACAGACTTTGGGACCCAGGAATCCTCTTTCTGTTCCGTGGAGACATTCGATGAGCTCTTCTTGCCCTACTACAAGAAGATGAATGACTGGATCCATGAGCATACGAGATGGAAGACCTTCAAGCATTGCTGTGGCGCGGTGGAGCCCTTTATGGATTCTTTCATTGCCTCTGGTTTTGATATCATCAATCCCGTCCAGGTAAATGCCGCCGGTATGGACCCTGTGAACCTGAAGGAGAAATACGGCAAGCAGCTTGTATTCTGGGGAGGAGGAGCCGATACACAGAAGATCTTACCCTTTGGGACGCCCGCACAGATCAAAGACCATGTAAATCAGATGTGCGAGATCTTTGCCCCCGGAGGCGGATTCGTTTTCAACACGGTTCACAACATCCAGGCCAATGTTCCGGTGGAGAATATCGTGGCCATGCTGGACGCACTTAAACCGTTCAGATAGGTCTTATCCGTTAATCCCTTTCTTAGATCTTCCCGTCTTTGGGTTTTGTCCGGACATGCACTTTGAGCCAGTCACTGTCCACCTGTCGGGACTCGAAATTTTCCCGGAAATGAGGACATTCCCTGAAAAATTGTAGATGCTTTTGTCACTGGTTAGAAGATCGTAGTGGAAGCCGGAGAATTTCAGTAAGTTTATGGTTCGATGATTAAGCTGCATCCATCTGTTTCTGAGGTCCTCCTCTGTGCTACGTTGTTGGGAAACTCATGCAGTTCAGGGATATCACGGATGAAGCCGGGATCCAGGACAGGCAGGGGATTACCACAGGGGTGAATTTGACAGACGTCAATGCCAACCTGAATGGCGACGGGGACCTTGACCTGGTAACCAATAACCTGCATGAACCTGCCATTCTCTATGAAAACCTGGCCTCGGAACGTCTGAAAAATAACTATATACATGTACGTCTGATCATTCAAAACTGAAGCAATAAATCTGAAAAACGAACTGAGATGAAAACAAACAGAAGAAGATTTCTTGGCACGGCTGCTGCTTTAGGTGGAGCCTCTGCCATTATGCCCATTTCCTCATGTACCCGGGGCGAAAAACCAGCAATGCAAGGAAAGAGTTCTGCGGACTATTCCCTCCTGGACGAGGTGCTGAAGCAACCGGTTCTGAAGCGGGAGTTGTTTCCCGATCCTATAATAATTGAATCCCTGGAGCTGCTGCGGGACCGTGCCAGTCTTATGTACAGGGTGCGTTCAAAGGACGGAGCTGAAGGACTTTCTGCCGGTCACACCTTTATCGCCGAATGCTGTTATCCCATGACCCCCATGGTCCTGGCCCATCACTTTGTTGGGAAGGATGCCCGTGATCTGGACCATTTGATTTTCAATGCGGTGGAGCGGAATGTAAAACGGCAGGGCATTCCCCTGAATGTGCACATTGCAGGGATTGAGTTTGCCATCCTGGACATGCTCGGGACCATTGCCGACAAACCGGCCGGACTGCTGATCGGGGAGCTGCAGAATCCAGAGATTGCAATTTATCTGGGGCACCACCTTGCCGACTTCCGGAACAAAAGTCCTGAGGTAAGCCTGGAACTGATGGCCAGAGATGTGGAGGAGACGAAAGCGAAGGCTGTTAAGATCCGTTCCGGAAGTGGAGATAACCTGGGAATGAATAATGAGAACGCACCGGGGAGGACAGAAAAGCTTATCCGCTTGGCCCGGGAGAGGTTCGGGGATGAGATGGTACTTATGAATGACGGAAATGGTTCATACGATGTTGAGGAGGCCATCCGCCTGGGTAAGATCCTGGAAGAGTACAACTTTGAATTCTGGGAGGAGCCGGTGCCATGGGACTGGTACGAGGAACAGAAGCAGGTGGAACAGGGACTCAATATCAAAATGGCCGGGGGGGAAGAAGAATTCGGTATGCATGCCTTCCGCTACCTGGCCGGGAATGAAGTTTTCCAGATCCTGCAACCCGATCTGTTTTATTTTGGAGGGATGATACGCACCATGAAGGTGGCCCGGATGGCTGAGGCGGCCGGATTGCAGATCACTCCACATATTTCTGGTGGGGGATTCGGTTTCCTCTACATGCTGCACATGGTGGCAGTTTGCCCGGCCACCTATCCCTACCACGAATTCAAAATGTTCACCACCCGCGATTCCAACGGGAATATCATTCCCATTGAAAGCAAGGCGGAGCCATTCGGCAGCCAAGACGGACTTATCAAGGCACCCGGTGGTTCAGGACTGGGGATACGGGTTGATCCGGACTATGTAAAGACCCTGAAGGTCTTTAAGGGGTAGGGATTCCCGGTCGTATTCTGTCCGGTGAAATTAAGGAAGTGGTTATTTTTCCTGTTTCACCGGCTTCCATTCCAGCCGGGCCAGGTTGATACCCCGCCTGGGATAATCGGCACTGGACATGAACCAGTTTCCTTTCTCGTCCCTGATGATCTCAGGTGCGTGTCCCTTGAGCATACATATGGGTTCCCGATTATTGAAATCCGTGGGAGTGTCGGATACATATACAAAGGTGCGGTAGTCATAGCTCCAAGGAGTGTGACCCTTGTAAATCGCTGGAAGCTGATCCCTGTCCGGCGAACTGTCCCATAAACACCAGAACAGGTAGAACTTGTTGTCGCAGTGGATCAGGGTGGGAGATTCGCAGCGCCAGCTATCTACCCGGGCCACGAAAATATCTACCGGATCGGACCAGTTTACAAAATCCGTTGAGGTGATAAGGTTAACGCTTTGATCGTTACAGTTGACCATGTAGTAAGTGCCTTCCCAATAAAGGAAATTGGGATCGCGGGTGTCCTTGCCTTCTTCTCTTTTTATTTGCAGCTTTCCTTTATCCTCCCAGTTATAAAGGTCCACGGAGGTGAGATGGTCATAGGCTGAATTGACCAGGTGATAGGTTTCCCCGATCTTGATAATATAGGGAGCCCCGCCCATTTTGATTTTCGGCTGATCGGTCCACGTTTCCGGGAGGAAAGCGTCCTCAAGTGTTCCAGCCGGTGCAAGGGCATGAAACTTAAACCCTCCTGCCTCATGGGTTTCATCATCCATGACATCGTCCGGCCTGGTGATCCCGAAGCAGTGCCACCTTCCATCCGGATCCTGGATGAAGGTGTGATCATTAGGCTGCCAGGTCTGGTAGACCCCACCGAATCTGTAGTTCTTTGTATCCCTGCCCTTATATACATCAGGCTGGGGATTGTAGATGAACACATAATCGGTGGCCAGTTCAGGGACCATCAGAACGCTGTCTTCCTGCTGCCCGGAAGCAGAGATACTCATGATTAAAAAGACAGCCAGGATGCCAAAGGTCCGGTCCGGGAAGGTCCGGTCCGCGAAGGTCCGGTCGGGGAAGGTCCGGTCCGGGAACCAGTCAGGCAGGGTAGCGTTGTACCAGGTGTCACGCCAACACCGGGTATTGCCAATAAACGATTCCCTGTTGGGATTTTCTATTGGGCATTTGAGCCTGCTTCTTTCATCGTTTATCCTTGCCATAGTAATCTGCTATTATTTACCGGACCTGGATTCCAGAGTGATTGATACTGCTCCCTCATCGTGGGGCAGGTTGACGCGGAGGAGTTTCCTTCCCGGATCCCATAGTGCCTGAACCTTTGTTCCGGACGGTTCCCAGCTCAGCTTCGGTTCTTCACTGCATTCGAAGATGATCTCCGTATCACGGGTTTCGTAGCTTCCCTCCTTCACGGTTTTCTCTGTAGGAAAGGTGGATTTTTCGGGACTTACAATGGATACATTGGCCTGAAGCCACAGTCGCCGGCCCTTGTCCTCATGTTTCCCCATGATGTACTTGTGCACACAGATATCTCCATTCATACTTTTTACCAGTTTGTTATCCGGGAAGGGGATCTCGTAGTGCTGGTCCACATCCAGGTTTTCATTGGAATTCAGGATAGCCAGGCTGCTTCCTGCCTGGAGTACCAGGGCATCGCCCTTATAGCTTTCCGGGTAGAGCGGATCGATTTCCCGTCAGGACCTGGCACGACTGGCAGGTCAATTCCTTTGTCGGTGCTCACCCGTAAAGGTATGCCGGGAGGCGAAGAAATGGCATCATATACCAGGGCTGCCGGGAGGTTGATCACTGATGATTTAACTGCTGTTTCTTGGTCGTTGACCAGGAGCAGGCTGGCCGACTGTGCCCTGGTTTCAAGAGGAAGTAGCACTCCTGTTGAGCAGAGCATTACAGGAAGATAGCGGAGCAATTCGATAACGTTCTTCATATGGTATTTCAGGCATTTAGATCCACAGTGAAATTGAAATGATCATATTTCTCCGGTTACATCTCAAAATCATATCATTTAATACTTATTCCGATCATGGACATCAAGAACAAAATTAGCCCTTTGGCAGGCTGCATTTCCATGCCCCTGTCTTATTCATTTGGACCCATCCTTCATCAAATGGTAGCCATGTAACATAGGCTCGCGTGATCAGGTCCCAAATTTGTATTTTTATTGTAGTGCTAAATAACTGACTGAAGCTTACCCGGCATAAAAGGAGGAATCATGTGGAGGATCTTGAAAGTACTGTTGCCTGGACTGGTGATCATTTTGCTGGCCGGATGTTCCGGGAAACAACGAATTCCGGTCCGGAATACGGATTTCAATTTTGACTGGAAGTTTTCCCTGGAGGCAGGAGAGGAAGCAGTGGCACCGGAATACGACGATTCAGGGTGGAGAAGCCTGAGGCTGCCCCACGACTGGGTAATTGAAAATGCACAGGACTCCACGTTCGATTTCTGGCAGGCCACCGGTCGGATTCCCGGGAAGGGGATCGGGTGGTACCGGAAAACCTTCCGGCTGGATGATACCGGGGACCAGGTCTATGTGGTTTTCGACGGGGTCTATAATAATTCCGACGTCTGGATCAACGGTCATCACCTTGGATATCATCCCTATGGCTATTCACCTTTTTATTTTGACCTGAGTCCGTACCTGATTAAGGGGGACAAGAATGTACTTGTGGTGAAAGTCGATCACATGCGCTATGCAGACAGTCGCTGGTATACCGGGGCAGGGATTTACCGCAATGTGGAGCTCATACAGACGGACAGGCTCCATGTTCCGGTCTGGGGAACCTTTATTACAACACCGGAAGTAAGCAGGGAGAGGGCCATGGTAAATATGGAGATCTCTGTGAAGAACGGGTACCAGGAGAACAGGGCTTTCAGGGTAGAAATGATACTGTATAATGATGAAGGGGATGAAGTGGAGGGTAGAAGCGAAGACTGGGAAGCAGGTGCCGGGGAGCAGATTACCAAGCGCATGACATTGGAACTGGAGGATCCTGATTTATGGTCGATTGAAGACCCTGCCCTCTATGAAGCAAAGGTGATCCTGAGCATTGGCGGGGAGGAGGTTGACCATAGCAAGACACGCTTCGGAATCCGTTCCATTCGTTTTAATCCGGATACAGGATTTTTCCTGAATGGGGAGAATCTGAAAATCAAGGGGGTTTGCCTTCATCATGACGGGGGACTGGCAGGTTCCGCGGTGCCAAAAGGGGTATGGCGCAGGAGGCTGGAAATCCTGAAGGAAGGAGGATGTAATGCCATCCGAAGTGCCCATAATCCGGCATCTTCCGAGTTGCTTGACTTGTGCGACGAGATGGGATTCCTGGTGCAGGATGAGTTTTTCGATGAATGGGAAAATCCCAAGGACAAACGTTTCAATGGTAACCAGAAAAGTGTGAATTTTGAAACCCAGGGATATGCCGAGCACTTCCGGGAATGCGCGGAGGCGGACATCCGAAGCACGATGCTCAGCCACCGGAACCATCCTTCCATTATACAGTGGAGCCTGGGAAACGAGATTGAGCACACCTTTCCACGTACACGTTTGGCTACAGGATACTTCAATAATCCTGAGTTCAGCGGGAATTATTTTTACGACAAGCCACCTTACAGTCAGGAACAGGTGTTGCAGGCCCTGGAAGACTACCCCGAGCAGCCTTACTACATGGGGGAAACCGCGGCAAGACTGGCCCGCCGGGCCCGGGAACTGGATACCACTCGCTATATTACGGCCAACTGCATCAACCCGGTGGCCAGTTACTTGAATGGAACCGCGGATGTCCTGGATATGGTGGGTTACAGCTACCGCAGGATCCTCTACGATTACGGGCACCGGCTATACCCGGAGCAATGTCTTATGGGCACCGAAAATGTGCCCCGCTACCACGAGTGGATGGCTGTGGCATCGAGGCCATGGATAGCCGGGACCTTTCTGTGGACCGGAATCGATCATATGGGCGAAATCAGGGGGCCATGGCCCCTGAATACCAGCGGGACAGGCATGCTGGACCTGGCCGGGTATAAAAGGCCGGCCTGGCATTTGTTTAAGACCCTCTGGAAAGAGGAAGCGCATATCCGTATGGCCACCGGCAGAGTAGAGGAGTTGGTTAACAAAGGGAAACAGATGTACCTGGCCACAGGGGAAGGCGAGGTGCTGGAGGCTGAGGAAGGACAGTGGAAACGTCTTCTCTGGGACTGGCAGGATGTGAATGAATGCTGGGATTATAACAGGGGAGATATGATCGTGGTGGAAGTGTACAGCAATTGCGACAGGGCGGAACTCCTGCTGAACGGGGAATCCCTGGGTGAAAAGAAACTTGCCGATTTCGAAGACAGAGTCATGAAGTGGGCCGTACCCTATACCCCCGGCACTTTGATCGCCAAGGGATATCATACCGACGGAACCGTAGTGAAGCATGCGCTGGCCACGGGCGGTGAGCCCATGGCCATCGAACTGAAAGCAGATAGGCAGGTACTGCTGGCCGATCACTATGATGTGGCCCATATTGAGGTGCAGTTGGTGGACAGCGAGGGTAATCCTGTACGGAATTCCGAACGGGAAATCGTATTTACAGTGGATCCGAAGCTTCGGATCATCGGGGTAGACAACGGGTCCAGGTTCAATGTACAACCCTACCAGTCGGACCGCCTGGTGACAGACAGGGGAAGGGCCATGCTGGTGGTGCAGTCAAAGGGACAGGCAGGCAGAGCTGATATAGACGTGGATGCCGAAGGAATCGCACAGGCTGAAGTTGTCCTGACGATGACAGAGAAAGAATAGGATATATATCAATTATCATTTCAAAAATACGTTAACTAAAACGCAGCACATGCACAGCAGGAAAATAGCAGCAGCATTACTCGGAGTGGCCATTATTTCATTTTCCATGCTCAATGCCCAACAGCAAAAGAAGGACTGGGAAAACGAGAAGGTATTCGAGATCAACAAACTGCCCGCCAGAGCTACTTCCTATTCCTATACTTCGGTAGAGGATGCCCTTTCCGGAGATAGGGAAAGATCCAGGCTGGTAAGTCTGAACGGGAAATGGATGTTTAACTTCGTGGAAGACGATGAGCTGAGGCCTGTTGATTTCTGCGCAATGGATTTCAAAGGAGGTGAGGAGTGGAAGGATATTCCCGTCCCTTCCAACTGGGAATTGGAGGGATACGGGCAGCCTATCTATACCAATTCGGACTATCCTTTTTCACCGGATGTGCTGGAAACCTGGCCGAAAATCAACCGTCCCCGGCCGCCTTATATCTACCGTGACAATCCAGTGGGATCTTACTACAGGGATTTTAATCTACCTGATGGATGGGAGGATCAGCGGGTTATTCTGCACTTTGGCGGCGTGAGTTCGGCCTTTTATTGCTGGGTGAACGGAAAGCAGGTGGGATATAGCCAGGGCAGCCGGCTTCCCGCCGAGTTTGATGTGAGCACCCTTGTGAAGCACGGGAAGAACCGGGTGGCAGTACAAGTTTTTCGCTGGAGCGATGGCAGCTACCTGGAGGACCAGGACATGTGGCGCCTGAGTGGGATTCACCGGGAGGTCATGCTCATGGCCGAACCGAAAGTGGCCCTGAAGGATTTCTTTGTAAAGACCACCCTGGATGCTGAATATAAAGACGCCCGGTTGGAGATCCGCCCCAGGGTATGCGCATATAATGTTCTGAACCCGGAGGAATGGAAGCTGAAGGCCATGCTCTATGATGCGGATGGTCAACCCGTTCTGGATCTTGCAATGGAAGTGGACCTGGATAAGATATGGAATGAGAAACACCCTCAGCGGGATGTGGTAAAATTTGCACTCATGGAGGCTCAGGTAAGACGCCCTTTGCTTTGGTCGGCCGAGAAGCCTCATCTCTATATCCTGGTCTTCACCCTGGAGGATCCCGGTGGAAAGCTGGTTGAGGCCCGGAGCGTGAAGATCGGTTTCCGGAAGATAAAGACCTCAGAAAGGGGAGAATTGCTGGTTAA
Organism: uncultured Bacteroides sp.; assembly: GCA_964500835.1. Classification (GTDB taxonomy): domain Bacteria; phylum Bacteroidota; class Bacteroidia; order Bacteroidales. Next base: position 16,374 of record CAZCQL010000008.1, read on the forward strand.
TGGGAAATCCGTAAAACTGAAGGGAGTGGACCGTCACGACCATGATCATGAGCATGGTAAGGCCCTGACAAGGGAGGATATGGAACAGGACATTAAGCTGCTGAAGCAGTTCAACTTCAATGCGATACGTACCTCCCATTATCCAAATGACCCTTATATGCTTGATCTTTGTGATGAATACGGGATCTACGTGATGGATGAGGCCAACATGGAGTGTCACGGAGCGGTGGGACTGATCCCCCAGAGTCCTACATGGCCTTTTGCAATCTTGAGTCGCCATGTGCGGATGGTGGAGCGGGATAAGAACCATCCCTCAGTGATTTTCTGGTCCATGGGGAATGAGTGCGGGACCGGACCGGCATTTGCCGCATCTGCGGGATGGATCAGGGACTATGACCCCACGCGTCTCATCCACTACGAAGGAGCTCAGGGCGATCCCACTTCCCCGGCCTATAAGGAAGGGCAGGGGGCGTTGAAGCTGGCGTTGAATCCCGATGATCGGCCCTATGTGGATGTGATCAGCCGCATGTATAGTCCCCTGGAGGACCTGGAAGCCATGTCATCTGCCCTTCATGTAAAACGTCCAATTGTGCTTTGTGAGTACGTGCATGCCATGGGAAATTCCATTGGGAACTACGGGGAGTACTGGGATCTTATCTGGGAGCGGCCCAACCTCATTGGGGGGTTTATATGGGATATGATCGACCAGGGATTGGAGGCTAAAAATGGTTCGGGAGAGAAATACCTGGCCTACGGTGGTGATTTCGGGGACATCCCCAACGACGGCAATTTCTGCATTAACGGGGTGTTCACTTCCGATAGAAAGCCCCATCCCCATGCATGGGAAGTGAAGTATATTAACCAGCCAGTTGTGTTCGAAGCCGTGGATGCAGAAGAGGGAAGGGTCCGGGTGATCAGCCGCTACAATTTCACCAACCTGGAGGATTTTGAGATCCGCTGGAGTATCTCGGGGAACGGGGAGCAGATCAGTAGCGGAAAGATCAATACCCCGAACCTTGAACCTGGCGGTTCGACAGTATTGGATGTTCCCCTGAGCTGGAAGAGGAACGAGCCGGGCGTGGAGTATTTCCTTCGAATGAGCCTGCATGAAAAGGAAGACAGGTTCTGGTGTGAAAAGGGATATGAGATCGCTTATCAGCAAATTGCCCTGGAATCAAAGGAGGCACCTGCCGGGATGGAGGAAGTTCCGGAGCAAGACCTGACCGTACATGACAACGGGGGCGAAATCGTAATCTCCAGCCTGGAATTCTCCGCCACCTTCAGCAGGGAAGATGGAAGCATGACAGATTATATGAGAAAGGGGAAGAAGATCCTGGAAGCTCCCTTGCAGGCAAATTTCTGGAGACCCCAGAACGACAATGACGAACGGGGGACCAGGACGCACCTGACAAAGAAAATCTGGAAAGATTTGTCCGGTAATCTGAAGACCGGCAGGGTGGAGGTGGAGGATAAGAATAGCAAGACTGTACTGGTCCATGTGGAGCGGAGCTTTGGGGACAAGGTGAAACTCACTGTGGATTATAAGGTGGTTGCATCCGGGAAGGTAATTGTGAAATATCACCTGGATGCGGACAAAGACCTGCCTTCCATGTTGCGCGTGGGAATGACTGCGGGGATCACCGGTGATTATGTGAACCTGGCCTACTACGGGAAGGGCCCCTGGGACAATTACATCGACCGCAACCGGGGAGCCGAAGTGGCCCTATACCGGGTGAAGTCCGATGATATATGGTATGACTATGTGAAGCCCCAGTTCAGCGGGAACCGCACAGAAGTGCGCTGGATGGAAATGAAGCCTGACGGCAGGAAGTCCGCGGGTATCCGCTTCGATAGTCCAGAGCACTTTGAATTCTCCCTCTGGCCTTACGATGCCGAACAACTGGACAAGGCCCTGCATCCGTACGAACTGGTGCCATCGGGATTCTACACCCTGAACCTGGACTTGATCCAGATGGGAGTGGGAGGGACCGATAGCTGGTCGATGAATGCAAGGCCTATTGAGAAGTATCGGGTTCCGGCAGGGATATACGACTTCGAATTTTCCATCAGTCCGTTGGATTAAGGAGGCGCAAGGCCTATGCATCTGCCAGGAGAGTCAGTTAAGCGAGAGTCAATTCTCAGTATACGAGCTCGGAAGCCAATGCGCGAGCGGGATTCATTTACCTCGCTGGCTTTTTACTGCTTCAATGTGAATCCATCCCAGCTTGGGATAAGGGCCGGTCATTTTCCTGTAATTGTCTAATATTTGTCTCAACTCATGCGCTACCTGAGGATACTGACCGAGTACGTTCACAGACTGTGCCGGATCTTTGTCCAGATTATACAATTGTTCCGGCGGAGCATCCTCTTTAACCTTTCCATCCTCAATATCGCTGTTGACCTGTCCGGTTAAGGCAAATGCTGCAGCTCCTCCCAGGAGGTGATCGCCAATATTTTTTCCCTGAAATCCGCCTTCATCCTGTGCCGGGATATACACCCATTCTCCCTTTCTGACAAGCAGATGGGCCGGACTGTTGGGAGATATGATCAACACATCCCGCAAAGGTTCTTCTGTTTCATCTAGCAATTCAGGCAACTGGTCCACTCCGTCAGGGCACTCTTCTTTACTTAAGGTCCTCCCGGTAACAGATGCAAAAGTGGCCAGCAGATCCACCTGGCTAATCAGATGGTCTGATTGACTGTTTGCCGGAATTTTACCCGGCCACCTGGCAATAAATGGGACCCGGTGTCCGCCTTCCCATGCTCCGAACTTGAATCCCAGCAGATCGCCATTCAAACGATGACCTGCCGTCCATGCATCCTGTCCCCCGTTGTTGAGCATGCCTCCGTTGTCACTGGTAAAGATTACCAGGGTATTTTCAGCAACACCCATCTCTTCAATGGTTTTAAGCACCTCACCCACGATCCAGTCCAGCTCATGGATGAAATCCCCATAGCGCCCGCACTGGCTTGTCCCTTTAAACCGCGGGGCAGGAGTAAAGGGGTGGTGGATGTTGGTGGTTGCCAGGTAGAGAAAGAAGGGTTTGTCTTCACCCCTTGACTTCAGCCATTCGACGGCCTTGTTTTTAAGGGTGGTCCCCACTTTTTCATCCACGTAGAGCAAATGTGCTTTTTCGGCACCACCGATTTGCCTGTATCCAGACTTTGCAGGCCATTTTTGCGTGGCCGATTCCTGCCCCATGACAAAAGGATCATCAGGATCCAGTCCGACCACCCGGTGATTTTCCACATAAACAAATGGCGGACCACTATTTACCACCGGGATCCCGAAATAGTAGTCAAATCCCAATTCGAGCGGACCGGGTTTCAGCAAGCCGTTCCAGTTAGGGCTCTCCCCTCCAAAACCCAGGTGCCATTTGCCAATGCAGGCGGTTGCATATCCGGCTTCTTTTAGCAGCTTGCCCAGAGTGACGAAGGTAGTGTCAATGGTAAGACCTGCCGTAGGCCCTGGCAATGGTCCCCAGAAATTGCGCCTCAGGGGGTACCGGCCGGTGATCAATCCGTAGCGCGAGGGTGAACATACTGCAGAAGCTGTATGTGCATCGGTAAATAACCTTCCTTCACTGGCGAGTTTATCAATGTGAGGTGTCTGAACCAGTCTGGCCCCGTAACAACCCAGGTCGCCGTAACCCAGGTCATCGGCATTGATCAGGATAATATTCGGATGGGTATTACTTTCCTTGGTTTGTTCTGAACATTCCTGGAAAAGAAAAAGGAGGAGTGCTGCGACGATGCGACAGAAGTTCTTCATTAGTTTAGTGTAAAGTCATTGGCAATGCCTATCTGTTTTTCACTTTCCTTTTCTGTAAGTATGATGGCGTCTTTTTTAAGTTTCAGATCCTTCACACCCCTAAAATTCTCATCAATTTCCAGTAGGAATATCAAATAGGATTGTTTCTTTTTCTCTTTTGCACCAATCCATCTGTAAGTTTCTGTACCGAAAACCGGTCCCCGGTCAATGCTTTGCTTTATTCCCGAACCGAAGGGAGTGGTCCCTACCTCCAATCCCCAGGCAAGCGTTTTCCCGTTCCTTGGCAAAGCCCGGGCATGGTGATTTTCCTGCCAGTCCCCGATCCAGGGATTTTGATCTTTCATGAATACATATCCCACCAGGAGATTGAGATCCCTGTTATAGATCGCAAACCAGGTATATTCCCGTTCAGGATCCATTAACCAGGCGCGATATCCTCCCTGACCTTTGTCAGAGTCGAAGACGCCGGCATTTATAACATCACCTCCTTCGGTCCTTACGGTTGGCCACTGTACCGTGTTGATGTTCATAGGATCATTTTTTTGCTCGCTGAAAGCAATTCTGAATACGGGAGCGTCCACGAAGGTATGCATGTATTCGAGAAACGGTCCCCCGAATGTGATATGCTGTACCCACTGGAAGGGCCGGTCAAACGGCTCAAGGTTCTCAATCTCTTCCTCCACCAGAACGACAGATTGATCCGGCAACATTGTGAGGCTTCTCTCAATGGAATATTTTGTCAATGGCAGAACTGCTGAAGCCGTGACGACAGTACCCTCATCCTTCCTCGTTTTTTCAACTTCATATTTAACGGTATAGGCTTCCCCGTGGACAGAGTGTCCGAGGTTCTTTTCGAATCCCGAATTCAATTTACCGAAATAAGGAAAGCAGAGATAATGGCCCATGTAGCCGGCCATAAGTCTGGCATTGCTTCCCGAACCATATAGATCCTCATGTAATTCAGGTCTGTAGTCATCAGGGTCTATGGTTTGATAATGTGGGATAAACATGGGATTTACCGATTCCTTTCCCCCAGGAGATAGTAACCTGAGTTCTGCGATATACCCTCCGCCGCTGAGCATGCTTATGCGCATATTATTATTCTGAAGGGAATAGGCCTCACGTCCATGGAATTCGGACTTCAATACTGAAAGCTGTCCGGATACACTTTGTATCGACAGACAGGTAGAAATCAGAAGGATATGGATTTTAGGGGATTTCATCTCTTTGGACTCAGATCAATATCGACGGGCGGTTGGAACATAGTGCCTCCGCCTTTCAGCGAGCGGTAGGTCACCCTGGAGTCTCCCCCCCTGACCACCTCTTCTTCTTTAACTCCTTTAAGGGCTTCCGGGGCATCCAGGTATTTCAGGCCATAGAGTGCCCAGTTGGCATGTGCATCTGTTTGGGCAGACTTTGCCTCTTCAATGAGCAAATTACTTGCCCGGTCTATTTGACCGGTATTCCCCAGGGCCATCATTGCATTGATACGGACACTGGCCTCGGCATCCTCCATGGCCGATTCAATTTCCTTTATAGCCGGTTTGGCTTCCCGGCCCAGTATCCGGAGTCCCTGGATGGCCCAGTAGCGCATGATTGGATCATGGTGCTTCAGATGCTTCACCAGGTTTGGGATATTATCCGGATCCTTTTCTGCCGCCGTGGCGGCGATCTTCATGATTTCCTCCAGGTGATAATTGTCCGCTGACTGGCAAAAATCATAGATGGTAGTGGTAATGTCCCGGTCAATCTCTGCCATCAGGGGTTCCGGTATGAATCCCGCATCACGTGCCTCAAGAATATGCCTGTCCAGTTCCTGGCGCATCGCCTTCAGCTTATCAGTGAATGCAGGAAGGCCGGCAAGGTTCTTGATTTCATAGGGGTCTTCCCGGGTGTCGTATAATTCCTCATAAGGCTGGAGATTGAAGATCTCGGATTGTACGGCGTTTGTACGCCCTTCCTGGTATTCCCTGAACTGAGACATCTGCCCTCTCTGCATCAGGGGATAATAGAGCATTTGCAGACGGGGACGGTCAGGTTCATAATTTCGGATGTATTTCCAGCGACCATCGGTAATGGCCCTGCTCATATCGGGGGATGCAATGAACCGATCCGAGAAAAGGAATACGTTTTCCGGGGCAGGCTCCGTGGATGGACCCATAAAAACACGTCCTGGCATGCGGTCGGGTAATTCGGCACCGGCCAGCGACATGAAGGTTCGCGGCAGGTCGATATACTGAACAAGTCGTTCAATGGCTGATCCCGGCTTACCGGGGGCCAGTTTTTTCCATTTCTCGGGGATGTAAATGATCAGTGGAACCCGCGTGCCGCTATCGAAGAGGTAGCGCTTAGAGCGAAGCGTAATACCCCCATGGTCGGGGCAATACACCACAATGGTGTTCTCCGCTTCACCTGATTCCCTGAGCTCTGAAAGATATTCTCCGACCTGGCTGTCCATATCTGCGATCCGTTCATATACCCTTTCCCAGTCTGCAAGGTTCTCGGGTGTTTCAACCTGGTAGGGAGGGATTATTATATCTTCTGAAGGGGTTCCTTCCATCGGATACTTCTGTGGGTAAAGATCATCAAATATCTGGCCCTCATGGGTGGCGAGTATATTATAATTGTGGAAGAAGGGCATCCCTTCCGGCCGGTTTCTGTAATGTGCACTTCGTCCGTATTCATCCCAGATCTCACTGTCGAAACTGGAATTGTTATAGTCGGTCCGGCCATTACTGGTGGTATAATATCCTGCTTTCTTCAGAAGAGCCGTATAGGGCTCGAGCGATTCCGGTACCCTGAATCTGCTGCGCATATGTTGTGTTCCCGTAGTGACTGCCGGAATCCCCAGGATCCAGGAACTCCTCATGACCGCGCACACAGGTGCATTGGCAAAGCAGTTGATATACCTGAATCCCTGCCCCGCCAACTGATCCAGGTTTGGAGTCTTTGCAACTTTGTCACCGTAACACCCGATATAGGTGCCGTTGTCTTCGCTGTTGATCCATAGAATGTTGGGTCTTTCCCCTGCCCCTGGTCCTGATTTTCCTCCCGCCGATATGGATTTACAGGAAGCAATGCTCAGTAAACTGAGAAGTAAATAAATAAATCGTTTCATGGTGTTTATTTTAGGTTGTTCAATTCTTTTACTGAAATAAGCTCATTGGGAGTAAAATAGGGTTCCACTCCCAGTGGACGTGCGTTTATGCCCCGATTTTCGAAATCACCAATATCCTCTTTTGCCCATTCCAGCAATTTTGTCAGTTCAACTACGATTTCAGGATTTTCCTCCGCCACATCTTTGGTCTCCCCGATATCCTTTTCCAGATCGTAAAGGACATATTTATCGAACAGCACCCTGTCTTCGGGAGCACTGTGTCTTGGCCATTTCGTGTAAGCAATAGACTCAGAGCCAGGCTTATGTGGCCGGTGCAACTTCCATTTTCCCAGGCGCACTGCCCGCAGGTCCTGGTGCTGGTAATAAAAATAAGGACGATCCAGTGAAGTTGAATCCCCGTGAATGATCCCCGAAATATCCAGACCATCAATTACCCGGTCGGTGGGCAGTTTTGCTCCCGCCAGCCGGGCAATAGTGGGAAGCAAATCAATGGTGGCACATACCAGGTCGGAACTTGTCCCTTCCGGAACTTGTCCCGGAGCTCTTACGATACACGGAACCCTTAATCCCCCTTCCCATGCTGAAGTCTTGGCCCCGCGCAGCGGCTCGGCATTACCTCCGTGGTCTCCTTTTATCCACCAGGGCCCGTTATCACTGGTAAAGATCACATAGGTGCTTTCATCCAGTCCATTTTCTTTCAAAACCTTGAAAATACGCCCTACATTGAAATCAATTTCTTCAATCACGTCGCCGTAGAAACCACCCTTGGAATTCCCCCTGAATTCCTCCGAGACGGCAAGAAGAGTATGTGGCATGGTATGAGCCAGGTAGAGAAAAAAGGGTTGATCGGTATTATGCTCAATAAAACCAATGGCCTCATCGGTATATCTGCGGGTAAGAGTGGACATATCTGCATTTAGTTCCACCACCTCATTATTTCGAAGAAGGTGAACCCGGGCGTCATTGCTTGTGGGTGTAAAAAATGAATAATCAAATCCCTGGTGTATGGGCAGCAGTCCGGGATTGAACCTTTCCTGATTGTGACCTGCAAGGTCCCATTTGCCAATCATGCAGGTGGCATATCCCACCGGTTTTAATACTTCAGCGATGGTAATTTCTGAAAGCGATAATTTGGGGTGGGGGACTTCCCCATTGTCGTTCCGCCCGTTCCGCATGGGGTAACAGCCGGTCATCAGGGCCGCCCTGGATGGACCGCATACTGTCTGGGCATAGAAACTGGTAAACTTCATCCCTTCGGCCGCCATCCTGTCCAGGTTCGGAGTACAAATATTCCTGGATCCAAAACAACCCACATCATTGTATCCCTGATCATCTGTGAAAATGATGATGAAATTTGGGTTTGTGGAGGAAACCTTTTCTTTAGAAATGCAACCATAAAGAAATGCAAATAAGACAACGATCCATGCTATGTTTTTAGTCATGATATGCTATTCTTCGGTTTTTGTTTTTTGCCTACCCTGCCAGTACCAACCCGTCGGCGCTATGTTCGTAACGATACTCGTGAGTTTGACTTCCGAAAGTAAACGAAAGGGTCAAAGTCCCATCTTTGTCGATTGTCCGCTTCACTGACTGAGATACCGCCCGTGCCTCTGACTCGTCCGCCACCGGAACCACTATGGTGGAAATCGTAGTCTTCGTCCCCGATGCAGTTAACTCCGTATCCACATAGGGGATCTTATTTAATCTGGCATCTTTCTGAATGGGAAGGTAGGCGTGACTATCCGGAACATATCTGACCGGATCGCCTGCAACTGCGATCACAGCCATCATCCCTTTCTCTCCTTTGAGGAGAAGGTAGGCGTTGTCATCCGGCACCTCAACATCCCCGATAGGGTGTAGGCGACTCTCGATCAGGGCACCCTTTGCGCTCCCGATCTCGTCCAGTACCACGGTTACTACCGGTTTATCGAGTATCAGGTGTCGACGCCATCCCTTGAGCTCCTTTTTCGGATAGGCATTGGTACAGTCCATAAGCACATATTCGCGGACCTCACCGTACCGGTACTCCAGCACATCGCCGCCTATGCTTTCATCCATGGGTTTGCCACGCCACTTGCCCGGAATCTGTCTTTCACCGTTGACGAAAATTACGTTCTGTCCCTGACTGCCTGCCTGAGGATAGGTCCATCGTGCATCGTCGAAGCACTTTTCGTCGTATGGGATGTTTCCGATGCCCCTGATGTAGCTTTCGCCGCGCCAGTGGACACCCCAGTCACCACAGTCAAGATGTCCGTGGTGAGGATCGGTGTGCCGTCCGGCCTTACAGACGAGTGTCACGGTCTCCAGGTCGGTAAAACTGGACCGCATGACCACATAATCAATGCTGCGAAAATGACGTGACTTCATTTCGGGCTCCTTCGGTTCCACGGTGGTGGAGGGGAAGATAATGTCCCAGAAACTATTCCGGCTGGCTTCACCGCAGATTTCTTTGGCATACCACGCAGCCTCGGGAGATTGAGTTTCCTCGGCCAGGGTATTAAAGATCGAGCCATTGCGATTCACCCGGCTACCGGTATCTCCAAAATTGACTTTCTGGTCCGGCGGCAGCAGGGTCCAGAGAAAGAAACTCACAGGTTGCTCCTGAATACGCGGATGCTTGAGCAGGGTGTATTCTCCGTCCGTCATGCGTTTAAGAGGAACGCCGTACAGAACAGCCCATTCGGGATTATTGAAGGCATAGCCCGTTCCTTCCTGCCAGCCACCATCCTGACCGATATTGTCGAAGGTTTTCCAGATGCGGTTGTAGGACTCGGCCACCACATCGATCAGTTCCGGGTTTTCTGTAAGCAGGGCCAGTGCAGCCATTCCGACTCCGCTGGCGCAATGGGTCAGCCAGTTGCACCGGACTGCCCAGGCCCACCAGTGGTAATCCCAGTTGCCGCGTACCCGCAGGATTGCCTTTTCCATAAGAGCCCCTCGTATGCGATCCCGCTGCCGTACATCCATCCAATCGTAGAGCCAGTCATAGACCACAGCCAGTCGATGGGCGGTATGAGCGGTGTAGAGGTCGTAGTTAAACACGTATTGATCATCGGGTACATTATAGGGCATGACGCGGCTGTATATAATCGGGAACTGATGAGCCCGGTCTTCCCAGTTTGGAACATCGCACACCACCTCGGCAAATTCAAATGCCTTTTCTGCATATTTTGCCTCTCCGGTCAACTGGTAGAGGAAAGCCAGTTGCAGGGCACGGTCGCGGTTACGGTCAATGTAGTAATGGTAATCCCAGTTGCCGGAATAGCGCGGATTCTTGTCAGGAACCGGGGCGTCCTTCTCCACTGGTGTGTACAGGAGACGATTACTCTCCGCCAGGAGTTCCTTATAGATTTCCCTGCTTCCGGGATCATTTGCAACCCGCTCACGCAGTTCGGGGAGCTGATCCGAGGAGAAATACAGGTAAGGATGATCAAGGTCATCACCAATGGCCAGACCCATTTCATCTGGTGTAACTGTCCGACCCTTCTCATCTTGTGTAATTGCCACGTTCGGTGTGACAATGAGAGCTATCAGAACAGCAATTCTGACATATCGAATTCTCATGCTTGTATATTTATTCTGGTTCAAAATAAGTAATAACCGATTCAATTTGCTTCCAGCCCTCCATCCCTACAGTTTTCGTTCTCAGCGATTACGTCTGCCCACTTCTTTAAGGGATTTCACATCGTCCGGATGGATAGATCCGTCCGGCAACGGACCTGTGTTCAACAGAAGATTGGCTCTCATACCTGCTGCCCGGTTGAGCATTTCCATAACCTGGTCGGCCGTCTTGTGCCCCTGATCATCAATGCGGGCATACCCCCAGGAGTGGGGTTGAAGGGTATCACATAATTCAAGCGGTACATCCGAGGTACCTTTGAAATGACGTTCCGGAGCCTTGAAATCTTCTGTGCCCAGCAGCCCCTGTTTATAGGAAACCAGAACCTGGGGCTGAAGGGAGTGGATATGGTCGTATAACTCCTGTGCCCTGAACAGGTGGACCTTGTCGGGACGGGAGAGTGGAGTTGCGATTCCGTCCAGCCAGATTGCACCGATAGGGCCATAATTGGTCAGGAGTTCCGTGATCTGGTCTTTCATGAACTTCACGTAGATCTGTAAATCATGTTCTTCACCGTATTTATAGCTCTCCTCCGGTAAATCATATTGTGGCCTGGCATTACCACCCCAGTCGCCGTTGTTAGGAGCATGCGGATGACGCCAGTCCCGGCCATGGGAGTAGTAGAGGTAGAATCCAAGTCCTTTTTGCTGGCACTGTTCGGATAGTTCGGCCACCAGATCCCGTTTAGCAGCACTGTTTGTGCTCTTGAAATTTGTGTATTTGGAATCAAAGAGGCAGAAACTGTCATGATGGCGCGTGGTCAGGTTGATGTATTTCATCCCGGCCTTGAGCACCATATCCGTGATGAAATCGGCATCAAATTTTTCAGCGCTGAACCTGTCGGAAAGCTTCTCATATTCCTTCACCCGGATTTTGCCTCTTAACTGCACCCATTCGGCAGGCATGGATTGCTTCCCCTTCCAGTATCCTTCGAGTAAACTGTACAGGCCATAATGTATAAAAAGCCCGAATTTTGCCTCCTGGAAATACTTTAACGCCGCTTTTCTCGGATCTGCGGCATAAATATCTTCATACCCTTTCAGGTAGGAGGGGACCCGGGGTTTTAATCTTCCATAGACAGCATTACCCAGAGCTGAGGGACCAAGCAGTGCCGTTCCGGTCAATGCGGCACCTGTTTTTAACATTTCTCTTCGTTTCATTTCTAAATTTAGATTATCATAATTTTCTTCGCTGTATAGTATTCGGATCCCGACGCCTTTATAATATAAACGCCAGGTAGTAAACTGCTTACGTTCAAGATGTATTTGTTCCTGTTGATTTTTCCTGATAAGATCAATCCCCCTGTGAGATCGTAAATCTCATAGTTGATTTCAGCGTCAGTGACAGTTTCTATGGTAAGAGCCCCATCGGCAGGATTCGGATAGGTTTGCATGATTATCAAAGACGGGGCATTGTACATTAGCTGATTAATTCCCACCGGGGAGTTAACTGTAATTTTACACTCATCCGTAAATTCTCCATATCGGGTTGAAGCCGTAACAGTGGTTATACCCTCAGTTAATGCCGTAACTTCTCCTGCAGTATTTACTGTTGCCACAGTGATGTTACCGCTCTCCCAACGCACAGTGGTATCACTTGCATTTTCGGGGGTAATGTTTGCTGTAAGCTGAAGGGTATCCCCTGGATAAAGGATGGCGCTATCTAGTGAAATACTTATTGAATTGACTTGGATTCCAGTTACATAAACTCTGCAGCTGGCAGAAAATTCGCCATCGAGCGTGGTGGCGCTTATGGTTACTGCACCAATACTCACACCCGTAACCATCCCTGATGCATCCACCGTAGCGACAGAATTCCTGTTACTGGTCCAGATAAGCTTTTGTACTGATGCATTGGCCGGAGAAATGATTGCATTCAACTGATAGCTTTCTTCAAGCTGAATTGTAACGCTGCTCTCCTCAATTTCCAGACCAGTAAATTCAACCGCGGCAACAAAGATCTGGACTTCGGCCAGGGAAAGGGCTCCCGTACGATTGAGTTGAACGATAACAGTTTTGCCGCTTTTATCTCCCACATCCACGATTTCATAAGGATCGGGAAAAGAGGTAAATGATTTCGAAAAAGTAGTATCGCCATTCGCATTCAGCACATATACCGTATAGTCTGAAAGACTTTCTTTGCAACAGTCATCCGTTCTCCCATACAGCTTGATATGACCGATGGAATACTCCTCTCCCAGATTGACCTGCCACCAGGGATTTGTTTCGCTGGCTGTGTGTGTTACAGAAGATTGTGAGTAAGCACCTTCTGTATTACCATCGATGGCACGGGAGGCTTCACCATTAAAATCCGTTGAGGATTGTGTGGCAGTGCCAAAGGGAGCCATATTGACTCCCGGAGGTATCATGCCTACCAAATCTTTAACAACTGTTATCCAGGTAAAATCGGTAAATCCTCCGTCTTCAGATGTCCCGGTTACCATTACCGAACCATTATTAAGTCCTGTAACCACACCGCCTGAGTCGACCTGTGCAATCATAGGATCACTGCTGGTCCATATCACACTTGTGTTTCCGGCTTCCAGGGGACTGAAGCTGGTACCAATCTGGCCAATACCTTTCGTTTTAACAGTTAACCTATTCGGATAAGTACTGAACCCTGTTACAGCAAGACCTGGATCGGGAACCGGATCGCGCCAGGTCAGGCTGCACTCTTCTGTTTCCATATTTAGCCAGACGTCGACGTATTCAAACGAACGTGTGAAAACAGTTCCCTCTTTTGTGGGAGGTCCCAGTGGTTCGCCCAGCGGACGATTCAGTTCCGGGATATAATCGGTTAAATACTGGTATTTATCTTGCGTAGCATCTACAGTTCCCAGATAACCGAAGTAGGTATATTTTTCGGCTGATATCAGGTACATTGCCAACGGAAATTCAACAGCATCTTTATAATACTGTATCATGTTTTCCTCGGTTTGAACCGCTGGTGGTTCCTTAATATCCGAATAACCAGGTCCCAGGCGCCACATGACCATCTTTCCTTTGGTGGCCATTTCGCGCATCAGTTGCAGGTTCACCACACGGGCTTCTACCTCGGTCTGACCAGAGCCACTGTATGCAAATCCCTGCCTTTCAAGATAGGAACCGTCCTGATAGCGCATTTGCTCACGGTTTCCGTTCCAGCGCTCGTTGCGGATGGTGTTTCCTATAAATAATGAGCTGTCAGGAAGGGATCTATCCAGAGAGTCCAGCATCTTTATATAATTAGTTGCAGGAACTCCGTTTTCATCAAAGAATGCTCCCCCATTATAGCTATTTACTTTGTCGATAAAAACTCCGTCCACAGCAGGATCAGCGGCTACATTTACAGCAGTGTTTACCCACCATCTCCTCAACTCCGGAACATCGGAATCGAACATTCTTAGCCTGTCACGAATTAACTTAAATGTATCCTGCCCGTCAGCGCCTGGAGTCATCTGGCACCAGTCCCACGCGTTGGGTTCAAATTCTATATTTGCTTCATAGCCCCCATAGTTTACAACGGTGTTCCAGTAAAAGAAGGTTTTAATGTGAGGATTGACTTCTTTTAATCTTGCAGAAGCGTTTTTTATGCCGTCTTCCACGTAGGGTTGTCCCTGAAGATTGGCTTTTTCCAGAACGATCAGCTGAAAGTTTTCAGCAATTCCCCTGATGTCGATGGAGTCGAAAGGATTTACGCTTCTCAGAATCGTCCACCGGGCGACTTTATCCCAGGAGAATTCAGGGAAATTGGCAAAACTCTGCTGATAGGGATATGGAGCAAGGTACTGGCCGGCGGTTTTATAATCGGAATAGTCACCCGGATCCCAGGCCTGGGAAATAACTATGTGAGCATTTACAAACAATATTGTAAGAGTTGCAATAGCTATACCGGTTTTTTTCATTTGTTCTCTTTTCCTTTTTATAATTTTAGCTGGAATTCCAGGGGAGCATTTTCATTGATCTCCGCTGTTTTTTTAAAATTCTCAGCAACGCTCTCTCCCAGTTTGAATTGATTTAGTTCCAGGGTTCCGTGGAGCACTGATAATTTCACATTGAAGTGTTTATCCTGTTTATCAATCTTACAATTCCCCCAGGCGCTGCCATTTGACCAGAAGTATTTGCCCGGCTCAGCGGTAAACTGCATGGATTTTTCAACTCCTGAGTAATGAAACCCGCTCAGGGCCAGTACGCCGGCCCAGGAAGCCATGGCACGGGCATAGTGGTGACCGCATTCAGCCTCATCAAAAGGATTTCGCTTTAAACCGTTATAGCGATCCCGGATGTTTTGGATACACATTAAGCCATTTTCTGTCTGTCCTTCATAGATCATGCCTATGGCAGCTGTATATTCAAAACCTGTCATCACCTCCGTAAAATAGGGGAAAGGATACTGCGGCCTTTCTTTGGGATAGGAAGCCATTAGCAGGGCCGGCTCATCGCCCAGGACATAGCTGCGCCTGAAATTGAAATGTTCGTACAGGTTTTCCCGGTAGTTATACTTCATGATGCTGTGGAGAGTCTTTTGAACGTTTTCTTTATCAAGCAGGTATCCGAGCCCTGTAATATGCGCGAAATATTGCCCGACCAGCTGATCTACCAGGCATCCGGCACCAAGTTGAAAATCAGGATTTGCCAGATCACTGGCCCCCATTCCAATCCGGAGGGAGGGAGCAATTTGATCGGGATCAGAGGGAATCCGGATATGATGTTCATAATATTCACCGTTGAACAGGTTCTGATCAGTCCATTCACTTCCCTGGGAGAATAATTTATGACAGTTTTTTGCAAAATCTTTATCTCCCATATAAAGGGCCATCTGTTCAACCGCTTTCAGAGCACCCAGGTACCATGCCTGCATTTGTGGATTCGGACCATAATACTCCACATCCATAGTGTTGTGCTGACTGCCTTCCATGACACCGTCTTTATCCGCATCCCAGCCTCCTTTGATCCAGCAGAACTCCATGGCATGTTTGACTGCGGGCCAGAGTTCAGCCATGAAAGAATCATCACCTGAGAGCTGCCAGTCACGATACATTTTCATCAGGCACCCAAGCTGACCGTCGGCTGCAGCCTTGCTGAAATTTCGGGCATTCTCCAGGGGCAGTCTTACCCGGAAACTCATGAGTCCGTTTTTGTTTGTTGCATGACCAAATTCAACTTCGCGCATGCTTCTTGCCAGATCTCCAAAAAGAAAGGGGGTTGCCTGTTCGTAGTTCCATACATGGGTACAGGAACCAAAGCAGCATCCCCCTTTGTCATTGCATCCTTCATACCCGAACATCTGACCACTTTCGATGCGGAAAACAGTTTGTGTGCGCAGGGTACTTAAGTTGAAAAGGGCTGCTTCTTTCACTACCTCCGGAAAATCACTGGCAAGAAAAGCATTTACAAATTCCATGGTTCCCGCTTCCAATTCCCGGAGGACCGGGGCGATGGATTCAGCCACATCCCAGGCGTCACCGTATTGCGTGGTATAATAATTACCGACACTCTCATTGGCCCAGGAATAGCGATTGGGGAAGTGCCAGGTGATTAAAAATGTGATGTTTTTTGTTGAGTGGGCAGGAATGGTTTCCTGTACAGCCAGGGAAGCAACCGGTTGATTATTATCATCTCCCTCACGTTTCTCCAGCTTTCCATCGGCACTGAAGTCATCCCAGAAATCAAGGCTTGCCATGTCCCACCTCCTGGCGGAAACCCAGTTCGTCCTGTAATTCACATTTTCATGCAGCGTAGTGATTGCCATGGTTCCCCATTCTTCGGCCTCTTTGTCCACTCCTTCTGATTGCATAAAAATACCCCTCACATTGTCTCCTTCCCTGTAAACATTTACATTTCCTTCACATCCGGCGGTATTGGGAGTCCCGTCGTTTCCGATGAAATTCGGAAGATTTCCAACGATTGAGATTTCCACGCTGGTGTTTCCTGGATTGGTAAGCTCATATTGTAGAACTGCGACTGGAATACCACTTTTGTCCGCCTCACCGGGAATAAGCGGATTGAATGCTTTCAGCGTGACTTCCACAGGTATTTCAGGATCGGAGAGATGTACCTGACCAAAGGGATAGGCAGTTGAAAAAGAGTGATTCCTGAAACGTGGATAACCTGCATTGGCTACCGGTGAACCTTTGGAACCTTCAAACAATACCCCCGGAATGCTGCCTTCCAGCACCCGGGTATGGGATTCTCCCTGCTGTGGTTTAACCCACAACACAAAAAACGGTTTTTGACGCGTAATTCCGGGACAATACCCTTTGGAAGGAGTATTCATGATTTCCCAGTCCACCAGTGATCCCCTGCCGCTGAGAGATACCGTTCCTGTCCCAATTCCTCCCAACGGAAGAGCGACACGAAGGGTATGATCCTTGTCATAGCTTTTCAAAACGGGCCATTCTGTAACCTGATCTGCAGCATCTGTCTTTTGACATGTTGCATTCGAAGACAGGAATATCAGACTTCCGGTAAGCGCAATTAACAGTGATATGGTACGTCTTTTCATGATGGGAGCATTAAGTGTTTAGTTCTATTCAGATTTGAGTCCGGCTGTATTCACGCTGAACAGCTTGTATGTATGACTGCGGCCCGGTATCATTATCGAATCCGTGAATTCCATTTTCCTCAAAGGTTGCAGCGGAGAGTCGCTGTTATTTGTGCCCTGGAAAACCGGCCTGCTAAGGGGATTCCCTGGTGCATCGGGAACCGTAGCGATTTCCCTGCCATCACGCATAATGATAAAATATGCAATTCCGCTTTCCAGATCCGCTTTAGCATTCCAGGTCAGTTTACCGCCTTCTGACTTCAGGTTGTATGGTGCCGGGGGTGGAGTGGAATCGGGGACTTTTGTATCCCTCACGTAGTGTTCCCAGGCCAGGGCGACGGTTTCACCGGGCAGCCAGACAGCCTGGTTTTTGTCCCCGCTGAACTGTGATCCGGGTGATGCTTTGGTGCCAAGAAGAGGGGCAAGCCATGCCCCCTCTTCCGGCATGGGCCTGAGTGGATCGCCAGTGGTGACCGGCAGGCGGGCTTGGAGGCAGGCATCGAACCAGGGGATGGCAAGGTATCGCTGGTTGCCGCACGGGTGACCGGTGAGCGGATCGACCGCGACCCCGATGAGTCCGCCTTTACCGCGCATTGCCTTGAAGAAATGTTCAGTGGATGGCCAACGTTTTGCATGCTTACCTTCTTTAACCGTAACACCCTCCTGGGTGCCAAGGTTGCACATCATCGGTATCTCGTATGCTTCTTCGGGAATTTCAATGATGTACTCATCAGTTGCGCCCGGACTTCCTGCAATAATTGGAAGTCCCGAGTTCAGCCAGACCGCCGCCACGCGGTGGGGGTGGAGCATGGTCATGAAACCCACCCAGACACCTCCTCCGCTGTGACCCCACAGTGCCCAGGGGATATCGCCCAGTTCAGGATGTCCGGAAGCTGTGCCCAGATCGTCCAGTGATTGAAGGAAGCGATGGTCCGAACCGTTGCGAGGATCACACCAGAGTACACAATCAGCACCCCCGGGCTGTTCATAGGATGCAGCCAGCAGGGCGCACCGGTGCTTTTTGGCCAGTGCCTGCCAGTGCAGATCATAGGCACCGGTCAGGCCGGTGCTGCATGATCCCTGGCCGCAGCCATGCTGATGGACAAATACGCCCATTAGCGTGCTTACATCCTCGGGGATCCAGATCGTATAGCTTACCGGAAAGACAAGCTCACCTGGTTCGGAAGATGCATCGTATCGCACCCTGTAATAGGGCGGTTCAATATAGGGATATACGTCATATGGCGGTTTTTGCGCGGAAATGGATAGGGTAAGTGTCATCAGTATGAGGACTGTCCACAGACGGGGGCAATTATATTCGTGACGCATCTGCTTTATTTTTCACTAGTAATTATTGTCATGTTCGTTTCATCTGGAAAATCAGGAACTTCAAGATCTGCTCCTGCCGTCCATTTGGGTTTACCGTACTCATAAGCACCAAGATCAGGTACCCCTACAACATCTATGGTTATCCCATCGATATACGTTCCCGCATCAATTGCTGCGACACCAGGCTTCAGACGGTAATCCCTTCCTTCAGGATCCACAAAATCACCGACCTGTATCACTTGATTATGGCTTATTTCAGTCCCATAGATAACATCAGATGTAAAGAGATTATTTTTCGTGAAAACTTTATCGTCTTCTCCCGGACTTCCTTTGATATTTATGGCATTTACCACATCCACAATGGTATTATTACAAAAATACAGTTCGACGGCCGACCGAAGACGGATGCCATCGACAACATTCCAGATAACATTGTGATGGAGCTTGTATCCGCTGCTGCTATTGTCTAAATAAATCCCCACATTGCCAGGGTGATCGACGATAAAATCATGCAAAACGTTGTAGGAAATTTCCGTATTGGCCAGCGGGTTCTGACCCTGATTGTTCGCGTAAATAAGACCGGCATCCGGAACTATGTAGCCACAATGATGCACATGGTTGTACCGGACCAAGGCCCGCTTTGCGACTTTGATCCCAAATCCGCGGTTGCCCAGCTCAATACCGTCCCGCATACTGTAGCGAACCGTGTTGCGAACAATAACATTGTCATCACCGGGAGCCCACACAACTGCAAAGCGTTCCCCCATCCAGTTGGCGTGTTCAATAATTGAATTTTCCAGGCGATTGCCATTGCCCCATAAGGAAATACCATGGGTCCATGTTTTCCCCGCATAACAGTCTTTGATCAGATTGTTATCCCCTCCGACATAAATACACGATGCTCCGTTTTCATAATCTCCCCAGGCCTCTCTCTGGCTGCCTGAATGGACGTAGAAGGTTGAAAAAGTCCCTCCATACCTGACAGTACAGGCAATTATTGAGCAGTTATCGGCATCCGGCATATGGATATCAGCCGCTTTAAAGTTTAATCCCTCCAGGGTGATTCCCTTTTTATCTGTCAGGTTAAATCCGTGGGTACGTGTTCTTCCTTCGATGAGGCTGGTATTTGGGTCAGCCGTTTCAGGAGGAGACAAATACAGGGTATTGTCCTGCCAGTGCCATTCACCCGCAATGTCCAGGGCATTCAGGCAGCCAATAATGTATCCGGCTCCTTCACCTGTGAACTGAAATCTGGGCCTCTCCCACAAACCACTCAGTTCAGCACAATAAATATCCTTTCCGGAGGAAGACACAACCCTTCCCCTGTGAGCCGTCCACCAGTTTCTTTCAGTGGGGAGCCCCACAAAGTAAGCCCCTTTCCAAAAATCAGCAGGCCTGGGCTCCATGTTTTCAAAGCTTACCTTACCAGTCGGCTGTTCCGATGCGACATTCACCAGATCCAGGTCATCAAGATTAAACATGTTCCCGTCTTCATTGGGATAACGCGCCCAGTTCATGCGCTTTCCATCCACAAAAACCTGGGTAATTTTTGCTTCGGACCGGGCTTGCACGATCCCGTGTTCATAGGGCTTCCAGCCATTGATGATATCGAGACCGGTAATAAGCACATATTCCCCATCATAGTTCTTGAAAGTGAGTCCATCGGTCGACGGGACTATGGTTTCTCTGTAGATACCAGCCCTTATATAGCAAACATCACCGGATACCATTTCATCTGAGGCATGCTGAATTGTCCTGAAAGGCTGTCCCAGTGTTCCTGGATTGGAATCCTTTCCATTATTTGCATCCACATAAACATTCTTAGCTGAGGTAGTTAAAGGCACCAAAACAAGAATAATATATGCAATTCCTGTAATTTTATTCATGACATTTCTGTTTTGATGAGGTCATGTCGGCTGTTGCAGGTAAAGATAATCTACTTCAGAATGATCAACTTGCTTAATTCTATGGATTCATTGCTGAATTCGGTCAAAAGGCAGGTGGGATTCAACAGGGATTACTGGGAAGGCTTTGTCCTGAACCCTCAGCTTGCAGCTCTAATCAAAGCTAAGTTTTACAATCAGGTCGAATTATAATGTTTTGTGCGGTCTTTGTCCGGCAAATCAGTCACCCATACTTTTCCCATGGGAATATCAGAAAGAGTATCATTTTAAATCGTATACCATCAGGTGATCTCCATGCCGGATCATCAGCTGATGACCGTGAATGACCGGATGGGCCCAGTGAGGTCCAGCCCCTTCCTCTATTCTGAAACTACTGACAAGGTGGAACCGGTCCGGATCGGGTTGCAGTAAACCAACATGACCCCGTTTCTCCTCATAGAGGTAAATCATTCCGTCAGCAGTGATAATGCTGCCTTTGTTGAACCACTTTTTCGTCCATTTGATCTCCCCCGTATTCCAATCCACACACATCCACTGACCCTGGCTGTTGCTAATCCAGTTGGATCCATACAAATAATCTCCTATCCTGACCACATGACCGTGGTGAGTATCAAATTCGGGACAACGCCATTTTTCAGAAACCGAACGGCCATCTTCGGCGTTGCTTAACAAAATAGCCGGGTAGTCATATCCCGAGGTAATGAAGATCTCATTATCTCTGAAGATGGGAGTAAAAGTGACCAGAGTACCCCGGTCCGTATTCCTCTCTCCCAGAACATGGTAAGGGAAAGTCCACATAATCTTCCCGGATGCCGGATCCACTGCGTAATAGCTCCAGGTAGTAGCCCCAAGAATCTGCCGAATTCCATTATATTCGTATAATACCGGGGATGCATAGCTTCGGTTCCCCCCCACGGGGGGTGTTTGCCAGACCGGTTCACCCGTATACTTGTTGAAAGCCACCATGGAGGTCTGTTTACCTGCAGGGCTGCAGACCACCATGTCATCCACTACCAGCAGGGTTTCAGACACACCATGCGTATCCCAGACAGCTCCGTATGTCTTGTCCACCTGCCTGGACCAGATCACGGCCTGTGTTTCAATATCAATGCAAACCAGTTCACCCAACCCGCTTAACAGGTAGGCCCTGCTTTCCTCCATTGAAGGTGAAGAACGAGTGGAGGTGTAACTCTGCTGCCAGGAATACCCGTACGGGACCTGCCATTTGATCTCCCCGGTCATGGTCAGAGCAGAAAGCACATCCATGCTATCAATCTTTCCTGTCACATAAATACTTCCCTGGTGCACCACAGGGGAGGAATAGCCCTCACCAATATCAGTGACTTTATAAACCAGTTCCGGACCTCCCTCCGGCCATGCTTTTAAGAGGCTTTCGGAAGGGAAATGACCATCCCTGGCCGGTCCTCTCCACTGTCCGCTTGCACTTGCTGCCAGGCATAGCATAATGATCCAGTTGGCAAGTATTTTCTTAAAAGTGGTCATTTTATCATAGGTATAGACTCCATCAATACTCTTGTTCTAAATGGATCTAAACATCGGAATATATTTTGGAAATGGCTTGCTTAGATCAATCGACTTTGATAATGTCAAACCGCTTTTTCTCGCCCTCTTCCAACCGCTTTGCATCTTCAATTTTCTCCCGTTCCCACCTCTCCTTCGATATGGGCGGAAAGATCTGCTTCAATTCCTCCAGAGAATAATCCCTGCGGTCATCCAGTGTTAAAATTTCCCGCCTTCGTGAACGTGAACGTGTAGAAGCAGTTCCGGAATCGGGAATCTCCCGATCAAAAAACGCACCGGCATCCAGAGGCGGACACGGGGTGTCGTCATTCAACAGCGTTTTGATCCCCTCCCCGTTGGGGACCGGGGCCAGGGGGTTCTGCTCTGCTGAATTATCCCGATATACGACATTGACACCCCCCCGGCGGAAATACCTCAGATCACTCACGTTATTGTGAGCAATGACCCCTTTTGTGCCGTTATCCGTATAGACCGCGGGGCATTTGCCGTTATTTACGCTCAGTACTCCCCTGAAGCCAAACATGGTATTATAGGCAATCACGTTTTTTAACTGTTCGGGATGACCTTGTGTATTCACATAGTACATGCCGATATCGTGCGATGCCAGATAGCCGATATCCATTACCAGATTAAAGCGGACATCGCTTTCCCGACCAAAACGGCCCACGCCGAATCCAGCCTGTCCCCCGTCAATTCCGGAGTTTCCGACCCTGCGGATCACATTTCTGAGCACATGATTGCGCCGTCCCCAGACCTGGACGCCCGCGGTCCGGCGCCCCAGCCAGCCAATGTCTTCAATCAGGCACTGCTCCAGCACATTGTCCGACCCTTCCACACGGACACCGCCGCCCCAGTTGTGAGCAATCCGGTTGCGCCACAATCGGTTCTTTTCGCCCGACACATAGACACCGCAGGAGCCGTCGACCCGTCCGCCGTAATCGGTTGCTTTATAAGCGGTCCATGGAGATGCATACAGCACCTCGCACTCTCTGACCTCACAACCGATCGCATCATCCATTCGAATGGAGGCCGCCTTGAAATGCAGTCCTTCGACAACAATATTTTTGCATTCCCGAAGATCCAGTCCCCACAAACGATGACGCAGCTCGACCACAGACTTTTCAGCCAGGGTTGGCGGATAGAAATAAAGGCGTTGTTCATCGGGGCTCCAGAACCACTCTTCCTGGGCATCCAGGACAGACAGGCAGTTGATAATATAGCCCTTCCCGGCACCCATCCTGGTATAATTCTGCTTATTCCACGCCCGGTGACCAAATGCAAAAATGTTCAGCACATCGCCTTCGTATGGCAGGATCAGGCCCGTGCAAGCGGTAAATGAATTGCGTCCGTGCATCCCCGAATAAATGCCTCCTTTAAAAAAGTTGTCCGGAAGATCCTTTGCAGCAGGAAATTTCAGAATGCTTTGATCGGGTGCCGGCGGCATCAGGATTTCCGCCGGAAGGTAATTCTCCTTATCCGTTGTAAGCAGGGTCTCCTCTTCGCCCATATCCGGGAAGCGCGCCACCTTCATCCGTTTTCCATCGACGAAGATCTGCCATACCTTTTCAGGCGAGGAGATAACCCTGATATTGCCCTTAAAAGTATCCCACGACTCGGTGACCACGTCACAACCGCTGATTACAACACGGTCGTCCAGATAAGGGCCAAAGTATAAATTATCTGCCCCGGGAACGATTGTCTCACGGTAGGTGCCGGCATGGATCAGGCAACGATCACCGGGCTGCATCACCGAGGTGGCTTTTCCGATGGTTCGAAACGGGGCCTCCATTGTGCCGTAGTTGGTATCATTCCCATTTGCAGCCACGTGAATATCAGCTGCATTACTGTTAAAGGGAAACAATAACAGACTGAGGATCACGCAAATTGCCGTTAGTGTTTCATTTTTAGTATCCATAGGTAATTGTTTTCATGGACGTTTAATATTTTATCTATTAGTTGTCTGGGTTAAATAATGGATTGATCCTGTCCGGAACGGGGGCATTGACACTTGCAGTCCATTCCTTCAGCTCCTGGAGCAATTGTGCGGCTAGTTCCGGCCTCTCTTTGGAAAGATCTTTCGATTCGCCAATATCGTTAACCACGTCGAACAACCTTACTGACTGATCCTCATAAAAATAGAAAAGTTTGTAATTCCCCCGTCGGATCACTGTCGCCGGAACGCCACGCCAGAAAGGACGATCTGTACCAAAAACAGGAAAAGTTCCCGGGTGGACGCCGTGATCGAGATCTGCATAAAGCGGGAAATGCCAGAAAATGGCACGCTCGGGAATCGTCTTCCCCTTCATTAAAGGAAGCATAGATACCCCGTCGACGGGATAACTACTTTGAGCCAGCGACGTACCGGCGAGCTCTGCAAAGGTGGGAAGATAGTCCACGAATGTTATCGGTGTATCGCAGCTCGATCCGGGTTGGATCCTGCCCGGCCACACCATACAGGTTGGGATACGAATACCTCCTTCATACAGATTTCCTTTGTAACCATAAAGAGGCAGATTACTCGTGATATCCGGAAATCCACCATTGTCAGAGGTGAAAATAAACAGAGTGTTGTCCTCTAGTCCCAGCGTGCGTAATTCGGCTCTCAGACGACCTACACCGGTATCTACCGCTTCCATCATCGCCGCATACACCGGGTGGAAATCACCGCCTGTCTTCACCAACTTCGCTTTGTATTTTGCAATGACTGCCGAGTCAGCGTCGAAAGGTTTATGCACGTCATAGTAAGACATATAAAGGAAAAACGGACGATCCTTGTTCTCACGCAGAAACTCGACTCCTCCGTCGGTCAGCATCTTTGTACCGTCCTTATTCCTGTAACCGTTCCGGACATCCTTGATTATGTCAAAGCCCTGTCCATCGCGGCCTGTATCCCACTTGCCATATCTTCCCGACACATAACCTGCAGGTTTTAAAATTTTGGCCAGAGAATTGACATCGGGAGCTAAACTGCCGATTGCTTCAAACCAATCGTAAGTTTCATTTTTTACCACCCGGTTTGGAACCGCCAGCTTCATGTACTCCAGTTTGCCGCGTGCACGGTTCCCCGGATGATAGATATTGTTCCTCGGGGTATACATGCCGGAGATCAGACATGCCCGGGAAGGTGTGCAGACCGAGGCCCCGGAATAGGCATGATTGAAGCGCATACCCTCAGCTGCAAGCTGGTCAATATGAGGTGTCTCACAGAATTTCTGACCGTTGTAACCCACATCCGCCCAGGCCATGTCGTCGGCTATAACCACCACAATGTTGGGAGCCGAACCTCGCTCAGGGAGTTCTTCTACCGGTCGGAGTATCATGGCATGACCGCCCCCCGGTGCCAAAGCGGCCGGAATGACCTCGCCTTTCTTTACAATTGTTCTGGTAATAATATAAGCCTCCGGGTTTTCAACCCCGTGTGCATCCGGCGCATCCTTGTAGATGGTTGCTTCATAGGGGGTTCCGGGCCTGAGAAAATCAAGGGTAAGCCGAAGAGTCCTTGCCTGCTGATTATTGACCGTTCCCACGAACCAATCCTCTCCGCTTCGACGTGCGAGGCTGATATACTCTCCGATTTTTGCATGCAGCACGCGTGTGTCATCCCAGGTCGCCGGCATGGCTTTCATAAATTCAAAAAGGTCGGCTTTCTTCAGATATTCTTCCGGTGCATCGGGAAGCAGAAACAGCCCTGAATAACTTACCAGTGTCCGGGCAACCTCACTCACAACGGTAGAGATATAAGTGTTCAGCTCTCTCGGGCCCCTGCTTCGTTCCCCCGCATTGATGCTATTGATCCCGAAATTGCCGTTGGCCTGGTCAAGCGGTCCGACCAGCGCATTCACCATGGCCATCTTTATAAATGTTTCGGGCGTAAAGGCACGCCTGGCATCCTGCTGTGCATGGCAATATTCGTAAGTGATCAGATTGGGCATAGTCCGTTCAGCCCCGGCCATGGGACAGGGACGATCATGAAAATTGATGAGTAACCTGTTCTTTGCGGCCTCTTTGATCGCATATCGGGTGAAGGCTGCATCATTTCCAATTATACCATGTTTGATGCCTGATGCGCCCTCAGCGGCATAGTGTTCGAATAGTTTCTCTTTTTCGATAAAGACACTGTTTCTTGCATCGTAGTAGAGCATGAACTTAATGCCCTTCTCCCTGGCGTAGTCGAATACCTCTTCAAGGTCTTCCTGTCTTTTAGACCAGCCGGCATCGATATTTAGCCAATCGAATCCCTGTTCTGCAACAAAGTCAATGAAATGAAGTAAACTCTGCTCATTGAGACCATACCTGAATTGTCCGTTATTGTATCCCCGGACCCGCCAGTCCCAGATCCCTTTGCCAGGCTTGATCCAGCTGACATCATCCAGCTGACATGGTGCTGCTAAATTCAACACAACGGTATTCTCCATGAAATCACCTATGGTTCCGCCCAGCAGAAGTACCCGCCATGGCGTCACTTGATCCTCACCCAATGAAACGGCTGAACTTGATGAAACAGGTCTGTCCGTTACCGAATCACTCTGGATCGTCATCACCTCAAACCCGTCTGCTGAGAATAGATCCGACTCCATCAATGCGGCCGCTCGCCCGTCAGGATGTTCAATTATCAAAGGAATCTGGATGTTTTCCATCTCATTGATACTCAACGGACCGATGACGCCCTTTTCCCCTTCAGGTGAATAATACCGGACATCACCGAGGATGTTGCACTGACTGGTAAATACCACTTCCACACCTTTAGACTCATCCGACAACAGGAAACGAAATCCCAGGCCATCATTAAATACACGGCAAAGCAAGGTCACCGGTATGCCGTCAGCTTTGAGCGACAGGCTCAGCTCACTATGGTGATCCCGGATGGTGCTGAATTGCCCCCAGACCGGTTCCCAGCTCGAATCATTCTCACTGACAGAATTATCGGTAACTTTCATCTTTGCGCCCGGAATAATCTCCACCTTCGAGGAAGCTACAACCGGAGTTCCATTCCTTGAAACGGAATAAAACAGCGTTCCTTTCTTCAATTCGAAGGAGGCCGAAACCTGGCCATCTGGCGATTTAACAGCATATTCTTTGGCGCTTACGCCTGACATCAGGGCCGTTGAAAGTATAAGTATCAGGCCACATTTACTAATTCCTTTTTTTCGATTCATCATTACATTTAATAAGATTATCTCTGCCCACCGTACTTGTGATGTTAACTGGTATACGAGGCTCCTCGAGCAGAGCTCCGAGGAGCTTCAATAATTCTCGGGCCGGGAAAGACTGATTTTACAGGAGACCAGTCCGCTTTCTGAAAAAATTACGGATGGAATTATAAGATATGGTGAACAGGTAGTTCTCAAAACTTAGATTCGGATCCACCGAATTCCTTTTTTTCCAGAGATTGACAAACACTTCCTGTACAAGATCCTTCGCCTGATCCTCGTCCTTAACCAATCCTTTGGCAAACAGGTAAAATTTCTTGCTGTACTGCCGGTTGATCAGGTCAAATGCCTCTGTATCACTTTCTTTGAATCCCGCTTGCGCATTGGCTCCCGTTAGATTAAATAAACAAGAAACTCCATTTGCTGCACTAACTTTAATTGGCTACCAGGTAAAACCTATTCGGCGTATTAAGAACAGCAAATTTATGGAATTGATTTGGCAATGGAAAAGTTTGATGTTAATTTTCTTGACAGAAATGGAAAGGAGAAACATTTAATTGTAACAAATAAGTTAGCTGCAGTTGCCCGGTTTTTAAAACAATTACCTGCAGATTCTCTTCTTTGTGCAGAGCATACAGGCGCATATGGCAGCTTGTTATTCTATTTGTGAAATCAATTGAAGATACCTATTTCATTAACTTCTGGCTACAGTATTAAACATAGTTTGGGTCTACTAAAGTTGCACAACTGTAACTTTATAGCATCCAGGATCCCCTGTTGAACTACAGGCAGGAACTTTTCATACAGTATCCTACGGTATTACTCGGCATAAGAATAATTTTCAGCAACGGAGATATCCCGGTCAACCTGGTCCAGGTAGACTTCCCAGTGAAACTTGGTTTCACCCGTATGAATCAGGGGAACAGGCTGATGATGTTGCTTTGTGACATCCACAAGTTGCTGGTAATACGTCCTGGCAGCTTTAATTAATGCAACAGCCTCTTCTTTTGTCACCACGTTAATTATTAATTCAGATCCCTGGCTCGACTTTCACGGGCCAACATCATCAATGCCATAATCCTTTTGTCCGGTCGCTACCACTTTTTTCAATGCCTCCGGTTCGTTACCCATTTCGGCAAGAATAATAAGACGGTGCCTGATTGGTTCAGCGTTTAGGGTTACAAGGGACAGGAAAAAGTTTTACTTCATCATTACTTTGGAGGTCTAATTTAAACATTTTCTTTTTCGATCAGGGGAGGTTTCCTTTTTCTGAAAGACGCTTCTTAGGCTCCATATGATACTCTTCTCAGATATTCAGCAGTGAAGCGATCACTTCTGTCCTGACCTTGCTGTGATAAGTATTTAATCTATATTTTTATGGAGGGCAACTCGGATCTTGGCAGGAGTCCTCAATTTTATGATAATTCACACTGTACCTATGAAAAAAAATAAAATCATTCTCCCCCTGATAGTCAGTATTCTTGTAGCTGTCAATTGCTATGCTACCGATACCAGCTATGTGGCTCCTCGCCATGATGTAAGTCTGAAGGAGGCACACATTGGCAGCGCAGAGATTGATATGAAACTGCTTGACAGTTATCTCCTGCCTGCTCAGAATGTCAGAAACTTTTATGCTGAGGCCCGGTCACACCTTGCAGAAAAGCCTTCAGCCCGTTATACCGATGTGGCCATAATCAGGGCAGCTGAGAAAAACAGGATTTCTGTGATGGGAGGTCCTATGCTTGGAAAATTAACAGAGGAAAGTGTCACTCTGTGGTTACGACGGCTACCAAAGATCCGCTGGAGATCAGGGTAAAAGGCCCTGAAGAGAACACTTACACGATAGAACACGTCAAAGCCGGTGCAGAACTAAGGGTTTTACTCAATGGTTTGAAGTCCGGCACCAGCTATCAATATGAGGTGACAGCAAATGGACTGGGAATTGCCGGAGGACAATTCACCACAGCTCCCAAAGCCAGGGATAATAGCATTTTTCGAGTGACATTCGGGTCTTGTTTTCACAAGATTGGATTGCACAATCCTAACCTGATTAATCAAATACTTAAACGTCAGCCACAGGCAATGATGCTTTTAGGGGATATTGCCTCGGACGACAGAAGAAATATGCCAAACCTTCACCGCTCCGATTACCTGCTTCGGGACATGTCTGCACCCTGGCAGCAACTGGCAGCTAATGTTCCCCTCTATGCTCTTTGGGACGATCATGATTATCATTCAAACGACCGTGGCGGGGTCTTTGAGAATTTTACTGAAGCCGATCGCCAGGCAACCAGAGAGGTGTGGTTTGAGAACTGGAACAATCCTGAAAATGACGCTGAAGGCATCAATTTCCATACAAGGATCGGACCTGTGGAAATAATTATGCTTGATACCCGTTCCTGCAGAGAAGTCGAGAGGCGGGGGGAGTATGGAGCCTACCTTGGTGAAGATCAGCAAAAATGGCTATTGGAAACGCTTAAAGCATCGACCGCACCATTTAAAATAATCAGCAGCGGAACAATGTGGAGCGACTATATCACCCCCGGTAAAGACTCATGGGGCACCTGGGATACCACCGGTCGTGAAGAGGTATTCAGCTTTATTGAAGAAGAAGAAATCGAAGGTGTTTTGCTCATTAGCGGGGATCGTCACGGTGCCCGTGGTTTTACAATACCCCGGTCAGCAGGTAATCAATTCTACGAATTTGAGGCTGCCTCCCTCGGGGGTGTACCCGGTCCACCTGCCATGGCAGAAGATACAACCTGGCAATTATTCGGCTACCACGGTAGCGACCTTTTTGCTTTTGGAGAGTTTACCTTTGATATGACAATGGATGAACCCCTGGTCACATTTAGACTGATTGACCAACATGGTGTCATACTGGAAGAGCATGAATTAAAGTATCACCAATTAATACCCCAGGATGAAAATTTTCAACGCTTATAGAAAGAAGCTAACCGGGAACTCATGGATGACCCAGCACTGTGGTTGTTCGTCTGGAAAATGTTGCATTTGTAACTGAGTAGTCCATTCTGTTCCCTGTCCGGCCATTGATAATGAAATGATCCGGTATTCGCTGGCATGTATTCACCATGGAGACTGTGCCGGGCACAGACCTAGCAGCAAAAAGTATATGAACCGACGTGATTTGTTTATAAGTATCGATTCTCTACTTGAATGCTAATTCTGCGAGGTACAGCCCCGGTCGTTCCCAATGCTGGTCTTCCAGGCCGCAATGGCTGATATAATACTTACCCTTCCACTCAAAGACCTCTGGTGCAGGCTAAGGATCAGTCCAATTCCGGATAGTTTTATCATACTTAGAATCCCTTGTTTGTGATATCCTTGCGGCTCTCATAATACTGGTAGAACAGTGCTTTTTTTGGCATGTACCCAGGCTTCCAGAAGACTCCTCCATGCTCGTATGCTCCAATGTCAGGGGCATCCCCTTCGAAGTGATCGGTGAGGCCTGGCATGACCTTCCCCCCGTCTATGAGCTTCGACCCTTCTTTGGGCCGGAAGTCAAAATTCTCCGGATCACGCAATTCCGGGGCGTAATCCAGCGCGTTGTGGCTTACATTGCTGCTGTTTACGTAGGGCCTGTCGTCGCCGTGATAGGCCCTGATCAGCCCGGTTATGTTGTTGAATACCAGGGAATGGGCATTCTGCTCACTCAAAAGGGGATAATCCACCCTCCATGCCTTGTAAGGTTCGGGTTCGGTGTCCATCCGGATGGCGTTACCTTTCTTGAGTTCCGGCCTCAGGTGAAAAGTGGTATTGTTGTATACCCTGTTATACTCGCCTTTGACAACGATGTTGTCTTTGCCTGAATTCCAGACCACATTATGGTTGACAGTCATGTTCCTGGTCTGGTCGTCTCCCCGGATTCCCAGTCCCCGGTTCTTTCCTTTTTCAAGCTCGGGGTGAATATCATGCACCCAGTTGTAGCGGACAATGCTTCCGTCGATCCTCGATCCCCCTGTGTAGATTGCAGCCACATCATGACTCATCAGGCCTGCATTGTACACATGATTATATTCAATGATGTATGACTGGCGCCGGAAACCAATGGCAGCACTGCCCATGTTATAAACCGTGTTTCCCCTGATCAGCGAAGGATAATTTACATCGTCCTTTTCCTCACCGATGGTCATGCTTATGGCCGGGTATTTAAGCGAACCGCTCCAGCAGACATCATGCACCAGGTTGTTGTCCAGGGTGTTGTACTGCCCGATCATGAGAATACCGGAATAGGGTGTAAATCCAAGGGTGGAATTCCTGATGGTGTTATACGAACCAGTCATCCGGGTGCTTGGCGAGGATGATGGCTTATGTTGTGATTCCGGCAGCTCTCTTCCGTAGGTGGGGTAAAGCAGGTGACAGTCGTCCACTTCGCTGTGGGTTGTATTCTCGAAGCTGAAGGTGGATGCGAAGAAATAGAACCCGACCAGCCTGATCTGGTCCACATCGATGGCTTCAAAGCAATAGTCCCGTAACTTTACTTCCACATTACGTTCTGAAGGGTTTTTACCGTCCGGAGCCCAGAGGTAGAGGGTATGGTTCAGGGTGTCCAGGAACCATTCCGAGGCCATGTCCAGGGCTCCAAGTTTGCCTGTCAGGTAATAGTAATCATCCTCATAACCACGGCTGGGTGTGATGGGGGTGACGGGGGGACTGGGTTCTGCGAACATGTCGCGGTCGTATTCGAAGTAATCACTGCCTTTGGAATGTTTGATAACCTTCCGGCTGAAGGTATAGAACTGGGGATTCACATTCAGAGTGGCCACGGCTCCGGTCCAGTCCACACCGGTTTTGGCCAGCTCAGGATCCACCATCCTTCCATACCCGCTTCCGGGAGCCGAACTGGCCCATTTGCCCCGATCCCACAGTTCATCCATGCTCATGTTCGGCCAGCGGGCTTCGATCATCATCTCCCCGTCCACAAACAGTTGTTCGAAATCCTTATCCACCTTGGTCTGGTAGATGGACCCTTTATAGCGTGTCCATTTCCCTTCCACGGGTTCGGTCCCGCTGAGTATGACTGTCTCGCCCGGATAGGCCACGAACTGTATGTGGTATCTTCTGAGTCCGCTTTTCTTTGGACGCACGGTTTCACGATAAGTCCCCTCCCTGACAAAACAGACATCCCCCGGCTCCATAATGTCGGCGCACTTCTGGATGGTCCGGAAGGGTTTATAAATTGAACCAGGATTACCATCATCTCCATCAGGTGAAACGTAATATTCGATGCGGGAGGCAACCATAAGAATTCGCCGCGGAAGCTCGGTCCGGATGGAATATTCCACCGGGACGGCCTCCTCGTTCTGGCCCCGGAGTGGAGTTGCTAATATCATTGCAGGGATAAGCAGCGACAGACTAAATCTGAGTGTTTTCATAATTAATGAGATTTCCCTGAACCGCAGGGGATTACATTTAAATGATCCAGTTTGGGACTCAAACCAGTTGATCCTATTACGACCTTATTAGTTCCTTTTTTCAACATAGCAGGTTTTCTGTCCCATGCCCAGGATTTACTGCCCCCAGTCCTCCAGAAATTGATTGAACTCTGGTCTTCTCCGTTTATGGATAATGACATGTTACCCTCACCGTCTTCCAGGATATATCGAAACTCCAGTAAATATTCTCCTGCCTCAGGCACCTCTACAGTAAAGGCAACAGAGGAGCCGGCTCCATTCACAGACATATACCCGTTTCCCGTATACCATGAAACAGAAGACTGGTATGCTGCCGATTGAGCCCGGGCCTGTTCCGCTTCAAACAGAGTCCCCCCCGGGGTAGCGCTCAATGAGGGAGGATCACCATGTCCACCTTCTATTGAAATATCTTTTAAAACATTGCCATATGCCTCTTTCCAGTCTCCCCAGCCGGCACGGCCCAATAGCTGTGGAGTATACTGACCTGATGCAACCGAGGCATACCTGTGCCAGCGAGCGGCTGCCGCTTTGAGATGATCATCAGCATTTTCTCCATCTGCTGCTAATATTTTCTCAGCGTAGTAGTTGCCCAGGTGAGCCCTTTCCGTAAGTGTCCCAGAGCCAGCTCTCCTTTTCATTTGCTCCGCCCACGGCCATATTCTCCCCTGCAGTCACTCCAATACCTCCCAGGCGGGGATAGGTCTCAAAAGCAGTCCGGACACTTTTGCGGAGGTAGTCCCTGGTAATATCGTTGTCCTGGTCCGGGGTGATTCCGTAATGCTCCACAGCCGAGGATACGAACACATTCCAGGTGATGAGGTAAAAAGTGATCCCCCGCTGATGGGCGTATTCCATCACATCCTGCCAGAACCTGATCTTCTCATCAATCGTTATGGTTTTCAGCGTTTCCATTTCTCCGGTGAGGAAATCGTTATATATCGTTGTGCCCGGATTGGCATAATTTGGGTACCAGGCCCTGAGGTCACGGGTGGTACGCTTGACATCGTCCAGGGCCACGTCCGGATATTCAGGGACCTTTACCAGGGAAGGGAAAGGGTGAAGGCTCCAGAGAGTAACAGAATTGTAGCGGTAACGCGCCAGGTTGTCCAGGGAGCTGGTCCAGAAATCCCAGCTCCACATCTCAGGGATATTGGCCTGAGCTGCACTTCCGGCATCCGAGTAGCTGGGCGTCCTTGTATCAAGAGGGATGTTTAGTTTAAGACCCCTTTTCTCTAAATGCCTGTTCCGGGTTTTTTCAGTAATAGCTCCGAACCCGTCCAGGGTAATTGTTTCGGCCAGCTCCAGGCCTCCATACATGGCGCCCGTAGGGTCAGCGCCCCATACCCACCAGGTCTCAGCTCCAGCTGTCCCTGTATAACGGATAGCAAAACCTTCTGGCTGCAACCCGGAGGGCAGTGTCCCTCCGGCCGCTGTAGAAGCGGCCCGGGAGGACTTATGGCCCAAAATGGAAATGATGATTCTTGTACCCTTTGCTTCGGCCCTGGCTTCAGAAATATCAGCGGCAATAAAGGTGTTGCCGGAGTTGGCTAAAGCTGTTTTGATATCACCTGCAGCAAAAGTCAGCCCTTCCGATTGATGATCATAGATTACTTTTACCTCAAGGGCGTACGTATTCAGGATTCCCAGAGCTCCAAAAATTGCAAGAGCAATCCATTTTGCATGTTTGTTCATTTTTTCAGGATTCTATTGGTTGTAGCTTTCACTCAGGGCTTTTAGCTGATTGTAATATAAATCCTGCATGGTACCGTCATAATTGACCGGGAAATCCCAGGTTACCGTGCCTTCAAAGTCATTGATGTGCTTGGTCCAGCTGATCACCAGTTCGTTGGAAAACCTTGGATCCCCTTTTTTACTTCCTCCCCACCAGGGCCCCAGGAAATTCAGGAAATGCAGCTGGTCGCCGGAGATATTGGGCCCCAGGTAGTACTCTTTCCCGTCAAAAATACGGACGCCACAGGTGGGCAGGATGAAGTCAACCTCCCCGGCCAGGTAATCTTCGTACTGGGTGACCGGAAGCAATTGGTCACGGCTCGAA
Source organism: uncultured Bacteroides sp. (assembly GCA_964500835.1). Classification (GTDB taxonomy): domain Bacteria; phylum Bacteroidota; class Bacteroidia; order Bacteroidales. The sequence continues at coordinate 50,821 of CAZCQL010000008.1, forward strand.
CCCACCGGTCCCACATTATAGGATACAAGGACTTTTCTATTTCCCGATTTAAAGGCTGCGGTATAAGCCTTGTAAACTTCAGGGCCCTGGTAAACGGCTCCGTCCACCCACCAGGCAGATACGGATTCCCCGTAACGCTCCGACCATTCAGCGATCACTTCACGCCACTTTCCCTGCACCTCGGGTCCATCATACCTTCCTACTCCATTTATATACAGGCAGAGTTTGATCCCCCTGGGAATAAGTTCAGCCGCCAGGTCTGCCACCAGGTCCCGCTCCGAAAGCTTGCCCTCGCTTGGCCCAAAATACCTCTCATATGTCTCATTGGGAGAACAAAAACAGTTGGTACGACCGAGGGTAATGAAAAAATACGGGACATTAAGCTCTTCGATCTGATCTGCAAGTTCCTTTACCCGGAAGGCATTTACCCGCTTATTCCAGTCTTCACCGGAGAGTCCGGTACCGATATAATGGGTGAACACTCCCCACCGGGCTTCCCGCAACCACTTGGTATTGGGATTCAGCTCCTTGTCGGGATTATATTCCCAGTTCTCAACGGCCCATCCCTGGGCATTCAATGCGAATGGCAACATGGTTAATGTTCCCAGAAGCAGTGCTGTACATATGTGCTTTAGATATTTTGGCTTCATGACAATCTGGTTTATTTATTGAGACTTTCACTGAGTGCTTTCACCTGCTTGAAATAGTTCTCCGGGATGATCCCTTCGTCACTCAGGGGCAGGTCCCAGGTGATGGCCCCGGAATGATCGATCACATGTTTGGTCCAGCTGATCACCAGATCGTCCGAGAACCTTGGTTCGCCCGTTCCCCACCAGGCCCCCAGGAAATTCAGGAAATGCAGCTGATCCCCGGCAATATTTGGACCCTGGTAATAATCGGTTTCCTGGAAATTACTGAATATCCTGCGTTCGACCAGTCCACCGGGGATATAACCGCTGGTGGGAAGGAAATAATCACACTCCCCGGCCAGGAAATCCTCGTGGTCTGTTACCGGGGCCAACTGCCGGCGGTTGATGCCGACCGGACCTACATTATAGGACACGATGGCGTCGGGATTCCCCGATTTGAAAGCTTCGGTATAGGCCTTGTAGACTTCAGGCCCCTGGAAGGCGGCGCCATCGATCCACCATGCGGAAACGGATTTTCCCCATCTTTGGGACCATTCAGTAATTACCTCCCTGTACTTCTGCTGAACCTCGGGGATGTCCCTGCGGCCCAGGGCCGGCAGGTAGACGCACATCCTGATCCCCCTGGAATTAAGTTCCCCTGCAAGCTCTGCCACCAGGTCTCGCTTAGTTAGCTTTCCTTCGCTGGGGCCGAAGTGTTTCTCATAGGTCTTATTGGGGGAACAGTAATATCCGCCCCCCTGGCCGATGGTGATGAAAAAATAGGGAACTTTGAGCTCCGTGAGCTGGTCGGCAAATTCCCCGACTTTGAACGAATTCACCTTTTTGTTCCACTTCTTGCCGGTCATTTCTTCGGGAACCGGTGCGCTGGGCATATGGACCAAGTAATGGGTGAAGAGTCCCCACCTGGCTTCCCGCAGCCATTTGGTATTGGGATTGAGTTCCCGGTCAGGGTCAATTTGCCAGTTGGGAACGGTCTGGGTTTGTGCAATGGAGGGTATTATTGCCACTGCTAATAGCATGAAGGCAATTGCGATGGTAATACTTTTGCGAATCATAAGTCTGGTTATTACTGTGATCAATTTGAAAGTTTAGTTCCTGATGATTTCCTTAACACCTTTCATTACTTCCAGTGCTTTTTCACCCGCGGTTCCGTCCTGGTGAATGGCCATGTTAATGGTAACAAAGCCTCTGTTTTCCATACATCCCTTGATATAGGTACCCAATTCCTCTGAAGTGAATTTCGGATCGTCTACTTCGGGTTTTTTCTGGACCCACTGGAATTTTTCCATGGTCAGCAATACATGGTAGGGGAGGTCGGGAGCAGGACCGCCTTTTATGAATCCATTTTCAGGAAAGTCTATGGGATCCTGTGTTTCACCCGACCAGTAGTCCTGCCAGGGTGTTACGTCGGGATAAATCCAGGGATTGACGCAGATGATCCGGTCGCTGTTGCCGGTTTTGGCAACATTGAAAAAAGTCTCAGAGGGAAACTCCTGGTAGCTCTCGAAGATGCGGTACCAGGAATCAAACCAGTATCCCGCGATCTTATCTCCGTATCGGTTCCCCATTTCCGTAAGGATGTCGGTGAAATTGGTGACGAGAGCCTGGTTTTCTTCCAATGTGGATTGTCCCCGCCCGGAAAATCTAAAAGCCCGGGGTCCGTTCAGGTAGCACAGCAGTCGGATACCTCTTTCATTTAGGGCATTGGCGATCTCCTCGATCAGGTCCCGCTGTGTGGTATGCCCCGGATGGATCCTTTCCCAGCTTTCCAATGGGGCAGGACAGTAAGATTCTGCATGCCCGATGGTCAGGAGCACATAGCCGGCTCCGGTTTCTTCCACCATGGCAGCAAAGCGCTCAACATCAAATTCCTCTACCGCATCTTTGTATGGTTTTATTGATCCATCGGGCTGAACACTCTGGGAGGTCCAGTGGAACATCAGGCCGTAACCTGCTTCCACCAGCCAGTCAACGCTGGCCCTGGCATTCCTGGCTCTCTCTTCCTCCTTTTCTGTCTGAACCAGGATCCTGGTTCCCGCACCTGCTTCTCCGACATTGGCAATTATGTAGAACTCGTAATCATCCTTCTCCTTGATCTCCACCTCCCAGCTTAGAGACCCATTTCCTTTCCACGGAATGAAATCACCGGGTGCGATATTCAGATCGCCCCGGGTGTCGGATACTTTCTTTCCGTAAACGCAGATGCTCAGCGGTGACATAAAACTTGTTGGATTAGTCTCTTTTTCTTTCAGGGAGCAAGATACAAGCATTGCCATGATCAAGATGGCAGCAATGGCATGAGTCTGGATCGATTTCATCTGATTACTTGTGGAGGGTTAAACTTTTTTCTTTCTGATTGTGCATTACGACAATAGTGTGCCCGGTTTGCCATTGTGCATCCTTAATGATCCGGTCCAGTTGCCTGAAGTTCTTTACTTCGGTATCGTCACATTTAAGTACTACATCCCCCGTTTCGAAACCACTTGTCGCCAGCTTCGAATCCCCCGGAACCTCCATGATAATCACACCACTCATTGACGATAATCCTGCAGCGGATTGTTCCCCCTGTGTCTCCACATTCTTAACTGTTGCACCCAACCACTGGAAAGTCCTCCCCGAGCCGCTCTGCATATCGGTCATCAATACAGGAAGCTCAGGAGTTTTGGCAATTTTCCTGAGTTTTTCCGATACGACCCCGAATTCATCCATGGAAAAATTTTCAAAGCCAAGTTGGAGGGCAGGGGAGTTATCCTGTACCCGGTAATCTCCGTTATCTGCATCCACAAACAGGGGATCACCCACCAGCGAATTGGCATCACAGCCATTCCGGGCAAACTTTTGCCGGTCAGCCTCTGTGGTGGCAAATAGGTTGGAGTCGAGTCTTGCGCCCCATTTCCCGTCCTCGGCGATGCCCCGGTTCATAATGGCTGGTCTATAGGCCCCGAATACAATATTTCTGGTGAATACATCCCCGCTTTCAGGATACCACACATGCGGGTGAAGGCTGTTATTGAGGATAACATTGTTGGTGGCAATCCGGTCATAACCTTCACGCATTTTCAGTCCCCCGTTAAGCAGCACATTGTTATAGATCCGGTACCAGGTGGATCCGTCGTCCAGGTCAATGTCCCATCCATGGTCACAGCGCCAGCGGCTGTGCCGGATGATGTTTTTCTCCAGCATGTCCAGCTTGGGCAGGTCGGGTTGTTTTTCTACCTCTTCAGGCGTTTCATTAATACCCGGTGTCCAGAAGCGGTCCCTTCCCCAGGAGTTGAAGCTTCCGTGGTCACCGGTCTCGAGGACCGTGTTGAATACATCGCAATATTCAATGATATGGCCCCCGAAGGTGCCTTCACTGATATTGATCCCTGCCCTGGGCACATCGTATACGGAACAGTGCGTGACAGTGATCTTGCGGGACATGGAGATCTGGACCGGCGAGGTTTGTTTCTCGTCACGGCCGGTCATGGTGATCAGGCAGTCCTCCACCCAGCAGTCGGAAGGATAGTTGTCGCCTTTGGGCCCGGGAGTGCGGTCCATGTTCTCAAAATCCTGTTTCCCGTATCTGAACAGGGGTGATCTTACCATCTCAGGATCGCCCACAAAGGCAATGCCGTTGGCTCCAGAATGATGTATGTAGCAGCTTTTTATGATTATTCTTCTGTTATAGTTGTTGACGAATATGCTGTTCCCGCCCAGCTGATCGAACTCACATCCGGAGAGGGTGCAGTCTTCTGCCCCATTGAAAAGTATCGCTCCGCCCCGGTAGGTGGTCCAGTCGCTGCGCAGCAACTGTTCCTTGTTTTCCATGAAAGTCCGTGCCGCATGCCTGAAGACCAGGCCTTCAAGCCGGATAAAGCTGACCGGATCCTGCTTCGTTCCCTGGAATTCAATTAAATGCTTCAGCCTCACAATCTCTATCCGGGCCGATTCCAGGTCGGTATTCTCATCCGGAAAGAAGTAAAGGGTTCTTTCAGTCCTGTCAAAGTACCATTCACCCGGCGCATCCAGCTCTTCATAAACGTTTTCGACCATCCGGTAACGCGGGTGCATGGGGGAGGGGCGGTTGTTCTGCCATCCTCCTTCCATGGCGAGAGTGCCATCCTCATTCCTTCCTGTTACCAGCCAGTGCATATCTCCCCATAAAGACCGGTGCATGGCATGCACATAAGCTCCCCCGGGATCTTCCCAGGAAGCTGTTCTTTCTACACTCAGGGGATCATTTTCCGGATCTGCTTCCCGGGTGTGGACCAGGTCCCAGGCATCGAAAACATTCTTTCCCTCTATGGCATTGGGGAAACGGGCCATTCGCTGACGTTTGCCATTCACATAAAGCTGATCGATGGAAACATCCTCGCTCAGTACAGCTTTATGGATCCCATCCTTATAAGCCTCCCACACAGGTTCAAGTTTCTGACCACCGCTGATGACTACCTTGCCTTCCGTGGCTGCTTTGAACACCACCGGATGTTTCTCACTGCCGGAATGAGTGGGCTTAAAAATGAAGGTCTCAGGTAGGTAATAGAGACCATCCTCAAAAATGACATGTACGGTCTTTTTGCCTCCATAAGAGGCTGTCATCTCAGCTGCTCTTTCAATGCTCTGAACCGGCTGCTCCACTGAGCCCGTGCCCTGGTCACGGCCTTCTGTTGCAATATGGATCTCTACCGCTTCCCGGATACATGAAAACAGAGTGCCGAGAGCAACAACAATACCGATGATTCTTAATACTTTCATTAATCGGTTTATTTTAGGTTTTAACTCAGGTTATCAATTCTGGTCCCTCCGCAGTATACGCCGTACATTATATCCCTGATGCTCTGATTGTTTCCTTTTCTGCCCCTGTTTCTGTTTCTTCCGGATGATACGATATCACCGTTCCACTAACAGCATTTTTCCTGTCCGCCTTGATACTCATAACAGAGATATTGTCAGGATTGGATACGAAGAGGCGCCTGGAATAGCTGGTGCCGCCGTCTTTCCAGCCAACCTTGACTTCCCCGGTTTCGAAATCCAGGGTCCTGGAATAGTCCTTAAACAGCTCCTCGCACTCCATGGTGAGGATCATATCAAAGGCCGGAATGCAAGAATCAGCAGTATAAAAAGAAATCTGTATGGAAATTTTTCAGCCATTCTTTGTGTCGTCATATCGCATTAATGCGGCATGGACCTTTCAAATAGTACTCCATACTTCTCATATCCGTTATACCTGACCCCCTCTGTTTTCCAGTGTTGTAATTGTTGATCATACAGCATCCTCATATTGGATAACTGAACCTGGTATTCGGATTGTCCAGCCTGGTTTACAAGTTCACATGGATCTTTTGCCAGGTCAAATAGTTCTTCTGTGGGATGGAGGTACCTGGCTTCATCCTCAAAATACCAGTATACATATTTATACCTTTCGTCCATCACGGTCAGACATCGTGTCGCTTCGGGTCCCCAGACCTGTATAATAGGGAGGTTTTCTCTTACCTGCTTTTCGGGATCTTGCAACAGGGGAAGGAGGCTCATCCCGTCATATACAGATGGAATCATGATTCCTGACAGGTCCAGTATGGTTGCAGCAATGTCCACATTCCCCGAAAGAGCCTTCGTCTTTTTATTTTGTCCTCCTTTTCCGGAACGGGGATCGGCTATTATGAGCGGAACGCGGGCTCCTTCTTCGTATGGAAGTACTTTTGAGCCCAGTCCGTGGGAACCATTAAAATATCCATTGTCGGAGGAAAATATGATCACGGTGTTTTCATAGATATCCAGTTTTTCCAGTTCTTCCAGAACCATTCCAATGGAGTAGTCAACTCCGTAAATGAGCTGGTTATACTGGCGCAAAGCTTCCTGATAGGACTCATCCTGGTCATAGCCCCATTCCACAAATCTCTTGTACTGCCTTCCCATCCTGGATTGGGGCGCAAGGTGCGCTCCGGCCTCACGTCCGTAATTCGGGAGTTTACGGAATTCCGTATTTTTATATATATCGTCAAACATCGGATCCGGTTGAACCGGGCGATGGGGTGCCTTATAAAAGACACTCATACAAAAGGGTATCCCATCCCTGACGGATTCTCTGATAAAATCGATTGTGGCAGCCCCATAAGCGCGCGTACTGTGGGGGTATTTTTCGGCATAACCGGACATGGACTTATTTTGTGCCGTAACGTAGGACGTTTGGCCGGGACTGCCTCCCCAGAAGTCAAAGTAATGTTGAGCCACTTCGCCTTCTTTTCCCCAGGCTTCTGTACTGTCAGAAATTGAAAAACCAAATTTTCCTGCGAAACCTACCCTGTATCCCGCTTGCCTCAGGAGTAGCGGGTAGGAAGTAGACCATTGTTTCATGTGAAGGTGTCCATGGCTGAAGTTGCAGCCTGTTTTGTATTCATACTGACCTGTCATCACGCTGGCCCTGCTTGCCATGCAGATCGCAGTGGTGTTATAGTGCCTCAGAAAGATCATTCCCTCATTCGCAAGCCTGTCCAGGTTGGGTGTTGTCACATCCGGATTGCCAAAATCTTTCTGCGTATCGTAGGCCTGATCGTCTGTGAAAAAGAAAATAATATTTGGTTGCTCCTTTGCATCGCGCATACTGCATGAAGCAGCGGTCACTGCCAGTGCGATAAGGGCTATGCCTGTTGTTCTTTTCATGGTGTATAGTTTTCCAGCCACCGGAATCAATCATACTATTGATCCTTATTCATTCACAAATCCCTTCACATCATCAGTTAGGATCATATCCCGGTTATCCGGTGTACGGGTGGTCATTTTAACGTTTTTGAATGTGATGTTCCTGGCATGACGAATGTATGCGCCCCAGGCCGGAAGAACACCGAAGAAGAACTGTTCTGGATAGCGGTTTTCATCCTCAGCAACGATTCGCTTTGCATCTTCCGCAGTCCCCCCGCCGGGATAGGATATTTCGATATTTTCCAGCGTAACATTTTCAACATAGTGCCCGGGTATCCCTGTGATCATGATGGGACCTGATCTGGATTTCTGTTTTTTGGCCAGCTGTTCCGGAGTCAGGTTTTGCTTTTCTAAATCTATCCTTTTATAAACCGCTTGCGCTTCCTCTTCGGGAGTCTCTATCGTCACTTCAGCAGCTACATTGCTAATCCGAACATTCTTCAGCGTTCCCACCGGGACTCCTTTGTCATCAGCTTCTCTATTTCCTCTTGTTTCCATATTCTCAGCAAAGTTGTTACCACGATTACCCAAACGAATAAAAATCGGGTTTCCGACATCGTCCATGACAATCCTGGAGATATCCACGTTTTCCAGCCGCCCTCCGTCGACCAGCTCCAGCTTTATGGCACCCATGGGGCTGTCGTAGAAATAGCAGTTTGTCACTTTCACATCTAAGAAACCACCAAATGATGAGGTCCCGAATTTCAGGGGTGAGGTGTTACTGGAGGCAGTACAATTGCGAACAACAATATTCCGGCACGGATGAAGGGAGCTCTTCAGACAAATGGCATCGTCTCCGGCTTCAATATCACAATTTTCGATAAGTACGTTATAGCAGCCATCCAGGTCAAGACCATCGTTGTTGTAGTTGTTGTTCCTGAACCGGACCGTTACACCATTAAAATGAAGATTCCTGCAATCAACAAGGTGAATCCCCCAGAATGCCGGTCTTTTAAAGGTTACCCCTGAAAATGTAAGGTTGGAACAGTTTTCCATTCGCATCAGGCGGGGCCGGGGTAATCTCTTTCCATTCTCCCGAATCCTCGGAAAGGCAATATGTGTTCCCCGGCCATCAATTACCCCCAGCCCTTCGATCGTGATATTTGTGGCTTGTTCGGCATAAATCAGGCATTCTGCATTTCCTTCGCGCGGCTTTGGAAGAGCTGCGTCATAATCATCAATATCCTGGCTTCCAAGTAGATATGCTCCATAATCAAGCGACAGTTCAACATTGCTTTTAAGCCGGATGGTTCCGATATGGTATTTTCCCGCCGGTACCCAGACTGTGCCCCCACCGTTCTCAGTGCACGCGTTGATGGCTTCCTGGATAGCTTTTGTATCCATGGTAATACTGTCGCCCACGGCACCATGGTCCCTGACATTAAAAACGGTTGTTCCCCCGTTTCCCTGACCGGCTAAGGTCATGGACAAGGCAAACAGGCATACTGTGATAATGAGATTCTTCATGGCAAGAATATTATTGTAATTTAATAAATTTCATGCTTACGGTTCTGCATCCGTCCCGGTATATCCTGATCACGTAAATACCCTGCCGGACTCCGGAAATATCCACATTCACATTTCTGTCATTGAACACCTTTGCTCTTAATACAGCACCTCTCAGGTCGCAGATTTCAATATGTCCAATACGTTCAGGGGACTCAATGAACAACAGGGAAGCGGCCGGATTGGGGTAGAGGCTCAGTCCGTGGTTCCACGGATCCAGGATATGCGTTTCAACCGACATGGTCAGATTCACTGTAGTATCCTTCTTCAGATTCAGTGTGCCACCAACACTTTCATAACCCTCTTTGGAGGCATTCCAGTCATATTCTTCAAACCTGGCCAGGTTATGGAACAAAGCTATTCCTACCTGGTTGGTTGTAAGGGACTCATCGTCTATTAGCAAGTTGACCAGTTTCAATGGTGTGTCCTCCGAGTAGACCCTGAATTTGACAGTTGCCCTCTTGGCCATCAGGACGATTTGTACTATAGTATCACTTCCTACTACCAGAGAGGAGTCAACCGGAAAATAATCAGGGTGCCTTAAGGTATATTCATACTCACCATTATACAGGTTGACGATGGCCGTTCCGTTCTCCCCGGAAAAAACCTCGTCTTCTTCTCCGATGATCACAGAAACATCAGATACCATTTTCATATCATCCGAATAGATGCTGAATCTGACATTTTTTTTTACAGGTGTCAGTAAAAGCTCCACCAGGGTGTCTTTCCGAACTTCCAGGTCAGATTGTATCAGGGCATAGTCGGGGTGACTGATCACGAAAGAATAGTTTCCCCCGGTTAGAGAAAACCGGACTTCCCCGTTTTTGTCAGTCAGGTATGTTTCCTGGCCCAGGCTGAAAGGTATTCCGGAAAGAAGGGAATCTCCAACCAGATCTTTCACCAGGAAACTTACCAGGTATTCCTTTTCCGGGATTATTACCGGGGGGCCAGTGAGCTCGTCAATCAGGAAGGTCTGTCCGGTTGCATTGTTCTCATTGTCGGGTGATGAAAAAAATATCCAGACCTGGTTGTACTGGTCAACAGGTTCACTATTATGAAAATTAAAGCTGTATTGCACCCATTCATTGGCCACGGTCACATACTTCCTAATTTCAAGCTCGGTGCTTTCCTTCCCATTGTTTCTCAATACCATCTTCACGTCACAAGGATCTGTAATCGGGAGTTCGGTTTGGTGATTTACCCTCAAACGAAAGGTCCCGCCACCTGACAGGTCAATGCTTCCGGGGACTTCAAATTTCAGGTCTGCCCAGGCTCCTTCCTTCCTGATCACTTGTCCGCACAGGTGACTGGGATTGTCCACAGATTTGTCCGGATTCACCAAGTTGTGTTCATAGGTCAGGTTCACCGGGTCCTGAACCTCATAGTTCCGGTTCTCCCCGAAATCGCTCCAGAGTACAGCCCCGGCAGGCAGGGGTAAAGGGTCCAGTCCAACGGAACAGTTGTCACAGGATCCGACCGGGATCCACACCTGGTTTTTGTAAGCTTCCGGGATTATTATCCTGGTGCTGTCAATGATCAGGGAATCCAGCAGTTTGTAGCGGATGTCAGGTGTATTGTCCCTGGACCTGACTGCATAGCCGAGCATACGGATGTATTTGATTGTTCCGTCGTATTGCCTGTAAACAATCCTGTCCTTGTAGGTTTCGTATTTTTCATCACCGGGCTCATAGGGATTTTCAAAGGGCAGGGTGGGAACGTCATGGTAGAGATCGGGGGATATATAACGATTCCCGGTAATGGTATTCTCCATGAGAAACAGAGGAACGTTGTCGGGAACGGGCTCTGCAAACAGTTCAATGTCCTCTTCCAGGGCATTGAAATGATCTGCTGATCTTACCACGGTCCGTTTTGCCTGCTCAGGATCGGGGAAGATGAACCCGTAGTCCGCCGCATCGGCAATTCTTTTTGCCTTCTCATGAACCTCTTTAAAGGTCCCGTTCACATAATACACCCGGTAGTAGAAAGAGTTCCCCCGGTTGATATTAATCTTCGGATTTAAAACAAATACCGTATAACTTCTTTCCACATTGCCCGTGAGCCCCCAGCGGATGCGGTTAAAGGACATGCCATATTCACTCGCGTATTCCTGTTTGTGCTTCTCCAGGCCGTAAACAATCGCCAGGGCCGGCCGGGCCTCATTGTCCCCTTCAGCCGCCCAGATCATGTAGCCCCCGGTGAGGTCCAGGCTGGATACATTCCCGGGATCATCCCCCCCAAAAGTCTTGTAGCTTCTTTCCAGGCTGTGATCGGGGTTGGAGAACCATACCTGCGGAAGGTTGGACGCCCTCACGCCTCCCCAGGGCATATTGAGGTAAGTTAAAGGTAGATCACCGAAATTCTGGATGACCAGGGTATTCTCCATGATCCCGCTGCCCAGGTCCTTGTACTTGTATGTATACAATGCCTGGGATTTGTGAAGGCTGGGTATGTGTGCCTGGGTTCCCCAGTTGGTAGTGTATATGGCTTTTTCCTGCTCATTGTACCAGGCGGCCATAAGCGGGCTGTAGAACGGTGTGGGAAGGCGGGTATACATGGTGTCGTTCCTGTAGGCTCCGGCACCGTGTATGAAATAGGGCATGCTCCTTACCGTAGTGGCCAGGGTGGATCCCGGAGGAGCAGGGATCCTGTCGTTGTTGTTCAGATTTTGGTTTACGCTGACAGGCTGCCAGACCTCATCGATCCATGGGGCAAGGTTAAAATCGCCCGGACCATGTATCTGGGGAGGGACACCCTCGCCGTAAGCCCCGATAAAGGAAAAGATGATCCCGGCTCTTCCTATCCCCAGGTTCCAGTGGACCGAATCCCCTTCCTTGTGGATCATTCTTGCCAGGTAAACCTCTTCCTCATCGCAGTCTTCGTCCCAATAACTGCCGGAAGGCAGGTAATCGGTGGTAAAGAAGGTGTTGCCCGAGTAGCCAGGGATGCTGTCATGCTGGTAGGCGGGCACCCATCCGAACATAAGGCTGTCGGCCACATCATAGGGTGACCGGCCTATTACACTGCTGTCGGTATCCTGCCCGCTCAAAGGCAGGAGGAAAAAGGCAAACAGGAATATGAGGAATGCTTTTACGTGGGTCATGTCATGGCTTTCTGTGCTTTTTCAAAGGATGTTTATCTGTCTGTATATGAGTTCACTGTCTCTGTTTTCCATGGTGATCTTCAGGAGATATGTGCCCGGCTCAAGGCCGGTCAGACTCAGGGAGCTTTTTGAAGCCGGGCGTCTGATTTCTCTGATCAGAAAGCCCTTCATGTCAAACATTTCGAGATTCCCTATGGGTCGGGCCGACCGGATAAAAAGGGATTCATTTGCTGGATTAGGGAATACCCTCAGATCCAGTGTTTCTGTTCCGGGAACTCCTGATGACATGCTCAATACAACCTGTACTGTAGTATCACTCTGCAGAAGAAGAGTATCCTTTGCCTCCGAATACCCTGTCCTGGTGACGGACCAGGGGTATTGCACCCCGATGTCCAGGTCCTCAAACAGGGTGATACCCACCACATTGGTCAGGCCGTTACTTTCATCGATCACTACCTCCGAGTTGCCCAGGGGAACTGTGCCGTCTGTGACCCTGAACTTTACGGTGGCCAGGGTAGGGTAGACGAGGAGTCTGACCAGGGTATCGGAATTCAGGGAAAGGGTATCCGACGCCTCGGTGTATCCTTCCTTTTGAGCCCCATAGATATAGTTGCCCCCGTTGAGGTTGAAGAAAGCCTCCCCGTTCAAGTTGCTTAATCCGTTCACCGAATCCACATACAACTCCGCATCGGCCAGTCTGAAACCACTGGATCCGTCGAATACGTTCAATTCAAGGGTAAAAAGCGCAGGGCCAGTTTGAATCCGGTTCTCCACCGGTTCGGTGGAGAAAAAGAGGAGGGAGGCGTTGTCAGCGCTTATGATTTCTCCCGACCGGAAGGCAATGGAAAGCTGGTCCTCAGGGACAAGAGGAGGATCCGTGCTCAGGTGAAGATAGATTTTGCTATTATCATGGCTTACGGCATCTACAGGAATCTCAGAACCGTCTGACCTGTAAATTCGGAATTCCGGAGCTGAGACTATTCCCAGGGTGTCCTCCGCTGAAGAAAAATCTGCAATCACCCGGTCGCCTTTCTCATTTGTAAGGAAGTTGACCCTGTCCATGGGGATGTTTTCAGGAAGCGTCTTTTTCCATTCAGTGATTAGTGTGAAAAGGCTGTCTGCCAGTTCCGGGTAAAAGGCCGAAGAATCATTTTCCTCCACCCGGCTGGCCTGGATATTATACAGGTAAAGGGAATCGTATTCATCGGTGAGCAATTTCCAGTTTCCGCTTCTTACCGCATTGCGCGGCCAGCTAAATTTGCTGGTGGTGCCTCGCCAGTCCCAGAATACAGGTCTGGTCCTTCTTTGATCCCCGCCCAGCAAACTTTCGCTCAGGTCCTCTCCATCCGGAATATAATCCGACGGAAGATCGATGCCTGCAATCCTGCACAGGGAGGGTAGCATATCCACTGCAGCAATATGGGTGGTATTGTTGATCTTTCCAGCTGGGACTGTTCCGGACCAGTGCACAATAAAGGGAAGCCCCACTCCCCCTTCAAACAGGCTGCGCTTTTGTCCCACCAGTCCGGCCGTTTCCCCCCTTGAGTAATAAGTTATCGCTTCAGGATCAGATCCCGGATACTCGGGACCGTTATCGGAACTGAAAATCACAAGGGTGGTGCTATCCAGCTTTTCATCCTTCAGGAACTGGAACAACCTCCCAAGTTCCCGGTCAGCGTAAGAGATGCAGGCATAATAGCTTCTGAAGGGTTCCTCCACATGCATATATTCATCGATCGCATCCTGGGGAGGTTCAATGCGGGTGTGGGATTCGTGGATCCACAGGTTGATGAAAAAGGGCTTATCCCGGTTACTGTTAATGAAATCTATGGAGTAGTCCACACAGGTACCCGTGGATTCACCTCTGGGCCCCTCTACCTTTGGACCGTTTCCGTGCCAGTTCCGGACTACATTATATCCATAGTCTGCCGTAAGGGGAGGATCATAGATCATTGCACTGGTCAGGTGCCATTTTCCAAAGTGTGCAGTCCGGTACCCGTTCTCCTGCATGAGCCTTGGTAGCATGGGCGCAGCCGGATCCAGCCAGTCGGGCATGTGACGGTCCATATTCGAATCATGGTCCGCAAAGTGCTGGTGCACATGATGGCGTGCAGGATAGTGCCCGGTCATTATAGCCGTCCTGCTGGGCGAGCACACCGGGTTGCACACATTGAACTGCAGGAACTCTGTCCCTTCGCTTGCCAGGCGGTCCAGGTTTGGTGTGGTAAGGGTATGATGACCGTGCAGGCTCATATCCCCGTATCCCCAGTCATCTGCATATATGAAAATAATATTGGGCTGCTGTGAGAATCCCTGGAGGACGCACACAGAACAGAATAAAAGGGTCACAGGTAGCTTTCGCAAGAATTCCGTCTTCAAGCTTTATATTTTAGTGGTGTTCCATTACAAATATCGCATCTTATTTCCGCATGTGGTTGCTCTTAGCTGTAGTTATTTTGCTTGAATCAATCATGTTCTTTTCTGCCCGTTCAGCCTCCGGGTTCTACGGTATGATCACAAACATTGATGATAATTTCAACAACCTGCGGAAAAAATTAAATGATTAGAATTTTTCACTTTTCAGAACGATTTTTGCGAATGGAATCGCAAAAATAGTACTATATTTGCGAAAATAAGCGCAGAATATATGGTTGTTAGGGTTTTAGTTGACCGCTTGATGTCAAAAATGGGGGATAAAAGGCTCCTGATCCTGTATGGTCCCCGGCAGGCTGGCAAAACAACACTACTCCAGTTACTTGCGGAGAATTTAAGCGAAAAGATCAAGTGGTGGAACGGGGATGAACCTGATCACCGTGCGCAGCTGGCGAATCCCACCAGTACGGAACTTCGAAATATGATTGGAGAGTCCCAATACATATTCATTGATGAAGCACAACGTATTGTTAATATCGGATTGTGTCTGAAGTTGATTGTGGATAATATTCAGGGTGTGAAGGTCATTGCTTCTGGTTCTTCTGCTTTCGAACTGGCGAATAAAATCATTGAACCTTTGACTGGCAGAAAGTGGGAGTTCTGGCTCTTCCCGTTTTCTCACCATGAGCTGTCTGCTCATCATGGTGCAGAAACTGAAAGGAGATTGATGCAGAATCGGTTGATTTATGGTTATTATCCGGAGGTGGTGAATAATCCGGGAGAAGAACAGGATGTGTTAAGAGAACTTTCAGGTAGTTATCTATATAAGGATATACTCACATGGGAAAGGATTCAGAAACCTGATAAACTTGAACGTCTGGTTCAGGCCCTTGCACTGCAGGTGGGAAGTGAGGTGTCATTCAACGAACTTGGGCAACTCTGCGGGATAGACAATGAAACTGTGGAGAAGTATATCTCGTTGCTGGAAAAGGCATTCATTGTCTTCAGGCTTAATTCATTTTCCAGGAATCTTCGCAATGAGTTAAAAAAGAGACGAAAGATCTATTTCTATGATAACGGCATCAGAAATTCCGTAATTAACCAGTACAGTCCTCTTGAACTGAGATCTGACTCCGGGCAGTTGTGGGAGAATTTTCTTATTTCCGGGAGGCTGAAATATATGAAGAATTCTGGTCAACATATGAACTTTTATTTCTGGAGGACAACAGCACAGCAGGAAATTGACTATGTGGAGGAGACCGAAGGCAGACTGAACGCATTTAAAATGAAATGGAGTCCGGTGAAAAAACCGATCATTTCCAGGTCATTTACCAATGCCTATCCTGATGCCGATGTAATGGTCATAACGCCAGAAAATTATGAGCAATTCCTGAGAAACTCATATGATGAAAAGTAAAATACTTATTTGTGTTGTTTTTTGGACAGGGACTTTATTAAGTCAGGCTCAAACACCATCCATCGAGGGAATGGATCAGCTGAAGTGGGAAAAGCTTATGCCGGGTGTGTGGAAAGCAAGCTTTGGTGAAACTCAGTTAAACGCATTGGATTATGCCGATCCTCCAAAGACTAAAGCAATACACGAATTGGGGGATACACCCTTTCCTTTCGATAAAAATGCAACGCAGTATCTCCTGAGTTCAAACCGGGCAAGCATCAGGCTGCCACTGGAGGAAACCGAAAGAATCTATGGCCTCGGATTGGAGTTCTCGGGAATAAACCGCCGTGGAAATGTCTATACATTAAAGGTGGATCATTACGGCGGGATAAAGGGCTACACCCACGCTCCGGTTCCCTTTTATGTATCCAGTAAAGGATATGGGGTGCTCATTAATTCTTCACAGCGAGTTAAAATATATGTGGGTGTGGGAAACCGGAAGGATGGTAAATTGCCTGAGCCAGTGGACAGGACCACCGGGAAAAACTGGTCTGCACGTCCATTGTCCGATGCCATAGAAGCGAGCGTTCAAGACAGGGGGCTGGAAGTTTACATATTTTGCGGCAGGCATCCGCTTGAAGCCGTTCAAAGGTATAATCTATTCTGCGGTGGAGGCGTTCTTCCGCCAAAATGGGGCCTTGGTTTTGTACACAGGGTGAACACCCATTTCAGTGATGAAGATGTGCTAAAGGAAATTGAGGACTTTGAAACGCATAATTTTCCCCTGGATGTAATCGGGCTGGAACCTGGCTGGCAGGATTTTGCCTATCCCTGCTCGTTTGACTGGGACAAGACCCGCTTTCCCCATCCGGAAGAATTTGTCGAAACACTGAATGATAAAGGGATCAAGGTGAACCTTTGGGAGAATCCCTACGTGGCGCCGACCTCCACCATGTATGAGGATATCCGGCCCTATACCTGCAGTCATACGGTATGGTTGGGCGAGGTTCCTGATTACACCCTTCCTGAAGCCCGGGAGATACTGTTAAACCACCATAAAAAGAATCACCTTGACATTGGTGTTAGCGGTTATAAGTTTGATGAGGTGGATGGTTATGATTTCTGGTTGTGGCCTGATCATGCCACCTTCCCTTCAGGAAATGACGCCGTGGAGATCCGGCAACTGTACGGCCTGATCCTGCAGGACATGTTTTCTGATCACTTTCATCAGCAGAACAAGCGAACCTATGGCCTGGTCAGGTCTTCATATACGGGGGCAAGCAGCAAAAGTTTTGTAATTTACAGTGACTATTATGGACATGAAGGTTATGTAACGGCACTGGCTAATTCTTCACTGGCCGGAGTGTTATGGACACCGGAGATACGAAGCGCCAAATCTGCCGAAGAATGGATCAGACGCTTTCAGACGGTTTGTTTTTCTCCAATGATGCAGCTCAATGCCTGGGCCTCGAGCCTGAAACCCTGGAGTTTCCCCGAGGTAACTGATCTGGTCAGGGATGTGGTTCATCTCAGGACTCAACTTCTACCGTATATTTACACAGCGTTCTACGATTACAAGCAGAAAGGGATCCCTCCCTTCAGGGCCATGGTATTGGAAAGTGGCTTTGATGGAAATGAATTCCTGAGCGGAGGTGAATTGGATGATACGGAGAATCCCTATGAGGAACAGCTTAGGACTGAGGTTACCGACCAGTATATGATGGGGCCGTATCTGCTAGTTGCCCCTGTATTTACCGGGCAGAAGGAGCGAAGTGTCGTTCTTCCTAAGGGCAAGTGGTATAATTTCTATACCGGCGAATACGTCGGGAAGGGTGAAACCATTACAATTAAAACCAGGCTGGATCAGATCCCGCTGTTTGTTAAGGATGGGGCGATTATACCAATGCTGTCCCGGGCTGAGGGTACAGATGACAGAAACTCGGGAACACTGGAAGTCAGGCACTACGGCACCAAAGAGAACTGCTACCTCTTGTATAATGATGATGGTGAAAGCTTTGATTATGAACGTGGCGAGTATTCATTGACAGAGCTTAGGGTTGAGAGGAAGAAAAATGGAGAACTGGCAGGAGAATCAACGCCCCTGTCAAAGAGCAAATATAATTATGACACGATCACCTGGCGCTGGATGACCCGGTCTGATAAATGAGGATTAGCTGAAACCTGGAAGATTAAAATTATAGTTTGTGCTTCTCCCCCCTTCATCAGAAGCCGACAGGATGTCTTTCTCGATTTCGATACCCAGGATCTCCATTCTTCCAATTAATCTGCCCTGCAAGTCACGCACCTAACTTAAGTAAGGAATTATTGTGCCGCTATCCCAGAAGAAATCAGGCCAGCCTCTATTTTGATGTATGTACATCCCAGTCAAATTAAATGCCGTAAAATATACGGCAAATGCAGTATATTTTGGCCGTATTATGAATTAAATGCCGTAATATTTACGTTGAATAAGAATCGTAATTGCAGGCTTTGTATTCTATCTTTCAAGAGATACGATCACATAAGGTGTTTCCATTTCCATATCCGGGTACATGCGGCCATTGCCTTTACTGTCAGTTGTTTCTATGAAATACATCACATCGTATTTACCGTCCGTATACTCTGACGGGATGAAGGCCTGGTATGAGCCGGTGGCATTGTCATAGATCATAGGGGCACTCTGGTAATCCTCGAACTGACTCACCCGGCGGTAACGGAGTACCACACTTTGTACTCCCGAAGGATCCCACACCCTGGCAGTCACCTTGATGGAACTGCCGGTTTTAGCAGATGAAATTCGATCGATCTCCGCCCATGGGGGATCCCGGTCGTTATCTTCAGATCCAACAGTTCTGCTTTCAAAAGCCCTGATCCGAGCCAGCAACTTTGGATCCGCCTCAGAGTCCTTTGCCTCCATCCGTGTTACACGCAGTTCATCCAGTTCCTTTTGAAGTCGTTCATGTTCATTTCTCCAGTGGCCTGGGAAGAGATCCCTGTTGGAGCCAAAATCAAGTTGAAAATTATAGACGTCCCCCGCTGCTTCCACAAGCCGGCCATAGGATTCCACCGCCCGGGATTCCCAATCAATGGCATGGTCAAAGGAAGCAAGGTCTCCGGTTTTGTCATAGAGGTTATAATAGACAGCAGCCTTCAGCCTTCCCGCATGATACATGGCCAGGTAGGCCAGCATCTTCAGGTCAGTAATGGTGGAGATGGTTTCCTTTCCAGGGGTGTTTCCGGCTGATTGCTGAGCAAGGTCAACGGAGGCCAAAATCTTCCTGGCAGTTTCCCTGAACCAGTCGCTGGTCTGTGTGGGAAGCCGCCTGGGGGTGGTTCCGCCACTGAGGATCAGTTCGGCCTCTTCCATGGGGGAGGCAAATTGCTGAATGTCAGAAGGCCTTGATTCCTCGGCAAAATACTCCAGATCCTGCATCCTTTGCAATTCGGGCCATCCCTGAGGACTGGGGAAGCGGGAATAAAGGTAGCTTGCGGAAACGATCCTGGGAAGGACCTTACTGGCCAGGTGCAGTCCCTGCATCAGGTGGATCCCGGTCTCCTCTCCGTGTCGCTTTTGAAACTCCTTCTCCCAGGTATCGGATGGAGTTTCAGGATTGTAACCGATGTATCCAAGAAGCTGGAAAAAATGCCAGTACCGTTCGAATTCGTATGTATAGTACCGGTACTCCGGATCCAGAATGGGTGTCACCGCTGCATCGTGCCTGCTGCCGTTCATTTTGAAATACAGGGGTTCATTGAACTCATATCCTGCGCCATTGTAAAGGTGTGATCCTTCTGCAAACAACCTTGCCCAATCCGGGTCCCCCCATAGCAGGACCCTGGTGGTGCCCCCGTTCCATACACGCCATTTGAATCCATATCGCTGCGGGTAGCGCAGAAGGTCGGCATATCCGTGCCTCCTGTCATGCTGGTTGTCCCTGTTTATATGTGTCGGGTGGAAGGGCATGCCCATCTGTTCCATCCAGTGCTTAGTGGTCACCCTGAAATCCATCCCGGTTGCCACGCCGTCATACAGGGTTTCATCCGGAACATTCTTGGCCCGTGCTTCGACCTTAATATCGGGGCATTCGTCTTTCAACAGTCCAAAGATCTCTTTCCAGAATTGCAGGGCGGCCTCTCCCGTTATTCCTGCTTCCCAGTGCATCCTGAATTGGACCAGGTCGATATCCGGGAAAGTCCGGAAAAACTTACGCATGGCAACTTTGGTATAGGGGATCAGGTTTTCCTGGGTAAGCCCCCAAATAATATTATCAGGCAGATCAGCCGGTGGCTGACCCTCAGTCCGGACCAGGGCGGTGTAGCGTTTATCCCTTTCTATCTGGTCCCACAGCCCTACTCCGAATTCGATCCCCCTTTCATGGGCCAGCCCGATAACTGTTCTAAGTGCTTCACAATTTTTTTGCTGCTCCGCTGCTGTAATCCCTGAAATATGGACAAGCGGGTACTCCTCCAGATTAAAGAAGTTGGGGTAAACGGGTGCTGTGAAGTTGGGTTCCCGGTACTGGTTATTCTTGTATCCGAAGATCAACATGAACTGGTTCAGACGACTTTCAGCCATCATGTCGAAATAGGCCTCCCAGTATTCCGTATCATACAGCCTTTCTTCAAAATACCTTCGCTGAAAGGTGCCTGTGGATACACCCCTTTCCTGTACGTCCGCCTTTTCTGCCACATCCCTGACATATGCAAAGGGATCCCGGGGACCCTCGCTCCAGGAGATCCGTTTCGCCACATCAAGGGCAGCGTACATAAGCCCCACGTCGTCCGAACCACATAGCAGGAGGGCAGATTTGCCCTGAAAGATCGTTTTCCGCACCAGGAGTCCTTCTTTTCCCTCGGGTAATTCCTGATTCCCTTCTTTAAGTAAATCAGTTACCAGGGAGGTTTCCCCGGATAGTCCGGCCAGGATGTAAAAATCACTCTTTTCCCCGGGCATTTTATTTCTTCGGGATACCTGGAACCCTAAGGTTTCCATGGCTCCCGCAAGTTTACCCAATCCGTGCTGTACCGGCTTATGCTCCTCCGGGACTGTACTGATCAGGGTGATAAGACTGTCGTCGCGGTCAGGGAGTTTTATCCGGTATGCCCATCCCCGTTGATCGGGTTTGGGCGGCATCTTTAACAGACCTGCTTTGTTTGTTTTAATAACGCTTTCATATTTCCAGCCACCGGAATCAATATCCCACCACTGAATGGTGTATTCTTTTTTTGGCAGCAGATCCTTGATGTCTGAGGATTTCATTTTAGCACTGATAAAACCCAGTCCGGTCGTCAGGTCAGGGTACATCGCCAGGGCGAGGAATTCTTGCTGATTATCCACCAGGTGGGACAGGGTAGGGGCCAGCCTGCCGTAGTCGTGCCCGCCATCCAGGATGAAGTCTTTCAGGTGACCCATGGAAGCGGCCTTCCAGCGGTTAAAACCATTCACATGCGGATCTCCGTTTAGATTTCGGTTGCCGGCATAATAGTCGTCACCCCAGGCGTGTCCCCCCAGGGCCCCGTTCAGCACCGAGGCATACATCTGGAACTGCGCCATTTCATTGGTGTCCAGTGGCTCGGTGGGAGCGTTGTTCCAGCCAGGGTAAAAAGGTTCCAGGTTAATGGAGGGCAGGGGATCGGGCAGCGCGTATTGCTGGCGCAGCATGACATGCATGCCGGCATTACGTGCTCCGTTGCTTATGTTGTGCAGGTCCAGCCAGGGAGCTTTGGCCCCGGTTCCCCAGGTGTCATGGCTTCCTCCTTCACTTCCGGCGGCCATGGCTGTTTTCGGCTGACCGTAGGGCATGTCGCCCAGCACCCTGTATGCTTCATCGATCATGGGACGGTAGTCCTCATTACGTCCCGGTCCCCAGTCCCAGTGAAGCCAGCTGAAGATCCAGTTGCAGGCACCGTATCTTGCCCAGAGGTAGCGGACAAAATTGGTGAAGGCTGCCTGTTCTTCCTTGTTCTCTTCGGGCCAGGCCTCGGACCGTCTAACGGTTTCTATGAAGGGGGCAAAACCCTCATCCCACATATATTTCATCTTCCTGTCCACCTGCTGCCAGTAGCCGGGATTGATCCTCAGGTAATTGGCGGCCAGTGCCTGATCCGGGGCATTCACATCTATTTCAAAGGGCGTGCTGCCGTCCTCGGCAAGCTTCTTTTTCTGTGTTCTCTTGTGCCAGATGGGTTTGGTCAGGTCGGTGGGAAAACAGGATATGATGTTGACACCATTGAAACCCTGGTCCTTCCGGATTTGCAGGGCATCCTGGAAGGATATGCCTGAACTGCCCTGGTCCGAGTGCCATGCATATACTGCCGTAAGTGCTGTCCACCGTGTATCGCCCGTGTAGAAAAAGGGGGTGCCGTCGGCATACTCCAGGGTATGGCCGTTGTCACTTACCCGAATAAAGCCCCGGCGATTGATATTTGCCGCCTTTTCTTCCCCGGTCCAGGAGATAGCAGCAAAGCTCCCCGATTTTCCATCCAGTCCCGGGTCCCGTGTTTCCCCGGAGGTTGACCAGCTCCACAGTCCGGGCGCGGTTGCAGCCAGCCTTGCCCGCCAGATCTGTCCCCCGTCCCAGAAGGCAGGGATGCGGTATTTCCTTTCGCCAGGCCCTTCCAGATCCACCCACAGATCCACTTCCATATATGGATTTTCATAAGACAGTGCTCCGGTAAAACTGACTTCCACGATCTCATAAACATGTACAGGGTCCGGTCCACCTGCACGGGAAGTTGTGGCAAAACCATACGCACTAAATGCTATCAGCAACAGGATCCTCAGTGTTTTCATCTGTTTAGGTTTTCATGAGTACATTTACTATTCATCCCCCACATTTTTTAATCCGGTCACATCCTCAAGTCCAATATCCTCCCGGGCATCTTCCGGAGAAACGCTATGAGTCACATTGGTGAACACCACTTTTCGGCTTCAAAATAAGCCGTCGAAAAGGCAAAAATTGAAGATAGGAAGCACAGCATAAATGTTACGATGATAGCCGTCTTCATTTTAGTTCTCCTTTTTTTAATAGGTATAGTTTATTGTTCACTTTCAAGCAATGTAATTATTTCCAGAACCGGTTCATCCGGATATGGGCTGTATACAACTGCATATCTTTTATCCTCCTCAAGGTCGAAACCCAGGACTCTTCTTATTTCTCCACTTTTATTGATCCTGTATCTTACATGGTCGTTTAACGATAATTTCACAGTTGTTTCCTCTTCCTGTTTTACCTCAATGCCCGTTATTTCAAACTCGCAACTACCCAGTTTCCTGATCGTCCCAACGATCTTTTTAAATCTTATTTGATGGATTCTGGGAGGAATAAAATCCGGACCGTTCGCCGGATCGGTTATCAGGTCCCCTTCAAGTTCCAGAACAATAATCCTTAATCTTTTATTCAGGGAAACCACGGGCAAACTGATTTTCAGATTGTTGATGACCCCGTCCTGGCTGAATTCAAGGATCTCTCCATTGTCTAGAAAATATGCTTTTGCAATCCTTGAATCAATTCCTTCTACCGTGATATCTCCGCCAGTCCAGTTATAGAGGTGTAAAAAGACTTTGCTTGTTTCCGGATTGAAGGTAAATGATCCCCATGAAAATTCTTTGGTAAAGGGCGAGCCTTCTGTGCCATAAATAGCCTCTCCATTGATCCTCATCCACTCCCCCAGTGCTTTCAACCTGGCCCGGTCTTCGGGAGGAAATGTCCCCAGAGGTGTGGGGCCTATATTCAGCATGAAATTGGATCCGCGGCAGGCGCTTTGGGATAACAATAAGATAAGTTCGTCAGAAGATTTCCAGAAATCATCGTTCCTGTCATAACCCCAGTTCAAACGCATGGTCATAATAGACTCCTTATACCCCGGCTTACCAGGTTCGACCACCGCACGATCACCACCTGACACATAATCACCTAGCTCATTCCCGATTCTTCCGTTAATGATGCATTGCGGCTGATACTTGCGAACCATGGCAGCACATGCTTGGTTGAATTCAATATTCTGTCTGTTCGGCGTGTCAAACCATATGATATCGATTTTGCCATATTGGGTTAAAAGTTCCTTTAGCTGAATCATCACAAACTCTTTATAGTCCATGGATTGGGGACGAGAGACTTCTCTGCGTGGGGTATTGTGAAACCAGTCCTTGTTATGTGAATAATAAAATCCGACCATCATCCCCTGTTTATGACATGCATCGACATAAGCCTTTATCAGGTCCTTCTTATAATCTGAGGAATGTACGATATTCCAGTCACTCGCCCTGGAATCGAAAAGCCCAAATCCATCATGATGTTTTGCCGTCAGAACCATATATTTCATTCCCGCATCCTTTGCCATTTTAACCCATTCGGCAGGATCATATAATACCGGATTGAAAGTACGCGCGGCTCTTCGGTATTCCTCCGCCGGGATTTTTGCAGTCTGATAGATCCATTCTGCACTTGCTCTTCCGCTGGCCTCCTTCCCGTAATCAGTCCCTTCATATTCACCGCCGTAAGTTGAATACACACCCCAATGCATGAACAACCCGAAGCGGGCATCATTCCACGCTTTCATTCGTGCATGGTATTCGGTTTCTGATTCTTTCCACTCTGCCGCTTCGGTATTTGCCTGGGAAAAGCAATTCACATATCCCAGAAAAAGAGATATCACAAATACTAAAACTTTAGTGCTATTTTTTGTCTTCATAACAATTAATGGTATTTATTTCATTTAACTTATTAATATACAGGTGAATATGTCAACATTCGATTTTTAGAGACGTCCGTTAATTAATTTAAAGTTTTCTATTCTATTCCTTTCAATGTGCCATTCCATTCATATTAATCATCCTGGGTTTAAGCGCTCTAGCATTCATGTTCGTTCCATGTTGCCACACCCGGACATAATTGATAATTCACAAGGCACTCCACCCGCAACGTTCCCTTCCGGAAATTAATCACGCTCGGCCGAAAAGACATTGCCCTCTGGCTTGGCAGGCAGGTTTTTCTGCCAGGTTTCAAGCTTTCTGAGCAACTGTTTCACAGTTTCCGGATGGTCGAACCCTGGAGATGCTTGTTTGATTCCAGCACATAAACAGGTCCGAGCGTGATGAACTGCACTCTGAGATCCGGTGTGCCGGTGTGACGACCAGTCGTCGTTGTGACTGTATTGTTACCCTTATTGACGGTAAACGATTTGGTCGTTGCCGGCAGGCTGCGGAGCAGATTCCAGTTATTGTCAAAGACGTTCACTGTGTTGCCACCTTCAAACTTCATATATTCGTTGGCTAGAATTTCACCCTTCACGGCCAGCTCCCCCTTGCCGTTCACCCTGATCAGGGGATCTTTCAGAGTACTGGAACCATCTTCCACACGAATCACCACCTGAGGCTCCTGTTTTTCGTAGGGATTGAGCAGCTCCATGGTCGTTCCCGCCTTTATGGTCTGGAATCGAGGAACCGCTCCCCATTCCTGGTCGATATGGATTAGCGGATCCTCCCCTGAAGTCCGTCCCATAACACGGTGGGGCGTGAAGATGAAGTAGCCGTCGCTGTTTTTGCTAAGTACCAGGACATCCTCGCCCTTGTAATGATTGCCGCCCTTCTGCAATAAACCGGCGACGTAATCCGCATCTGCGTCGTCAAACACCGGGGCCAGCTCGACCCAGTACTTGAAAAGCTGAAAGGCTTCGTCGGTCAGTCCATAGTTGTTCAAGGTCTCCATGGAGAGTTTCTTTCCGCTTTGTCCACCACAGAAGGTTGGCCGGCGGCTGCCGATCCTGATCCCGTCCGACACATCAAAGTGCAAATCCAGGATGCTTGGTGCAAGTTCAGTATGTATCCTGCCTTTTTCATGTAAACGCGGGCCAATTCGCACCAGGTGATATGCTGTAGCCCCGCTGATTGCCCTGGCTTTGCTGAACTGCTTTTCAAAGTTGGCCTCAATACCTCCTCCTACCGTGCTTCCGGTGACAGGCTGATCCACCCTGCTGTAGATATAATCAGTAAAATCACGGACGTAGCAGGGATATATGTGCATCCTGCCACTGCCATCAAAGTGCAGATGACCCACATTTACCTCGCTGAGGAAGTCCCCGTATTCACCGCAAATTTCTTCGGCAATACTGTGGGGCATGCCAAAATCGTCCTCGAAATCAATCACATCATTTGAGAGCACAATGCCCTGCATCTCGGTGCCGGCCCTGTGTGATTTTGCGATGCTCGCTCCGTAGCCCCGTTCACAGTTTTCCAGTACCCACACATCATCGGTACGTGTTATCCGGCCCGCCGAAATGATCTCTTCCCCAAGACGCATGGGCCCCTCGGTTCTCATCCTGAGCATGGGCCCGGGTCCGGGTCGGAAACGAATGGTGGTGGCGGAAACATCGACGTCTTCGGCCAGCATACCCGTGCACCAACTCATCAAACGGTGGTCAACCGAGGTCGATGAAATGTAACGTTCATCATTTTTACCAATTTGGGGGCCAAGGCTCTTGAGCTGCAGATGAGCACCATGCGTAGCCAGATATTCACTATAGGCAATCAAATCTGATTTGCCATTGGGAAAGATCCTGGTATTGACGTCTGCCATCGTCTGATAATTGAGCTTATACTCGCCCCTCCAGACGGTGGAGAACATATAAACACGATTGGCCCCACAAGGGAAAACGTATTTATCCGTCATTTCGTAGAGCTCCTCCTCATTCTCTGCATCAACACTCACCGTAGCTAATTTCGAAAACTTTGCCACCCACTTCTCAACCCAGGACAGCACGTCTGCTTGTGTCCACGTCGCCTGACCGGCCGGGCGCACCATGTGGCCGGCCATTCCCTCGACAGACCAGATCTCGGCCAGCACCGCATCGCGTGCGCTTCCGCTCAGGCCGTCATTGTAGAGGACTACACTGCCGTGAGTCCCGTCCGGGCGCGGCCTCCCCCAAAGGTAGGGCCAACTCAGCACGGTATTGTCTCCGCTAACTCTACTTATACCTTTTCTTTTTCGATTATCTGCATTGGTTGTCATTAAATCATTGAGCGTATAGGCAGCGACATCTTTAGCACCAAGTTCTAAACTCAAACTATAATTCCGCCCCGTCCCTATGCCCTGCAGGTCCAGCAAATGGATTGCCAGGTGATTGTCGTAGGTATCGATTCGGAAGGTAAAGCTCGACTGTCCGTTGGGATCGGACACCCTGATCTTGTCGCCCGACCTGGAGATCTTGCTCAGCCGTGTATCTGTTTCCTCCTTGCCATTGGAATAGCGAAGATGAAACCCAGGCGAAGAATCAGATTCCAGCATATTCTCACCCCCCAGCACCAGCGTAACCGGCTTGCCAGAAGAATCAAAGGTGAGCTCCGATGCGGAAAAGACCAGCACAGGATGAACCAAACACAACAAGTAAACCACAAAACTTCTAATATTCAAATTCATCATTCTTATATTTCAATTCATATTCCATTCGTCGTTTATAATTGTTTATTTTTTAAGGTAACTCATGTGATCCGCTTAACTATGTTCCTGTGTTTAAAAAGACTTTTTATGAAGCTCGTTTCATCTCCTGTTTAAGCAACCTCTACAATGATCTGTGTAAGGTCTTCCCTATTTATTGTTTGGCCTTGAAGAGGAAGGGTTACCCGGCTCCAAAGTTTTAAATCCGGTCACATCCTTAAGTACAATATCCTCCCGGGCATCTTCCGGAGAAACGCTATGGGTCACATTTTTAAAGACCACATTGTCGGCGTGACGAATGTAATAAGCCCAGGCGGGAAAGTTTCCAAACAACCTTATATCAGCTTTTCGTCCGTCGTATTCAATTGGAGTATCTGGAACCGTGGTCAGCCCACCTTTAAAGGAATCTACATTCACATTGGTCAAATAGACATTCTCAACTTTGTGAATGGTGTTGCCAACCTTAGTGCCTGTTATAAAACTGCCCTGGGAGTCCCAGACGTTTCTGGCTTCGAGATTCGAAATGCTGATGTCTTTCATGGTGGTGATACCCGGAGCCTTACTGCGTAACCCGCCCCCGTTCAGCAGGGTAATTGGGGTGAATACATTATTCATATTGATACGGTTGAAGGTCAGGTTAGATGCATTGCCACCATCAATCAACAGCACAGTGATTCCCGCCTGAACATGAACCATAGCAATATCTTCAAATAAGCAGTTGGTGAAGTCTCCTATACTGGAGAATCCAAATTTAATCCCTTTCCACTTGCAAAAGTTTATCGTCAAATTTTTCACCACCAGATTGTCAATTCCCTTAGAACTGTAACTCTTGGGAGTCATTGCATCATCACCACTTGAGATAACACTGTTGGTAATGTATATATTATGGCAATCCAAAGGATCTATTCCATCTTTGTGGGGAGTATAAATGTTGATGCCGTCAATGATGACATTATCTGACTCCCGGGGAATAAACAGCCAGGAATGACTGTGAAGCAAATCGAGGTTTGTCACCTTCACATTCTTGGCATTTAACAAGCCCAACAAGACCGGGCGAAAGGGTTTGTTGCTGATTAAATATCCATCTACGGCATTTCCATCGATGGTTCCCCCGCCGGTAATGGTCAAATTTTCCACCTGATTACCGAACAAGAAATTCTTTACAAAGGATGAGCCTGCAAATGCAGCTTCAGGATAGCTTTGGATTTTATCATTATCCTGAATGGCTCGTATGATGGCGTTTTCGGACACCCAAAGGGTCATATTTGACTTAAGGGTGATGGAGCCGGACATATAAACGCCCTCATCGAATACTACCGAGCCACCGGCAGGACAAGCCGCAATGGCTTTCGCGATGGCTTCCGTATTATCCGTGCTGCCGTCTCCCATGGCACCGTAATCTTTCACATTGACAACTGGAGCTGGTGGCTCACTCACGGCGGTACTTACGCCAATATTGTCGATGTGGGGACCACCTTCCTCGGATGTTGCAATAAGCTCCAGCGTATTGGCTCCGGCCTTTAAATCGACAATCACCCGCGCATTCCAATACTTGGCCCAGCCAACGGTATCTGAATTGTATTCTGTGGCGGCGGGCCAAGGAACACCCCAGTTCTTTTTGAACGGACCAAAGGGAATGTTTTTGATGAGCGCGCCATTCACCTTTAAATCACACGGAAGCTCTTGATCGGTGTTATTGGCGTATTTAAAGAGTAGCGTGTACTTCCCCGATCTGGGTACTGTGATATTATTCCAGGTGACGGTGGCTCCTAGCCCTCCCATCTCCAGGTAACCCTCTCCTATGTAAGGAAAATACTCGGTACTTGCCTTATTTCCACCGGTCTGGCTGGTAAAATTTTCAGCTTCAAAATAAGCCGTCCACCAGTTTCTCGTGGTCGGCAATCCTATAAAACAGGCCCCTACCCAGTAGTCATCGGGTTTGGATTCCATGCGGGTAAAGTTCACCAGATCCGTGGGCTGCTCCGTGTTTATATTCACCAGATCCAACTCACCGGTGCTCAGCATATCCTCGTCTTCATTGGGGTACCTGGCCCAATTCATACGCTTTCCATCCACAAATACTTGCGTTATTTTTGTACTTGAGGGGGTTTGCATATTCCCATTTGCCTCTCCGCCATTATACGGCTGCCAATCCGAAATGACATCAAGTCCCGTAATTAGCACGTATTCACCCTCATAATTTTTAAAAGTGAGTCCATCCGATTCAGGGATAACAGTTTCCCGATAGATCCCTGCCCGTATATGGCTGATATCACCAGACACCATATTATCGGCCGCAGCCTGAATGGTTCGGAAAGGGCTTTCAAGGCTGCCCGTATTAGTATCCTTTCTGTTTTTAGCATCTACATAAACATCTTTTGATAAAGCAGGCGAAGCTGCCAGAGCAAAAACAAACAAACAGGCAATTACAATTTTCATTTTCACTATGTTTCCGGTTAAATGTTTTAATTACATGCCCACATTAGTTTTAATCTCATCCTCATCCCCGGTCGGCATTGCCTTTAGTCTGTTTTCTTCAGATGGTTTTTCATTTTTAATGGTTTGGTATTCATTTTTAACCTCCTCAAGGATTTTCCACCAATCCATATAATGGGTGCGGGAGAATAACTGGGGTTTATACTGGCTTGTTGCTGCTGTTGCATAAGCTTCCCATTCCGATACCGCCTCGCTCAGATACTGTATAGCTCTCTGGTGAGCATCCTTCATTGCAGGATCCTGCCGGTACACAGCCAGTTCCGCAGCACCACGGATCTTATCAGCGTAATAACGACCAAGATAAGCCATTGCCTCAAAGTCCGTTAGCAAGGACAACATTTCTTCCTGACCACCGGCCTGTTTGCGCAGGTCATTCACGCCCTCGAGAGTCTGTTTTGCGTACCCGTCAAGATTATTTGCCACATCCATGGGCGTTATCCCATCAAATGGTGTATTAGTTCGTAATGCCAGCGCGTATTTCTGAACCGACAGTATTCCCGATCCCCCCAGGGGTGGAAATTGAAAGAACGAGTCATCCACCGTCAGAAATCCCCCACTGGAGATACATCCCTCCGGAGAAAACTGGCCGTCGTTTCTCCGGAAGAAGAAGCGGTTGACCTGT
Organism: uncultured Bacteroides sp.; assembly: GCA_964500835.1. Classification (GTDB taxonomy): domain Bacteria; phylum Bacteroidota; class Bacteroidia; order Bacteroidales. The sequence goes on from CAZCQL010000008.1 coordinate 81,080, forward strand.
GGGACAATCCGGGAAGAGGCTTTGAATGTACTGTAAAGCAGCGTTTCATCCACCTTTGGGAAACGCTGTTTCAGGCGTGCTTCGAAATAGTCCCGCCTCAGGGTCAGATCGTATCCCAGTCGGCCGAACATCATGAAACGGTACCAGTGTTTGTCGGTCTCAAGCTGACCTGATAGCGGTGACTCCTTGTCCTTATAAATAAACTCGCGACCCTGAACGAATCCGTCCGGTCCCATGAAGAAACCCGCTTCCCAGCGCATCATATCACGCGGCACATTAGCCCAGAATTCGCGCACATAATCCGGATCCCCCCAGCGTAGAATAAACATATCGTCATTACGGATATTCAGCCAGCAAGGAACCTTACTTTTCTCCAGTCCTTCCCGATATTCATGATCAAGAAACGGCGAGGTTGTCGTTGAATGCACACGGGCCCGGGCATATTTGTGGTCGGTCTGAAAGGAGCCGGCCTTATAATCCTTAAACGCATCCAGGATATTTTCCGCATTTGACATCAAACTGCGGAATATAAAATCGATGGTGCGGTCGGGATTGGTTTTATAATAATCCATAATCCCCTGACCATAAGTTTGCCATAACCAGTCTTCGCGCTTTCCCATTGGAATATCGAAGTGCTCTCCGGCTGCCACACCGATACCGTCAATCTGGGGATAGGTCTTAAGAAACTCGGTAATGCAATAGCGAATGTAGGCAATCGTCTTTTCATTCGTACCACTATCTGTAATACCGTATTTCCCCTCGGCACCAAAGGTGTAGATATTCCAGTGAATGACATAAATGTCTATGCCATGGTCTTCAGCGTAATTGAAGACCTTCTGCCAGAAAGCGATCTTATCGTCCAGGGAGATTTTCTTGACGACCTTGACATTGGCCGGATCGAACAAGTCAAGTGTGTCCCAGTGACGATCGCTATCATGGTCAGGAGGTTCTCGCAACTGGCAGACATCATCGTAATTCGCCTCCGGATACTCAGGCAGTTTAACGATCCCCGGATAGGGATGGGTTACCCAGAGGGTCAATACATTATAACGGTTACGGATCATGTTGTCGAGGAACTTCTTCCAGAACGACCACTCCCACATGACCGGGATGTTCTCATGCGCAGAGCTGCCCGTATCATCGTAACTCGGTGCCCGCGCATCGAACGGGATATTGAGCTTCAGTCCCCTTTTGGGGATGTACGGCTTTCGTGCCTTCTCCTCAACAGCCTGCAGCCCGCCGCCCAGGCTGATCTGCTCTGCCAGTTCAATGGCCCCGTACATCGCTCCCACCGGATCCCCATATACAATGCGGATTCCACGATCACCTTCTTTTTGAATACGGAAGGACTGTGGTCCCATCCCCAACTTATAATGCGAGAACACGATATGTATATCTGCATCTGCCTCGACTATCTCGTTACCCGTAAGTTCCAGGGCTTTTTTCAAATCTCCCACACCAAAGACCTGCATGGGATCGTCGCTATCGTACCGGATGATTACCTTTTTAGATGATTGTCCGGTATTTTCAGTTTGCTGGCAACCCACAGAAACCAATAAGTAACCAATCAATAAGAAATACACGACCAATTTTCTTGAAATCAAAATCATTAGCTTCATAATTTTATTTGATATTTGATATGTAATTTTCAGCAACTGTTATATCACGATCCACCTGATCCATGTAGGCTTCCCAATGAAATAACTTTTTACCTGTATGGATCAGGGGAACCGGCTGATGATGCTGCCTGGTGACATCTACCAGTTGCTGGTACTTAACTTTCGCAGCTCTAATATGGGATACAGCTTCTTTCTTTTTAGCAGGATCACCGGTAACCCTGAAGGTTTCCAATGCCACCGCAGCCCGTAGTTTGCCGGCAAAATACAAACTCTGATAGCTCCAGGCCTGTACATCCATCAGTTCGCATTCCAGCGTCGGGTTATCCACCGGTATCTCTTCCACAATGGCAAGGGCTTGTTGTCCCCACTTCTGCAATTCGTCGGCAAGTTCCAGGGGACTGGTCCTGGCATCCTCAAATGTGCCGTTTTGTAATGATTCCACATAATTTCGAACACCCAGATAATCGGGATCAAGGACTTTAAAATCCATCAATTCCTCGAGAGACAGGAAAGGGGATTCTTTATCATTATAACCTGAATTCTTGTAGGTAACAGGAACCAGCATGCCTTCTGCATACATAGTAAAATCCCATGTATTATAAATGTAGGATGCAAATCGCAGTGGCATCCGGCTGGCAAGTTTATAGGCTTCTACCATTTTCTTTCCAATTCCTTTTCCATAGCGCTTTTCAAAATCAATTGCAAAGATATCATCTGTGGTCCCGGGGTCGTAAAGCAGGCGGCCCCATTGTTTATAAAACAGCCATTGTCGTTCCCATGCATAGGTCCAGTTAATATGTTCATGCCCTGGAACATGCGTGTATTCCCTGGCCGGTATGTAGCATTCTGATCCGACAAAATATCCGCCGACATATGACTTTCCGTTCTGTGCAATATGCTCCCGGATAAAATCGGGCTCCCCCCAGCGCAGGATAAAGAAATCTTCATTGCGCATCATCCATGTGATGGCATAGTTTTCCGGGAGGGGGTTCCAATAGGCATCCGAGATGGAACCACCGTGCACCTGCACCAGGTCAGGTGTGGAATGGGCATGCGACCAGTTGAACTTAATCTCTACCCATACAGGTTTTATCACATCCAGTGATTCAATCGCTTTCCGGGTCATTCTTTCGGTCGCACGATTGGTTGAGCCCGCATCATTCGCCATTGCCGTGAATGGAACACGATGAATAAATTTAATCTTACGGCTCGCCTCTGCCATACCTGCAGCAAAGGTGCGGGTGATCCATTCCTCCCGCTCTGCAGCACCCATATCATTCATACCCTCTCCAAGGCTTATCCCAAGTCCCGTCAGACTCGGATACTCGTTGATAACCTGGGTAACGCACTCCCTGGTATATCGCTCTATAATGGTGTCATTATTTGATTCTGTGAAGTGTTTACCCAGATCTGAATTCGCGTTTGGGGCGTAGTTATTTATACATCCCTCCGAAACAAAAATATTCCAGTTGACCAGGTAGGTTTCAATCCCCCGGTCTTCAGCCATTTGAAAAAGGGTGTGCCAGAAGTCCTGCCATTCCTTCAGCTCAGCATCATCAAACTCACATGCCAAAGGGAAATTCGTTGGACGAATCATGTAAGAAAATGGATGTAATGACCATAGTGTAAGCGAATTAAAACGGTTCTCGGCCATCATGTCCAGAAAGCTTTCCCAGTAAATCAGGTCCCTGACTGTTTCTCTGTGCAGCTGCAATGACTCATTCCTGCGATAAGAACCCCATGGAATATTAAATTTAATTGCCCTGAACGGGAAACGTGAATTCACCGTTTTTTCAGGGACATCATCCAGTCCGTGAATATCAATCATATCGGCCAATTCGAGGAGCCCGTACATGGCTCCCGATTCGTCAACAGCACGTACTTCTATTCCACCGTTTGCATGAGAAAGGGAGAACCCTTCTTTTTGAATCTTATCATCAGATGGCAGTATGCTTACAGAAATCTTTTCTTTGCCATTTGCTTCAGCCTTATCAGCCAATATTGGTGAATACCCAATCCCTTCCAGTGTTTGTGATAATCTTGCAACTCCAAAAACCTGCTGGGTTGAGTTTTGATTAAATACCACATTTATCGGCTCAAGGTTCTTTTCATTCATTACCCGATTGCATGCGGTGGTTGTCAGGATTGTGATCAGTAAAAGAAGCTTGGTTTTCATGGGTATCTCAGATTAAAACTTACTTAACTGAAATTGCGATCATTTTTTCTGCCTTATTGCCTTTTTCATCCAAGACGGTAAATTCAAATACATAATTGCCGGCACTCTTGTTTTTTAAAACCGAGTATTTATCTGCATTCCATTTAAACGGTGCCTTATTCAGCCAGCCGACCCTTTCCCCGTTTATCAACAGACCGGCACGGGTAATATCAAAGGTTGATTTTATTTCAGCATGAATGTTTAAATCAGTTCCTTCAGGGAACTGGTCACCATCCTGTATCCCTTCTATCGTAATTTCTATTTCAAATTTCTGAATGGTTCTGGCTATTTCAATATCCTGCTCAACTTCCCTGGTGAGATCATTCCAGTCCAGTTTCCCGGTGCGTGCATAGGTCCGGCCATGGTAATGCGCATCCATTACGCGGACATATCTGTTCCAGTGTGCTAAAGCCTCTTCAAGGTTCCGGATACTCTTTTTACGATAGCTTGAATCATCGGTGGCGAGGAACAATTGCAAATTTGTTGCCCCCCTGATTTTCCCGCTGTAATAATTTCCCAGATGGGCCCATGCTGTAATGTCGTTCCTGGTGAGCTGCAATTCAACATTGTCACCGGTCTCAATATTGCTGATTAGCTGCATGGTATGTGATGCAAATCCTTCCAGGTTATCGGCAACCTCGAAGGGGGTGATGCCTGTGATCTCTTCATTGTGGATGACCTTGTTGGTGTAATCTGTTATATTGAGAATCCCGCTTCCCTCCATGGTACTTCCTGCCATAAAATGTTTTACGGTCATCAGGTTCTGACTTTTACAGGCCTCGGGATACCACCACCCATCCCAGTCGCGCCAGAAAAACCGGGTGGTCTGGGGAATTATTCTGGATGCTGTTTTCCAGGCTTCGTAAAGATTATCAGCTGAGGTTTCGGGAAAGTGAAGTCTGATATAGTCCTTAAATATCTCCGTTGAAAGATCCGGATTATAACCCAGGCGTCCCCAGAGCATAAAATTATACCAGTGCTTTTTAATCTCAGGCTTGCCCAGGAATTCTGGATTTTTATCCGCATAAACCCTTCCCCAGGTATAACCATCCGAACCCATAAGGTACCCTGCCGTTTTTACCCTGTCGAAATTCAGGATAAATTCACGAGCAAATTCCGGGTCCCCCCAGCGGCAATAAAAGATATCGTCGTTCCGGACATTCCACCAGGATTGTATTCCATCGGGCAATTCATCCAGTAAAAAATCTTCAAAGACGATATGCGGACTTGAATACATATGGGCCCTGGCATATTTGAAACTGAAATCAAATACCCCGTCGTAATCCTTAAAATGGCTCATTATATCGCTTACGGAGGAATACCAGTGCCGGTGGATAAACCTGATCTGCCGATCCGGCTGTTCTTCCCTCAGATCCATAATCCCAAGGCCATAGGTTTCCCAGAGCCATTGTTCCCTTTCGCTGAATGTCATACCGGGCATATGCTCACCGGCGGTTACACCAATTCCCGATACATGAGGATAGGTAATTAGAAACTGTTTCACACATTCCCTTAAATAGGCCTTGGTTATTTCGTTCGTACTTTCCCCTGTAATGCCATATTTATCTTCCGCATTGTTCAAATAGATATTCCAGGTGAAATAGAAAATATCTATTGACCTGTTTTTGGCATGCTGCATCACATCCTGCCAGAATGCAATCTTTTCGTCGATGCTCATTTTTTTGACAAAATTCCCGTATCCGTCGATCACGTCGTGCACTTCCACATCCGGATAGTCCTCCAGTTTAATCATGGCGGTGAACGGATGCTTCGTCCAGTAGGACAGGGTGTTATAACGATACCTGGCCAGGTCGTCCAGGTATTCTGTCCAGAAATCCATATCCCACATATCCTTAATATTGCTTTTATCCTGGTCCCCGTCACTGTCGAAACTTGGAACCCTTTGGTCCAGCGGGATATTAAACTTTATCCCCCGCCTTTTGATATATGGTTCCTGATCTTCGTCCCGGATGCTGCTTAATTTGTTGAAAGAGATGTATTCGGCAATTTGCAGTCCCCCATACATGCTCCCGGCGATATCGTCCCCAATTGCCCAGTAGCTGGCTTGTTTTCCTTTGCTGACCCTCAGGGCACAGGCTTGCTCTCCTAGTCCGGCTATCTTATCGGTATTCCCGCCTTCTTTCTTTAAGAGATTAATAACGGAAGTGTTGGATTTCAGGGCAATTACAATTTTCTTGTTTTTGTATTTTCCGGAAAGCTCTGATACAGGAATCAGCTCAACTTCAATGTCCCGGATTTGCAGGGCCTTTTTAACATCTGAAGCTGCAAATTCAAACTGGGGAATGCAATGATCATAGAATATACCGATCTTTTCAGCTCTGCCCGGAGCTGCGCTCAGGACCAGGAAAAACAAAGAAAATATAAATGGTCCTGCTTTCATGCTTTAGTCTTTATCAATGCAATACAGATGATTTGCCGTTCTGATAAATATCTGTCCGCCTAATACAGCAGGAGAAGCCAGGGTCTCCTCCATTAGATCATTTTCAGCCAGCAGCTCAAAACTGTCCCCTGCTTTAAAAATGCTTGTAAGACCTTTCTCGTTGGTAATAATTATTTTATTCCCTGAGAGCACTGGTGACGACGTAAAACGTCCTTTCAGGCGTTCTTTCCAGATGACCTGACCGGTCAGCGCATTTATGCAGGTTAATGTGCCTGTATCGTCTATTATATACAGGCGCTCCTGGTAGTAAACCGGAGAAGGGACATGGGGACCGCCGGTCAGGTTTTGCCAGAATATATGTGTTTCGGTGACATCCCCTATTCCTCCCGGGCGAATGGCCAGTATGGGTCCATTGCGGCCCGATTGGGAATAGATCAGTCCGCCTCCTGTCACAATCATCGGTATCGCTTCTCTTGAAGGTCCGTTAACTGACCAGATTTCTTCACCGGTATCCGGATCATAGCTCACCACACGGTGCGATCCGTTATAGATCATTTCAACTCTGCCGTTAATACGGACGATCACTGGGCTTGCCCAGCATAAGTTTTTTTCTCTTTGCCGGTTCCAGAGAATTTCTCCGGTATTTTTATCCAGTGCAACAAAAACGGATTCACCCCTGTTCTGGTCCTGAATAAGAATAACCTTGTCCCTGTACATCGCCAGATTTGTTCCCGGGCCGTGGGTGGTAATGAATTCTCCAGCACTTTGCGTCCATAGCAAATCGCCATCCATGTCGTAACAGACAAAACCACTGTTCCCGAAAAAGGCTATTACCCGCTCACCATCGGTTATGGGTGTGGTGGAAGCATAGGAATTCTTCCAGATGAGCTTTTCTATATTTTTTGGTTCGGGAGCCGCTTTTTTCCAGCGCAATTCACCATCCGTCCGGTTAAAACATAAGAGTTCCCGGACTTTCCCATCTTCCGATGCTGTTGTGATAAAAAGTTTCTTATCCCAGACTATGGGTGAACTGTTGCCGCGGCCATATAGTTCTGCCTTCCAGCGGATATTGTCCGTTTCACTCCAGCTCAGGGGAATCTTATTCTTTCGTGCAATCCCCTGTGCGGTTGGTCCCCTGAAACCGGGCCATTGCTTTTTGGCCCCCCTGGCCGGCATCACATAATTAATGGATGCTTTTTCAAGATTCTCAGCGGCCGAATAAAGTTTTGAGGATGTGACAATAAAAGCTTCCGCTTCTTCCCGGGTAAATGAAGGCTCTCTACCCTTTGCCGTAAATGCCTTATCCATCAGTGCTATAAAACCATCCGCAGTTTGCTTTCGCAGATCATAGGCATTTTTCAGCTGCGGATCGGTATTTACCTTTTCCAATCCCCCGTGTTTTTCAGTAAAAGACACATAATTATCAGGTGTTGCGACCCGTTTCCACTCCTGGCGAAGATCCGGAAAGGACATGGTCTCCACCATGTCAAGGTACTCCTGGCTCTTCAAATCAGCCATGAGAATGCTTAGTTCAACTCCCGGCTGATAACCTGCTTCCTGCTCGTCCCGGCTGCAGGAAATCAATAGGACCATCAGTAATCCTGAAAGGCAAAGTCCGGTATTTATTCGGGTGCTCATTTTTTTAGGTTTTAGGGGTTAGCATCTATTACGATCCTTCTGTAATCAAACAGTGAAGCGATGGGATTTTTGTCTTTGACTTCCAGGATCAGATGATGGAGAGTATACTTCTGTTCATCTCCCCAGTGATCAGACATCCGCGGTGGATACAGTGCTCCAGGGGCACCGTGGCCATTCATGATATGTTCTTTCTGCCAGTCCAGCTGGCCTTTTGCAGAGGTTTCGTAAGGCTCCCAGTATTTGGGTCCGACCCCGTGCGCCTGGTCCGCCCAGCCCGGTCCCTGGTAATCCTTTTGCCCGCTTGCTACCAGTTTTTTCAATTCTTCCGGTTCATGCCATCCCTTTGCATGCTTTTGCAAATGATCATACACTTTGAGCCGGGATCGCAGCGGCATATACTTCATAAGAACCATGATTACACATTATATTTCTGTAATAAAGTACTTTCGTATTTGGATTTAGCTCCTTAATGGCCCTGGCTGCTTCAAGAGCTCCCTTCTCCGACGAACCATACGTCTTACTGCCTGTGGTTTTCTCGAGAGTGACAATCGGAAAACCGGCCAGGTATTTCAACTCTTCCTCTGTAAAGGCAGTAGATTTCCTCATATGCTGGTACAGGGGCACATGGTTCCAGCTGGATTCAGGGTAATGTGTATACTCTGCTGTTATTTTGAATCCTATGACAGGCAGATCGGGTACGGATTTTGGGAGCTTTATTTTCAAGCCTTCATCACTTCGGTCCCAATTGATTTCTTCATCGCTGCCAAGCAGATCTATTGATTTAATTTCCTTGTTGAGCAGACCTCCTGTCTTCAAGGTCTTTATCAGGATATCTTTTGTTGGAAGTGCCAGTAAAAAGGCGTACAGGTTTCCATTACTGACCGTAAAGCGGATATCTTCCTGGGTAAAATCGCTGTGATTCTCGCCCTGGCGGCCATCCTTCATTTGCAGGGGACCTTCACCAAAGCTATTCCAGGGCCGTGAACCGTATATTCCTTCACCATTTATTTTTAGAAACTCACCAAATGTTGTAAGATACTCAGCCTGGTTTTCGGGCAGCGTGCCATCGCCACGCAAGGCGACATTCAACATTACAATGCCATTTTTACTGATCGCATCAACGGCATTACCGATCATAACCGGAATGCTCATCCGGTTGACGGCTCCTTTCCGGTAGAACCATCCGCCGGATAAATCGGTTGCCCACATCCAGGGTTCGGGTTTGATATCCCCCGCACTTCCCCTCTCCAGGTTATAGGTGTATGCGGCCCGGTTTATTCCCCCGCTCTTATGAGACAAGACTACGGATTGTTTTCCACCGTTTTCCTCGAGGTCGCGATTGACGAAATCGCTGAACAGTTTAACACCTGAAACATCTCCGAATTTCTCGGATGGAAAGGGGCAATCGTTGTTGAACATGTCGGGATCGTATTTGTCGATTATTTCCCAGCAGCGTTTGAACCAGTGCCTGTTCCATGATTCCTGGTTGGCATATTCCTTTGGATCATAATCCATGTTAAATAATTCCCATTCAAGAGTCCCGGGCTTCTGGTATTGGCGAGCGGTAGCAAAGAATCGCGGGGACCAGTACAGGTGGGTGGATACACCAAACTTCAAACCTTGCTTATAGGCAGCATCCTTCCATTCCTGTAAAACATCCCGTTTTGGTCCCATGTCAACCGAGTTCCAGGGATGAGATGAATCATACAGATCGAAGTTGTCGTGATGGCAGGCAACGGGCATTATAAACCGTGCACCGCAATCTTTAAAGAATTTTGCCAGTCCATCCGGATCCCAGTTTTCTGCCTTAAAAAGGGGAACCAGGTCTTCGTAACCAAACTCGGAGGGGGGACCATACCTTTTCGTATGAAATGCTGTAAGGTCTACGTTCATTTGTCGCTGTATCCCGGTCTGGCCCTCAGCCGGACCATACATTCTTCTACCGTAATGCGACCCGTCATTGGGCCGGTTTTCATCTATGGCCGAGGGAATTCCCCAGTGCATCCAGACTCCTATCTTCCCATCCTTAAACCAATCCGGAACCTGGTAGTTTTCTGCCATGGATTCCCATGTGGGTTCAATCGCCTGTGCCTTGATATTTTCACTGTTAATTACGAACAGGGCAATTAAGAATACGATACTTCCTCTATCAATCATCGTTATGTACTATTTATTTCCGGCTTTCAATTGTTCTCCAACTTTTTTCAGGGTGACGATGTCTTCAGAATGAATGGACCCATCGGGAAGGGGACCTGTATTGAGGAGCAGATTGCAGTTCTGGTCTCCGGCCGCTTCCAGCATTTCCAGGACCTCTTCGGGTGTTTTGTGTTTTCCGTCGTCCGTTTTTCTGTAACTCCATCCGCCAGGCTGAAGCGTGTCACAGATTTCATTATGCTTGTCTTTGTTTTTCTCCCAGACCTGGGAAACCAGGTTGCCGACCTCATCCCCATACCTCCTGCGGAGTCTGTCGGCCATGGAGCGTCCTTTTCGTTCAGGTGCAGCGAAGTCTTCTGTTCCCGTGCACCCTTGCTTAAAGCTGATCAGGCAATTCGGTTGAATTTTACGGATCATGGCATAGATATCTTCCAGTGCAAGATCGGTAATAAAGTCTGCGTCGAAATTTTCTGGATTAAACCG
>CAZCQL010000008.1:91689-92767 GCA_964500835.1 uncultured Bacteroides sp.
CTTCCAGTGCAAGATCGGTAATAAAGTCTGCGTCGAAATTTTCTGGATTAAACCGTTTGGTCAGCTTTTCGTATTCTGGGATGGGAATTTTCTCCCTGAACAGTACCCATTCACCACGTCCCAGGAGTGAATACAGGCCATAGTGTATGAAGAGCCCGAACCGGGCGTTTTTAAACCACGCCTGCGCAGCTTTGTGGGGATCCTCCTTATAAAGATCTTCATATCCTTTTAAATAGGAAGGTACATTCGCAGTATTACACTGTGTGAGAAAAGGGACTCCCCCGATTGCCAGGCTGCTTCCAAGTACCAAACCTGATTTCACAAAATCACGACGATTAACCATGTTTGTATTCCTTTATTTCCAGTCTTCTATTTTAAGATAAAAACCTGTGCTTGTGCTTTGATAGCAGGAGAGACTTAAAACTGCCAGGCCGATAATAATCCGGTTCTTCATAATGGTTTAAACTGAGTTGTGATTCAGATAGATCCAAATTTCAGAAAACTTCAGTACTCTGTCATGCTCAAATCCACCATTTTAATGCTTGAATAATGCACTATCTCTCTAAATCATCCCGGAAGGAAATCTCAAACCAATTTCAAGACCAATTCAGATTCGTATCAGATTTCCTGCTATTCAACTACACCCCCGCCTGGAGCGTGACAGGCATCAATGGTCTTCTGAATTGCTTCTGTGTTCATGGCAACGCCCTCAGCAATGGCACCGTCGGTTTTGATCTTATAAATCCTTCTCATCTATAACCCAGCGTAAGTTGCGGAATTCAGGTCTCGGATCACCCTTATGCTTGGGTGCCAGTTTGAGCTCCATGATCCGGTTCCAATCAACCATAGCCTTACCGGAGCGATCACGAAAATCTGCAGCCGATAGCAATACCGGCTGCCACTGACCCTCACCGTTAATTTTCACTTCGGCAACGTACTTATCCCTGTTAAAACCGATATGCAGAACCTGAGACGTCTGAGAACGAACGTCAATGCTCAAGCGGGCCGATTTGGGGGCCTTCCACAAATCACAGTAGACCTTGTGTGTCATCCTTTCCCAGCTGTCTTGCTTGTCCCA
>CAZCQL010000008.1:92867-95069 GCA_964500835.1 uncultured Bacteroides sp.
TAGTGCCAGAATCTATTTTTCCGGTGCTCTCTCTCAAGCGGTTCGCCGTCTTGAGTGTAATAGACGTCGACCGCGTCGATGGTCTTGGAGGCGTCTGGTGTCACAATAAACGATGGGATCCCACTCGGGGTCTTGAGTGTCAGCGTGGTTTCAGGAGTCCTGGGATAGTTGAATTTTCCTTTGAGGTGCTGATCGAACCAGAGCAATCCACCGACTTCAAACTCGCCAAGATCCTGATGGCTACCGTGGGCGGAAGTAACGACCCGCCAGTGGTCGGTCTCAATCAGTTCAACCGCCCTGGGTACATCGATCAGGTGGCCGTGAAAATCATTGGACGGACTCAGGAAGATGATCGGGCAGGACAGTCGATCCAGGTAGAGGGCATCGGCAAGGGTCTTTTGGTAGAGATCGTTATCTGTTTTATTGCTGATCCCACCACAAGAAGGCGCTGCGGCCTTGACGCGTTTGTCGATTCCAGCGGTAAGTGTGGTGATTTTGCCACCCATGGAGTGCCCATAGATCCCGAGTCGTTCAGCGTCGACCTGCGGCTGTTGTTCCAAAAAGGTGAGGGCGCGACGTGCACCCAGGGTCCAGAGAAAATAGCAGCAATTTCGCGGCGACTCTACCTCGTCCAACGTATAGGAGGCAGCCTGGACACCCATGGAACTGGCCCCATCCCGGGACGGTGCATGGTAGCCGTCCAATGCGGCCCAGTCCGTGGTGACCTTGTAGTCCGGATGATCAGTGGCCTGCTTAAAAAAGAGGGCTACCCCATCACGGTTGACTTTGTAGTCCGGTGCATTTATGCGTCCGGCCCAGGCAATCGAGATCGTAGCGTAACCCCGTTTGGCATTGGTTAAAACCGCACGATAATCAGCGTATTGTCCTCCTCCATGAGCCTGCACAAGCCCGGGTAGCTGTGTTTCCCCCTTGGGATAACCATAGACCGCTGCCATCATTGACTTGCGGCCCTTGAAGATGCCCACGCGATAACGCAAAACTTGCATTATCACATCCTCCTCCTCCCATTGCTTTAGAATTTCAACATCAAGCGGCTCGGCCCGGGGATCATAATCCGCCCACAGTGCCTCTACCGATTGTGGTGCCTTGCCATCTTTGAGCGGGGCAAAGGTGTCGGTTGCCCAGCTGCAATGCGGCAGGCAAAGAATCATCAGTGAAATAATACCTGTCTTCATTTCGGTTATATTTGCATGGATTACTTCGAGAAAAAACGGTATGACCGGGTCCACTTCTGTGTTTCGCCCGGTTCCAACTCAATTTTTACAAAAAGTTCAGGACACAAGGCCCTACGGCTAGTGTAGAGATTGAATCCATATAAGGGAAAATCCCCACCAATATCCACTCCAGCGCAGGGATCAAAATTATAGTCAGTTTTGCCTCTCCGGCTGTAGTCCAGGCCGCTGCAGTTTGTTAAGAAATACCCGGCATCGCGAAATTCCTCGGTAATGAGCCGGACTCCTGGCGGTAGCGGCACTGGCGATTTTCAGGAAATCAAATTTTGTGGTGTTGTCAGGTTTCATGGTTCCTGCTTATTTATTGCTTCAAATCCGGTTACATCCTCAAGCACGATAGCTTCCCGGGCATCTTCAGGGGAAACATCATGGGTCACATTGGTGAACACCACGTTTTCAACGTGCCGGATGAAATAGCCCCAGGCAGGGAAGTCATCCCAAACGATTGTTTCAGGATAGCCGTCCGGAAATCCTGCAGAAATCCTGGGACGGGTGCCGGGAAATTCCGGAGGCAAAGCGGGCACTGCATCCAGGCCTCCCTTGAAGTTTTTCACGTCCACATTGGTAAGATAAATATTTTTTACTGGATAAACCTTACCGTCTTTTTCCGATCCCTGAATCGAACTTCCTTGCTGGCCATAGACATTCCTTGCCTCAATGTTTGAGATGTAGATATCCTGCATTCCGGGAGTGTATGGTGATCCGGAGGCGCTACGGAGAATAAAGAATGGGGTTTGTACATTGTTCATTTTGATGCGGTTGAACCTGATGTTTGTCACATTGCAGCCGCTCGTTGCATAAAGGGCCAGACCGCTGTGTGTATAGACCATGGCAATGTCCTCCAATACTGAGTTGGTAAAATTTCCCTTTGTGGAGGCTCCATATTTAAATCCCTTCCACCTGGTATGGTTTATGGTCACATTTTTTACCACCAGGTTGTCAATTCCCC
>CAZCQL010000009.1:0-82450 GCA_964500835.1 uncultured Bacteroides sp.
GTTTTCCCCGGGCACGCGATCCGGTAGTCATACCCTCGGGTCAGGCATTCCCCGGACTCTTGAATGGTAACGCCATGTGAAGTCAATGGCATTTTGCTCGATATCTCTGATCTTTTCAGATCGGTAGAAATTGGAACCCAACCCTTCTCTTCATCCGGGAAATCAGGGATTTCGATAGTCGCGCCCACTTTCTCCCTCCAATCCGGGGCTCCGAATTCAATTGCTCCAATATCGGGTTTGCCCACCGCGTCAGTAAATCCTTCTACATGAATGCCCGCATCAATTGCAGCAGCACCCGGCTTTAAGCCGTAGTCTCTGCCTTCTGCATCGATAAAATCATTCAAATCAGCTACCATATTGTGAGATTTTGTAATCCCGTAAAGGTGTTCATCAGAAATAACAAGATTATTCTGTGATACGATAACAGCCCCTTTTCTCTCCGATCCGCGAACTTCAATGGCATTGTTAACATCCATGAGTGTATTATTAATAAAATAATTTTCAGTAGCCGTCCTGGTGCGACAGCCCGTTATCACTTCCCGGCAGGAGAGAGTTTCACGGATCGCAGGTTAATCTGTTCCCATTGCTTCTTAACGGGTTTCAGGATCAGGGTATGGTCCCCGGCTTCTTTTATCATAAGGGTTCCGATTTCCTGTGCTTTGAATTTGCTGAAATCGCCGGTGGGAGGGAGGAGCGTTTTCAGGGATTGTTTTCCCAGGCTCACCGTAAACGCACTGCTGTCCAACGATGCAGTCAGAACCGTGATATTGAACTCACCGGGAGTATTTACACTGAAGGACCATTCCAGGCTTACGTTTGAATTTGTCCACTGGTCAATACAATCTTCCACAGCATTATGGGCCGTATGGCTTCCGAATTGGCTGTTGATAAGGGCACGCTCTGCGCTGAGAAGGATATTTCCTTCCGGGTCCTGCCGGATAAAGTTCGCGGATGTGACCGATACCGGACCCTCAAGGTCCAGTTTCACGACCGAGCAGACCGGGTCCGGGGCTTTCCCGGTGAGATGAACGGTGGTCCCTTCAACATTGCTTTCCGTCTTGAATTTCCTTTTCGGTTTTGCCAGAAGGGAACATTCTGTTACCGTGTTGTCCACCGGGATGAAAAGTTTACCGTCATCCGGCCACTTGAAAACGTGCAGGTAGAGGGTGGTTTTTCTCTGTCCGGCCTTTGTAGTGATCCTCCCCCAGGAGGGACGGGAGCATGCACTGGCAGTGGTTCCGTAGATGGATTCACCATTCACTTTCATCCACTTACCGATGGCCTTCAGCCTTTCCACGCTGGATTTGGGGATAAGCCCTTCGGCGGTGGGCCCTACATTAAGCAGGTAGTTGCCCCCTTTACTGGCAATGTCTACCAGGTTTTGGATAAGCTGGGGAACCGACTTCCAGTTTTGGTCGTAGCTCTTATAACCCCAGGTGTTGTTCATGGTCATGCAGGCCTCCCAGTCCCCGGGAAGTCCGGTCCCCGGAATATGCTGCTCGGGTGTGCTGATATCCCCTCTGTAGCCTCCTCCCAAGCGGTTGTTATGAATGATTCCCGGACAGATTTTCAGTAGCGGGATCAGTTTATTTGCCCGCTCCCGGGTCATTCCCATAGGAGTATCCCACCACAGGATGGCCGGCTTGTAGGTGGAGAGGATCTCCTTTACCTGTGGCACAGCTATGCTGTCGATGTAATCATCCATGTCCGTATTCTGTGCAGGATCCCATTTCTGGCGGGCCGATCCGCCCTGGTTCCAGTCCTGGGCCTGGGAATAGTAAAGTCCCAGTTTAATTCCATATTTCTTACAGGCCTCTGCAAGGGGAGCAATCAGGTCCCGGCCATAGGGAGTGGCGTCCACCACATCCCAGGTAGAAACCCGTGAGTCGAAGAGGGCAAAACCATCGTGGTGCTTCGAGGTGATCACGATGTATTTCATGCCGGCTTCCCTGGCAAGCTTTACCCAGGCATCCGGGTCATATTTCACCGGGTTGAACTCTTTGGCAAATTCCTGGTATTCGGCCATGGGGATTTTCCCACGGTTCATTATCCACTCCCCGATGCCTGGAATCCTTTCCCCCTTGTAGGTGCCTGCCGGCACGGCATACACCCCCCAGTGTATGAAAAGGCCGAAACGGGCATCACGCCACCACTGCATTCGCGCATCGCGTTCTTCTTTTGTCTCCCCGGCATAAGGATCGAATGTCCTGGTCTGGGCATTGCCGGTTATTGTCAGTGAAATAAGCAGGATTGAAAAAAGCTGGGCTTTCAGGTTCTTCATGATTTTGATTGGATTTTATTCAGGTAAAGTTTTTTCCCACTCTTCCCAAATATTCAACAGTAATTGTAGCATAGATGGGTAGATCAACCGCAATTTCAAAAAAAAATACCGGATAGACTTGCCCCAATAATGCATTTCGTTGCTCTAAAAGAGCGTAAGAATAAGGTGTAATAATTTCATCATGCATGGGCACATCATTCTTCGGAACCCCTGTATGTTGCGGGTACATGCCTGTGAGCAACGATGCGCGGGAGGGTCCGCAAACAGGCGTGGAAGCATAACATAAAGTATTTCCCGGTAACATCCAAGTGTCCCGAAGTTGTGCTCATCGGTATGGATGATCAGCAGGTTTGGCATCTGTTCATCGTCCTGACCTGAAGCAGGACAACCGATCGCATTAACGGGAATAAAAAGCACATGGATCAGGATCATTCTCATCAGTGAGACTATTTGATTCATGGCAATTTCTTATGATTGGCAATCCTGTATTTTCCAGGACTGATTTGATTGAGTTTTGTGAAAGTCCTTGAGAAATAGGACTCGTCTTCGTAACCCGTATCATAGGCAATTTCTTTTACCGTTTTGTTGGTGTATATGAGCTGTCGAACCGCTTCTTCCATTCTCATTTTCCGGATGTACGAAAATGGTGAAACATGAAAAGTTTTTGTAAATAGCCTATGGAAATAATTAGGAGATAAATGGGCCCGGGCTGCAATCTCTTCAAGGTTTATACTCTTCCTGTAATTCTCTGTAATGAATTCAAGTGTGGGCAAGAGACGAATAAAGGTTTCATCTCTGTCGAATATCCTTGGATCAAGGGAATTGAAGACTTTAGCAAGGACCAGTTGGATAAATGACTGTATCTCAAGTTGCAGGATCCTGTGCACCGATCCCTGCAACGTGTTGTTAAAAAAGGACTGCAGATATTCGAAAATACCTATAAATGAAGCAAATTCTGAAATATTCAACATATCCACACAGGAGCTGAATTTTAACAGGTGATTGAAATAGACGGATTCCGGTATGAAGTGGATCCACTCCACCAGCATTGTATCGTCACATTTTTGGGAAACAATGGAATACCCATTAATAAAATAGAGGTTTCCGGGCAGAAGTGAGTGGGATTTATTGCAGCTGACTATTTCGGACTTTCCCTCTCTGAAATAGTAAATCTTAAAGCATTTATCAATGTGAGTAGCAGCCTTATTCCAGTTACTTCCGCCTGAATATGTTCCACCCATCAGGAGCTTCATATTTGCGTTGAAGTTTACTGCCATATCATAAGATCGTCCAGTTATTTGCAATAATAATTAAATTGTTGTTCAATGCAATAGGTTTAATTTGCTAATTCATAATAATCCAATTTCTGATTTCGGACAACCCTATTTTATTATGTTACATGATCCCAGCCACAGGACAGTACCAGAGCTAGCCGGTGAGATCCCGATTAAGCAGAGGGAGATCGACCTTTTAAGAGCTCTGGCAGAGGAGTGGGCCCGGATTGCGCTCCTTCCCAGCCACAAAGAGAAGGCGCGTTTGTGGCGGAAACTCAATGATCTTGAATCGGAAAGGCCATTGGTCTGGATCAATGAGATTCCATGGCACGAAATGAATTACAATGATGAGCTGACCATTCGATGTGAGAATGAATGGGCACGCTCCCAGGAAGATCTCATGCGAAAGACAATCTACCAGTGGAAGCACATGCCCGGTGATATGATCATCAATCCCTGGCTCGATTGCCCTCTTTCCATTTACAGTACTGATTTTGGAATCATGGAGGATGTGGACCTGGCCATTACTGATGAAACCAGTGACATCGTTTCCCGTCATTTCAACATTCAGATTCAGAATATGGATGACCTGGAGAAAATAAAAATCCCCACCGTTACCCATAACCGGGAAGCCACAGAAATCAGGTTCAAGCTGATGAATGACATTTTCGGCGATGTGCTGCCTGTAAAAAAGCAGGGACAGACCCATATCTGGTTCACCCCGTGGGATTACCTGATCCGCTGGTGGGGAATCCAGGAAGTCATGATGGATCTGATCATGCGCCCCGATATGGTACATGCCTTTTATGAAAGGATGGTGCAGGCCTGGATGGCGGAGTTGGACCAATTTGAGGAACAAAACCTGTTGTCGCTTGATTGCACTAACACCCGGATCGGATCAGGGGGATATGGCTATACCCGGGAAATGCCCGGGAAACCTTTTGATCCTGGATGGGTCCGGCCACACAATATGTGGGGATGTTCCAATGCCCAGATATTTTCTGATGTATCTCCGGAAATGCACTGGGAGTTTGCCATTGAACATGACCTGAAATGGCTGGAAAGATGGGAATTGACCTATTACGGGTGCTGTGAACCACTGGCAGGGAAGAGTCATCTGCTGAGAAGGATCCCTAACCTCAGAAAGGTCTCATGCAGTCCCTGGAACAATACAAAGCAGGCCATCGAGGAGCTGGGCAATGATTATGTAATCAGCCGAAAACCAAACCCTGCTATCTTTGCTGGCAAAGAATTTGATCAGGACCGCGCCAGACATGAGATCAGGGATTTCCTGGACCAGGCCGGAGGTGTTTGCCATATTGAGATGATCATGAAGGATATTTCAACTGTACGGTATGATCCCCGCCGACTCTGGGACTGGCAGCAAATTTGTATGGAGGAGGTGATGCAATATGGAACCCTTTAGCGAAAAACTTTCAATCATCGATGCTGGGATTATCCTGGCCTGCGATCGATTTTAGCTATCCAATATTGGAACAGGGCATTCAATACCGGAAAACAAGTACAGTGCGATACTCTGCAAACAATAAATCCGCTGAATTTCAACGGGTTTGTTTTTCGGACGACGCTATTGGCGGAGATTTTTCCACAAATACCGAAGGGCTCTTGCCAAAATACTTTTTAAAACTCGTGCTGAAATATTTTGGATCCGAAAATCCTACAGAGTATGCTACCTCACTAATATTACTCTTCTTTCTTTTTAATAGTGTTATCGCCTTTTTGAATCGTATCGATCTTATAAATTCCGAAGGAGATATATCAATAAGGGCTTTTAGTTTGTGGTAGAATGCTGTACGGCTCATTCCAGAAACCTGGTATAGATCATTAAGCGATAATTCCGGGTCGCTGATATTTTCCTCAATGTATTTGGTGATCTTATCAATAAATGATTTATCCAGTTCATTTACTAATTCAAACTCCTCATATTCGTCCAATTGAAGGAATTTCCTTTTTAAAATCTGACGAGTTTCTAATAAACTGTCAATTCGCTTTGTTAACAAATCAAATTCTACGGGCTTTGTGATGTATGCATCTGCCCAGCTTTCCAGCCCTTGAATAACATTTTCTTTTGAAGCGAGGCCGGTTAACAGTATAACCGGAATATGACAGGTGTCAATATTGCTCTTCAAGTTCATGCACAATTGACGTCCATTCATTTTTGGCATGGAAACATCGCTGATAATAATGTCCGGCATATTCTTTTTGACCTTTTCAAGGGCCGATTTTCCATCGGATGCGGTAACGACATTGTAATTCTTTCGAAGTTTTGATTTGGTATATTGACGCAATTCTTCATCGTCATCAACAAAAAGCAACTTGGTCTTGCTAGTATCTCCAGTTAAACCTTCATCCGGAGTTTCTTCAATTTCAACATATTCAGCATCAATTGCTGATGTGGATAATTCATAAGGAAAAGAAAATTTAAAGGTGGAGCCTTTATCAGAACTATTAACAAGAATTACTTTCCCTTTTATTTGTTTTGCTAAATCAACGGCCAGTACAAGCCCGACACCACTGCCTATACTACCCGATTTAAGAGCTTCAGGAGAACGATAAAACAAACTGAAAACCTTTTTTTGTTGTGATTTTGGAATTCCAATTCCAGTATCGCTTACAATTATTTCACATAATTTGGGTTTAACCTGCAGGTTAACAGTTACTGTTCCACCTTTGTTTGTGTATTTGATAGCGTTTGAAACAAGATTACTGACTACTACATCAATAATTTTCCGATCTGTTTTAAGATGGAATTCATGAACAGAAGAAGTGAATGTGAGATAAATATTTTTTCTTTTACACATCACTTCAAACGCCAATATTTTATCCTGAAGAAAAAGCAACATATTGATGTTTTCAGTTAACAATGATTTTCCCTGTTCTTTTATGTTACGAAAATCAAGGAACTGAATCATTTGCTTTTGTAATTTATCAGCGTTCTTCAGTGCAATGGTCAAATTCTGATTTACAGTGGGCTTGAAGCTTTCAGTATTCAACAAATCCTGAAGTGGTGCTTTTATTAAGGTAAGCGGTGTTTTAATTTCATGTGCTGTATTAATCAGAAAATGTAAGCGTTCTTCCGATTTTCTTGATTCCATTTTGAGCCGGCTAAAATAGACAATGGCGATAATCAAAAGCAGCGATGTACTTATATAAATTAAATAGGCCCCAATGGTCCCCCAGAAAGGAGGATTAACAATAAATTCAATATGCTTTTCATTAGTTACTACTTCAGATTTTTCGTTTATAATTCTCAGCTTAAGCATGTAGGATCCCGGGCTGAGGTTCGTGTAATTTATCAGGTCGGTTTTATTGTAGGAGATCCACTCATCATCAAACCCTTCCAGTATCCATTCTACTCTACTAATTCCCGGGTGTATGAAATCGATAATGCTAAAACCTATTGCGAACGAGTTCTGTGTATACTCCAACTCTATTCTGTTAGTAGAATTAATTGCTTGTTTTAAAGGGGATTTTTCCCCCGCAAAGGTTAGTTCGTAGTTGATATAAAAATCTGTGAGCACCAATGATTTCACTGAATTGACTGGTTTAATTTTGTTTGGATCAAAATAGATGACTCCATTATTCGTCCCGAAATACAAGAAGCCGTCTGAAGATAATATGGCTGCGTTTTTATTAAAATCGGTAGAAATTAGTCCGTCAGATTCAAACAGGGTATAAATATTTATTTCCTTATCAATCCTGGATATTCCCTTGTTTGTACTGACCCAAAAATTTGAACCTGCCTCAACAATAGAAAAAACAAAATTTGAAGGAAGACCATCATTCTTTGAGATTTGCTTGATAGTATTCTTTTCGAAATTAACGACAAAAATACCGGCATCGGCCGTAGCAACCCATAATTGCTTTTCAGAATCAAGACATAAAGAATTAACAACTTGATCGCTGATTATTGATGATTGAATGAATTCTGGTTTTTCGATTTCGGCACTCTGAGTATCTAAGAACCAAAGTCCCCCCGGGCCACCTAATGCCAGTTTCGTATCCGAAAGTGGGGTGATAACGCTCATCTTTTCAATTGGGAAGAGTTGTGTTGTCCCATTAGATATGGAATAGGATATAATCCCATTAACCAAATTTGCAAAATAGATAAAATCCTTGTTGTCTGAATAAATACAACGAATTTCCCCGGAATAATCTCCTGAAGGTATTTTATCTGATAGACTATACCGGCTCTTACCCGTCAGGTTGTACCTGATAATAGGATCGGTGTATGAAGAAGTCCAGAGGTTTTGATCACCATCAACAGCTATCGCATGCACAAAACCACTAAGTATATTTTTCTTACTGGCTACTTCAGTCAAATGCTGCCAGCTGTTATCGGTTTTGTTCCACAGGCTCACACCTTTTGCAGTTCCAAATCCAATCACCTCGTCTGATGCCTCACATAAGGATAATATATTGTTGTTTTCCAGCGAGTTTTTCTCTCCTGGAATTTGCGTAATTGCCTGAATATTTAATTGGTATGGATTATATGAATTAAGCCCTCCCCTGAATGTTGAGATAAAAAAAATGCCGTCCTTATTTTGATAAATATCAAAAATTGAATTGGCACTCAGACTATTTGGGTCATCTTGTCTAAAGGAAAACCTATCTATTGTTACAAGCTTGTTTAAATCCAGGATATAAAGGCCAACACCTCCAATACTGACAATTAAACTTTCCGGAGAATACTGTTTAATGGTCCTGATTGCTAAGCCAACGTAGCTTTCAAAACCAGAAGGAAAAATAAGATTGAAATCTGATAGATTAAATGCGCATAAGCCTAAGGTGTTGGTACCCATCCACAACCTCTTGTGCTTTTCGTCAAAAAATAACGATTCTATTCTGCCTCCTTCGATGCCTAAATCCTGGTCAGGACAGACATCAACCAGATTGTATAATAATTCATAATTTTCATTTAAAACAAATACCCCCCTATCACCTGCCAAATAAATGTTGTTTTCATTGTCCTGAATAATTGACTGAAATCCACCTGGCAATCCGGGGTAAAGTTCGCACTTTTGCGACTGAATGTCGAATGTGTAAACTCCCGTATCACAAGCAATCCAGAATTTTCCATTTTGGTCAATATGCAGATTGTTTGAAATTAATGGACTTCCCGCTTTGTTTGTTATTCTGTGGAAGAGTAAAAATTCATCCTGGGTAATTGAATATTTGTACAAGAAACCGTTGTTTGCTAAAAGCCAGATTTGATTTTCATTATCCTTTTGAAGATAAAATCGATAGAACCTCGCCCTGCGTATTGCTTCAAAACCAGAAAGCGCATAGTGCTTGAAATTTGCTCCGTCAAATCGATCAACTCCTGCATCTGAAGCAATCCACAAAAAGCCAAGATCGTCTTCTATCGTGGTATAAACCCGGGTACTGCTTAATCCTTCCTTTAAACCGAATTTTTGAAACGTAGCATTTTGCGCATTTGATCTATTGCAAATCAGAAAAATGACAAATAGCGATATAACGCAATATTTGAACCTTTGGATCATACAAGAGATACTATGCATGGTAGTACCTGACAAAGATATCAATAATTGGAACATCGGCCGCCCGGTTGCCACGCATAGCCAAATGTTGCAGATAATGCCAAGGCAAGGTTCTTTTCCCTGGCAGCCAGATAATATCTTTCTATTGCTGTGGCCGTGAACCAACCATCTTAATATCATCAAGAATGATCTCACTGTGACGCTCACTAAATATTATCGAGAAACGTACGTTCTCAACCGGCCCAGAATTGTGCTTGTAGCTAAACTCGTATTTTGATAACTCTGTATTGATTTCTACCTCATTAGATGTCCACAATATAGTCTCATTTGTAGGTGCAACTCCTAACTGAACTTTTAGTTTCGTTTTGTTAACAGGTGTTTTCGCATAAAAAGAAATAGTATAGGTATTGCCTTCGCGAAGCTGGATCATATGGAAACCTTCAGAATAAAACCTCCAGGCAGCTTGGGTTTGTTGATAAATCACCGGCTCCTGCGGCCATACAAACATGACCTTACAGCGAAGTGCACGTGAACCATGGACTCCTTCACCTTCAACCGTATTGAGGGTAACCTGACCGTTTGAATACCAATGCTCCCTATCCATTTTGAAGGTGGAATTATTGATTTGGTTGGTGGGTAACCACATCAATTTCGGTCTTTCTCCGCTTAGCGCTTCAACTATATCTATGGTCCTTGCAAAACCCCATTCAGAGGTATAAATTGAGAAGGTCCATGCATTGTTGAAAACGCCGCAATAGTACATCCAATCAATATCTCTTTTTGCGGCTGCTTCTGTCATGAATTTGATGTAATCCAAAATCTCCAGGCGATCATTGGTCAATTTTGTTCCCCATTCACTCATTAAGACTTTCTTTTTGTGTTTTTGTGCCCACTTCTGTCCTAAATCCATGGCTTCGATTATTTCTTCTCTCCATTTAGGATTTGCTTCAGTAATATTCTTTGGTTCATGGCTGTGTGTCCAATTCTGAGGCCTGTAGTTGTGAAAGATCCCCCAGATATTATCATCATCCTTAAATCCGGTACCATCCGGAAGCCGATAATCCACGTATTCGGGTGTGACATACTTTGCCAACATATCGGCGTGATTGTTATGAGGTCCTCCAATGGCTATTACCCGGGTCGGGTTCGTTTCCCTGATTGCCACAATCGCATCTCCCAGCCACTGCATAACCTCCAGATCATATTCATATTCGTTGGGGTGTCCTGCCATCTTAGGTTCGTTCATGATCTCGAAAACCAGCTCTTTTGGATACATTTGGTACAACTCTGCAAAGTCCCTCCAATACTCAACAAACGCCTCTTTTCCTTTGGTCCTTCCTGTAAATCCTGCAATCACAACGGCCAACCCCCTATTAATGGCACCATCAATTGCTTCTCTGTAAGCCATGGGATTAATGCCCTGCTTAACAAAAAAACGGACGCTTTCGAATCCGGCAGCTTTGAATAGATCGTAATAAGCGGGATCGTAGCCAATTTTATTTACCTCGGTTGTGGTAAAATCCAGATTGATACCCTGGCCGATTGTTGGCCAATTTTCCTGGGCCTGACTAATTGACAGCCCATATATCCAGATTATGGTAATAAGAGATAATATCTTTTTCATAAGATGCCAGCTTAAGCCTTAAATACTCAGGATTCCAGGATTTCAAAAGAATCGTGTTCTGGGTTATATCCAAGAACTGCCCTTGCTCTTGATATGTCCAGGATCTTTTGACGGTTGTCTGAAAGGGCGTTGAAAATCCCAAATTTTAAGCCCTCAGGAGCTTCAATTGACAGTTTTACCAGCTGTGTGAAATCTTCAGCGCTTAAAAACGCCCTTTGGGCAAAAAGGTTGTCCATGGGCGGATCGCTCAAATGTTTTTTTGCTTCTGCCACCGGAATGGTCCATCCCATTCTTAAGGAGATGATTGATAAGCCATGCATTTCACTGTAATATCGGGCAGTGGCTTCCCCAAAGGCTTTTGAAGCACCGTACAAGTTTGATGGACATACCGCTTCATCGGGAATGGGCTCTTCCTGGGACGGACCATTGGCAATATTAACACTGCTGGCGTATATCACTCGTTGTACACCTGACCGTAAGGCAGCTTCAAATGCATTGTAAGCTCCACGAATATTGGGGCCCAGCAAATCCTCAAAGCCTGCATCCGGCTCTCGCTGTCCGGCAAGGTGTATCACCACCGATATGTCTTTTAAAATTTCAGTAAAAGCATCCAAGTCTGTGATATCGAGAGCCTTAAAGGGGTAATTCCATCCCTCTGGCTTCCTTCTGGCAGACGTAAGAATTTCGTAACCGCCTATACTTAAAAGCTCGCATAGCGATTTTCCCACATCTCCTGTTCCTCCTGTTATTAGGATTTTTTTCATGGCTATTCCCCCAAAAGTTTCACCTTGTCTAAATAGATCACTTGCTGTTTCGAACCCAGGTCAAACTCGAGACGGACATCCATATCCGTTGCTGATTGATGAGTATAGCTTAAAGTGTAAGTATTGGCCGATCTGGATAGGGTTTGATATTCACTTTCATAATAGATTGTATTCAGGTTTTTGGCATCTTTCAGCAACACCTTTATCTGCCCTTCACCACTATCGCTTTTTGCCATAAAACTGATCTTGTAAGTCCTTCCTTCAATCAAATGAAGCAATGTTCTTCCTTCACAGTATTCATAGGATTCGTCCCGGGTAAGTGTTTGCTGAAACATCTGACAGTCAGTAGCCTGTGATACTGATAATTTGACAGAATAACTTCCGCTTAATGCTTGGGACGATCCTACAAAGCTCTTAGTCACGTGGGATTCATTTGTAAGTTTCCAGGTGTTGCTCCCCCAGTTCACAAACTCAGCATCAATGATTTGTGAGGTGGGTGGAACAGTATCCGGCACAAGCCCCGTAAGTCTGTTTAATACCACTGGATTCCAGCCGGTTTCTGAGTTAAAAATGGCAAAGGAACGTTGGTTATTGTGCATCCCGGTGTACCACATTGAACCAATATTATGCGCTTCCATTAGATTCAAATTATAGTCTAACCAGGTGGGCAGGTCCTGTGATTGATTTCGGCTTTCAAATACCCAGCAGCCCCACTCAGTAACCACTACTGGTATGTTTGAGCAATTTAGTGCATTTCGCCAGGTTTCAACATCGTTAAAATGCCGGTCAATTGCCCCTTTCCAATGGTTGCCCAAAGGGGCTTTCCACATGGCAAAATTGGGATAGCCCCCGGCAGCATCATGTCCGCTGGGACTGTAGTAGTGGATGGCGACGCCGATGTTGGGATCATCGTAAAACTTGAGGCCACCGTTAAAGGAATAAGTCAGGTACTTTTCTGAAACCCAGGGCTCCAAATATTCCGCATCATTGTAACCCGGACATCCCACAAGAATTGGCCTGTCATCATCAACTTCACGAATGGCCGTTATGGCAGCGTTATAAAGTTTCATTACATCAGGGAAAGTCGATTCATCCTTAAAACCAATTCCTTCCGGCTCATTCAATATTTCAAAAACCAGCTCATTTGAGAATCTTTCTTTCCAGTCGTCAGCAATTTTCCGCCATCTGTCTGCAATCTCAATAGCACCCTTGTCTGGGTCGTTCGACCAGGAATCATCTCCCCAACCTTTTCCCCACATACACACTACCACTGCCAGGTTATAATCAAGTGCATCCTGAATGCGTTGTTCAAAATGCACATGACCGGCAGAACCGGCGGAATAAGGTAGAAATATGCGCACCGATTCAAAACCTGCTTCACTTATTGCCTGCATGTGTGCACGTTCGTGAATTATTTTATCAAAAGTGCCCGAGTATCTCATGGCCACATCTTGATTCACCCCTTTCTTTAACTTCTGAAAAACAGGAGCATAACCGGGATAGTCCGTACCTGTGACATCTTTGAAAAATATGTCTTCAACGTTTTCCAGATCATAGCCGGAGGTGTAACGTCCCCTATTGTATATATGAAAAGAATCTCTCTCATTATCTGAAAAAACTATGCTGTCAATAGTGGCTAATTCATATTTCTCTACTGCTTTATTCTGCATAAGAATGTATAATGAATCCTGACTGTAAGTCCTTATTCCAAAAAGAAGAGTGACAATCAAAAGGGGGATTTGTATACCATACCTCATTTTAAATACTCCTGTTTATTGTTTTATGAATTTTGAACTGCGAACTATATTGCGTGAATATATTTTGCATATATATATCCCCGGGCTAAGGCCGGAAACACTGATACTTTTCTGGTAAGCATTTGTTTTCTTTGAGATGAGGGTTTTCCCATTTAAGGTCAAAACATCAACACGAAATATATCATTCTCAGCTAACCTGGTTTTGAAATATAGCCGATCGGTTGCAGGATTGGGGTACAGGATTGTTTTCTCTTCTGTTGTTTGAACTATACTGGATATAGAGGTTAGGATAGGGTAGTTTCTGAAATTCAACGATAGAATAGCATCTATATTAAAGGAATGGGATGTTTGTTTTGAATCAAGAAGGATTAAATCTCCTCCTGAAAAGCTTACTTTTTTTACATCCCCGGTATTAAAAACTGACCTTCCACCCCAAACCGTTACTATGTTCAAGACACTGTTTCCTGTAACTTTCGGATCGGCATATGTTTGAGACTGCGCCATATACACGGGACCAACTAGCAAGTTTAAAATCAATAATATTTTTCTCATACTTTATTTCATTCTTTCAATTTACCTCGAGAATGTTTCCCAACTGTTTCAATTGTCCAAATATTTGTAAATCTTCTGACAAGCAAAGTTATCTCATCGTTTATCCGGATTAAATTTGTCTTCCCTGTTAGGATTTACGGGTGGCGGCAAACTATTTATGAAATCGTAGTATTTGTCATCCAACCCCTTTAAAATTTCAGGTTTTATTGCCTTCAAGTCTTCTGATTCTGAAATGTCATCTTCTAAATTGTAGAGTTCTACTTCCCCTTTGTAATTTAAATACTTGTATTTGCCTTGCCTCACAGCCCCTTTATTTTCTCCATACCAATATAAGATGTTATGAGGAATTCCGCTTTTTTCTCCATTCAGAAATGGTATTAGATCCACACCATCTAACAGTTCGTTATGGTTTGGTACTCCACCTGCAACATTACAGAAGGTGGGATACAAATCTAATGAAACCACAGGTTCTTTAAATACTTGCCCGGCTTTTAACACCTTGGGGTACCGCATAATAAATGGAACCCGTATACCCCCTTCATACATCTGGGCTTTGTGTCCCCGTAAATTCCCATTACTTCCCAAAAGCTCTTTCTCCCACTCCTCCGGCCAGTTTACCGGGTAGGCAAATGTAGCCCCATTGTCACTCATAAACGCTACCAGGGTATTATCGGATAGATTATGTTTATCTAAGGCTTTTAATATTTTGCCAATATTTTCGTCCATGGAATAAAGCATGGCACCATATAACTTCAATGCCTCGGAATCTAAGTGCTTCACTTGCTTAAGATGTTCTTTTTTAGCCTGTAGTGGTGTATGAGGTGCATTAAAACCCACAAACATAAAAAAGGGCGAGTCTTTATGTTTTTTGATATACTCAACGGCCTGGCGACCGATTCGATCTGTCAGGTACTCGTCGCCTTTGCGTACCGGCCCCCATAGATGACGGGCCTTCTCATGTTGTGCCGGCACGCCATCGACACCTTTATAGTGTCCCGATGCATCTGGGAAATAATCTCCTACAAAGTGCATCGTCGAATGCGATTCATCAAATGTGGTTTGCGGATACATGGGCAGGTTCCATTTCCCTATTAAAACACTTGAATAGCCCGCTCTTTCTAGCGGCTCGGAAATGATTTCAATGGGTTTTGCAATTCGAGTCTCTTCAAGCGTTTCCTCTATGCCATACTGAGATAAGTCCAGTGAGGCATCCACGTTCCATCTTACCCCAAATTTCTGCTGATATACGCCGGTTAATAATCCATACCTGCATGGAGCGCATAAGGGAGCCGTTACATAGCCATCTGTGAAAAGGACACCTTCATCGGCCAGGCGGTCTATATTCGGAGTTTGAACAAGGTTGGTATTGCCATAGCAGGCAGCATCGCCATACCCCATATCATCTGCCACAATGAGAATAATGTTGGGCTTATTATCACGCTCAACCTTTGAACAACCAGCAGATCCAATACATGCAGTTAATACGATAACTCCCCCAAACAGTTTTCCTCCTTCAAACATTTTGCTTCTTAAGAAATGTCTACTCTTCATTTTCCTTCATAGATTACAAAGAAGACGCAAAGGACGTAAAGTTTCTAAATCAAACCCATTCATCCTTTGCGAAATCTTCTTCATGCCATTAAATTCAATACTTATTGAATAAAATTAATCGGGCGTGATAGTCCTTATTCCTTAATGAATCTTCTAATTCCAAGGACTCCTTCGTCATTTTCCAGTTTAATCAGGTAGAATCCGCTCTGCAGGTCAGAAACATTGATATCAATGGTCCTGCCAGTCGAGATCGCCACACCAGTTAAGCTAGTGATTGTCCAATGCATTTCATTGGTGATTCCTTTCACATACAACCTATCTTGTACAGGATTTGGATATATGTGAATATCATTCGCGGAAGGTGCCGATATGCTGTTAGGACCAGTTACTGTTACAAGGGCACTGCTACTTATTGCATCTTCGCAGCCCTCCCCTGCATCACTAACTACTACCCTGTAATACATCGCCCCGGCACTTGAAGTTGGTGCTGTATAACTTTCCGTCGTAGAACTACTGCCGCCAACGGCATTGGCCCAGGCATCTGCACTTCCGTTATCATCAGATTCCTCCCACTGATAAGTCAGGCCGGATACTCCGCCTGATGCTGCCACTGTTAAAGTGGCTGTTCCGTCAACAGATACTGTTACTGCCGATGGCTGGTCGCTAATAACCAGTGCACATGGTAATTCTTCTACAAACACAGGTGAAATACCTTCATATACCTGAAAATCATCAAAATAGTAAGTTCCTTCAGCTCCCACCCAAAGTTCTATAAACAGACCTGTAGTTACAGTATCCGGAACGGTAAATGTAAATCCAAAAAGTTTATACTCATTCTGATTATTTTCATCATAATAGCATTCTCCGTTGGCAAAACCATAATTTTCAATAGGTGTAAGCCAAAGTGCTCCGCCCGGAAACTTAACTTTTATGATTGTTTTCTTCTCACCGGTCTGCCATAATCTTTTCGACTTAAAGGATATGGCTAATGTTTTGCCGGAAAGGTCTACATTGGAAGTATCACTTCTTAATGGCATTTCCCAGAAATTAACTCCTGTGGTAACCTCCACTTTCCCTGCTTTAGTCCCGGCAGCAATATGCGCCGTATCCTCAGTTGCTGTCAAGCTTGCAACAGCTCCACCGGGCACGTATAACTCCCATCCGGTAGTATCATCTTCAAAACCGGGATTTGTTATAAAACCGTCTGTTACATCAATTGATGGAAGGTTAGATGGCATCCAATAAGCATACACAGTCATATCAGCATCAACTACAGTTTCGGCTGTAAACTCAGTGCCAGATCCATCTCTCCCGGTAAACCATCCGCCGAAGTCGTAACCGTATCTGCTTGGAGCATCGGGCAATGCTACCTTGTATTCGTTACTAACATTGGCTTCAGCAGTGGAAGTATTCCTTAGATCATCGAATACCACGGTGTATTTGGCTTCTTCCTGACCATCGGGGTTGAATACAGTTGTGGCAGTATCAGAAGATATTTGGCCATTTAATGCAAAGATTCCGAAAACATACTTCGTATTTGCATCTAAACTATCCACTGCATATGTTTCCGCGACAGCATCAAGTGTGTCAATTGGTATCTCATTCTTTAAAATGACAAAACTGGTAACTGCCTCTGAGTTATTCAGCCATAATAGTTCAGTGGAAGTCCCTACTGCCGGATCAACCTGAAACTCCTGTGGCATCTCAGGTTTCGT
Organism: uncultured Bacteroides sp.; assembly: GCA_964500835.1. Lineage (GTDB taxonomy): Bacteria > Bacteroidota > Bacteroidia > Bacteroidales. The sequence goes on from CAZCQL010000009.1 coordinate 17,041, forward strand.
GAGGGCAGGTGTAAGACCTCCTTCATAAATTTGAAAGTCATCGAGATAGTAGGTTCCATACTTGCCCATCCAAAAACCAATCTGAAGTTCAGTGGTTCCGGGGGGCACTACGGCCTGAAACCCGGCAACCTTGTAGTCTGCACCATTATCTACGAGAACTTCTCCGTTACCAAAACCAAAACTACCTGGCAATCCTTCGATGGGAGTATGTGTCTCTATTGCTGTACCATCGGCATAAATCTTCATCATTACTTTACCAATGCCGGGATTATCTTGCTGGGTGGTTTCGTCCGGCCAGGTCTTTTTAAGTCGAAAGGAGATGGTGAGTGTTTTTCCTGCAAGATCAACAGCAGTTACTGCGGTGGTTCTCGGGCCGATCTCCCACATATTAATGCCTTCAGTAACTGTAATTTTACCTGCACTGTCTCCAACAGCTACATCTTCCGGATCTCCGGTTATAGTGATAACGCCATTGTAGGTGCCGCCATCGTTAGCGTGTAAATGACCAAAGTCTGAAGCAAAATACCAGCCATCGGTGCCACCAAGTTCAAAACCTGGGTTCGGAATCAAATTGGTTGTTACATCTGTTTGGGCAAATACTGCAATTTGGAATACCACAAACAGCATAATTGTAAATAATTTTTTCATGACAAATAAATTTAAATGATTATAAAAAGTTCCTAAAAAACGTGTAAATTGAGTACCGAGAGAGAATCCAACTGCTCCATTTTCAAAGCTTACATGTCATCACTCTCTTTGTGGGTAAATCTTTTCTGAATTCTATCAGAAAACAACCAGCAATTCAATCATTACTCTCATTTCATAAATTTTTTCATTCACATTAAGAATACTACAATCCAATTATTCATTTGATAGTTCAAGCGAGAACTCTTCAAATACCACATTTCTGTCCCTTATGACCAAGGTGTCGGTAACATTATGGGTTTCATTATTTACCGTATCCGTATAGCTGTAATTGAGAAAGATGGCATCATGCTCATTTCCTCCCCATCCATCCCCATTTTCAACAAATGTCCCGGTGCCGGATACATCGTAACCGTCTGCACCGTAACTTCGAACAGAGCAGCTACCACTACCGTTAAAACTCAACCCTATATTAATTTTTCCCGGGCTCGACAGGTCCCCTCTTCTTACTATATTTGACAGTTCCACTGAATTGTTCCCTGTGGTGGTAACCAAAACAAGTTCATCACGCTCCACATATTCATTGCGGTAAACAGAACGAACTACCACGCCTGTATCATTCGTCATTTCATCCACACCTCGGCGCAGATAATATCCGTGGTACTTGTTGATAAACTTTATTCCGTACAAGGTGTAATCCTTTGGCGCTATACTCCAGTCGCTGCCTCTTATGCGTGAAGGGGTACCCACCAAAGGAACTCCGCTGAGTACCGTATCCACATTTTCAGCCTGTGTTATGACTAAGGGAAGTGCATAATTGACCTGATTAAGCGGTGCAAACGAGAGAGTATCGTCAAAAAATTGTGCGGTAAGCTGTATAGTAATTCTTCCCTTAAATTCCCCAACAGGAATGGTTACAGGGCTCTCAGTCTCTATAGTATAATAGGCCGGGGGTAAAGCTTTTATATTTGTAACCTCTTCAAGCAGACCATCATCCAATTGAAAATGTACGTTGCGAGGTTCTCTGTTCTCATAAACGCCTGCCAGGGCAACCCCTATTTCGAAACGATGATTATTATCGTTTTCATTTAGTCCCACCTCGTATTTTCCAAGTATTAGTGTTCTTGCAGGTGTCTGAAACGGAAAATATACAGCGGTTGAGCCAAAATCATCGAACTCAATATCTTGATTCTCGCAGGCTACAAGAACCAAAACAACCGCAAGTGGAACTATTAATTTTGCTTTCATATATCGCATTTTATTTTTTCATTTTCTGTATTTACCATCCCTGATTTTGAACCAACTCGGAAAATTTCACAATCTCGTAGTATGGTATTGGAAGATAGGTAGCATGCGACGGATAATTTCTCGCTTCTACACCGGGAACACTTTCGTAATTAGTGCCATTATGAAAGTATCCTGTTGCAGTCTCATCCAGTGACAATCCCCATCGTCGTATATCATAGAACCGGTGTCCTTCAAAGGATAACTCAATACGACGTTCGTTACGAATGAGTCCACGCATATCCTCTTGTGAAGTAAGAGAAGCCAGATAAGCATCCGGCTGTGAAATTCCGGCTCTTTCTCGAATAGCTCCTAATACATCTCTTGCTGACATACCCTCAACGATGTGGTCAGGACCTCCAATTTCGTTGGCCGCTTCTGCAAGGATCAGGAACAGTTCGGTATAACGGAAATATACATTTATATGCTTTTTCCCGGTTGCAGTACCGTCATCGTTAATGCGCACATTTGGGTGAAGGAGTTTTTTCAGGTAATAGCCTGTTCTTGTCGAAAGCTCAGAAATAGAATCTAACCTGTCGACACCGGCACCTGCCCCTGTGTAGATTTTTGACATTATACCAATCCTTGACCCATTATAGACGATATATTCCCCAAGGCGTTTATCCCTGTTTGCATAAGGATCCTGCGGATCGTAGCCATTCGCTGTTGTTGCCGGATAACCACTGATCATTGGAAAAGCATCCACTAAATTTTGGGTAGGATTAACATTTCCCTTACCGTTTTTTGAAGGAGGGAAATTGGCTTCTTCCAGCCAGGTGGTATTATCGCTAATGGGCGAACGCCATAATAATTCATCCGAGCTCAGGTATAAGTCCTTTTTGTAGAACAGGTGTCCAGTGCTATGCAAACCACTTACACCTCCAATGGAGTTTAATACCTCTGCAGCATATCCTGCTGCTTTCTCGTAATATCCGCCACCATCCAGGAACGAAGGACTCGCGGCAAACAGAGACAGCCGTGCTTGCAGTGCCTTTACTATGCGTCCTGATATGCGCTGATTGTTCTGGGCACCAAACACGATCTTGTATTTCCCAAAGTCTAGATCAGCATATTGGGGAGGTACATCAGCGTTATCATCAGAATAATCAAAGGGAAGCAGCTTTAAAGCCTCTTCAAAGTCATTATTTATAGCTTCTACGGATGCTTCAAAAGAGAGACGCGGTAAATTAAAATCACCATCCGAAGAAATGAATTCTGTAAAATAGGGTATCCCCAGTAACTCTCCACTTCCTGAATAGCCCGCATGGGCCTGGAGAACATAAAAATGGTAAAGCCCTCTTAAGGCAAATGCTTCCCCCCTGAAACGTTCGTCAAAAAGTGTATTAATCGTATCATCGCGATGCCATTGCATATCCCCGATACCGAGAATCTCAAAAAATTTATTAATGAAGAAGACCTGTTCGTATCTATTCCATAGTGAAGCCGGATTATACTGGGAACTTAATTCACCATTTGCCATTCTTCGGTAACCATTGTTTAATTGGTTACTTACTGCATCATCGGTACCCACCTCCGAAAATGTGTACTGGTCAATTAATCCTGTGTAGGCCTGTAGCAACACTCCTTCAGCTGCTTCGGGTGTAACGGCAACATAGTTGGTTGTTAAACGATTCTCATCAAGCGGTTCAAACACTTCACAAGAGACCAACCCCGCTAACAACAGAAAAAAGGATATATATACTATTGATTTCATAAGTCTTGGTATTAGATGGAATTAAAATGCTGTTCTCAAACCAACTGTAAAGTGCCTGAATTGAGGATTTCCTTTTACATTTAATTGTTGAATGTCTTTGTTTTGCGCTATCCTGATGAGATTATATCCCGCAATACTAATGCTGATATTATTCATTTTCAGTTTGTTGCAGAAGGCCTTGCTGAAATCATACGTTATCTGGGCGCGTTGAATATCAAAGAGACTGTCACTGTACATCCAAAAAGTAGAAGTCTGATAATTGTTTTTATTTGTTACCGAGGACAAACGGGGATAACTTGCCATGTTCGCTGTTTCCGGTGTCCAGTGATTCAACACAACTTCTGAATATTTTTTTTCACCGTCAATCCAGTAGTAGTCGCCTGACATGGTTCCTTCTCCGCCAAACTGTCCAAGTCCCAATACAAAAAGGCTAAAACCTTTGTAAGTCAGTTTGACATGTAAACCATAAGACCAGGGATTTCCCCATTGACCAATATGGCTTTTGTCGTTATCATTAATTACATCATCGTTGTTTTTATCTTCATATTTGATGTCTCCTGGCTGCACAGAGCCGTATGCGGGAACAGGCAGGTCTTCATTTAGAATATAATTTCCACTGGCGTCTATCGCAAAATCATTTGCTGTGTAAAAGCCGACATCAGTTAGTCCGTATATGGAATTAACAGCCTGACCTTCTATATACTGATAATCATAATCAAATACCTCATCACGAATAGCAGCTTCAGATTTTACGTACATCATATTACCGCCAAAACTAAGTCTCAGGTCCCTGACGTTTCTGGTATAATCCAGTCCTGTTTCGAAACCGCTGTACGAGTCTTTATTGAAATTGTCATATGGCCTGAAAGGATTGTAGTAAGAAGGATATTTGGTATTTAGCGCAGTTAATTGTTTGTCAATACCTGATTTAAAGTAGTTGAACTCTACAAACAGGGATTTCATTATTAAGCCTTCCAGGCCCAGGTTTACATCCAGGCGTTCTTCAAATGTCATTTGCTTATTGGCTCCCTGAGAGATATTTTGGATGTTGTTTTTCTGACCTCCATCATTCCAACTGATTTGATATCCTTTGGCATAAGTCTCTGAATAGAGGTAGTACTGGTTAATATCAAGATCTGACTTCAGCAATCCTGCTGTTGCTTTCAGTTTAAGAAAATCGATAAATCGGTTATTTTTCAAAAAATCTTCTTCGCTAAGAATATAGGCCAAACCTCCGGTGGGAGAGAAGCTGCCACGATTTCCGGAGGGCAACTTATTAGAGTAAACATATGCCCCGCTGAAATCTGCAAATAATTTCTTTTTGTAGTCATAAGTGACTTGCAATCCAAGGTGTGAGCTTCTCTCGGTTTGCAATACATTGCTTACACTCATAGAGTTGGTATATCCCATAAGCGTTGCATTCACATGGTGAGCTGGTGTGATGGATTTTTCGTAGTTTAACAAGCCATAAAATCCAAAGCGACTGATGTTATGACCGGAATTTACATTCTCTGTCAGATCTTTTTGATCCACTTCGCCATAGGGTGTTAAACCCGAAATATTGTCCCCAATCCAAACGGGCTCATATACCCTGAATTTATTGTTTATGCTGATATTGAATGCATCGTAAAAATCAAAACTCAGGTAGGTTTTGGCAGATAGCCCTTCGGTGATCATATCCAAATCAAAATCGATGGAGTTGTTAAACTGGGCAGAGCGGAACATTTCATTGTTATATCCACCGGCAATTACGTTTGATATTGGAGGTACAGTACCCTGATAAATCTGGGATCCACCCAGAAGCATTCCATTGTAAATTCCTGCTGCACTTACCTGGCCTGCCAAATCCGGATTTGATGCTGTATCCATCATCGAAACTGGTAATAAGGGAGCATAGGCATTAGGCTTTAATGTGGCACCTACATCTAACAGGTTGGTATTGGCGTTTTTATTTGAACTGATAATAGCCACTGCGTCGACACTGCTTTTTATAAAACGGTTGACTTCAAAGTCGATGTTACCGCGTACATTCAAGCGGTTTTCCCCGGAGTTGGCCTTTGGGTTCAGTTTTACCCAGGACTGGCTATTATTCCAACCCATATTTATATAGTACTGCGTCTTTTCATTTCCTCCCGAGAATTCGGTGTTCGCGTCTACTGTTTGTGCTGTTGAACGTAAAAACTCATCGGAATATAAATCCACATCCGGATAACGGTAAGGGTTAGCTCCACTTCGTGTGTTTTCTATTAATCCGGGAGCATAGTATTCGCTCATACCATCGTTTGCCCGGGCTTCGTTATAATGCAACATATAATCCGCAGCACCCAGGTAGGAAGGCAGTGAAATGGGAGTCTTTATTCCGTAACGTACATTAATCTTTGCGCTTTTTTGGTTGATCCTGCCTCGCTTGGTACTAATAACAATCACCCCATTTTTTGCCTGGGCTCCATACAGCACTACGGCATTGGCATCTTTTAGAACGACAATTTGATCCACTTCATCCATATTCAGAATGTCCGGGCTGCGCCCAATTACGCCGTCAATAACAAACAGGGCACCTCCAAGTCCCCGTATATTTGACGAACCACTGATTCCGGGTAATAGTCCCTGTATATAATCCCTGACCCATTGTGTATTATCATAAGTAAGACGATCTGCCGGGTTGATAATGGAAGCAGCTCCCACCATTTCCCTTCGGGCTTTGGTATAGACACCCAGTTTTACATCATCCCCGGATGATGCAAGAAAAGGAGATTTTACCAGGGTAATCTGATCCGGAAAATCAGAAACAGGAAGGATCTGTGATTCAAAACCATCCATTTCAATAAGCAGAGATGTTTGTGAAGGAACAACTATTTCGAAGGTCCCGCTATTATCTGTGGTTGCCGAAACTCCTTTTGTGCCGTATATTTTTACCCCGTTTATCGGATTCCCCAGTTCATCAAAAACAGCTCCAGATACGAATGTGTCCAGGTTTTGTGCCATGAGGGTGCTGGCGCAAAAAATGATAGCGGTAAATCCTTGTACAAACAGTTTATATATTATCGTTCTCTTCATCTTTTATTGTTTAATAATGTAAAAGAAGTTTGATGTATTTCTACCATCCCGGATTTTGAGGGAATCCATCGTAAATCTGAGTTTGACTTGGATTAAAAGGCAACCAATAATGTTTTGGATATTCACAGACCCTTTCCACAAGAAGTCTTTCTTCATAATAAGAATGGTTCTGTGGAAAGCGCAGTTCGGTTTTTCTTTTGTACCTGGGAAGATGGGCAACTACCCAGCGACGAATATCTACCCAACGATGAGATTCGTATGACAATTCCACACTGCGCTCTCGTCTTAGTTCATCCATAAACTTATTGGCATCTGCAACGATATCTGAATGTACATGAGGGATACCCGCCCTGTCACGCATGATGTTTACAACGCCTTCAGCCGTTAGTGAGTAAGAACCCGGAGCTGAAGTAGCACTCCCTTTTGCGGCATGTAATGCTTCTGCATACATCAGGTAAACATCGGTAAGCCTCATTCTAATCCTCCAGGACATATTTATATCAAACAGTGCCATATCCCACTTACCCGCGTATGTTGGATAGAATTTTTTAATGAAATAACCGGTTCTTGATCCTGTTTCGGTGGAACGATGTGCACCGAATTCAAACAGTTTCGCCGTCACATGTACGGCATCATTTCCGGTCAGGGTCATGTCCGTCAACTTGTCGCCATCAATAAATAGCCACTTGTAAAAACGGGGGTCGCGATTTTCAAAAGGATTCGCAGGGTCATATGTTGTAGTGCCATAATCTCCGCTCAAATCGTCTTCGATTGAAAGCCCATTGTTCATGCCAAAGTTATAATAGATGAAGTTATGAGTAGGGCTGGTAAGTACTTTAGCAGTTCTGCCTGTTACTTTGGTATCCATAAAACCAAAGGCGTATTCATTGGTGCGGTACGCCGAAGAACTCATTCCGTTAAAAATAAATTCGGTACTTCCCGGCCATCTTAAATCACCCGTTTTCCAGAATACTTCTTCGTAACGATCAAATGGAACCAGATCGTAAACACCCTGATCATCTAATTTTAATACTTCAGCAAAAGCCTCCACAGCAATTTCGCATAGTCCAACATCATAATCATAAGTATTTGTGGAACCCTTCATTAAAGGGCTGGCTGCAAACAGCATATTCTTTCCCTTAAATGCATAGGCAGCACCTTTGGTAAGTCTTCCCTTGTTTTCTCCAAAGGTTTTTTGCCCATAAGGCTTTGTGTCCCAGTCAACAGGAAGCAGATCGGCAGCTCTTTGAAAGTCTTCATCGAGTCTTAATGCGGTGGCTTTGTAGGTTTCCGGACGCGGGATTTGAAAGTCTGTCACCAACACTCTATCGATATAGGGATACCTTCCCCAGAACTTCATGATTTCAAAGTGGAAAAAGGCACGAAAGAAATAGGCTTGCCCCAGGATAACGTCTATTTCTTCCTGCGTGGCATCTACCATCAAATCAATGTTCTCGATAACAATATTTGCCTTTCTGATTCCCAGCAGACTGCCATCATAAACACCCATCCTTTCAAATGTATCCCAATGATTTGGGTCATTTTTTTTACCGGTAAAATAACTGGATCTAAATTGCCACATGTCACTTAAATTTCCCTGATCGATTTTTGTCGATGCCCACCAGCTAGCAACGTTCAGATAACCATCATCGCCATATATTGGATCTGTTTGCCATTCAGCTGACACAGGGTAATCTACCACAAGCGCATACATCTCTTCCACAAAACCTTGTGCGTGGTCGAAATCTTTAAAAACCTCTTCTACGGTTAAATTCGATTCGGGTGCCTTATCCAGGTAATCTTCGCAAGAGGACGAAAAGAACAATACCAGAAGTATAAGTAGGTGGGTAATTATGTTTTTCATTTCGTTTTTTTTAAAAGATCAGGTTAAATCCGAAATTGAATCTTTTCATAGTAGGGTAATCTCCTCTGCTTTGTGAGTCGGTGAGAGTCTGCGAGTCGGGTTCATTGTATTCCCTGTCGTCAGGCAGCTTAGTCCAGAGAAACAAATTGTGCCCGTTCACAAAAACCCTTAGCTTCTCTACACCAATCTTAGTGCACACATTATCAGGCACATCATAAGATAGTTCAGCGGTTTTTAATCTTACCAGCGATGCATCGAACCAGTTTCTGTACGGATCACTCGCAGCTTCCGATAATGACCAGGGTTTCATTGTTAATGTGGATGTGGGATTTTCCACTGACCAATAACCCATATTGTGTTCATAGAACAAATGTGTTTGTTTGGTAAAATCTAAAGAAGAATATGTGCGCATTGCATTTTGTGTACCGTAAAAATGAATCATCACATTGACACCTTTATAACCGGCACCTGCAGTTAAGGACCAGGTCCTTTGCGGGCGAACCGGGTAGCCATAGGGTGTGTTATCGTAAGTCCCATTATATTCGCCATCAATATTAAAATCTACCAAATCATAATATCCAGGGCGTCGGGAGTTTTGCCCGGTCATAATAGGAGTAGCCATATATATATCATCCCAACTTTGCATCAATTCTCCCTCAATGGCAAGCCGGGGTTGACCTATCGGATAACCTGCCTGTTTCTGATAGTCGGGTTTCAATGCAGCCTCTGCTCTGTAGATGATTTTATCTTGCGCATCGGTCAGGCTGTAGTTTGCCCAAACATCAATTCCGTTGTCAAATCTATGAGTAAGGCCAAGTACCAATTCATAACCACGTACTTTAACCTGACCGGCATTGATACTTGGGGGTGTGGCTCCATAAAAATCAGGGATAGCAAGCTGGCTTCCAAGAATGAGAATATCGTCTCTGTTTTCAATGAAATAGTCAAAATCGACATTCAACAAATGTCTCAACACAGAGAGTTCAAGTCCGATATTGGATTTTGTGGCTGTTTCCCACTTCAGGTTAGGGTTGCCAACTACTGTCTCCATATACCACGTATAAGGAGAGCGGGATGGAAAACTGGATGGAACTAAGAAAGCGCTTCCACCGCTGCCCCATTGGCTCATATACGCCCAACGGTTTCCTCCTAAACTATCGTCACCCACTTTTCCATACGAACCTCTTATTTTTAATTTATCCAACCATCCAAATTTGTCCATATAGGATTCATTGGATACCATCCAACCCAGGGCTACAGATGGGAAAAGGTCGAAACGATAGCCCGGGCCAAATTGCTCTGACCCGTTGTAAGCACCGTTAGCATCAATAAAATATTTAGAATTGTAGTCGTAGGTTAACCTGGCAACCCAATCTTCACGAAAACGCGGGAACATACTGCCTATAGCATACTCTTCACGTTTCATAAGGAAGAGTGCCGTTGTGTTGTGTTTTTCTGCAAAAACCCGGTGATAATTAAGGGAGAACTCATAGTTTAGCCTTCGCGCTCTCGAACTTTGCTGAACCTGTTGAGGACCAATAGTCCATGGTTGTACCACGTAGTCAAAATTGTTGGTTCCCACAGGAGAAAGAATGAACTCTTTTCCATTGATGTCATAGGCCCGGTAAAGCACATTATCTATTTGATTTACTTTGGGGTCAGTAAGTCTTTGGAGGCTTGTCATATTGTTGTCGTACGACAGCATCGCCTTAAACGTCAGCCCTTGGGTAATGAAATCAAGATTTTGCTTTAATATAATATCACTGTTAACCTGATACTTGTTATACCTTTCGTATCCTACATTTGTAAGGCTGACAAGGGGATTTTTGAAGAACCAGTCCCCACCAAGCATTGCCCCGTAGTAACCGTCAGGATAAATTGGTGTATAGAGGCTTGGAGCCAGGGCGTAAAGGGAATTTGTAATAGCCATCATTTTCTCAGATGGTTTCATTTGAATCCCCATAAAACCGGAAAGATTCACCGAAAATTCTGTGGTCTTTGTTATGTTGAAATCGAGGTTGCTTCTATAGTTAAATCTTTTATAGTTGAATCCTGACTCATACCCTTTACTATTTGGATAGTCGTTGCCCTTGAACAAGTCACTTACCGTTTGAAAAGATAAACTCCCAAAGTATTTGGCAAGATCTGAACCGCCTCGTACAGAAAGGTTCACACGATAATCCATTGCATAATCTTTTAGAATCGCTTCAGTCCAGTCCACATTAGGATAGATGTATCTCTCTTCTTCAGTTAATGGATTCTTGTATTTATCTGCCAGAGCCATTGGCACAAAATCTTTCCAGGAATCTGGTCTATACATCGATTCCCGCATAATAGACTGATTAGCGACCATAATGGCATCGTAAGATTCGAGCTTCTCCGGAAGTTTGGAGTACATTTTCATAGTCGCATTTCCCGAAACATTAAGCTGGGCTTTTCCTTTCTGGCCTCTTTTGGTGGTAATGAGAATAACACCGTTTGCGCCTTTAACACCAAATACCGCGGTTGCCGATGCATCTTTCAAAACCGACATATATTCGATTTCATTCATATCGATATCGCTCATGCTGCGTTCGACACCATCGACCAGGATAAGTGGTTGCCCCGAGCCGTTCCAAGAGCTTTGTCCTCGTATATATATTTGTGGATTACTCTCTCCCGGCACTCCATTGGATATAATGGTTGTAACACCGGGCAAACGCCCTTGTAGGGCTTCCTCAACATTGGTAACACCACCGGCCTGAAGGAAGTCTTCTCCTTTAACCTGGGTAATGGCACCAACTACGCTCTCCTTTTTCTGAACACCATAACCGATCACGACTACATCCTCTATACTAATAGCATCAACTGTTAGCATTACATCAATGGATGACCTTCCATCGATTGGCTCTTCTTTTGTAACCATACCGATAAAGGAGAATTGTAATATGCCATCCGTAGGAGCAGAAAGCGCATATAGCCCTTCAATATCGGTAATAACACCCGAGGTTGTTCCTTTGAGAACAACATTCACCCCCGGCAACGCAATACCGTCAGAGTCCGTGACCTTCCCACTAACGTTTTGTTGAGCCCAGGTTGAAGTAGTCGCCAAAATGACTACGATCACAAATCCCAACTTCCGAAACGCCGCATGATCTGTTCTTTTCATAGAGTTTAGTTTTGTATAGATCATCATAGTTTGTGATGCTGTTTCAAATGAATATTTTAGTTTCTAACAAGTTCAACTTTGTCCAGGTAGATCACCTGTTCTCTGGGACCTAAGTCAAATTCGAGGCGAACATCCATCGCTGTCTCACTGCTGTGTGTATAAAGCTTCTTATAGGTTTGCAGCTTATCTGTCACGTTGATCCATTTCCCATCCTGCTGCTTGCTATCATATAGCACCTGGCCATTTTTGACATCTTTTAGTGCTACGCTCATTTGTCCTTTCCTATGTTCACATGCAGCAATGAAACTGATCCGATAAGTTTGTCCCTCAACAAGATGGAGAAGTGTTCTGCCGGGCGCACCCCTATACTCATTTTCGCCACCATATGTTTGGAGGTATAATTGCCCTTCCGCATTCTCAGGCACTGTCATTTTCAGCATGCTTCTGCCACTGAAAGCATCATCGCCATAGATATACTCTCTCGTGATTATATCCGAGCTAAGCTTCCATGCATGACCCTGTTGAAAGAATTCACCATTAATAACCTGGTTTGTTTTGGGAAGTTTGGCCGGTTTACCCCCGGTGAGTTTATCAAGCACAGTCTGGTTCCAGCCAAATTCAGAATCATAAATGGCAAATGACCTCTGGTTGTTCTGCATGCCCGTATACCACATATTCCCAATGTTATATCTTTCAAACAGGTCCATGTGATGATCTAACCAGAGGTTAAGGTCTTCTTTACTTCGCCCTGGAAACTGCCAGCTGCCCCATTCACTTGTGATAATAGGAATGTCAGTGCCAATCTTGTCTCTCCAATTCACTGCATACATGATTTGCTCTGTGATTGTTTTCTTCCATTTCGCCTCATCATTCCCCAGAGAATCGGTCCAAAAGGCAAAATTGATACCATCCTTGGGTCTTGGATTGTAAAAGTGGATGGCTATTCCGGTATTTGGATCGTCATAAAACCCTGAGCCTCCATCAAACTGGTAGTTCAGGTATTCTTCGGTGGCATAGGGATCTAAGAATTCAGAATCATTATAACCTGGGATGCTCAGCAAAATCGGACGATCCGGATCAACATCCCGAATGGCTTGTGCAGCAGCATTATACAATGCCATCACTTCTCTATGATTTTCGGGGGTTGGTTCAAAGCCGATGCCTTGTGGCTCGTTAAGCACCTCAAAGACCAGGTCATTCGGATAATCCTTCCATGCCTTGGCAAGCTCCCTCCAATATTCTGCAATTTGCTTCTCTCCCAGCTCCTGATCTTTCACCCATGCTTGCGAACCCCATAAACAAAGCACAATGGCCAGATCATTGGCCAGGGCATTTTTAATCTCCTGTTCACTTGACAAGCCTTGGGAGAACACTCTGACAGACTCGAATCCCGCATCGGCCGCTGCCTCAAACAGTCCTGCTTCCTGTTGGATTTTTGACCATACACCTTTTTCCGGCGTACAGATGTCCATGTTGATACCCTTATGAAGCTTTTTGAACACCGGCGCATTTGCACGGTGTTTTAGTATTCTTGTGGAGTTAGATTGCACAGTTCGACGATGAACATACAGGTAGTAGGCTCCAGCTATTCTGTCTCCATTTTCATCATTAAAATTGCTTAGGATGGAGGTTTCCCCGGCATCCAAATCGAAAGTGAATCGGGCAGACTCATCGTTATCGGAGACGTTGATCGACTGTTCCTGACCTCCCACCTTTATTTTTGCAGAAGCGATTGGCAAAGCAACACCTGCCGAAAGAATTCCATCTGTGACTATGGTTTCAGGAATAGAATCATTCAATCCGTATCCCGATTCAAGGGGCCAGCGCCTTAATTCGAAATCATACGTTCCGGGTCTGTCTACAATTACATGCCAATATCCGCTCTTTCTTGCTCCATTCCTGACCTGCTTCTGCATGTCAACAAAAATATTGTACCAATCACAAGCAGACAGCATCATCGGATTTTCCTCTGGTGAACCAATGACAATACGATGGATTTCATTGGCATCATCCTTCACCTCATCCCACCAGGTATTGAGATGACTTTTCATGGCCGCTACAATATCAGGGTATTCGGCTGCAATGTCTTTATCCTGATGGGGATCTTTGGATATATCATACAAGGTTTTGTTGTTCAGATACCGCCAGTTTTTCCATAAAACTGCACCATTGTCTTTTTTTGGAGCAGCTGCATTATCAGGATTGTCCTGTTCCGGGAAGAACACCTTCAGTGGAGTTTTTGTAAAATTTACTACCAGCATCCTGTCCTCTAACTGATTTCTTTCTTTCTTCATCAGCGGAGTTAAATCTATACCGTCTACACGATGGGGTAATTTTCTAATCCCAACAGCGGATGCAAGTGTTGGTAAAAGATCCTGCACATGGCAAAGCTCATCGATGATGGTTTTCTCTCCAATTATAGATTCGGGACCATTTATAAACAAAGGGACGCGGTGACCACCCTCAAACAAATCCTGTTTTCCGCCTTTCATTCCAGCGTTGTAGTAGTGCTTTCCAAAGGAACTTCCGTTGTCCGTAAAAAATACAAGGATGGTGTTATTCAAAAGCTTTTCTGACTCAAGGAATTCTTTCAATTTTCCCACATTTTCATCAATGTTGAGCCCCATTGCCAGGAAGGTAACCAGGGCTTCCTTGACATTGTCCCCGTAATATGGATTCATTTGGGCTTTTGACAGCCTTTTGAGAACTTCAGTGTTTGTGTCAAGAGCTTTCCTTACGGGTTCCCTGTATTTATCAGGCACGTAAGGCGGCCAATGAGCAGCATTCAATGGAAGATATGTGAAAAAGGGCTCCGAATTATCAGTCTTCTTTTTCATCCAACTAATGGCTTCATCAAATAAAACATCAGTGCAGTAGCCATTGAATCTTTCCCGTCTGCCGTTGTGGGTGTAGAAATCGTCAAAGTAATCATTGTCCCAATAATCAGCTACGCTGTTCAGGTGAGAAGAAGGGAACCAAATGGTCTCATCAAAACCTCTGTCTTCAGGACGGTATGGGTAATTATCACCAAGATGCCATTTCCCGAAAATGCCTGTTGAATAACCAGCCTCCTTAAATACATCTGCCATGGTTTTAAGCGAAGGATCCATCAGGCTTCTTCCACTGCTTACATTAATAGCTCCATTTCGCATGGCATCCATACCGGACATTAGCTGCCCCCTTGTGGGAGTACACATGGGAGCAACATGAAAATCAGTAAACCGTATGCCCTCATTACCCAATTGATCAATGTTGGGGGTATGGATTAGAGGATTCCCGTTAAGAGAAAAATCACCATATCCCTGATCGTCTGTAAGGATTATAATGACATTAGGAGATTGTGCAATCAGGCTAAAGGGTACTGACAGCACCATTGCAATGAGAGATATTAAAACAAGAGTTTTCTTATACATATTATTTAGTTCTTGCTGAGTTTATTATCATAATCAATCCGGTAATTTTGAGTTTCGAATGGATTAAAATCTGGATTTGGAGTTGGTTCAGAAGCATTCACTTCTTTTCTCCACGTGTGTAATTTTTCCCGGAGCTGCTTCGTTTTCCCCGGAAACTTATCAGCGAGACTGTGGTACTCTCCAATGTCGCTTTTTAAGTTGTATAGCTCGGTGCGCCCTTCTTCGTAAAATTCAATCAACTTCCAATCGCCGGAACGGATTGCCGAAGCGGGCTCAAAACCACCTTCATAATGCGGATAATGCCAGAACAGATCTTTTTGCTCATATTCCTGACCTAAGAGCAATGAGGCAAAACTCACACCATCCAAGTGTTTTTCAGGCATTAGTGGAAGACCAGCGATTTCAAGCAGGGTTGGATAAAAGTCGCAACTTGTAACAGGAATATTTGTACTGCTACCGGCTTTTATTTGACCTGGCCATCGAACTGCCATCGGAACACGGATTCCACCTTCATACAGATAACATTTTCCTGCGCGTAAAGGCGCATTTGATGTAACCTCACTTGCACCACCGTTGTCTGAGATGAAAACCACGAGGGTATTTTTGTCCAAGCCTGTTTCTTTCAAGGCATTTAAAACATCACCAATGGCTTTATCCATTGCTTCTATCATCCCGGCATATACTGGATTGTTTTGTGTAAGAGCGAATTTAATCCAGCGCTCCTGACGCCATTCGCTAGCGGGTTTATCCTTAAGCTCATATTTTGCTTTCAAATCTTCACGAGCCATCCACGGACTATGAACCGAATAGAATGAGAGAAAGGAAAAGAAAGGCCGTTCATGTGCACTTTGCAGGAAAGCAATGGCCTCTTTTGCAAGGCGATCCGGAAGATGTTCCCCATCCGGCCCATCAGTCAGCCGGGGATTGTTGTAGGGGGAAAAATATTTTTCACCCCCCATGGGCGCACCCCAGCCACAACCTGCAACATTTGTTTCAAATCCCTGATGTTCGGGCCAGTATTTTTCAGGCTTGCCCAGGTGCCACTTGCCGATAAAGTGCGTCTCGTATCCTCCGGCTTTCAAACTTTCAGCCAGTGTAACTTCCTCCAGTGGCAATGCTTCGACATACGAGGCACTTCGCAGGATGGTATTCCATGTATATTTTTCTGGCTGAGGTGCTCCGATCCAGTTTGTCATTTGCAATCTGGCAGGATACTTGCCGGTCATGATGCTTGCCCGGGTAGGGCTACACATGGGCGATGCTACGTATCCATCAGTAAATAGCATACCTTCTGAAGCAAGCCGGTCAATGTTAGGAGTTTCGTAGTATTTACTGCCATTCACACCGACATCTACCCAGCCAAGATCATCCACAAGGATGAATAAGAAGTTCGGCCGTTTGTCTGCTGCTTTTGTAAAAGGAGCAATACCTGACAACAAAATCGAAATAAATAATAATATCAATTTGTTCAATTTCATTTGAACGAAGTTTTCGTTTCGAAGCTAAACTCTGAATTATTATTTCTTCTTGGGTTTAAATAGAGTCTTTTTAGGTTTGAATAGAGTCTTTTCAGCGGGAAATACTGATACACAGGGTGCTGAGTTCAAATTTAATCGTCAAAGAAATCCCGGTCTTCCGGGTCTAAATAGAGTCTTGTTTTGTCTTCATTTAGTGTTACCCCGATCCCAGGACTGTCCCACACCTTGATGTGACCGTCAATAAGTAGCTCTTCGGGTAATCCATCAACAATATCCGGCCACCATTTAGTAGGTGGTTTGCAATATTCAAAGGCGATTAGATTATCCGGTAAAGTCGCGCAAACCTGAACCATTGCCGCAAGACCAAGAATGCCATTAAAAACTCCATGAGGAGCGATTTGGATTCCATACATGTCTGCAAATTCAGCAATCCATTTTAATTCAGCGAGTCCACCAACATCCATCGGATCCGGACCGATGACGCGCACGGCACGGTTTTCAATTAATTCACGAAATCCTTGACGCAAATAAATCTGCTCTCCTGTGTGGATTGGTGTTGTCGTTGCCTGCGTGAGTTCTTTGTATTCGGCTACCCCCACGTGATTGCTGCGATCACCTGTCAGAAGGTCCTCCAGCCAGAGTACCGGAAAGCGCTCCATTTCCCTTGCGAAGCGTATTGCATCTGAAAGTGCCCATCCGGGACCGCAGTCCAGTGCTAATTGGGCCTTACCATCTATTGCGTTTACCATGGCTTCTACACATTCCACACAATGGTAAAACCCCTTTTCAGTTAATATCCCTTTGTTAAGATGAGGTGGCCCCGGCCTGGGATCTCCCAGAAAGAAATCAGGTACCTCGAAGGGCATGGGAGAATGAAATCCAATACCGTATTTGATAAGGGAAAAATTTGCCGGATCATTTATGGTTTCAGCCAGTGCTTTACGAATACTTTCAGGAGTAAAAGCATATGAGGTATCGAGTCCTGTTCTTGTACCGCTAATGTATACCCTGATTCGATCGCGTACTTTACCGCCCAACAAACGAAAAAGAGGCAGATCGGCAGCTTTTCCGGCAAGATCCCACAAAGCCATTTCAATGGCGCTAATGGCACTGCCCCAGGGCTTGAATCCGCCCATATTGCGAATCTTTAGCATGACCCGTTCTACATCACGCGGATCTTCTCCTCTTATATACTCTTTTAACAGGAGTACGTGTGGTTTGATGTAGGGCTTGAACCACTCAATCTGGCCAAAACCACTCAGGCCAGCATCAGTGGCAACCCGTATGGTGGGTTGTCCTCCTATTACCGCGCATTTTAAATTCGTGATTTTCATTCTACCCTGGATTAAATTTACAATTTACAAGACATTACATGTTCAAGCAAATCATTCAATGGCACCGTAGCCAGACTAATTGCCGTATCGCAACAACCGTAATAGATATGAAGTATTCCGTTAACATTCACCGCACTCGTTGGGAAAACCACATTAGGAATATAGTGTCCTACTTTTTCATAATATTGCTCTGGTTCCATAAGTGGGGTTGCACAACGAGCTATTACTTTTGTTGGATCGTTAAGATCAAGCATCATCGCACTCATGCGGTAACATACGCGGTTTAGTTCCAAAATTTCGTTTTCAACTCCGTGATACGTGGTTAACCAGCCTAATTCTGTGCGGATGGGAGGCGATGAACCCCCTATACGATTTCCTTCCCATTCAAATGCAGGAAGGATAACTGTTTCCGGATCTGACCATGCGTTAAGGTCAACAGAGTAGCTGATTTTAATTCCCGGACTTTCTGTAAACTTAACTGATGTATCAACAAAACCACTGGGCCGACGAAGCAAAGCATATTTCCCATTAATTTTTTCAGGGAACAAGATGTTGTTTCGATCATCGATATCACCCTCGGTGATCCATGCCACAAATTCCCAACTCACCATATCTTTCGAGCGAAGAATTCCGGAACGACTTTGGTTGTCTTTAGTCTCTCCACTGAAACCGGGATATTTATGCTGAAATGAATGCGGCACACCGTAGCCAGTTGTATTGGTATCATAGGAATATGGGCGGAATGCAAAGGTCATCAAATATTCATTCTCAATTTTCACAATCCGAGGATCCTGGACACTACCGTATTTATAACCCACCAATTCCCCGGTGATTACCGGTTCATCAAACTTATGCTCCCAGTGAATTCCATCTTCACTTTCCAACATACCCAAAAAGCACTGAAAGGGGTGCAAACTACCTGCAGCTCTTTCAAACATCGTAAACTTCCCATTTTCATAAATGACCGCTGGATTCATCGTTGCAACCATGCGCCATGGTAGCACTCCAGGCCGAACTACCGGGTTTTTTGCACATCTCTTAATCTCTAAGTTCATTTTTTTACTCATGGCTACCCTTTACTTTTCAATTTTGTATTCATATTTCATAGGAACAGGCACTTTGAAGTCCGATTCAACTTCCATAAACCCTCCCGTCTCAATTGACTCTAACAAGGCTGTAACTATGTCAATCACATGAGCTGCCTGGCTTGCGCTTGAGCGGAGAGGACGATCTTTTAGAATTGATTGTGCCATGTCTTGAACACCTCGAGAGAACTCCATGTGCTTTACAGCACCAATGCCTTTATGAGTTACCTTTTGGTAAGGCTTGCCGTATTTACCAAATTCAACAGGTGCATGGAAATTTTGGAAATCCCCCAACTTAAGTCGGCCTTCATCGCCATGGAATTCGAGGGATCCACCCTGGTAAGACATCTTGGCGTAGAAGTTAGTCGACAAACGGCACGTCACACCATTTTCCATTTCAAGAATTCCCAGGTAGTAGTCCGGAGTGTTAATAGAAAATGGTTCGCCATTCATTTTTACATGGTCTTTTTTAAGAACCTTGCTATAACCCAATACACGTTTTACCGGGCCAAAGAATGCTGTCAACAAAGTTAAAGGATAAACCGCTACATCCCAGATCACGCCCAAATCATAAAATGGTTCAGGGTTTGGGTGCCAAGCTTCGATAAATCCATGATTTACTTCGGCATATGCCAAACGTACTTTCCCCAGTTTTCCGCTTTGGAGGACACTCCATGCAGCATCCTGCGCTTCACCCATGTAGGTGATGGGCGAACTGCTAAAACGCAATCCTTTTTCCTCAGCTAACTTTACCAGTTCCCAACTTTCTTTGCTGGTCATTGAGATTGGTTTTTCAGTATGAATGTGTTTGCCAGCTTCCAGGCATTTTCTGATTACTTCTGCATGTACCTGAAAGATGGTTAAATTAACAATCAGCTCCACCGCCGGATCGGCTAGAACTTCTTCCAGATTCGTGTAAACTTTTCCGCCGTATTTTTGTGCGCACGCTTCTGCACGACTAAGATCGATATCGTTGAATCCCCTTAGCTCCACCTCCGGATATTTCAGCATATTTTCTGCATAACTTGTCGAAATGTTTCCACATCCAACTATCGCTGCACCTACTTGTTTTTTTTCTGCACTCATCTTATATTTAAAAGTTTGATTAGTTCTTTTTTTGGTACTCGGGGCGAGTCCCTCTTAGTTTAATCTCATCCAATATAATTTCACTGTGACGCTCTGAGAACAGTATTGAGAAACGCGCGTCCTCAACCGATTTGGAAAGATGTGTGTAAGTGAATTCATATTTGGTCAACTGGGTATTTATCTCTATTTGATCTGATTCGTATAGTATTGTTTCGTTATGAGGAGCAATACCTAACTGCACACTCATTTTAGTTTTATTCACGGGAGTTTTTGCATAAAAAGAAATGTGGTAGGTGTTGCCTTCCCTTAACTGTATCATACCTCCCTTTTGTTTCCATTTCCATTTCGGAGGAGATTGCTGCCAGATAGCAGGAGCTTCAGGTTTTACAAAGGCAACCATGCATCGCATGGCGCGTGATCCATTTATACCCTGTCCATCAGCTGTTCCAATGCTAACCTGCTCAGTGGAGTACCAATGATCCACATCCATATCAATACCGGGATTGTTTATCTGTGAAGTAGGAGGAGCCACTGTAGGCCTTATACCCGTTAGTATTTCGACTAATTCTGCAGACTCATCCCAGCCTTTTTCAGATGAATACAGCGCAAAGGGCCATGCATTGTTAAACACTCCGCAGTAATACATCCAGTCGATATCTCTTTTTGCTGCTTCGTCTACCAAAAAGCGGAAATACTTTTTCATGTCTTCCCGGTCGTTGTACATCCGGGTTCCCCATTCACTGAGTAACACTTTTTTATTGAACTTTTTCGACCACTGTGCAGCTTCATCCAGGTGCCACTTCACTTCTTTTTTCCATTCAGGATTCGCTTTTTCAAGTGATGCATAGTCTGCGCTGTGACACCAGCCCACAGGACGGTAAAGATGAAATACTCCCCAAATATTCTCATCTTCCGTAAATCCGGTACCATCCGGCAAATGGTAATCCAAATATTCCGGATTTACATATTTTATATATTCTACGTTATTATGTCCTGTACCACCAATTGCAATTACGCGTGTCGGATTTGTTTCCCGGATAGCAATCACGGCCTCACCCAACCAATCCATTACTGCCCTGGAATCCTCATCGCCCCATTTATATATTCCGTTCTTTAGTAATTCTGCGCCCTCATGTCCAGCCATTTCCGGCTCGTTCATAATTTCGAATACCAATTCTTTGGGATATATCCGGTAAAACGCTGCATATTCCCTCCAAAAATCCACAAAGGCTTTCTTTCCATTAGTTTTGGCAGAAAAAAATGTAATCACTACAGTGAATCCTCTATCCAGGGCATCATCAATGGCTTGTTTGTATTCTTGCGGTTTGTGTCCGTGTTTTACAAAAAATCGTACACTTTCGAATCCGGCTAATTGAAAGGCTTCGTAAAAACCAGGATCATATCCCACTTTATTCACCTCTGTGGTGGTAAAATCAAGGTTGATCCCTTTACCAATCAAGGGCCAGTTTTCCTGGGCGTAACTATGGGTCAGCCCAATCAAAAAACATAGTGTTAGAATTACTGCCAGTTTACTATTCATATCTCATTTTGCTGTGAAACGTTAGTATATTTAATTAATTGATATTCAATCCTGAAAATGCAATACAAACGGGCTGTGGTATATTTGCAACCCGACCGGTTGGACTTATTAAACCTGTGGTTTTATCAATTTCGAATATTACAATGTTATTGGAGTCTTTGTTGGCCACCAGTAAAAAATTACCCGTCGGATCAATGCTAAAATTACGGGGATGTTCCCCCAGGGCAGATTGATGTCCCAGCACTCTTAATCCTCCATTATTCTTGTCAATGGAATAAATCACAATGCTATCGTGGCCACGATTGGATGCATAAAGGAAATAACCATTGGGGTGTACATGGATATCTGCGGCAATGTTCTCTCCTTCATAACCCTCCGGAAGCGTTGAAACATTATCTATAAATTTCAATTCCCCCGTTTTTTCGAAATATTTATAAGAATTGATGGTATTACTAAGTTCATTTATCAGGAAAATGTAGCGGCCATTTGGATGATAATCCATGTGACGCGGACCAGCTCCTGGTGCAGTATTGACCTGAGCATGTTCACCCGACAGCAATTTGCCCTCATCAATGGCCAATCTATAACTTATAAGCATGTCCTTACCCAAGTCAGCTGTAATGGCAAACTTATTATCAGGAGATACGGTAACAGAGTGGGCATGTGGCCCTTCCTGGCGCACCTGATTTACATTGGAACATCCCTCGTGTTGAACTACGTCGCTTGCCGGACTAAGCGATCCATCCTTCTTAACAGGTAGTATTGCAATATTCCCACCCATATAATTGGAGACCATTACGTACTGCCCTGACTGATCAATATTCACGTGACAAGGACATGCCCCGTGCGTACTTTGTGAATTAAGATAGCTGAGAGCACCGGTATGCTGGTCGATGGAATAGGCCGTAAGTGCTCCGCCGGGCGTTCTTTCCACTTTAAATACCTCACTAACAGCATATAGGAAACGCCCCGTCGGTGAAATTTTCAGGAAAGAAGGATTTTCTATACCTTTTAAAGTACTGGCTGGTGAAAGGCTGCCTGTTGACTGTTCAAATCGGCACACATAGATGCCCTCACTTTTGCTTTTTCCATTAGTATAAGTGCCGAGATAAACGAATGATCTTTCCATCTTAACTTTTTTTATCAGCTCACACCACGGCGTTTCTCCAATTCTGCCCGTATGACAAACATCTTTTTTTCAGTTAATGAATAACGAGGAATAAAGTAAAGCGCAGTTGCAGCGCCAATCCCTGGAATAATGCCAAGCATTAAAACTATTTTGTTAATCGTACCTTCGGGTTGGTTGATGTCTAAATCAACATGAAACCCAGTAGACTCTACGAGAATGCCAGTTGCAACCAAACCTAATGCGAGTGCTATTTTAATTACCCAAAAGTGAACGGCTCCGAACATACCCTCCCGTCGGGTTCCTGTGCGTTGTTCATCGTAATCAACCACATCCGCAATCATGGAAGGAACCAGTACAAAAATGCTGGCTAGACCTAAGGCTGATAAGCCACGTGGAATAAAAATCAGCCATGGCATGTCTGGCACGTAGCAGACAAGATTGGCAAGTGCTCCCAGTATTATAAATACGGGTCCCATCATAGAAATGGTACGCTTACCGTATCGCTTAGACAATGCATTTATGGGCCAGAGGGCTAATAGGGTGGCTACGTGATGAAAGCCTTCAATACGACCAAACCACAGCGAGAAAATATCTTCATCACCCGCACAAACAAGGTACCTCAATGGGTAAGAGTATGCTGTTGCTATTGTATTGTATGAAAATAGAATTGCAAAAAATGCGATGATAAGATAGACATATGGCTTACAGCTAAATGTGAACTTTAAACTCTTTAATATAGAAACACGCTCCTGTTGTTCAACGTGAGTTCTTTTCTTTTCCCTTAAGGTTAAGGCTGGGATCAATGCAAATACCATCATCAATAAACCAATCCCTAATCCAACCATGCGGATTCCAAGATTGGTATCGCCATCCCAAATTGGTCTTTTTATTAACCACAGAAACCAGGGAAACAGAAGGACCCCATTGAAGGAGTTTGCAAAAATGCGCACACCCATCATCCTGGTTCGCTCATGGTAGTCCGGCGACATTTCATATCCCAATGCATAAAGTGGCACAGAAAATATCGTAAAAGAGGTGTAAAACAGAAGTGAGGCTATTAAAAAGTAAAAAAAG
Organism: uncultured Bacteroides sp.; assembly: GCA_964500835.1. Classification (GTDB taxonomy): domain Bacteria; phylum Bacteroidota; class Bacteroidia; order Bacteroidales. The sequence continues at coordinate 40,892 of CAZCQL010000009.1, forward strand.
AATTGCCAATCGCTAATACCTTCGGGAACAAACCAGATAATAATGAAGAAAATAGAACAAAGTACAGCCCCGGCTCCAATAAACGGACGTCGACGTCCCCATCGGGTGCGTGCATTATCGGATATGGATCCCATTACCGGATCGGTCACCCCATCCCAGATACGGGTTATTCCGAGTACCAATCCTATCATTACCGGGCTGAATCCCAATTCCTGATTAAAAATGGGCAGGGCAAAGGCTATGAGCGTCCATTGGAAGGTCATATCTGCGAAAGATCCGCTTCCATACAGAATCTTTTTTCTAAAGGATACTCTATCCTCCGGTTTCGTTACATGGTGTATTTGGTTAGAATTAGCTGTCATGTACTTAATCCCAATTAATTACAACACCCAGGTATCTTTCGTCATGATTGCGCAGTCCATGGTAGGCAACGGGAGCTTCTTCCGGGCTGAGGACATGCGTCAGCAGCGGCTCCGTGATGAGTTTTCCATCATCAAACAAGCGCAGCAATTTTTCATTGTTTTGTTCGATGGAAACCCGGCTTTCCTTAGTCTGTGAACGATAGCGTGGGAAAAGCCACTCATGTGCGCCTTTCATTTGAATGTTCTGATTGGCCAAATGAATGGAACGAAGCAAAGGAACCATGTCTCCCTGAAACTCTCCACGAGGAGTACCCAGCAGTACACATTCTCCTCCGGGCGCAATGGCATTAACGGATGATTCGATAACCGACGGCAAACCTGTGGCATCAACAAAAGCATGTACACCACGCCCTTCGGTAAGCTCTTTCAGTTCTTTTGTCACATCCCCTTTTCCATCTAACACAGTTTCAACTCCGCACTTCTTCATTCCTTCCAGTCGTGCAGGGCTGACATCGATACCGATTACATGGCATCCGGAAAGGGAGAAAAGCTGTGCTGCCAGGTTTCCCACAAGTCCTAATCCGCACACTGCAACAGTATCGCTTATTTTTGTTTCTGAGGCCATCACAGCTGTAATTGAAACTCCTGCCATACGCGTAAGAACCGCTATCTTGGGATCAAGACCATCAGGAATCATTTGTGCGTAATTTTTGGCAAGCGCAATTCTTTGATGAGGACCATGGGTGAAGATCATATCACCCGGCACTACATTTTCCACAGCATTTCCAACTTCCAGAACCTTTCCGACACTACCATAACCGGGGGTAGTAGGAAGAGGAGCCCAGGACTCCAGTCCGGCCCATATTGAAAGCTCGGTGCCGGCACTAACTATGCTGGCGCTTGTCTGGATTAGAATATCCTCCGCACCTGATATCTTTGGCTCATCGGCTCCTGTACAAACCACTGTTGCCGTGTCCTGAAAAAGGATTTTTTTGTTCATAGTTTGGATCTCCTATTGTGTTAGATTCTTCATAACAAATCTCAAAAAATTTTGATTTTTGAAGGTTTGATTAGGATTTTTTTTGGTTTGAACTGGGTTTTAATTGTCATGACCTGAAGTTTTCTGAAGAGCTCTGCTTTTAAGTAACAATGGCCCTGAACGTTCTTTTTAGGTATTCTTCCGGTAAATACCACGGTAGTTATAATAATTACATTGTGAGTAATACCAATTAACGGTATGTTAACTAGAACCAAATTTAAACTCACTAAACTTGAGATAGAAGCTTAAATATTCGGTTGAGAATTACCAATTCCCACGTGAGAGGAGTATCGGTAATGTTCTGAATTTTAAATCTAATAAGGTCAAATGGTTGTCGGTTGATAAAATACAACAAAATGAGATGTAAAAAAAAGGACTTCACCTACTGAGAGGCTCATCATCCTGATTAGTAGATTCTTTTCACTTGCCCCTGCCGAGGGTGTTTGGCAAAGTTTTTTTCATCGATTTCTGAGCCAGAAGAGTCGCAGTGTTAAAGTTTCGAAGAGGCGGTTTTTGCTCTTTTCAAAAAGTTGAATGCCCGAAGGGCGTGCTTTTTGAAATGGGCAACCCCGACAGGGCTCAGCGAAGCTAAACCTGGTGGAGAAACTTCCTAATGGTAGTATCCGAGTAACATTCAAATTACAATTACCGTCAGAGATTGCACCAGGATAATAATACCGTGAAGCAGGCTACCTGTTTCAAATCCCGTCTTGGGATCCTAGCAATCTTGATCTGACTGGAATTGAGTTGATATTTTTTGGTTATGAATCTGGTCCGGAAGCCAGGGGAATAGAGAAAAAGGGTCCTGATTCTAATAAACCAGGACCCCTATTCCTATTGCCAATTCAGCCAAATTTAGACTCTGATTAAATGTACATAATATTTATTCCGTATCTAATCCTTAAGAAAGATGAAATAAATCCATTCGGACCACATTCCTCCTAATATCAATTGAGAAATCCAATTTACATCTTCAGCATACTGACAGTCTGAACTCTGGATCCAGACCTGAATCTGAAAATATAGACTCCTGCTTCTGCACTTCCCCCATTATTGTTTGTGCCATCCCATTCTATGCTATATACACCACTTGCATGGGGTTTATTGCTCATGAGGGTTTTGACTCGTTTCCCCTCCATGCTGTAAATCTCAATCGACACAGTGTCGAAGTGTTCAAGTGAATAATGAATTGTTGTTCCATTTGAGAAAGGATTTGGGAAGTTCTGCTCTACAGTGAAACTGTTCGCTTCGATGCTCTTTTCTCCAACTGTTGAATGGGCCTTCTTGTAGTCCCCATGGCACTGCTTACACTCAGATTTGGAAGCTACATTTTTCTTGGTACCGTCCGCACTATGACACGCCATGCACGTGGAATGCTTTCAGGCGGAACATACTCGGCGGTAAAACCAGCTCCATAGTGAGCATTTAAGAGTTCAGCCGCCTTGGCCGCCACATCCCCGGAAAGCCTGGCACATCGCTCCAGCCTATTGGCATCATTCACAGCAACACCGGCTTCATCGCACCAGTTGGAAACTGACACATGGCATAAAATTGAGCCGCTTGCATTTTGAGGTAGTACTTCATCAGATTTCGAAGCAGTAAATACACTACCCTGCTCCGCATAGTTATTGCTTGTCTCTTATGGAATAAGTGTTTGCGTGTACCAGCCGCATAATTCATTAACAAGCTGGTCTGATGTGGGTTTATCACAAACCAGTGAGATGGCCGCTGCGGCACCGTTCACCGCACCACACGTGGCGCCCCATCCAACTACACCACCGTGCCCGTAGACCATGATCTCATTTGGAAAATCAGGGAATGTGTCGGGTAATTTCTCACGTAAAAGGCTGATGATGGCTTTGAAGGCTGCAAAGGAGCAACCTTTACCTTCAGTACAAAAGTCATCATGTCCATTGATACGAACTGTTTCTACATCCAGGGTTTCATATGGTGCCGGCCAGGCTTCAACCATTCGTCCTTCAGCACGCGCTTCTTTAGTAAACAAGAAACCCGTACCAGTGGCCGCTACGCCTACTCCTGTTGTATAAATGGCAGATTTTCTAAAAAAATCTTTTCGGGTAATTTTTTCACTCATATTTCAAGTTGTTAGGGTTAATAATGAAATAATTCATTTACTGTCGATTGTATAATACAGTTATCAAGGTCCTTCTAAGATAGAAGAACCGATTGAGGGGATTAGATAGTTCGTACTTCGTACGAATACGATTACGTGAATACAATAACAAATTATATGCATGTTTAATATCACAATCTCTGTAAATTTTTAACAATGATTTCAGGAATGAAGGAAAATCCATTTGCTATTCTGAATATTTGTTCGTTAATTTGCGAACATAAGAAGAAGCATGGGGAAAAGCAAAATCACAGCGAACCAGAAAAAGATTGCCAGGTATGCCAAGGCCATGGGGCACCCCGTACGGATGTATGTTCTGGAATTACTGTCTAATCAGTCCTGTTGCTACAGCGGGGACCTGTCCGAAGATTTACCCATTGCCAAATCGACTCTTTCGCAGCATTTGAAAGAATTGAAGGAAGCTGGACTAATTCAGGGTGAAATAGAAGCACCCAGGATCAAGTATTGTATTAATAAGGAGAACTGGAAAGAAGCTCAGACTCTTTTTAAACAGTTCTTGAGTATTTAAAAAATTTACTTATACTGTTCGGTGTTTTACGAAAAACGAATTAATCTTTATAAATTCATAACCATGGAAATAAAAGTATTAGGCACAGGGTGCCCAAAATGCAAAACTTTAGAGAAACTTACACGGGAAATGGTATCTGAACTTGAGTTGGATGCCAATATTACCAAGGAGGAAGATATCATGAAGATCATGGGCTACGGCATCATGCATACACCTGCCCTGGTCATTAATGAAAAAGTTGTGTTCTCAGGGCGTATCCCTTCAGCAAACGAGTTAAAACAAGTTTTAATCCATAACTAATTTACTATGAGAACTGTAAATCTATTCATCGTTCTGGGCCTGGCATTTGGCCTTAATACTTCATGCTCTGCCCAGCCCGGGAAGGATACCGGCAGCCCGGTCGTATCGGCTGATCAGGAAGTAGAAGTATTCTATTTTCACTATACCCGAAGATGTGTAACCTGTCAGGCCGTGGAAACTGTTTCAGGCGAGGCCGTAGCTGAATTATATGGTGAACGCGTACCTTTTAAAGGATACAATATGGATGAAAGCGATGGAAAGCAAAAAGCAGAAGAGCTGGGTGTGAGTGGACAGACCCTGTTAATCGTAAGCGGAGATAAAAAAATCAATATAACCAACGAAGGATTCATGTATGCCCGAAGTAATCCGGACAAACTGAAACAGGTAATCTCGGACAAGGTCACCCCCTTGCTGTAACGGTTGAGGCAATATGGAAGAATTCCTCAGCAATTTGGTCGGAAACTCTTCAGTTCCGGTTGTTACCGCATTTCTCCTGGGACTGATGACGGCCATCAGTCCCTGTCCGCTGGCCACAAATATAACTGCCATTGGCTTTATCAGTAAAGATGTGGAAAACAGAAGGAGGGTTTTTCTCAATGGTCTGGTATATACCTCAGGCAGGGCCCTTTCTTACACCCTGCTGGCAATCATCATATTTATTGGAGCGGATCAATTGAAGGTCTCGGGCTTATTTCAGCAATACGGGGAAAAGTTCATTGGGCCTTTACTCATCCTGATCGGACTGCTGATGCTGGATGTACTGAAGATTAAATTTCCGGGTATCTCCGGACTTACCGGCCGCTTTCAACACAAAGGTGTCCACAGTTACTGGGATGTACTGCTCATGGGGATCATTTTCGCTCTGGCATTCTGCCCGTACAGCGCGGTGCTCTATTTCGGAATTCTCATCCCCATGACCATCGGAAGTGCTTCAGGACTTTATCTGCCTGTTGTATTTGCTTTAGCAACAGGTATCCCGGTAATCATTTTTGCCTGGTTACTGGCCTATACGGTTTCGGGCGTAGGAAGATTTTACAATCGAATGAAAATTTTTGAAGTATGGTTCAGAAGAGTCATCTCGGTGGTCTTCATTGGAGTTGGTTTATACTATACTGTCGTCATATATTCTTAAAAAATTTATCCGAAATGTTCGTAAATAAACGAACAGTCATCTATTAAGGAGAGAAAGATTATGGAAGGGAAAAAAGAATTTAAGATACTATTCTGGATCACAGCGTTTTTTTTAGGTGCCTATTTTATGCCACTTGAACAAATACAATTCAGGGAAGCCATTTCGGCCATGCTGGACCTGGCCAGGTGGTATGCCCGGGAACATGTGATTCTGTGCCTGCTGCCAGCATTTTTCATTGCAGGTGTGATTTCTGTATTTGTGAGTCAGGGTGCAGTGATGAAATACTTCGGGGCAAAAGCAAAGAAATGGCTGGCATACACGGTTGCATCGGTATCGGGAATCATCCTTGCCGTGTGCAGCTGTACCATACTGCCATTGTTCTCCAGCATCCAAAAGCGCGGAGCCGGATTGGGACCGGCCATTGCCTTCCTCTATTCGGGTCCGGCCATTAACATTCTGGCCATTATTCTTACTGCCAGGATATTAGGATTTGAAATGGGTGTTGCCCGTATCACTGGAGCAGTGATTTTCGCCATCGTCATTGGATCGGTCATGTCGCTGATCTACAGAAAAGAAGAGAGGGCAAAAAAAGAAGAACAGATCAATTTTCCGGAGATACCCGAGAAACGTCCCATGTGGCAAACTGCGCTGCATTTTTTCACGCTCGTACTCATTCTTGTTTTTGCCAACTGGGGAGCTCCGGCTGAAGACGTATCCAGTGGAGGGTGGTATTGGATCTGGGCCAACAAATGGTATATCACCTCAGCCTTTGCGGTGATACTCGTTTTTTCACTGATCTATATATTGAAAATCAAATGGGCCCATGTCCTGCTTGCAGCCATTGCAACCATTGCTTCAGCCCTGCTGAGCTCATCACCCATGATACCCATGGTGGTCGGGATGGCTGCATTATCTGTGATTACTCTTCTGGATAAAAAGGAACCTGAAAACAGGGAATGGACCCTGTCATCCTGGGATTTTGCCAAGCAAATCCTGCCCCTCCTGGCTCTCGGGGTGCTGGTGGCAGGTTTTCTGCTCGGTTCGACCCATGATGATACAGCTATGGCAGGAATTATTCCCAATGAATGGGTAGCCCGGCTGGTGGGAGGGAACTCTGTATTCTCTAATTTCTTTGCTTCTGTGGTAGGCGCATTCATGTACTTCGCCACGCTAACCGAGGTCCCCATCCTGCAGGGCCTGTTGGCAGCAGGAATGGGAAAAGGGCCCGCCCTGGCCCTCCTCTTGGCAGGCCCTTCTCTTTCCCTACCCAACATGCTGGTGATCCGGGGGGTGATCGGTACACAGAAAACCATCGTGTATGTACTCCTGGTTGTCGTAATGGCCACACTTTCAGGTTTCATATTTGGAGCTATATAAACCTTGAAAACTGAAGCAAAAATATTATGTCCCTGGAGCGGTAGCAGCGGGTGGGGTGGGCATTATCACAATGATGAATGCATTCAAACCAGACTACCTGCCCGAAGAGAAACCCAAAAAACTGGAATACCAAAAAGAAGAATTCGATTGGATGTATGATCCATTGGATCCGTCTTTAACGGCCCAGTTAGCCTACAAGAATTATTCAAAATGAAAGAAAATTAAGTTAACATAAACCATATTATCATGAAAACTAAAACATTAGGATTTATCGGAGGTGGGAGAATAACAAAGATTATTCTGCAAGCCTTTAAAAACAAAACTGTCGACTTTGAGTCGATCATCGTATATGATCCAAATACCGAAACCTCAGGCGAACTGAAAAGGAAGTTTCCAGAAATAACCATTGCTGATTCCCCGGAGAGCCCTGCGAGCCAGGAGGTGGTTTTTTTAGCAGTTCACCCTCCGGTGATGATGGAAGCACTCAGTAATATTAAGGAAGTAGTGACCGAGAGCACTATCGTAATATCGCTTGCGCCAAAAATCACCCTGGAGAAAATGGCTTCGGTTCTTCCAAAAGGGAAACAAGTCCGTTTGATTCCCAATGCCACCTCCACCATTAATAAGGGATATAATCCAGTATCCTTTTCAGCATCAATCAGCAATGACGAAAAAATCTCCTTGCTTGACCTCTTAAGGGTGATGGGGAAAACACCTGAAGTGGAAGAAAGCATGCTGGAAGGCTATGCCATTGTATCGGCCATGCTGCCTACCTACTTCTGGTTCCAGTGGAAAAAAATGAAGGAACTTGCGCTGCAAATGGGTTTTGATGAAGCAGAGGCTAATAAGGTAATCCGCAAAACCCTGGAAAGATCTCTAAAGTTGTATTATAATTCCGGGCTTGCCCCTGATGAGGTGATCGACCTGATACCGGTAAAACCGATCGGGGTACATGAATCTGAGATCGAACAGATACTGGAGACAAAACTGCTTGGATTGTACAAAAAAATTAATCCATGATACTTATTCTATTTTTCGGCTTTCTTTTCGGTGCTTTGATGCAGCACGCGAACCTGAATAAATACAATACCATCGCAGGCATGGCCACCCTCGAAGACGTTACCGTGGCTAAAACCATTGCTTTTGCGATTGGTCTTGGAGCTATCCTGGTAAACCTGGAAATTTCCCTTGGCTGGATAAGCTGGAAGGGAAGAAAGACTATAAATGGCTCCATTCGGCGGTGGGTCTCGCCATACTGGTTGCAGTTGTTTTCCTTTCCTCCACCACTAACCGGGTGGTGGGTGCCTCTTCGACCAATCCGTACCTGGCCGGACTGGTTTTTTCCTAGCTGAAAAAGGAGTTCCGGCTGATAATTTCAGCCATAAAATGATGATTTTACTGCTTAAAATGTTGAAATAGGAATATGATAAACCTTGTTGTTTTTATCATAATTGCGATTGCTTCCTTCATTTTTGCCATGCTGGGGCTGGGGGGAGGAATGGTATATGTCCCTATACTAAACTGGGTGGGTTACGACATGGTCAGCGTAGCCATCCCACTGGGATTGTTGCTTAACGGACTGAACACCCTGCTGGTACTTATACCATTTGCAAGGAAAAAGTTGGTGGACTGGAAGGGAGGAGCGGTAATGGCCATAACGGCCCTGATTGCCTCACCCCTGGGAGCCATGACCAGCCACAAGGTGCCGGTTGAGACCCTGAAGATCCTTTTCGCAATTATGGTGGTGGCGGCCGCCCTCCGAACCCTCTGGGCTTCGCGGATGGGTGAACCCACTGATATGATGCCTCTGAGAAAACGAAGCATCCTGGGTCTCCTGGTGGGGGCATTTGCAGGCTTTACCGGGGGAATGCTCGGGCTGGGTGGTGGGTTCATTATTGCTCCTATCCTCATGATGATGGGATACAAAACAAAGGAAGCCGCAGCGACCACAGCCTTTGTGGTTACTTTCTCTTCCTGCTCGGGCTACCTGGGGCATATGTCTCAGGGTCAGTTGAATTGGGGACTGACGGCAATTGTCGTGGTGGCTGTGATCATAGGATCGCAACTGGGAGGCCGTTATATGACGCAGAAAGCAAAATCGAAACAGGTAAAAATCATCTATGCGATAGTTCTTCTCTTAATTGCATTAAAAATGCTTTACGGGTTATTCCTTAAATAAATAATATCTAATAGTTCAATTACTAATTATAAACATCAATAATCATGATAAATCCACAAGAATGGCTGGAATTCGGCCAGAAGTTTCACGGACACAAATGTCCGGCAATGCCAATGGGCCTGAGAGTTGGGGCGGCTGCCCTGAATAAATTAGGAATGGAGCGGGCCAAAGACGGTCAGGTGATTGCCCTGGTTGACCTGGGAGAAAATCATTGTGCCACCTGTTATGCCGATGGATTGCAGGTTATCCTGGGAACCACTTTTGGGAAGGGAAATCTCATACGTACCCACAAAGGCAAGTGGGCCGTCACTGTCATCGACAAATCCACCGGAAAGGCGGTCCGGATCACCCCCATTGCGGAAGCCATGCTGGCTAACAAACAGACCTCATTTTTCAAGGACTACAGGGAAAAGGGAATCCCTGCCAGCCATGTACCCGATGAAACCGTAGACCCCCTGGTTTTGCGTGTTATGACCTCACCTGAGGAGAAACTGATAGAGATATCGGGGGTTTTCAAATACGATCTGGAAGAACACCCTCACAGCTTCAACAGCTTTGTCTGCGAAGAGTGTGGAGAGATGACAGTCATGGAATACGGGAAAATAAAATTTGATAAAAAGGTATGTATGGATTGTGCTGGGCGGTGAATGCAGAATACTTTCTTAAAATACATAGTCTGTAACCCCGAATTCCTTAATTCATAACCTATATATACGTTATTAAAATTATTTGATGTATATTTACGTCAAACAATGGGTGCTATGGTACAATCCAAAGCTGAACTTTTTGATTCAAAATTATCCGGAATGGCTGGTGTGTTCAAAACATTGGGACATCCTGCGCGTATCCAGATCCTGCACTTCCTGGCAGAAACAGATACCTGCATTATGGGTGACATTTCCGATGATCTTCCCCTGGGCAGAACCACGGTGAACCAGCATTTAAAGGAACTGAAGGATGCCGGACTTATTGCAGGACACATTGAGGGGGTCACTACCAGGTATTGCCTTGTTCCGGAAAAGATTGAGGAAATTCGCGAAATAATGCGTGATTTTATCGAAAGCATCAAACTGGATAATTATACATGTGGTTAAGATGAAAATTTTGATTTTATGTACCGGCAATAGCTGCCGCAGCCAGATGGCCCATGGGTTTTTGCAATCCTTCGACAGTCGCATCCAGGTGGCCAGTGCAGGGACTGAAGCATCGGGAAAATTGAATCCAAAAGCGGTGGAAGTGATGAAAGAAATCAGGATCGATATCAGCCATCATACCTCTGACCAGGTTGAAATGTACCTGGACGACGAATGGGATTATGTAATCACGGTCTGCGGAGGTGCAAACGAAACCTGTCCGGCATTTCTGGGAAAAGTAAATCACCGCTTGCATATAGGTTTCGATGATCCTTCCCATGCCACAGGAACGCCGGAATTTATCCAGAGCGAATATTACCGGGTACGAGACGAGATAAAGGATGCCTTTTTCAAACTGTTTGAAGATAAAATAAAACCTGAGTTATGAATCCCGAAGAATTAAAACTGGTCGTCCAGGAGAAATATGGGGAAATAGCCTCACAGAGCAAAAACCAGAACCAGTCCTCCTGCTGTGGAAGCTCCGGGTGCTGTGAGGATATGGATTATTCGATCTTCAGTGATGATTACACACAGCTTGAAGGATACAATGCGGATGCAGACCTGGGATTGGGATATACAGTATTGCAGTCAAGGCAGTAGAATAATCCTTAAAGTGGAAATGAGTATGAACAAGCAAAGAAAGCATATCGGATTCTTTGAAAGATACCTGACGCTCTGGGTGGCCCTTTGCATTCTGGCAGGGATTGCGATCGGCCACTTTGCCGGCGACAGCATCAGTTTCTTAAGCGATCTGGAGCTATACAGAGTCAATCTGCCCGTTGCTGTCCTGATCTGGCTGATGATCTATCCCATGATGCTGCAGATCGATTTTTCAAGCCTTAAAAATGTCGGTAAACGTCCCAGAGGCCTCATCCTCACCTTAGTGGTAAACTGGCTGATTAAACCCTTCACCATGGCTTTTTTTGCCTGGATATTCTTTACCAAGCTCTATGCTGCGTTCATTTCACCGGAACAGGCTGGCGAGTACATCGCCGGAGCTATTCTTCTTGGAGCCGCCCCATGTACAGCAATGGTTTTCGTATGGAGTTATCTGGTCAACGGGGACCCCAATTATACCCTGGTGCAGGTGTCCATCAATGATCTGATCATACTGGTGGCGTTCGTTCCCATCGTAGGATTGCTATTAGGCATCACCGATATAAAAATCCCCTATGATACATTGGTTGCCAGTGTGGTGGTCTTTGTTGTTATCCCCCTGACTGGGGGTTATATTACCAACAGGGCCCTGATAAAGAAAAAAGGAGAAGCATGGTTTAAGGATCAGTTTTTACCCAGATTTAAACCCGTTTCAATACTGGCCCTGCTCACAACATTGGTTCTGCTATTCGCATTTCAAGGCAACACGATTATTGAAAAACCCCTGATCATACTTCTTGTGGCAATACCCCTGGTGATCCAGACCTTTTTCATTTTCTTCATTGCATGGTTTGGGGGCAGGTTCCTTAAACTGCCCCATCCTGTCTGTGCTCCCGCAGCTATGATCGGGGCAAGTAATTTTTTTGAACTGGCCGTTGCGGTCGCCATCGCTCTTTTTGGATTACAGTCACCGGCAGCTCTGGTAACAGTCGTTGGTGTTCTGGTTGAAGTCCCCGTGATGCTGACCCTTGTATCCCTTGCTAACAGGTGGAGGTATTGACAATACCCCATCCTAACTCAACAATTGGTGGCTCGCAATAAAAAAAGCCAGAGGAGATAAAACTTTGCTCAGTATTAAATATGAGAAAAGAAAGACTAAAAGAACTAAGTACTGATAGTCTTCTTGAACACAGAAATAAGATTCTTATTACACTTAAGATTATAATTATCGTTTCAAATAATCAAACATGAGCCATGGCCCCATGAGGTAACCCGGGAACAGGGATGAGAATATGTCCTGGAGAGCAGCACTATCGCGGCCAAGGTGGTTCCCACAAGTCCTGCGAGGATCAGGTGCGAATCGGTTCCGGACGGAATGTCCGGGATCATCCCTTTGATGATGTCTGCAGCACTTGGGATCACCATGAACATGGATCCAATAAAGCTGCTGCCCATCAGTGCCACGATTACAGACATGGCACGCATGAAGAACCGGTGCTTCCCGAACCAGAACAGGTAGTAAAGGATGGAGATAATAACCAGGGCGGAAATGGCAGGATGCAATCCTTCACCGCCGGGTGACAACATCCTGGTCCATTCCTGGAAGACATCAGCAGCGATGGCGGTTACACCGATCACCGAAGAGATCACCGTAATCATCAATCCGGCGATGATGACAATGGCTGCCAGGCGACCGAATTTTGACCTGATCAGATGAACCAGGGTTTCACCGGAAAGAATGGTCAACCTGCTGATGTTGACTATCATGATGTAAGTGAAAAAACAGGACAGTGCAAGTGCCCAGGTCATCGACATCCCATACTTGGCTCCTGACGAGGCCATGGTCGTCACGCTACCGGTTCCCACCACATATCCAATAATGAAGATCCCGGGTCCAATAGAGGATAAGAACTTTTTGAATCTGCTCATAACAGCATGCAAAATACAATAATTTCGGTTCTGTTTCATTCCAACAGGATTTACCGGTTGATACTTCCCCGATTTGATTAATTTTGAAAAAATCCAATTTCCGTGGACATGCGACACCTTCATTTTTACCTGACCTTAAGCCTATCCTTCCTCCTTATGTCTGGATTTGCCCAGTCGGAAAAACCCAATATCATATTCATTCTTACTGATGATCAGCGCTGGGATGCCCTGGGTTATTCAGGAAATGACATTATACAAACCCCCGAAATGGATGAGCTGGCAGCTCGTGGAACCTATTTCCGGAATGCGATTGTCACCACACCCATCTGTGCCGCAAGTCGCGCCAGTATATTTACCGGACTTCACGAACGAACCCATAAATATACCTTTCAAACCAGTGGCATACGCAACGAGTATATGGCTGAATCTTATCCCGTGATGCTCAGGGAAGCCGGCTATTACACAGGTTTCTATGGTAAATTTGGTGTTAATTATTCAGCAAGGGATCAGCTCTTTGACGTCGCGGAGATCTATGACAGGAATAACAGCTTCCACGATTACAGAGGCTATTATTATAAAACACTTGGACAGGATACTGTGCATCTTACCCGTTATACGGGACAAAAAGCCCTTGAATTCATTGAAAATGCACCTTCCGATAAACCCTTCAGCTTATCGTTGAGCTTCAGTGCCCCGCATGCCCATGACGGTGCTCCGTTACAATATTTCTGGCAGACAGAACCGGGTCTTTTATACCAGGATATGGATATGCCGCAACCGGATCTGGCCGATGATAAATATTTCAATCTCCTGCCGGAACCTGTTCGTGAAGGATTTAACCGCCTTCGCTGGACCTGGAGGTACGATACGCCGGAAAAGTACCAGCACAGTGTGAAAGGTTATTACCGCATGCTGAAGGGCATTGACCTGGAAATCGCAAAGATCAGAGAAAAGCTGAAGGAAACCGGGCAGGATAGAAATACAGTGATCATATTGATGGGCGATAACGGTTATTTTCTTGGTGAACGCCAGCTGGCTGGAAAATGGCTGATGTATGATCAAGCAATTCGCGTCCCTTTGATCGTCTATGATCCGAGGGTGGAACAGCATTTTGATGTGGACGAAATGGCTTTGAACATTGACGTTCCGGCTACCATCCTTGATCTGGCAGGAGTTGAGAGACCGGAATCCTGGCAGGGGAAAAGTGTATTGCCCATTGTCTCAGGAGCACAAAAATCACTACAACGCGACACCATCCTGATAGAGCATTTGTGGGAGTTTGATCACATTCCTCCCAGCGAGGGAGTTCGAACCAGGGAGTGGAAGTACTTCAGGTATATCAATGATAAATCATCTGAAGAATTGTATCACCTGACCAGTGATCCACAGGAGATCAATAACCTCGCTAAGAATCCAGCATACCGGCAGATACTTGATGAATTGCGATCTAAAAATGATGAGCTTGGAGTGTGCTTTGCAGATCCCTATTCGGGGATACCTTCCGGGTTGACCGTAGAGCTGATCAGGGATCCCCGATATACCCCCATTAAGGATGCAAGACCTGAGTTCGGCTGGGTGGTACCCGAGGAGGCAATGATCCAGAAGGCCTACCAAATATTGGTTTCGTCCCGGAAGGATCTTGCGGAAAAGAATATAGGCGATGTATGGAACAGTGGACCAGTGAGAAGCACTCAATCTTCAGGCGTTGAATATGCGGGTGAACCATTGAATCAGAATACAGATTATTATTGGAGGGTTCGAATATTTGATAAGGACAATCGTCTCTCGGAATATTCACCTGTTCAGAAGTTTAAAACCGGCGCTTTTGAAGGTACAACCACCTCAGAAAATTATTTCCAGGTGGAGCGGAAACATCCGGTAAAGCTGATCAGACAATCTGACGGAAGCTTCTTTGCTGATTTCGGAAAAGATGCATTTGGAACCCTGGAAATTAACTGCCCGGTTAAAAAGAAAACCACTTTAAGGATTAGACTGGGTGAAAAGCTGCGTGATGGAAGAATTGACAGCAATCCGGGCGGTACCATCCGATTCCAGGAAGTGAAGTTGAAACTTTCACCAGGATCTGAACCGTACCTTGTAGCCCTCGAAGCCGACGAGCGTAATACAAAGCCGGTGGCAATCGCATTACCTGATTCCTTTCCAGTAGTGATGCCCTTTCGGTATGTTGAAATTGAGGGTATGGAAGACCTGAATGTAAAACATCTGACCCAGCTGGCTTATTTCAGTTATTTTGATGATGCTGCCAGTTCATTTTTCAGTTCTGATACCATCCTGAACCAGGTATGGGATCTCTGCAAATATTCAATTAAGGCCACCACAATTACAGGCTTATATATCGATGGTGACAGGGAGAGAATACCTTATGAGGCGGATGCATACCTGAATCAACTGAGCCACTATTCAGTGGATAATGAGTATGCCATGGCCCGTGCTACCATCGAGTATTTCATGGACCATCCTACCTGGCCTACGGAATGGCAACTGCACATGGCGTTGATGTTTTATCAGGATTACATGTGTACAGGAAATACCGAACTCATTGAGAAATATTATGAGCGGCTAAAGTATAAAACCCTGATGGCCCTGGCCAATGAGGATGGATTGATCAGTACCCACTCACCCGCTCACAATGGCAAACTGATGAAGAATCTGGGGTTTGCTGATACAACAGCACGCCTCAGGGACATCGCGGACTGGCCCCAGACCGGTGGATTCGGAGGGGTGATGGGAGAGACCGATGACTTTGTTTTTATGCCTGTAAATACAGTGGTGAATAGCTTATATTACCGGAATATGGTCATCATGGCTGAATTTGCCGGGCTCCTCGGGAAGACAGGGGAGGCCCTTGAATTTGAACTGAGGGCCATCAAGGCGAAAAATGCCATAAATAAAATACTCTTTAACCAGGAGCATGGATATTATGTGGATGGAGCAGGAACCGGTCATGCTTCACTGCATGCAAATATGTTGCCCCTGGCCATGGGAGTGGTGCCGGAGAGGCATCAATCAAAGGTTGCCGATTATATAAAAACCAGGGGTATGGCTTGCAGTGTTTATACTTCACAATACCTGATGGAAGCATTATACAGGGCAGAAGAAGCAGATTATGCCCTGGAATTAATGACTGCGACCCACGATCGCAGCTGGTATAACATGATTAAATCAGGATCAACCATTTCCATGGAGGCATGGGACATGAAATACAAAACCAATGCAGACTGGAACCATGCCTGGGGAGCCGCTCCGGCGAACATCATTCCCCGTGGTCTGTGGGGTATTCAACCTAAAACCCCTGGATTCGGCCTGGTTACTATCCATCCTCAAATGGGAAAACTGAAAAACAGCTCAATCACGGTTCCAACCATGAAAGGACAGATCCATGCTGAGTATAATAAGCCGGGAGAAAGATCTGAAATTTATACCATCCAACTGCCAGCGAATATGACCGGTGAATTTACGGCGGGTTTTTCGCCCCAGTCAGTCGTCACCCTGAATGGAGAAGAGGTGAACCTGACCTTCGGAAACATCCGCCTGAACCCGGGAAGAAATTTATTAGAGGTTAAAATCAATTCATTCTAGTTCTCAGTGAATCACTGATGAACATAGCACGGGAGGCTGGAGCAAACGATGCAGCCATCTTCAGTAATTTGCAAAACAGAGAATGATCAAATAGCGTTATATTTGGACCGTGATCCGGCAATTGAGATATAAAAGTGGAATAATCCACCTGTGGGGAATGATCATTCTTATCGGAGGAGTGGAGAGCCATGCCCAGCACCAGGAAACATTTACAAATCTTTCTGTAAATGATGGCCTTTCACAGAGTACCATTTTTGACATTACCCAGGATGCCAAAGGGTTTATGTGGTTTGGAACGCGTGGCGGTGGTTTGAACAGGTATGATGGCTACGATTTCCAGGTATACAGAAGTTTGCAGGACGAACCAGGAAGCCTGAGTGACAATACCGTTAATTCCTTGATGGAAGACAGCCAGGGCAATCTTTGGATAGGCACCAGGAATGGAGGTGTCAACCGTTTTAACCTGGCCGCCGGAAAATTCAGGACCTATTCCCTTGAGGTGCTTTCCGAAGACCACGATGATGAATCTTCAGGAGTACCCTGCATGTACGAAGACCACTCTGGAAAAATCTGGCTTGCGAACAAGTACAATGTCTACCGTTACAACGATATTGAAGACCGTTTCGACCCCATGTTAAGAGATGCTCCATTTCCCGTGAAGGGAACCAGTGGCATTTGTGAAGATAGCCAGGGGTACTTATATTTTACTACCTGGGACAGATTAATTCGCTACCATCCTCAACAGGAGAGTTACGATGAACTGTTGTTTCAACCAGACCCATTTGCAAGTTTTGGCGGACGCATCAATCCGCTTTTGCTGGATAGCAGAGACAGGTTGTGGCTAGGTACGCCCGAGGGAATAAAAACAGTCAATGTCAAGGAAGGTTTTACCTATTCCTACAACGAGTTTCCAGGGCTTGAATGGCCTGCCTCCTTTAGTTATGTGAGAACCATCAAAGAAACCATTGACGGAATAATCTGGTTTGGTACTGGGGATGGATTGTATTCCTTTTCTACTGATCAGGCCCAGTTGAAAGAGTATAAAACCGATCCGCTCAATCCTTCCAGCCTGTGTCACAACTCGATCTATTCCATTTTCGAGGACAAGGTTGGCACACTTTGGATCGGAACATGGAGTGGTATATCCATTCTGGATAAACGCAGGTACGATTTTGAGCATCACACCCACATTTATAATGATCCTAATAGCTTGAGCAGCAGTATTATAAGTTCATTCAGGGAAGAAGGTGCCGGCATTTGGGTCGGTACTGAACAGGGTGGATTGAATTTCATGAATGAGGACCGGTCATCATTTATCTCCCTGCAATACAACGAGAATGATCCCAACAGCCTTCTTAGCAACAACGTCAAAACGATTTTTCTGGATTCAAATCAGGATTTATGGGTTGGAACGTTCAAGGGTGGTTTGAGCCTCTATAACAGGAATGGTAAATTCACACATTTTCTGGAAGGACATTCCATTTACAGCATTGTTGAGATGCCTGAAGGAAGGCTTTATATCGGAGGCATCAATGGACTTTATGCAATGGATCTTAAGACACGGGAGATCACAAGTGAGGTGTTTCCTTCCACCTCCGGAATACGTAACCTTGAGGCATTTATCATCGCATTATTTACCGATTCAAAGAACAGACTATGGATAGGGACCAGATATAATGGTATCTACGTTTATGATAATGACCGGGAAATTGTAAAACACTATCGATCCTCCAGGAATGATAGTACAAGTCTTAGTGGAGACTATGTGATTTCATTTTGTGAAGATCAGGGCCAGAACATATGGATTGGCACCAGCAGCGGCCTGAATCGTTTTAATGAGTCTTCTCAGACATTTTCTCATATGAACCGCCGGATTGGATTGGAAGAATATATGATCAACGGATTGATTGAAGATGATGAAGGAAGACTATGGATATCAACAAATAGGGGCCTGTATTGTTATCATCCGGTTTCTGGTAATTTGCGACATTATGATTACCTGGACGGATTGCAAAGCAATGAATTTAACAGGGGATCTGTCTATAAAAACAAAAAGGGTGAGTTGTTTTTTGGAGGTGTGTTTGGTTTCAACGTTTTCAAACCAGATGAAATCAGAACAAATCCCATAGCGCCACCCGTCATCATATCTAACCTGAAATTATTTAATGAACCTGTTGTGCCCGGGGATCGAAATTCTCCCCTCAAGAAGCATATTTCAGAAACTGAATCCATTGTACTTTCTCACAGGCAATCCTCTTTTAGTTTTGATTTTGTTGCCCTGAATTATCTCAATCCAGATAAAAACTCTTATGCATATATGCTCGAGGGCTATGATGATCAATGGATTGAATCAGGGAGATTACGGACAGCATCCTATATGAACCTTAAGCCTGGGAATTATATTTTCCGTGTAAAGGCATCCAACAATAACAATGTTTGGAATGAAACCGGGGCATCCATTGCCGTTAAAGTGAAGGGACCTTACTGGGCTACACTCCCGGCGATTATTATCTATTTGCTGGCACTGATCGGATTGCTTTTGGCGCTGGTTCAAATAGTCAGATTCAGGGCTGAAAAGGAAAACGAATTGGAATTAGAGAGGGCCGAAAAGACCAAGCTAAAAGCCTTGAACCAGATGCGGCTACAGTTTTTTACCAATATCTCGCATGAGTTCCGGACTCCACTTACACTTATTGCCGGGCCGCTGGATAAATTGCTATCCGGAAAACATACGTATCAGAAGGACTACCTATTTGGATTGATGAAAAGCAATGTGGATAGAATGTTGAGGCTTGTCAATCAATTAATGGATTTTCGCAAACTTGAAAATGAAAGAATGCCATTGAGGGTATCCCCTGGCAGGCTGAATGAGTTTTTAGGACAAATCGTTCTGGGATTTGAGGACCTTGCCAACAGGAAAATGATTGAACTAAAGTATGAAACTAAAGGTGAAACACTGGAGAACAACGATCAGTGGTTTGATGAAGGAATCCTTGATAAGGTGGCCTATAACCTCCTGTCCAATGCTTTCAAGTTTACGCCTGAACAAGGAATCATCGAAGTGAGCTTAAGTGTTGATGACCAGCTGGCCAGGTTTCACGTAAAGGATACCGGAAAAGGAATCGAAAAAGAAAAAGTCAACCAGATCTTTGAACGGTTTTACTCCGACAGTCCGGAAATGTACGCCGGAACCGGTATCGGTTTATCACTTTCCAAAAGATTAATTGACCTTCATAAAGGTGAACTTGTGGTGGAAAGCGAAAAAGGGAAAGGCGCTACATTTATTGTCTCCATCCCTGTAAGCAAGGATTCCTATGAACCCGGTGACCGGTATACCGCAACGCAGAACCTTATCAATGATCGTCCCGGGCTTGATTTCAATCAAAATACCCAGTCCCTCGCTGAAACTGTAAACCTTACTGAGAATTCAGGTCCACTCATGCTTATTGCTGAGGATAACCCTGAAATGGCGCGCTACCTGGTGGATCATTTTAATGACTACAATGTCAAACTGGCTTCCAATGGGAAAGAAGCCTTCGAGCTGGCAAAACAACTTATCCCTGATATTATTCTGTCCGATATTATGATGCCTGAAATGAATGGAATTGAATGCTGCAGGTTGGTTAAACAGGAATTTCTTACGAGTCATATTCCTGTGGTGCTCCTTACAGCAAAAGTAGCGGTGGATGAAAAGATTGAAGGGGTTGAGACAGGGGCAGATGCCTACGTGGAAAAACCCTTTGATGCGGAGTTCCTCACTGTACTTGTCAGTAACTTGATGGAACAACGAAAAAAACTCAGGCAGAAATTCTCCGGATTAGGTTCTGAGGTGGATAAACCTGGTGAAAAAGTTAGCGCTGACCAGCTTTTTATCCAAAAGGTCAATGAGATAGTCAAGACTCATATATCTGATTCTTCATTTGCTGTTGACCAGTTGTTGCTGGAAGTCGGGATGAGCCGCAGTCAGCTCTACAGAAAATTTAAAGCAATCTCCGAAAGAAATCCCAGTGAATATATTCGTTTATTGAGGCTTCAGTATGCAGCTGAACTGATAAGAAAAAATGATTACAGTATCAATGAAGTGGCTTTTATGTCAGGTTTTGGAAATGTTTCCTACTTTAATACCTGTTTCAAACGGCATTTCGGTAAATCTCCGGGAAAATTCTTAAACTAGTTTCATCATTTTTGCGCTTGACGCAAATGTTTGATGCGTAGCGACATATAGTAAAAACCGCCTCTATTCTATCAGGCTTCTGAAACATAATCAAAATGATTTGGGACATTTTCCAACAGACCTGACACATATTCAAAGTACTTTGAGATAGAATAAAATTCCTTCACGCGACTGAATCTGTATTTTTCTTTCCCAAACAAATCACTTATTGAAGGAGGATTCAGAAATAAAAAAGCAAAGTAAACTTTCCGTTACGGAAGTGTTGCTCATTTGTTTGATTGTTATTGTAGGGATTGTCCTGATCATTGCCATTGTTAAATAAATGAATACAGCATATGAAGCATTTTAGACTTTTTGTATTAATGGGATTGTCGATACTTTCAGTTTCAGTCCAATTTGTACAGGGACAGAGCAGAGCGATACTCACGGGAACAATACAGGATGAATCTACTGGCTCCAGCTTAACCGGTGCCACAATAACCATTGAAGGAACAACCAATGGTACAATTGCAGATATCAATGGGGAGTATACCCTAACAAATATTTCGTCCGGCAGTCATACCATACTATACTCATTTATTGGCTATGAGACGGTAGGCATCGCATTGGATTTCGCAGATGGCGAGACCAAAGTGAATGATGTCACTTTGAGCATGGAGAGCGTAGGACTGGATGAAGTAGTCGTTACAGCGCAGTTGTTTGGTCAGCGAAAGGCCATCAGTCAGCAGCTCACCTCCGATGCCATTGTCAATGTGGTATCTGATGACAAAATCCAGGAATTGCCGGATGTGAATGCAGCTGAAGCGATTGCAAGACTTCCCGGAATTGCGTTGAACCGGAGTGGGGGAGAAGGACAAAAAGTGATTATCAGGGGAATGGAACCTAAATTCTCAGCCATAACCATTAACGGAGTCAGGGTTCCATCTAATTCCAGCACGGACCGGTCAGTGGACCTTTCTCTTATTTCACCGGAACTGCTGAGCGGGATTGAAGTATTTAAAGCTCCTTTACCTGACATGGATGCAGAATCTTCAGCAGGGACTGTAAATTTGAAGCTTAAGAAGGCTCCACATACAGAGATTATTCAGGCAAAGCTGTTGGGGGGCTACAATGCATTGAATCAAGATTTTGGGGACTACAAGGGTTTGCTTCAATACAGCAACAGGTTTTTTAATAGCAAATTGGGAGTATTAGCCCAGGGCACCATGGAACGATTTAATCGTGGAGGAGATAACATTAGTTATAATTGGAGGCAAGGTAGTACAGATGAAGAGGGCAATACAGCCATAGAGGGAAGCAGCCTGGGACTTCAAGCTACCCAGGAGAGCCGGAGAAGGTACAACGGAAGTATTAATCTGGACTACGATCTGAATGCCACCAACAGCTTGAACTTTTTCGGAATATTCAGCCGCACAGGCCGGGAGCGATTCACCATGAGCAACAACTACGACCCTAATGCCCCGGGTATCGGTTACGTTGGAGGTTCAACCGATAATACACTGGATCTCTATACCCTGTCATTGGGTGGCGATCATACCTTCGGCATCCTCAGCATGGACTGGAGCCTCTCAAATTCTAACAGCAAAGGAACTACTCCTGATGATTTCAGGATGAGTTTTAGTACGATTACCGTAGGTGGATTGTATGATCCAGGCCTGGACAGAGCTGGTCATCCAAAAACTTATCTTGATGCTGCCCAGATCAATACGGATGAGGTCTACATGGGTAATAATCAACTGTACAACCGGGTGACCAATGAAAATACCAAGTCGGCCTATCTGAATCTGCAGCTTCCGGTTCAATTCAGCAATGCCATCCAGGGGACCTTCAAATTCGGAGGCCGTTACACCACCATGGACCGTGACCGGGAGGTAGATGGGGTGGCACAACGTTTCTATTATCTGGGAGGACGTTGGACTGAAGAAGCTCAAGATCTCTATGATGGAGAGTTGATTTTCATCCCCTCCAATTCATCTCTAATCAGTGCAGAGAATTTCACGGGAGATGAGGAACTTGGAGTAAATCTGGAGGACGGAACATTTTATCCTTTTCCCATCGCACTGGACAAGGATAAAGGTGATACCTGGGCAATAAATCAGACCCCGAATTATCAAGTAGACCGTTATTCCGAAGCTGATAATTACAGGGTAAAGGAGAGCGTCGCTGCAGGTTACGCCATGTTGAAACTGAACTTTGGAGACAAATTGATGATTATTCCCGGTGCCAGGTATGAATACTCTGACAATGAGTATTTTGGGGTCAGATCACAGGCGGATGGCACCTATGGACAGAATGGGATCATAGAGGATACGACAACTTACCAGAGTTACGGTGAGCTTTTTCCTCACCTGCATATAAAATATAAGCCTTTCAACTGGTTTGATGTGAGGGCCTCTTATGCAAAAACCATTGCCAGGCCCAATTACAACTACCTGATTCCTACCGCGGAGATCAATAATTCAGCTAACGTTATCAGAGCGGGGAATCCGAATTTGAGTCATTCCATCACCACGGGATATGACCTCTCCTTCTCCTTCTTTGATCAGAAATGGGGGCTATTCACTGTAGGTGGCTTTTACAAGGACATTGATAACATCTTTATCCCCAGAACGCAACAGTTGGTTGATGCGGAAACTGCAGATGAGTTGGGATGGCCAGACTATGCCGGGTACCGCCTGGCTTCTTATACCAACCTGCCCGATTCAAAGGTGTATGGATATGAGCTGGAATTGCAGTCTAATCTAGGCTGGGCAAATAATTTCCTGCGGGGAATTGTATTCAGTGTCAACTATGCACGACTCTTTTCGGAAACTGAAGTTTACTTTTTAACTTCTGAAACCACCTTTAGCGGGGGATTTCCACCAATTCCCACTACCACCTATTTTGACAACCAGCGCACGGTGACCATGCCCACCCAGGCTCCACATATTTTCCGCGCTTCTCTTGGTTACGATATCAAAGGATTCTCTGTGAGGGTCTCCAGCTCATTCCAGGGAACAAAAGCCAGATCATATAGCCTGAATAAGGACTTTGACAGCTACGACCTGCAATTCTGGAGATTTGATGCCTCGGCCAAACAAAAAATAGGAGAAAAATGGAGTGTCTTCCTGAACCTCAATAACATCTCCAATCAGCAGGACATCCGCTATACTCAGCAAGAGAGTTATATCAGCAATATTCAAACCTATGGATTTACTGGGACCATTGGCGTCCAGTTCAGATATGCAAGAACAAAACAGTAATATTTTTTACTACTATTAATTAATTGTTTAACCAAAAATTCAGATTATGAGAAAAGTATCTACAATTGTTTTGAGTTGTGCCTTTTTAATGATGGCATTTGCTGTTCAGGCACAAAGGGTGGTGGAAATTCCACCGACCACAGATTTTGAAAATCCCTCTGA
Source organism: uncultured Bacteroides sp. (assembly GCA_964500835.1). Lineage (GTDB taxonomy): Bacteria > Bacteroidota > Bacteroidia > Bacteroidales. The sequence continues at coordinate 64,781 of CAZCQL010000009.1, forward strand.
CATTTTTCCAGCCATTATGGGTGACACCACAGCAGATGGCAGCAGGGTGGATAACAACACGGTTTACAAATTGTCCAATGGAGGTTTTTACATTACCTCTGGAAGACTAGTAAATAAGCCCGAATGGGATTTGGTCATTGAGGCAACGGACATAACTGATACAGAAAACAAGGCTGTTTTGACTGTTGTTCCTAATGCCAGCGGTACCTACCCGGAGATTTCACGTCCGGAAGGAAATTTCACCCTCCGGAACCTTTGGGTGATCGCTGGAGAAAAAGGACCTGGTGAGAATCCTGAATGGGGACAAATCCGCGCATCCGGCGAGAACATCAGGGTGATCTATGAAGACCTCTTGATAGAAAAAGATCGCGGTGGATTTTTACAGTTCCGTGCCAATGGAGTGAAGGCCTATTTAACTAACTGCACATTCAGAAATGCTGGTAACAGAAGACTGATTCAGGGCAATGGCCGGGGTGTGGACGGACGTAACTTCTACATTGATTCACTTGTGGTGAAGAACTGTATCTTTTACAACATCCACGACCGGATTTTCAGAAGCCAGGGTGCTACACAACAGCACAACTACATTGAATTTGACCACAACACCGTGTTTAATCACTTTGGTCGCCATGGTTGCTTCCAGTTTGGACGGGCCAAGGAGATAGTTGTCACCAACAACCTGATTTCCAGTCCAATTACGGAGGGAACAACTCCCGTATTTGCAGATGAGCAGACCCAGGTTGACAATGAAACCCATAAGGTATTCACCATTGATACCCTGTACGGGGGTGAAGTATATACCTTTGCCAACAACAATATTTTCTGGACACAGGACGTATTGGATTTCTGGGCAGCCAATGACACCATTGCCAACTCCATTGATGTCTATTCAGAACAGATTGCCGGACTCATTGGTGACGAAGCTGCACAGGCAGCCACCTATTTCTCTGAAGTCGTTGAGCTCAATTCGGTTCCTGGTTCCATTTTTCAGCTGTTAGAGGATACCTATGCCGATCCTACGTCCACAGAGATGTTTGATATCATCGTAGAGGATATCAGCAGGGCAGGCACTGATTTCGATTATGGAAACCTCTTTGATTTCGCCACATTTGATGCAAGCTTCGATGCGGCAATGTATCCCATGTCTGCCACCGGAGCTTCTGACGGAACTTCTGTGGGAGCCATTGATGTTTCCACAGTTGGTATAGCAAACCGCGGTTATAACCAGTCCAAACTTAATGTTTATCCAAATCCAAGTCTTGGCAATATTACCATCGAGTATACCCTGGAAAGAGCAGGAAATGTCACTATTTCTGTCTATGACATCAGTGGCAAGGAGCAGCTAAGGCTTATTGATGAAACCCAGGCTCAGGGAGTGATGCAATTGAGTGTTGACCTCAAGTCAAAGCTTAATGCCGGAATGTATCTGATTAATGTCCAGACTGATTCAGGAAAAGCAGTGAACAAGCTTATTCTGAAATAAGGTTTTGTCAGAAATTTAGATAGTTAGCGTACATTACTTAAGCAGTATAGAAATCCGGTAAGAAGTGCTGCTTCTTACCGGATTTTTTATTGAATTACTTGCCAATAAAACTAACTTGTACAAGCCTGGATAATCCATTTTCTTAATGTCTTTTGCACTGAGTGGAAGTTGGTATCATAAATCCATAGATCAATGATTAATCTTAACAAACTTCGTTTTTGCCTGACCTTACTTGCTTTGTTCAATTTACTTGTGGCCCAGGTGGACCAGGGTGAGATGAAAAAAGCCATTGATTCACAAAATCTGGAACATCCCTATTTGTTGTTTGACGAAGTTTCCAAACAGGAGATGCTGCAGCGCGTGGACTCCGATCCCCTGGCAAAAGCCATCCATGAACGTTTGCTCATGGAAGCATACCGCTATTTGAAGATGCCGGTTTTTGATGAGGTCCCGGCGGCAGGGGACGAATCCCGCTATTTCTCCAATGGGTCGTGGAGAAGGTTTACAACTGAGCACAGCACAGCAGCCCTGAACCTTGCATTTGCATATCAGCTAACGGGCGATCAGGCCTATGCGGACAAAGCCTTCAAGCATGCAGAAATGCTATGCCGACTGGAGTCCTGGGTATATCCTTTTCATGAGTTTCCCCAGATCTATGATCGTGTCTGGCCCTGGTATGTGGATGATGACCAGGTAGTTTTTTCTTACGACCTGCAATCGGCTCGAATCGCCACTCATCTAGCCCTGGTATATGACTGGACCTATTCGGCCCTGAACAAGGATCAGCTAAACCGGATCCGGGGAGCCATGCTTGAAAAAGCCATCACCCGGGTGCGTGGTAATTTCGAATACCACTGGTGGGCCTCTGCCTATCGTTGCAACTGGAGTGGTATATGCTATTCAGGTGCCGGTTTTGCTTCACTTGCCCTGCTTACCGAAGATCCCCAGTTAATGGATGTAATCACTGTGGCATACAATGGTGTCTCAAAAATGCTGGATGAACTGGGACCCGACGGTGGGTGGCAGGAAGGAAGAGGATACTGGTCTTATGGTCTTGGTCATTCCATGTGGTTCATGGATGCTGTCAAACGGGCAAGCTCAGGAAAATACAACCTGTTCAAACATGCCAGGCTCAAGGATAATCCTGCGGACTACCCGCTTTATACCCTGCCCGCAAATTTCGGGGACGGACGAAATGGTCCGGTAGGATCTTCTTATTTCATCAACAAACTGGCCGCTGAAACCGGAGACCCTACAGCCGCCTGGTATAGCCAGGAGTTTATACAACAGAGCACAGGTATTTATGATCTGATCTATCCAAAAACAGACATTGAAGCGATCGAACCTAAAATAAAATCAAAACATTTCAGGGGGATAAACTGGGCCGTTCAACGCAGCTCCTTCAAGAAGGACAATTCATTTACCCTGGCATGCAAGGCAGGATTGAATGATGATCCCCATCACGGACACCTGGATTGCGGACAATTCATCCTCAGCTATGGGGGAGAATATTTAATCAAGGACCTGGGAAGTGCCAAATACGATGATTTTTATTTTTCTGCTGAGCGCTGGGATTACATTGAAGCCTCCAGCAAAGGACACAATGTGCTTTTTGTGAATGGGGAGGAGCAGATCCCTGCCAAACTGAAGGATCAACCCTGGAAGGAAGATGTGGGAGGTGAAATCGTGGATTTTTCCACAAGCGACACCCGGGATTATGTGTCCATGACAGGCTTACAGAAGGCATATCCTGGTGTGGAAATGAAATTGTGGCAGCGACAGATCATACTGGAGAAACCCTCTCTGGCCATTGTGATGGACCGGGTTGGGGCCGAATCCGGGGCCGAGATACGTTCCAGGATACACCCGGGCGGAGAGGTGGAGATTTATGATTCTTTCTATACCATAAAATCTTCCGGACAACAGGTTGTTTTGGTTCCTTTCTCAGATCAGAAGCTTAGAATCGAAAATAGAAAACATGGTTCGATCACCGTGAATGACAATGTAGACTTTGAATGGGTCCCCTATGTGGATTGTGTGATTGATACAAAAAACAGTCGGTGCATATCAGGTTATGTGATCTTTCCTTACAAGGGGCTTGAGGAGGCAGAGCATATGATATCCACCCTTAGCATAAAAAAGGAGAATAACGGAGATATCCTACTTGCCTTCGATATTGCCGGAGAAAGTTACAAGGAGCTTTTTCCAGGAGAATAGAGAGGCGGAAGTTGGACAATAACTAAAAAGAATAAATGAAAAAATTCACTTTCAAAAGAATACCGGCCAGACTCACATTTGTTGTTGTGGGGCTGTTATCCACCATATGGTTCCTGGTAAGGGTTATTCCCAAACCCAGCAGGGCCACCTATCCCTGCATGAGGGCCGCAGCACCGTTTATGTCCGGATTTGTCATCTATCTTCTTAGTCTCACCACCTCAGTGATGGCCTTTAGAAAGGCCAGGTCAAGGTTTCTGAATGCACGCTACCTGGCGGCCGGACTTTTTTTACTGACCGGAATGGTAGTGGCTTCTGTGGCCTTTATCAGCCAGGGTGAACCGGTCTATGCAAACTCAGGTTTGCTTTTAGATGCCAATGAACCCATTGGGATAGCCAGGGGCATCCATCCCGGCCGGGTGGTCTGGTCATGGGATCCCAATGCTACCAACGAAGAGTGCACCAATGAATTTGGCGATGCCTATGACCTGCCTCAAAATACAGACTTAAGGGTGGTGGAAGCCATGTGTGCCGATGCTGTTACCAGCCTGGTAGGGGCTATAAATACCCAGGAAGCATGGGATACCCTGTTCCGTTTTTTCAATGCTTCCCATGATAAAGGATCTGTCCCCTACGCAGAGGGAGAGAAGATTTTTATCAAAATGAATTTCGTGGGAGGACACCGCTCCAGGTTAAATAATGACCATTCCAGAAAAGAGCACTCCTTGTATGGAAATTCACAGGCCTCTCCACAGGTGGGACTGGCCATTTTGCGCCAGCTTATCAATGACTATGGCATCCCGAAGGAGCAAATTTCCATAGGGGATCCCTCAAAAAACATTTATAAAAGTACCTGGGATATGTGGACCTCCGAGTTTCCGGATGTAAACTACATTGCCGAGCTGGATGAAATGGGCAGAACCATGGCGGTGCCTGGTGAGAACCCGGTGATATTCTATTCTGACAAAGGTTCCGTTTTGCTTTCTACGCAGGACTACCTCTGCAGCGCGCTGGAAGAGGCCGATTATCTCATCAATATTTCCGCCTTAAAAGGGCATGAACGTGCAGGGATTACCCTGAATGCTAAGAACCATTTCGGGTCACAAATGATGGACAATGCGCAACATTTGCATCCCGGACTGGTGGGCTATCCTCAAAATGGCACCGGATATGGGAAATACAGGACCCAGGTGGATTTAATGGGCCACAAATTGCTGGGTGAAAATACCTTGCTGTTCTTAATTGATGGATTGTGGTCAGGTCCGGACGCAAATCTGCAACCGGTAAAGTGGAAGATGCATCCTTTTTCCAACGATTGGACTTCTTCCATATTTGTCTCCCAGGATCATGTAGCCATAGAAGCCGTTTGCTATGATTTTCTCAGGAATGAATATACTGCTGAGAACTCGGAGTATCCCTATCCGCAATTGGAAGGCACAGAAGATTACCTGATGCAAGCCGCAGACTCTTCCTACTGGCCTGAAGGAATTGTTTATGATCCTGAAAATGATGGTACTCCCATGAGAAGCATGGGTGTATATGAACAGTGGAACAATGTGGAAAACAAAGAATACTCCAGAAATCTGGGTACTGGTGATGGGATTGAATTGCTCAAAATCTTTTCCAGCAATGTTCCCATGGCCCCAAAAAACCTACAGTTAGAAATGCAATCTGAATCCACGGCTACCCTCAGCTGGGATCTGAATGAATCAAAAACCAGTCATTATGTGATTGAACAGTCCATCGGGGACCAGGAGAGTTTTGAACAGATCGCCATGGTGGATTCATCCATTTCGACCTACGAAGTTGAAGGCAGCTATTCAACAGATTTGTACTATTACCGAATCATGGCCAGGAACCAGTCCACTTATTCGAGCTACAGTACGAGTATTGAGGTGACCATGGCCATCCCGCTGGCTCCTGCAAATCTGACAGGTGTTGCCATGGATGGGTCACAGATCTACCTGAGCTGGGATGCAAGCTCAACGGTGGAACAATTCTATGTGATTGAACAGGCTTTTCGCTTTCCTACAAACTTCGTCGCTGTGGATACCATAAGCGCCGATTCGACAGAATATATGGCAATGGGTCTGAAAGCCACTGCCTACTATTTATTCAGAATTAAGGCCTTAAATCTGGGGTTTGAATCGGAATACTCTAACGAGATCTACCTGCAAACGGGTCCAACTGCGGCAAGCTATACGCTTGCTCCTGAAAATGAGAAGCTGAATGTGTTCCCAAATCCGTTTGTGGATTTTTGTACCATCCATCTGGAGAGCTCTTATATAGGTCAAATACAGGTTGATGTAATCAATTTGAGTGGTAATTCGATTCAGGAGAATAGCCTGTATAAAGGTCAGGAAAGGTTTAAAAGCCAACTTCATTTGAGTGAATTCCCCGTTGGAACCTATGTGATTGTTGTCAGATATGGGAATTCCAGGCTTGTAAAAAGGGTATTTAAATCGAGATAATGAAGGGAAGGTTCCTGTTCATTTGCTTTTTACTTTCAATGGTTTCTATGACTCAGGGACAAAGGTGGGAGCTCTATAGTTCGAACAATTCGGATTTGCAATCAGATTCCATTGCCACAATTGTTCTGGATACCACGCATGTTTACTTTGGATCTCAGGTGGGATTGAGTATTCGATCAGTTGATTCATGGTCCTTTCTGGACACCATATCCACCATTGATGGCGATGTATTGTTGCATGATATTAGCGCTATGGCCCTGACTCCCCATGGTTGGAACTATGTAGGTACCACTGAGCGCGGCGTCGCCCGGCTCCACTATGATGTGGATGGGGTGAGCGGAGCATCCTCCTTCAGCACCGACTGGTCGGATTTTTCCTTCCGATTGTACCCAGGTATCGCAAGCGATGTGGTAAGCATGAAAATAGATGTCCCCGGTTATAGTCTTGTATCCATAAATATCCTTGGCATGGATGGACGAATTGTTCACCGTCTGACCGATCGTCATGCTGTTTTCGGATCACATACCTTTCTCTGGAATCTCGATGATCAGGATAGTCAAATGTTAGAAGGGCCCTATATCGTTCTGGTACAAACAGAAAAGGAGTATATGAGCCGGAAAATTATTATTGTAAGATGATACATTATATTTGGATTATTACCTTGTTTAGCTTATCGATCCAGGGTCACTCTTCCAGGTCCGATATTGAAAAAAGGATTCTAAAGGAAGAGACCCTACGGATTGAGCAACTGGTGGCCGCTTACTGGGATGAAAAACCCGTCACTCCTACTGCATCCTTTTGTGAGCGGAGTGCTGGTGGAGTGAATGATTTCTATTCTGAAGGAGATTATTGGTGGCCAGACCCTGAGAATCCGAATGGTCCCTACATCCAAAGAGACGGGATGAGCAATCTGGATAATTTTTCTGACCACCGGCATGCTATGATTCGCATGAACCGAATAGTGGGTGCGATGGCCTCAGCCTATCTGCTTACCGGAGAAGATAAATATGTGGAAAATGCGCTGAAACATTTAAGGGCCTGGTTCATTGATGCAGATACCCGCATGAATCCCAACATGCTCTATGCTCAGGCCATTCAGGGCCGGGTGACCGGACGTGGTATCGGGATTATTGACGGTCTTCATCTGGCTGAGGTAGCCCGCTCCATCTTTGTGATGCAGGAATCCAAGGTCATTTCGGTTCATGACATTGAATCTCTCAAGCTTTGGTTCAGTTCCTTCCTTACATGGATATCCACTCATCCTTATGGCAAAAGTGAAATGGTGCATCCCAACAATCATGGTACATGCTGGGCAGTGCAAGCAGCCGCTTTCGCACAGTTAACAGGTAATCAGGAGATGTTAGCATTCTGTGCAAAGCGATTTCGGGAAGTTCTGCTTCCTTCCCAGATGGGCCAGGATGGGAGCTTCCCCCTGGAGCTTGACCGAACAAAGCCTTACGGATATTCCCTGTTTAACCTGGATGCCATGTCAGTACTGGTTCAGATTCTGAGTGATGAAAAGCACAACTGGTGGAATTTTACCCTGGAGGATGGGCGATCTGTGAAACTGGGACTTGAGTTTTTGTATCCTTATATGGACAATAAAGAGGACTGGCCTTATGAACACGATATACTGTACTGGGAAAACTGGCCTGTCAGGCAAGCCTCACTTGTGCTGGGGGCAATGGCCTATGGGAAAAGACGATACCTGAATACATGGATGAGCCTGGAGGCTGACCCGGAAATTAAGGAGGTTCAAAGAAACCTGATTTTCAGGTATCCCCTCCTTTGGATAAGCAATTGAATTACGCGAGCGCATTAACTTCGTTGAGCTCTTCGCCTTCGGCTCATCAGTTCCCCGTAGCACTGCTGCGGAGAGAGTCAATTGGTAAAGATATATATGTACTATTATGAGAATAAAATGTTTCCGTTTGTATACAATCTTGCTGGCAGAAACCCTTATATTGAGCTGCTCACCGGGCTCACCTGATCCCTTGAATGCTTCATCTGTTCTGGATGCAGCAGCAACAGAACTTAAACAGTCCCTTGAGCTCCTCGATTTTGGGGAGCAAAATCCCCGCAACCTGGAAAAGGACACCATGCGCCTTGTGCCATCAAGAGATTGGACGAGTGGGTTTTTTCCCGGAATGCTCTGGATGATGTACGAGTATAGCAGAGATAAAACCTGGTTGGATGCGGCGCATCACTATTCCATGAACATTGAGCAGGAGAAGTTTAACGGGGGTACCCATGACATGGGTTTTAAGCTGTTTTGCAGTTTTGGAAATGGCTACAGACTGACCGGGGATCCATACTACAAAGAGGTATTGTTGCAAGGGGCATCCACCTTGATCACCCGTTTTAATCCGATCGTGGGATGCATCCGTTCATGGGACCATCATGAGGAAGAATGGGAATACCCGGTTATCATTGACAACATGATGAACCTTGAACTGTTGTTCTGGGCCACCCGTGAAACACGCGATTCTTCATACTATCACGTGGCTTTTCAACATGCCGAGAACACCATGAAGAATCACTTTCGTGAAGATCATAGTTCCTACCATGTGATCGGCTATGATCCATTGACCGGAGAGGTAGTCAAGCGGAGTACCCATCAGGGCTATTCGCACGAATCAGCCTGGGCCAGGGGTCAGTCCTGGGGACTGTATGGATTTACTATGACCTACAGGGAGACGGGTGATCAGAGATTTCTGGAGCAAGCGAAGGCCATTGCCCGGTTTATACTGGAACATCCCAACCTTCCGGCCGACAAAATACCCTATTGGGATTTTGATGCACCCGGTCAGCCTGACATTCCGAGAGATGTTTCTGCCGCTACGATTTTGGCATCTGGATTGATTGAGTTATCCACCTATTGTCCGGATGAGAAAGACCAATATCTGCAGGTAGCAGATCAGATTCTCAATGTCTTAGCCACCGAATATAACTTCCGTGGTGAGCAGGATTATCCTTTTTTATTAGACCACAGCACCGGAAGATTGCCACAAAACGATGAGATAGACGTTCCCATCATCTATGCCGACTATTACTACCTTGAAGCACTGCTCAGGAGAATGAAACTGTCGGGCAACTGGCATGGAAAGAAGGCCGATGTCATACTCAAGGTGGATGATCTCCGCTATGATCCTGAGCATGTGGTTCCTGAGAGGTGGTCCCAGTTTACAAGCTATATGGAGCAAAATAGGGTGCCTGCTGCCATCGGGCTGATTTGTGAATCTCTTGAAACCGGAGATCAGGATTACGCTGATTGGATTAGTGAGAAACAAAAAAGTGGCCTATTCGAATTCTGGAATCATGGTTTGGATCATTCAAGAGGGACGGTGAATGGAGAGCCAAACTGGGAATTCAGGAATAGAAGCCTGGAAAAGCAAAAGGAACACCTTTTGAAGGCCCAGGACCTGGCCCAACAGAAATTGGGATTTGCATTGCTTACCTTTGGAGCCCCTTATAACCAGAGTGACCAATTTACAGCGGAGATTCTTGAAGAGGTTTCCGAAATAAAGTATTGGCTCTATCCTCCTGCAGGAGTTAACACCTCGAAAATTAAGCTGAAGAGAACTCCGGGACTTAACCTTGAATACCCGGTTCACCAGCCTTCTGCTTACCATTTCTGGAACAATTACTACTTCAATTCCGATCGGGAAACTCTTGTGATACAGGGACATCCCAATAGCTGGGGTTTGGATAGATTCAGTGAATTTGAGAGGATCGTTGAATACTTGCTGGCGTTGGACTTGAAAGTGATTCTTCCCCGCGACGTCCAGGCAACTCTATAGTTTTTTCTGCAAACACTATGGCATATGGACAGACGACATTTTATTAAAATCTCCGGAACAACGAGTGCCATGCTTTCAGGTGGATTGCCACTCTGGGCCATCGGTGAAAAACGAGACGGCACAAACTACGGGACCGGTTCTGAAAGCGGTAAGATCAGTTCTATTGGAAAGTGGTCACTTCAGGAGAGGGACATCCTGGCCCCAGTCTATATGTTTATGGGCCTTGGTGAGTATTACAAGGCGTGTGGTGAAGAGAAGGTTGCTGATCTGGCCCTGGAAACCGCACATGCCATCATCAGGGAGCTTACTTCCAATGCGTTTCAGGCACCAGGAATGGGACCCAGGGCCGAATTTGTTGAATCCTGGCGGGAACCGGGAACCCGGCGTCTTGGCTTCTGGATTCATTTCCTGAGCGCACTTACACCGTTTCTAAAATACAAGTCCGATCAATCCCTGGAGATGATTACCCGGTTTTGCGTACGCAATATATTGGAGAGACACTATCAGAAAGATCACAGGTTTGCCTATGAGTTTTTGCAATTTGACTATTCGCCATATCCAAAAGCCTCCCTTAGCCATGAAACCATGCGCGCCGTGGATGGTTTCCATAGTGTGGAGGCCTCCTGGATGTGCATGGATGAAGCCCTAAGAACCGGCGATCGGCCTATGTTTGAGAATGCGCTGCACCTGGGTAAAGATGTAATGGATTTGCTCTGGCTGGAGCGTGGGGGGAAGCAGGGACTGGTGAGGTACTACTGGCCGGATGATCCCGATCCCATGGCCAGGGCAAACATTTTGTCTCCTTATGTGATGAACGAAGTGTGGGTGATGCTCCTGCTGGGAATGGAACATTCTTCAGAAACATGGCTGGTGGATTGGTTTGACAAATCCTTTACCTATGCCTATGAGACGGGGAAGATTCAATTCCCTTATGGAGAGACATTGCATCATCCCCGCGGACTTCTGTTTTGTTTGGAAATATTGGATCGAATGATTGCCCGCGGCGGTGTCAGATCTGATTTTTTTGAATCGAACAGCCAACCAATTGAAAAAAGAAACTATAGATGATGCATTCAGGACTGCTGTTACTTGTATTAGTCCCTCGTTTATTTTAATTAAAACCCCAATCAGATGACAAGCACGGTACTACAGATTATTCTCAGCTTTTCAGTTCTCAATGGAACTGGCCTGGAGACACCAAGCATTACTTATGAAGGAATCATTGAGCAAATGGTCAAAGTGGCCGACTGGCAGTTGGCAAACCCATATACAGAACGGCAGAAGAACGATTGGCAATGGGGCGCTTTCTACACCGGACTGATGGCGGCCTATGAGGCAAGTGGTGAAGATCGCTTCCTGGATGAGATGCACAGTGTGGGCGAAGAATATGACTGGCAGATGCGTAAGGATGTATTACATGCCGACCGTTTGCTGATCGCAGATATGTATGCCTATCTATATGAAAAAGATCAGAATCCGGAATACATAGAACAGGTGAAATGGGCTTTTGATTTGCACCTGGCCCGTAAATCACTTCCCAATCTGAGCCACTTCCCTGAAAACAGCTACCGCAGTGAATGGTGGTCCTGGTGCGATGCCCTGTATATGGCGCCTCCTTCCTTCTACCACATGGCCAATATCCTGGATGAGCCTCTTTACAGGGACTATGCCTTCGAACACTGGAAAGGTAGCACCGAATATTTGTATTCCCCGGAAGATTCACTCTTTTTCAGGGATGATCGTTATTTTGAAGAGAAAACCACCCATGGAAAGAAGGTGTTCTGGAGCCGTGGAAACGGATGGGTAGTTGCCGGTCTGGCAAGGATTATGACTTACCTTCCCGAAGACCATGAGCAGAGGGCTTATTATGAGGCGCTTTTCAGCCAGATGGCTTATAAACTGAAGCATATCCAGATGGAGGAAGGACTCTGGACGGTCAGTCTCCTTGATCCGGAGGAGCTTTACCTTGGCGAATCAAGCGGGAGCAGTTTTTTTGGCTTTGCGCTGGCCTGGGGCATTAATCAGGGCATCCTGGAAAGGGAAATCTTTGAACCATCTGTAAGAAAAGCCTGGATTGCCCTGAACAACAATGTGAATGAATCCGGGAGACTGGGTTTTGTGCAGCAAATTGCCGGATCGCCATTTCCTTTCACAGAGGAGCAGTGGCATGTATATGCTTCCGGGGGCTTTTTGCTTTTTGCCAGTGAGATGTTAAAACTTATAGAGCATGAGGAATAGAACAGCTCACTATGTTGTTGCAACAACACTGGGAATGCTCATGATCAGCCAGGCTTTTCAAGCCCAGAACCCCATTGTTCCAATGCAGGGTGTAAACGATCCACATATCCACATTTTTGAGGGAAAAGCTTATCTGTATGCCACACATGATCGCTCCAAAGAAAGTAAGAGCTTCGCCATGGATGACTGGTGGGTGTGGTCATCCCCAGACCTGGTCAGCTGGAAACTGGAAAGTGTTCTGAATCCTGAAGACACCTATATTGGTAAAGCTTTTGATCAGTGTTGGGCAACAGATGCTGCCTTTAGAAACGGGAAATACTACTGGTACTTCTCCGAGGGCAACGAACAGGCCGGGGTTGTGGTGGGTGAGACACCTGTCGGACCCTGGAAGGACCCACTGGGCAAGCCCTTGCTGGACTCTGCCCTCACTCACACTGACGAGTATGACATGACAGTTTTTCAGGATGACGATGGTGAATTTTACATCCTCTTTGGGGTCTGGGATTACTATATGGCCCGCTTAAATGATGACATGATCAGCCTCGCGGAGGAGCCCCGAAAAGTGCATATCAATAATCCGGACGGACCTTATGGTGAAGGCAGTACAGATGACAAACCCTTCCTTCACAAATACAGGGACCGTTATTACCTCTCATGGGGGGCATTTTACGCCATGTCTGACCATCTTTATGGTCCGTATGAATACACCGGTACCGTCATGGACGAGCAGAGTTTTGCTCCCGGATATGCGTCACCAACCTGGCCCCATGGGCCTCTGCAGGGCCGCCATGGATCATTCTTTGAGTGGAAGGGCCAGTGGTATTTTGCCTATTGTGATATGAGTCAGACCGGGAACCGAAGGTTCCGTGACACTTTTATCTCCTATGTCCATTACAGGGAAAATGGCGAAATTGCTCCTGTGAGGGTGGATGGGGCCGGTGTGGGCCAGTATGATGTTTCAGGAAGGGAGATTGAAGCAGAGGACTACTTTGAGGCTTCGGGTATCAGAAAGCGGGAATCCGGTGCGTGTGGTTTTGTCCTCACAGGCATTGACCCCGGGGATTATCTGGTCTACCCGAACATCCGTGGCCTGTCGGGAAAAACGAAAGTTGTATTTGGCATGGATTGCAATCACCCTGTGACCGTGGAGATCCGCAGAGGCGGACCCGGAGGAGAATTGCTGGGTAAATGCCATTCTTATCTTAGTCAGTCCGAAAAATACATACTGCCGGAATGTAAGCTGGACAAACTGGGAGATGAAGAAAGTATTTGTATCTTATTCAAGGGGAAAGAAATAGAGCTTTGTGAATTTGACAACTTTATACTAAAATGAAGGGTGACAAATACCTGAAAATCAATTTAATTAATGGGATAGTTCGCAAGGTGTTGGGCTTTGCACTGCTTGTAACATCATTGTATTTGATAAGTGCCTGTAGCAGCCAGCCTTCGATCAATCACGAAGCAGAACTCTACAGTGGATTCCAGAACCCGCCAACAGAAGCCAGACCATTTGTGCGGTGGTGGTGGAACGACAATAAAGTTGAAGCTGCTGAATTGGATCGCGAACTTGAACTGCTTAAAAGTGTGGGTTTTGGAGGTGTTGAAATCAATCCTATTGCCTCCAATGGTGCTTCAGTGAACATTGGTAAAAAACCACTTGTCTGGATGAGTGATGAGTGGATTGATATGTTGGTGCATGCCTGCAAAAAAAGCAGAGATCTTGGCCTGATTACCGATATGATTGTTGGAACAGGTTGGCCTTTTGGGGGCGAATTTCTATCCCATGATGAAACCTGCCAGCGGATCACGTCGCATTACATGCCATACAGTGGTAATACGATCATTAAGCTGAGCAACGATGACCTGTTAAATGGTATGATTAATCATTACGAAAATGAAGGTAGTCGCAAACATCAAAGTGAAAGTACTACTTACGAATTGTTTTACATCTACCTGGTTCCGGTGAATTGTAATAACAACGAGCAGGCGATTAACCTGAAACAACATGTAGATGAATCAGGCGCTCTTTCGTATAGAATTGAGGTCCCGGGTGAGTATCATTTATGCTACGGATTCCGGGAACAATCATTCAGGAATGTTTCTTCGGGCGCAATTGGCGGTGCCGGGCCGGTGATGGATCATTATAAAAAAGAAGTGACTTACCAATATCTTGCCCGCTTAAAAAGGATTTCCGAAAAAACCTGCATTCCTTTAGATGAGTTGGTTAGGGCACTATTTTGCGACAGCATCGAAATTTCAGGAGCCAACTGGACCGATGACTTCGCAGAAATATTTTTAAATAAATACGGTTATTCACTGGACAATTGGATTCCTTTTATCTTTTATCCTGCCTATACCGGATACGAAAAAGATGAATATGATAATGAATATGACAGTCAGTTTAAGGATCAACTGAAAAGGGTACGATACGATTACAACAGCCTGTTGGTTGAAACTTTCTTATCAAATTTCACACAGGTTTTTCAAGACTTTTGTACCGACAATAATCTATTGTGCCGGTATCAGGCATACGGTACTCCATTTTTAATGGGCATGCTGGACGGGTATATGATTCCTGACATTCCTGAAAGCAATAACTGGATTTATTCCAGGGTTTTTGAACACGATATTATGAAAGACTCTGCCTGGACATGGAGCCAGCGGCATGGATACATGATCTGGAACATGATGGCAGCTTCAGGCGGTCATTTAACCGGAAGAAAAATAGTAAGCTGTGAGGCCATGACCAATACATCAGGGGTTTTCAGAACTACATTGGAAGAAATAAAACAGCATGACGATATGAATTTTATCACAGGGATGAATCATTCTGTCTTGCATGGTTTTAACTATTCACCCAAAGAAGCTGGTTTCCCGGGTTGGTTAAAGTATGGTGCATTTTTTAGCGAACACAATACATGGTGGGAGCACCTCCACAAATGGGTTGATTATAATGCCCGTCTATCTTATGTATTCCAGAATTCGCAAGCGGATAAATCCATTGCCATTGTTGGCCCAACATCCGATTTGTGGGGCGACGTAGGATTAACGCGGGAAGATTTCCACATGACTCCCCAATATCTGTATAAAATATGGGAACCAATCAGTCAGTTAGGATATTCAAATGAGTACATCAACGAAAAAATAATTCAAGGAGCACAGTTTGAAGATGGATTGATGCAATATGGCAACATGAAGTACAATTTGCTGGTGTTGGCTTCCCTGAAATCGATTCATCCCAAAACGGCTCTGGCCATAGAACGTTATATAAAATCGGGCGGAAAAATTGTTGTGATCGATCACTTGCCTGTTCAATCGCTTCATTATACCGATTATGAAAAGAACGATGAAATGGTGAAAACGCTTATGGAATCGCTTTCTGAAAAATATCCTCAGTCGTTCGTTCAAATTGATGGTCCCAAACAAAACCAGGATTTATTTGCCTGGACCAGAAATATGCTGACTCAAGCAGGTGTATCCCCGGATGTGGTTATCGACAAACCATGCGAGTATGTGTATCAGATACACCAGTACACTGCGAATGAAGAGTTTTATTTCTTTAATAACAGTCACCGCTATAATTCGGCTGAATTTAAGGCAGTATTCCCTGTTGAAGGAAAATACCCATGGATCTGGAACCCTGAAACCGGCGAAAGAAAGCCCTTCGCTTACAACTCAGATCCCAAAGAATTAGACATCATGCTGGAACCACTGGAGTCGGTCTTATTGGTGTTTGAAAATAAAAAACCGAAAACTCAGGCTACGCAGCAAAATACAAAAAGAGAAGAGCTAATGGTTTTAGACAATACCTGGAATGTAGAGGGCAAGCGAGTTGATGGTGAAATTTTTAACTGGAGGATGGACAAACTGATTGATTTTAGCCAATCGGATGACGTGAATCAAAAAACCTTTGGAGGTAAAATTTTCTACAGGGCTTCAATCGTTACTCCTGATGGAGTAAGCCATATGGATTTAGGTGACGTAAACGAAGGGGTAACAGAGCTTTATGTAAACGGAAAAAAAGCCGGAACACGCTGGTATGGACAAGCCATTTATCCTGTTGCCGATTTTCTAAAAGAAGGAGAGAATCATATAGAAATTCGTTACACAACAGTATTGTCGAACTATTGCAGGTCCTTAAAAGAGAACAAAACAGCACAACACTGGACAAGTCATCATGCCATCTCCCCTACAGGAATAGAAGGGCCAATAAAACTTGTAGCTTATTAGGGTTATAGATTATTTGAAAAGAAATTAAAAGATGAAAACAACTCATTTGATTTTTATTAAACCCACAAAACGAGTAGGTGTTCGAAACTGGAAAAATTCACAGCCAATAGATTAAGCTCCTAAATGAGTATCATGAATCGAAGATATGGTAAGATTAGTTTTAACCTCATAGGGTTGCTCTTAGTTTGTGCCTGTATTATAAGTTGTTCATTGAAAAAAACTGAAAAAGTAAATAAAACTTCAAAACCAGTACTGACAAGCCCATTAATTTCAGAGCCGGGAATGTCTGACCCGCACATGTTGGTGGTTGATGACGTATGCTACATTTTTACAGGTCACGATGTAGGTTTTGGTATTGAAGACTGGGTAATGCCCGATTGGCGTATTTTTCGCTCTGAGGATATGCAAACATGGACGCTTGTAGGAACCATAAGTCCAGAGGATAATTATATGGGTAAAGGAAATACATCGTGCTGGGCAGGTGATATAGTGGAAAGAAACGGCATGTATTTTTGGTATTTTTCTAATCACCATGATGATACAGGTGTTATGGTATCGGACAGGCCTGAAGGTCCTTACAGAGATGCGCTGGGCAAACCACTGGTGGATTCATTTGACCCGACCATTTTTGTAGATGATGACAATACCCCTTATATTATTTATGGCAGAACAAATTATAAAATAGCACGCCTGAAAGAATCGATGATTGAGCTGGATGAAGATCCCAAAACAATTGTCATCAATAAACCAACCTACTTTCCTGATATGGATAAAAATTCATTGCACAAACATAAGGGTATCTACTATTTATCGTGCTCTGGGTATTATGCCACTTCCAAAAACCTTTACGGGCCATATGAAGCAAAAGGATGTGTGGGCGAAGGCTGGGAATTGGATACGCCTTATGGTCATGGCGACTTTTTTGTTTGGAAAGGCGATTGGTATCATACATGGTGTAAATACAAAGATCGCACAAAAGACCGCATCAGAGATTGTTTTATAGCTCCGGTAATATATGGACCCAATGGAGAACTTAAAACAGATCTTAGTCAATTAAATGCAAGTATCGCAAAATGAGTGTAACGATGAATCACTGCAACGCTTTTGGACTGCTGCTGGCAATCCTGTTGCTTTCTGCGTGCCACAACCTTGCTGATTCCCTGGAAGTGAATTTTAATGATAGAATTCCTCGAGGCTCTGCCTCGGGGTCAGAGGAAAGTTAAGAAAACCTAAG
>CAZCQL010000010.1:0-20932 GCA_964500835.1 uncultured Bacteroides sp.
GGATGAATTGAGCGGATGAATTGAGTGGATGAATTTATTTGATGAACGATGACAATCTCAGGTTATATAGCCATAGGAGTAATATTGCTCATGATCATCGCCCTTGTGAGGGAACTGATGAGGCCGGGATTGATTCTCTTTTCTGCACTGGTTATCTTTATGCTGGCAGATATAATCACCGCGGAAGATGCTCTCTCGGGCTTCTCCAACAAAGGGATGATCACCGTAGCCCTCCTTTTTCTTGTTAGCGAGGGTGTCAAAGAATCGGGTGTCCTCAATAAAATCGGGGCCATCATTCTTCCAAAAAAAAGGAAGCCCATTCCAAGGTTGCTCATGCAGATTATGATTCCTGTTTCAGCGATCTCCGCATTCCTTAATAATACACCTGTAGTCATTATATTTGGGCCGATGCTCAAAAAATGGGCCGATAAATTAAGCCTGCCTTCTCAAAAATTCCTGATTCCTCTCTCCTATGCCACTATTTTCGGAGGGACTTGTACACTCATCGGCACCTCCACTAATTTACTTGTGCATGGCATGATGCTTGACAGGGGTATGGAAGGCATTGGAATGTTCGAACTTGCCAAGGTGGGCCTTTTCATTGTATTCTTTGGATTTATATATATTAATCTCTTTTCGAACCGGTTGTTACCGGGCGAAAAGATTCCCAGGATAAGCTTCCCCAATGATACACGCGAATACTATTTTGATCTTTACCTGCCCCGGAACAGTAACCTCATTGGCAGGCAAATTGAAAAAAGAAGGTTGCCAGGTCTTAAGGAATTTACCGTACGTACGGTGATTCGTGAAGGCAAACACATACGAATCTCGAATTCGCCATTCGTTCTTGAACCGGATGACAAACTTATCGTGGCAGGAAGCGCAGAAGATGTGGGCTATTTGACCCAGTCATCGAATGTAAAGTTGAATGCACTGGATAACGCAGATTCGGACTTCCTGAAAAAATCACTTAAGCAGGTAGAGGTGGTCATTGCTCCACGCTTCCCCGGGATCCAGAGAACCCTGGGTGAATTCGACTTTTTCGGACACTACAATGCCGTAGTTATGGCCGTTCACCGGAATGGGGAGCGAATTACAACAAACCTGGAGAACCTTGAATTGAAGGCCGGTGATAACCTTATGCTATTAACCACCGATGATTTTACACGGTACTGGGGCGAATCCAGGGTATTCTACATGGCTTCGGAGATTGGCGAGATGGACGACACCAAGGATCGCCGCAGACGCTGGATTGCTTTGGGATTAGTCTTTTTTATGATTGCCGGAGCAACCGCCGGAAGGTTTATTCCTGTTCAGGGGAAGAATGAATTTGATATGTTCTTCTTCGCTGCTGTAACTGTAGTACTTATGGCACTCATGAAAATTTTTACTCCCAAGAAGTACACCAAGCCAATCAACTGGGATGTGCTCATCACCATCGCATGTGCCATTGGGGTAAGCCGGGCATTACAGGAATCAGGAGCAGCAGATTTTATTGCCCGGAGCACAATCAACCTATCCAAAGGTTTCGGCCCCCTGGGAGTGCTGGCTGCCATATTTCTGATCACGAATATATTTACCGAAATCATCACCAATAATGCTGCAGCAGCGATCACATTTCCCATTGCTTATGCTGCTGCCACGCAACTGGGAGTCGATCCCAAACCATTCTTTATCACCATCTGTATTGCTGCCTCGGCCAGCTTTTCCACACCCATTGGCTACCAAACCAATCTCATCGTTCAAAGCATTGGCAACTACAAATTCAGCGATTATTGGAAAATAGGTCTCCCGCTCAATATAATGGCACTAATTATTTCATTGCTTGTAATACCGCGGTTTTGGCCATTCTAGCCTGGCAGGCATTTGGCACTAATACCCGGCAGCCTGCCCATCCTTCCTCGATTCGGAAGCCCCATAATAGACACCGTTCCGGTCATCCCAAAGTATTGCCTGGTATCCACCATATCCACCCACAGCATATTGAACCTTATGTCCGAGCCGGACGAGTTTACGTATGCTTTCGTAAGGTATCCCCGACTCCAGGTGGACTGTCCCTCCATCGATCATCTTTTCTCCCGTGGGTTGAGAAGAACCTGCATGGCGGATTCGTGGCGCATCCCCGGCTTCCTGAATATTCATTCCGAAATCGATCAGGTTGATCACAATTTGCGCATGCCCCTGAGGCTGCATTGAACCGCCCATCACTCCAAAACTCAGCCAGGGTTTCCCTTCTTTAGTTATGAAGGCCGGAATAATCGTATGAAATGGTCTTTTTCCCGGTTCAAATACATTGTAATGGCCTTCCTCCAGTGCGAACAGCTCGCCCCGGTTCTGCAAGCCAAATCCCAATCCGGGGGGACACATTCCTGAGCCAAATCCTAAATAATTACTCTGAATCAACGAGATCATGTTACCGTTTTTGTCAGCAACGGTCATGTAGATGGTATTCCCTTTCTCTATTTTTCCAGGTTCGAGTGAACGCGAAGCCCTTCGTGGGTTGATTAGTTCCCTTCGGAGCTTTGCATATTCTTTTGATATCAGGAGTTCTACCGGGAGATCATTAAAGGCAGGATCGGCATAATACCTGGCCCTGTCTTCAAATGCAAGCTTTTTGGCTTCTACGAAATGATGGATGTACTCACCGCTCCCAAATCCCATGGAGGAAAGATCGAATCCTTCAAGGATATTGAGAATTTGCAAAGCAGCAATTCCCTGGCCGTTGGGTGGCAGTTCCCAGATATCATATCCCCGGTAATTGGTACTCACAGGGCTCACCCATTCGGAGGTATGACTGGCCAGGTCTTCGTAAGATAAAAATCCTCCCTGCTCTTTGATAAAAGTCTCAATGATTCTGGCAATATCTCCTTTGTAAAATGCATCTCGTCCGCCCTTTGATATCTTTTCGAGGGTATTGGCTAAATTGGGATTTTTGAATACCTCACCTTTTGAAGGTGCCTTTCCGCCAGGCATATAGACATCCTTAAAATTGGGAAATCGACTTAGTGTCCTGGCTCCTCCCTCCCAGTACCTGGCAATTATTTCTGTAACCGGAAATCCTTTTCGCGCATAGGTGATTGCCGGCTCGAGGATTTCACCCATTTCCATTGATCCAAATTTCGTGTGTAATTCAAACCACCCGTCAACACATCCGGGAACTGAAACCGGAAGAGGTCCGTATGCCGGGATCTTATCATATCCCTTCTCTTTGAAATAACTACGATTAAGTGACCGCGGTGACCTGCCGCTCGCGTTAAGCCCGTACAATTGCCCGGTTTCTGCATCCCATAGCATGGCAAACAGGTCTCCTCCTATTCCGTTACTCATGGGTTCCACTAATCCCAGGACTGCATTGGCTGCTATGGCTGCATCTATCGCATTGCCACCCGCTTTCAATATGTCCAGAGCCACCTGCGTAGCCAGCGGTTGACTGGTACATGCCATTCCATTTTGCGCAATAACTTCAGACCGTGTGGCAAATGGTTTACCAGCAATCCGATCTTGTGAATATGCCAACCCAAAAGCAAGCATCACACTTATTCCCAAGGTAAATCTCTTCATTTGAATGTGGATCAGTTATCATTCTTTATGTCGAAGGCAAATTACGAAAAAGAGTTATAAAAAAACCCCTTCCAAAAATATGGAAAGGGCAACCTGCTATCTATACACGTTCAACCTTTCACTCTTTCAGTTTATAAACCCTGACCCAGTCAATTTCCATGGCTGACGGCAAGCCGCTCTCTGAAGCATCCTTCTTTAAATTAGTTGAGAGGTTGATGGACATTTCTTCCTGGGGGACACCGGAAGTCTGAGTTTTGAAAATTTTGCCGTTTATCTTCCATACCAGCTTGTTAGGAGTCCATTCCAGGGTAAAGATGTAATATTGATCCGCATATTTAGAGCCTCCTGTCTTGGATATTGATTTTTGGGGTGAGTTCCCTGAACCCGAGAAAAAATTTGAATAGAGCTTGCCATTCTCAAATCTGGCCACATCGATGTGGGGAAGCATGGAATCCGAGTTCATCCAAAATGTCTGGGCCACCGATCCTCCAGCCATCTTGATTTTCGCTTTGAAAATTCCATACTTCTGTCTGAAGCTTTTCGCAGTGCTTATTAAACCCGAGGTAAAATCAAAATCTTCTCTAACAAAACCCTGTTCGGATCTCCATACAAGTCCTTCCGCATTCGCAGGCTTTGTAACAATCCTCGCTTTATTATCATAAAACTCAATGTTGTCTCCATCGGTGAGGAAACTCTTATCATCTTCCAAAACGAAGGAGCTGTCCATCGTCTGCTCTCCCCAGAAATACTTGGTCATCCACTTGGAAGTGTCAAGGGTGCCGCTATTAAAATTCTCTTCAAAGGTAAGGTTCCACTTCTCAATATCCTTAAAGGGATATTTCTTCTTCATTTTGAAATACCAAAGTATCTTTTCTGATTTCTTCAGAATTTGATACTCTGATTCCTTCTGGTATTCTTCAGAATCAGTGTACTCCGCTTTCTTGATTTTCCTTTTACGCAGGGCAAATTCGCTTGACTTTATCTCTTTGTCGAGATCCAGGTAGCGGTGCAGTTCCTCCGATTTTTCATATTCTTTAAACGCTTTAAAATCAGCCCTTAGCTGGTCATCTGCTCCCTCCACCTTTTCGGTACCCGGTACCATCCCAAGTAAAAAACTTAAACTCGCCATATCAATGTCTTATCTATTTCTGAAACAGTTTAATAATCAATATATAATGACTAAAGATAAAAAAAAATCATCTCCTGTAGGTCCTTCTCCGGCTTTTAAAATAGTAAACAGCCTGGACTGAAATAATGAATTGGGAATATTTTGAGAAAAGATACTTGCCTGAAACATTAAAATCCCATTTGGGAGCCATCCGCAACTCCAGTCCGGCCCCTGCATTAGCCCCTAGAGAATAATCGGATTGATCTGTGATTGTCTCATTCCCTGTAGTCACAACCGGCTCATACGTTGATCTCAGGTAGGTGTAATCTGCTCCCCCAAAGGCTACAGCTCTAATAGTTCCTTCCTCGAAAAAAGCATATTGGGCTTCGAGATCCCCTTGAAACATATAATTGGTGAGAATTGAATATCCTGTTTCAAGCCGGTATCGGTTGTAGACTGAAACTGAAGGAACAATATGGAAGGTACTACTCTTATTGAGCGCCAGCCATGTTTTTAAAGTAACCCCCGGATTCCCAGTCTCCCCATAATTGAAATTAATTCCGGAGGAGAAAACCAATCCACCTCCAATTCGATGAACTTGAGCCCTGGTATTATTATTTAATAGGATGATTACAGCAAGGAATAATACCCAATACTTCACTGTAACCCGGTCTTTCACTGTACTGCTTTCAGTTTATAGATTCTAGCTTCTACGACTTGTTACGCAGAATAGTTTCAAACTTATAACATTTCCTGCAGCAAATTTGTTATCTTCTCAATCAAATAGCAAGCCAATTTCCAGATTAACTCTCCCAGAAGCTGAGCATGAGGTACCACCGATTAATTGTTTATTTTAAATGTGCTCGCTAAGAGGCCGTCGGAAGTCAATTTGGTATTGGCATCAACTACTTGGTTTTCCACGCTTACCGGGTGATTGGGGCGATCGGCTCTTCCAAACTGGGTGGAAGAAGTAAATTCTGGTTGTGATTGTAGTCCTTAAAGACTAATTTTGATCTAGTCACATTTTGCGCTGTTCCCGTTAAAAAAGTGCTAAATTTGTACAACTGAAATTAACTCTATTCTTACAGTAAAAAACACCTTGCCAATGTCAAAGATTATTGGGGAAATCATACAGGTAATAGGTCCTGTGATTGATGTAAGTTTTGAAGAAACGAGCGTGGAACTACCCAGCATCCATGAAGCGCTTTATATCGAGCGGACGAATGGGCAAAAGCTTGTTATTGAATGTCAGCAACATGTTGGTGAACATACCATCAGGACGATTGCAATGGATTCAACTGACGGGCTTCAGCGTGGGATGAAAGTTGTTGCCACTGGTCAACCCATCAACATGCCTAAGGGAGACACTGTAAAAGGGCGTTTGTTGAATGTAATCGGTGAGGCCATCGACGGAATTGGGGAAGTAGATAATGAATCTGGATATCAGGTCCACAACAATCCTCCGGTGTATGAAGAACTTTCCACCGAATCAGAGGTACTGTTTACCGGTATCAAAGTAATTGACCTTCTCGAACCTTATGCCAAAGGAGGTAAAATTGGGCTTTTTGGTGGTGCTGGCGTTGGTAAGACAGTAATAATCATGGAGTTGATTAATAATATCGCCAAAAAATATGAAGGTATCTCCGTATTTGCCGGAGTTGGAGAAAGAACCAGGGAAGGAAATGACCTTTTAAGGGAAATGATTGAATCCGGAGTTATAAAATACGGAGAGGAATTTGAAAAGAGTATGGAAGAGGGTTCCTGGGATCTGAGCAAGGTTGACAGGAAGCTTTTGGACCAATCCCAAGCCACACTGGTCTTTGGACAGATGAATGAACCGCCTGGAGCACGCGCCACTGTGGCTTTGTCAGGTCTTACTGTGGCAGAATCGTTCCGGGACGGGGATGAAGAAACCGGCGGAAAAGACATTCTTTTCTTTGTGGACAATATTTTCAGATTTACCCAGGCCGGATCAGAGGTATCAGCCCTGCTTGGCCGTATGCCTTCCGCTGTAGGCTACCAGCCCACCCTGGCCACCGAAATGGGATTCATGCAAGAAAGGATCACATCTACCAAACGAGGATCTATAACCTCCATTCAGGCCATCTATGTTCCTGCCGATGACCTCACTGATCCGGCTCCCGCTACCACATTTGCTCACCTGGATGCCACCACCGTATTGAGCAGAAAGATTGCTTCATTGGGTATTTATCCTGCTGTGGATCCACTTGATTCGACTTCCAGGATCTTGAAAGCTGAAATTATTGGAGAAGAGCATTATCACACTGCGCAGCGTGTTAAAATGCTGCTTCAACGGTATACCGAGCTACAGGATATTATCGCTATTCTCGGCATGGATGAACTTTCAGAGGAAGATAAGCAGGTGGTTCACCGGGCCAGGCGCGTCTCCCGATTCCTGTCGCAGCCATTTTTTGTTGCAGAGCAATTTACCGGAACCCCGGGAGTGTTTGTGGAAATCGAGGATGCTATCAAGGGATTCAATATGATCATGAATGGTGAGGTGGATGAGTACCCTGAAGCTGCTTTTAACCTTGTGGGAACCATTGAAGAAGCGATTGAAAAGGGCAAGAAAATGTTGGCAGACACCAAATCTCAATAGGTTATGTTGCTTGAGATCATAGCACCTGATCATCATTTATACTCAGGGGAAGTTGACCTTGTCCAGGTTCCCGGTTCTAAAGGTTCTTTTCAAATCCTAAGGAACCACGCCCCTATAATCTCTACCCTTGACCAGGGTCAAATAAGAATCGTAGATCAAAAGGGTGTGACAACTCTTTTTGATGTGGACGGAGGGGTAATTGAAGCCAAACAAAATAAAATCATTGTACTTGCAGAAACACCTAAAAAATAGCATCGGAAGAAGAACCTTTGTGAAGGTTGTCCTGTCAGCTAAAGTGATAGGTTTATCCATTGTGCTTAGTTCCTTTAATGTGATCAATATGAATACGATTACATTTCCTTCTGCCGATGGACTCCTCATAACAGCCGATGAATATATCATTGCAAAAGACAATCCATTCATTCTGCTCTTTCACGAACAAGAATCAAGCCGGGGAGAATTCTATACCATTGCCCGCCGTTTAAGCAAGATGGATTACAATTGTCTGGCAGTCGATCTGAGGAACGGAGGGAACAATAGTTTTGTATCAAATGAAACCGCGAAACGTTGCCGGGAAAGCAAATGCTCCGTTGGAGCAGAAAATATCGAATTGGACATTGAAGCAGCTATTGAATATGCCTTCAAACAATCCAATCGGCCTGTCATACTTTTCGGTAGCGGTGCCAATGGCTCTCTAAGTTTAAAGATCGCAGTGGAAAATGAGAATGTGCGTGCGGTTGTGGCTCTTAGCCCAGGCGAATACTTTGTGCCCAACATTCAAATTCAGGATACAATCACACACCTTAAAAAACCCGTATTTATTACATCCAGCCTTTCTGAATTTCCCTATGTATCTCAATTAGCATCGGGTTTAGAGGAACAATATGTTACTCTTTTTGAACCACAGCTGGGGCAGGGCGGCAGAGGAACATCCTCCCTTACCGCCGAAAATGAAACTAATTCGGAATACTGGTTAGCCCTCTTGCTCTTTTTCAAGGACCTTCTGTAAATGGTTAAATTCCTGGTTGTCCGGTTTAGTTCCATTGGAGATATAATTCTCACTACACCTGTATTGAGGCACCTGAAACACCAAGTAGATCAGGTTGAAATTCACTATCTCACAAAATCCGAATTTGTTCCTCTCTTAGAGGCAAATCCATATATTGACCGTATCCATTCCTTCAGTGGTGATTTGAAATCGTGTATCAGAACATTAAAAAAAGAGGACATTGACTATATTATTGACCTGCATAACAATACCCGGTCGGCACGAATAAAATATGGACTTAAGCGGATGGATCTATCGGTTAATAAACTTAATTGGCGCAAATGGGTGTTTGTCAATTTCAAACTGAATCGGTTACCCGATACGCATATGGTCGACCGGAACATGGACACCATTCGGTCGTTTATCTCAGAAAAAGATGAAGGCGGACTTGACTATTTTATCCCGGATCGGGACGAAGTAAATCCATCGACTCTGCCGGAAATCTTTCAGGAGGGGTATATCGGATTAGCCATCGGGGCGCAGCACATGACCAAGAAGCTGCCCCTGAATTCGTTGATCGAATTGTGCCACACGATAAAATTTCCTCTCATTATCCTTGGGGGGCCTTCCGACAAGGACACCAGTGAGGCAATCATTAAAGCGCTTCCTGAGAAAAGTCTTCTGAACGGTTGTGGAAATTACCGCATCAATCAATCAGCCTCTCTTGTCAGGCAAGCCAGGGTATTGATCACCCATGACACAGGGTTGATGCATATGGGGGCTGCCTTCAACAGAAAAATTATTTCAATTTGGGGTAATACAGTTCCCCAGTTTGGGATGTCGCCCTATAAAGCTGATCCCTCATCGGTGCAATTCGAAGTGCCCGGGCTGGACTGTCGCCCTTGCTCAAAAATCGGTCATCAAACATGTCCGAAGAAACATTTTAAATGCATGCTTGATCAGGACCTGGAAGGCATTGGCAGGGCAGCCAACCAACTTTTTCTTACTACTGCGCGACAAAAGTATACGTAATCAATGCGCGGTGTTTTTCTGGTCCGTTAATCTCAATTCTAAATTTCGATGATCGGGCAGCTGACAATGCAGCATCGGAAAAACAAATTCTATCATCCCCTTCAATGGGATCCTTTACTTTTGCATCAAGTACGGTGCCATCCCTTGCCACTCCTACTTCAACCATTACCTGCCCTGAACCCTGACACCTGTATACCGGAATTGTTAAATGTACCTGCCCCCGCTGAATCGGTTCCTCAAGAAACTCATAGGTAATGGTAGTAGGGCCTGAAATCTCACCTGCATTTTCATCAGATAATTCGTCCGATGGGGGTTGATAATCAGCAGCAGCCAGGATGGCCTGAAGTTCTTCAAGTTTCTCCCGGTCTTCCTGAGCACGAGCCAATTCTATCTGGCTGAGCAAGTCCTTCACATACTCATTTGTGGAGATAGCCTCCTTGAACTGGTCTTCTGCATTCAGGTTGACGGCCCTGTTGGAGGACAGCTCACGTTGTTGCATTACCTGTTCCAGCCAATCGGCCGGGATGTCTGTATTTTCATTTGCCAGTATTTCTTCAATAGTCTTCTCTTCAAACTCCAGCTTAACTCCAAGTTCTGTGTCATTTTTCAATCCCTCTACCTTTAAAAAAATGAGTGCGATTACTACAATCAGGTGGAAGATGAAGGTGTACAGGATTGCGACCAGGTTTTTCTTAAAAAACCTTTTGACTCCGGCCCGGCCATATGTAAATAGTTCATCCACGAATAAACAAAATTACGATGTTTTTTCTTTCATGATCCTTTTATACATTTACAGAAGACATCATTCGCCAAATCTGTTCTATGATACTAAATCTGATTTCATTCAAAAGAGCCCTGATCCTTCCTTCGATGATCATCCTGGTTCACGGATGTTCCATCCTTTCCGAACTGACTGCATTAACCAAGTGTGAATTCAGCTTCCATTCAGCCCAAAATCCTTCGGTCTCGGGAATTGATGTCAGCAATAAACATTCCTTCGCTGATTTCAGTTTTCTGGATGGACAGACCATCCTGGGAAATCTTTTACAGAAGACGCTTCCATTTCGAATTACAGCAAACGTGGAAGTAAAAAATCCCGGAATAAATACAGCTGCCGTAAACTCCATTCAATGGATAGCCTTTATTGATGATGTGCAGGTAGCCCAGGGCACTGTGACCGACCGGGTGGAAATTGCTGCCGGAGGGGGGACTTCCATCATCCCAATCAGGGTGCAGACCGATTTATTCGATTACCTCAAAGGGGATAATCCGCGTACCATGCTCAATTTTGCACTAAACCTCGTAGATGCCGGCAATCAACCCACAAGGTTACGCATGAAGATCAAACCCAGTGTGCTCATCGGTGGTCAGAGTCTGCTTTACCCCGGTTACTTTACTATCCAGAAAGAGTTCAGCTCGGGAAATTAAGGTTCGTGGCATTCATGGCTCAATAAGTATGTGGCGCTTTACAGGTAATCATTGGTCAATTGATATCAATGGAATAGATTGCCTCGAAACCCATGTTCCCGGTCTCAGGTTCATAAGTCAGCCTTCCACCTACCGACAGAGGAAATGATATCCTCAGAAAGTTCATATCCGCTACCAGATCGAAACCCAGGGTGGTATAGTTTTTATCTTCGTAATGGTTTTGGGGTTCACGAATGACCACATTTGTACCATTCAGATAATCTGCCCACAAGGCTCCCCTGATTCTTTTCACATACAAGAGAGAACTTATCTCCAAATCCGGGTATAAAAGTGGCAGCACATAATCGGCACTAAATTTTGTAAATACTTCACCAAAAATCCCATGCAAGCCCCTGGGAAGACCTATCAGGTTAAGAAAAGCCGGACGGGACATGTCTAATGGATATTGTTTTTGATGATTTACAGAAATCCGAATGGTCTGATGTTTCAATAATCCCGGCATATATGCAGTTAAACCTGCGCGGGAAACAGCCCCATATACCTGATTGTTAAATGGGGCATGATAATATCCTGCAGAACCGGTTAAGCCCATCCTTGGAAGAATTTCCCTTTTTCCTTTTCGCAGGAAAGAGGAGGCGTAAATCGTATAATAAAGGTAATGCGCTCCGGTGCTGTAGTTATTTTCATTCTCCACAAACTGAACATCCCTGCGATAGGTATACTCAATGCGAGGTTGAATGATTGACAAGTACTTGCCTGTATTAAATCGCAACGGAACGTAGCTCTGAACCGTGAACCGCATGTTGTTGGGAAGCGCGATGACTGAATCACCTTCATCAAATAACAGAACGTTTGGCTCGCCCCCATAGTCAAAAAAAAGATTCAAAACCGGATAGCGGCCGTTAAATTTAATCCCCGAATGAAACATATGGAATCCATCCCTGAACTCGTAGCCAATCTGGCTTACAGCAGTGCTTAAATGATTCTGGGATATCAGGGATAGTCCGGGACTAACCGGTAGATGCTCAGGATTCAGGCCAAGATCAGGATTCAGGTAATCGAAATATAGCGGCAACCACGAATGAATATTTATTAAATGGAGGGCTTTGCTATATTTTTTGTGAGTAAATTCCAAGGTATCTGCCCCGATAGCTCCTTCAACGATTTCAGTCTCCTCGGGAGTTTGTTCATAATCCAATTGCTCGCTGTGGTCACGTGCCTTATCCAGTGGTTTCCATAGTCCATCCTTTAAGCACATCGATACCGCCTTGTATCCATTCGATGTATAGTTGGAATAGAGTAACGTCTCTCCATCATCCGAAATCTGAGGTTGAAAAGCTCCGAACATTGCCGAAGTAACCTGGAAGGTTTCCCCTTTTATCAGATCAAAGCAAAATATATTATCAATTCCTGAAAAGGTCCCACAGAAAAATATTTTTGAATCGTGCACAACCGGATAAGAAATATCGTCAAGACCTGCGGGAAATAGTCGTTCCCAGCTATTCATCTCAAAATTGTACTTATATAAGGCCTTCCCGGATTCATCTGAAAGCACTACCACCACTGCTGAATCACTTTCCATCCAGGCTGGGTGTTGAATAAAAAAGTTGCCCGGGGATGGAATGGTCCTGGACACCTCCCCGTTGATTTGAAGTATGACAAGGTTGAACTTCTGTGTTTCTGTTTGCTCAATGGCTGCTATTTTGGATCCGTCATTTGAAACATCCGGTGAATAGTACCTGGTTTTATTTCCCAGGTTCATCACTACTCCCGAAGCTACCTCATAGCTCTTAATTACTGAGTAATTTCTGTTGCTCCACCGGGTATCTGGAACAAACTCATCCCAAACCACGAGGCTTCCTGTGAAGCTGACCTTACCAGAACTCATAAAACCCGGACGAAAAACCCGTTTCTCCTGCCCATCTTTACCCATAAATATAAATTCCGGAATTTGATCAATCCCATGTTTGTATGCAAACACTAACCCGCTGGAAATAAATTGAGGGAAGTTGTAACTGGTATAGAGACGGTTCTGATCCCCTGGCCATTCTTTAAAGGGTGTGAGTATACGATTGGCGGCCGTTTTACCCCAATGGCCCTGAAAGGATCGCAGTGCTTCCTCGTAAAAATGATTTTTTGACTTAATATGATACTGGCGCATGCTAAAATGGGTCGGGTTGAGGAGGTACGGTTTCCGGGCTGCATACTGTTGAAAATCGATCCAGAATTGATTTCCGTACTTCCTGCGGCCATAGCGAAGCATCAGGTACCCAAGTTTATAATGGTTCGGCACAAAGTGCTTATAGGATCCCATGGTAGCCTTGGAAAAAGAGTAAATTTTTTCCTGCTCCAGCAACTGGGCCTTTACTTCCATTTCAAATGAGGGTTGCCTGCCTCTTCCGGTATTGGATAACCTGGTTTCAGAATCAACGGCATCGCCCTCCAGGTACCAATTTGGAAGAAAACCAGCCATGGCACCGGCAATCTGCTCTCCCCCCACAAGAGAGAGCGCTTTTGTAAACCCCTGATTTAACTTGTCAATTTGTACTGCATGCCTTCCTTCGTGAAGTGCCAGCTGGGTAAGCCAGTCCTGATAGTACCCATTGGGATCCGGATTGGTAAAAATCTCCAGTCGCTTAGGGGCCCACACAAATACTCCGTTCGAAAAACTTGCTTCATTGTGAATGATCACGGGTATAGGGCCATGCTTATGGTCAAGCGGACCACCAATGTATGGATAGAAATATTCCAGGCGATTTGCGAAAACATTTGCCAGGCTATCCACTCCCTCTGGATATATGACGCTGTAATTTGGCGTTTTAAACTGGAACCATTTAAGTGTACCGGCATCCTGCCCATATTCATAAAATTGGGCGTTCATGTATGCAGTAATGAACAAAAGCAGGATGATGAACACCCTGCCTTTGTATAATTGGTAATATATTGTGTGGTTAGTTTTCAGCAAATTTCACCGAATATCCATGTGAGCGCAGAAATACATAAGCGCGCTTTCGGACATCCCCTTTTAATACAATATCATACATCTTCGAAGATCCATACGTATGGCAAACGTTCAGCAATTCCTCTTCGATCTTTCTCAAATCGATTCGCTGCCCCACAAATCCTGAAATGTTCGTCATAAGCACTCCATCTATTTTCCTCTTTTCTAGTCCCACAATCAGAGTTTGCTTTTCCGGAGGTAAGGTCTTGGGTTCCCGAATGTTGGCATATTCGTTTTCAAATTCAGGATAGTCTGTGTAGAGGGTATAATCCATATCATTTAAGTTCTCAATAGCCATGACATTGGGATTTGATGAACCACAAATATATATTCCATTTCAATATCTGTCAACTTTTTCAAATTAATTGTTTTTTGATGACGGTCCTGAAAAAAGCATTAAATTCGTGCCAATCATAACGTTGAGAGATCATTTTAATCACATGAATTTCAAAAAATCAAATATTCTGATGGGCTGGCTAAGCTTTCTTATAGCCCTGATAGTGTACTTTCTTACCTTAGAACCAACTGTTAGTCAGTGGGATTGTGGGGAATTTATTGCCAGTTCATTTAAACTCCAGGTAGGACATCCTCCCGGAGCACCTTTGTTTATGATCATTGGTCGAGTTTTTTCCCTTATCACGGGGGATACTGAAAAAGTGGCTATGATGATTAATTCAGCTTCGGCTTTTGCCAGTGCCTTCACCATTATGTTTCTTTTCTGGACAATTTCCCACTTATTGAAAAAAATAATTCCGGAGCAAAAGAATACAGGTGAGAGTCCGCTATCATCAAAGATAATTATCCTTGGGGGTGCCTTTGTGGGTGCCATGTCCTATGCTTTTTCAGATACTTTTTGGTTTTCTGCGGTAGAGGCAGAAGTGTATGCTACCTCCTCCTTATTTACGGCAGTGGTATTCTGGGCAATTTTCAAATGGGAGAACATTGCCCATGAGCCGGGGGCCAACAGGTGGCTAATCCTGATCGCCTACCTTATTGGCCTTTCTATTGGCATTCACCTTCTTAACCTGTTGGCTATTCCGGCCATTGTCCTGGTTTATTACTTTAGAAAATACAAGGTTACCCCCCGAGGGGTCATCTACGCTTTAGGTGTCTCATTGGTGTTGTTGCTCCTGATAATGTACGGGATCATTCCAGGTATTGTGCAGGTGGCAACTGTGGTGGAAAAATTCTTCACCAATTCAGTTGGATTGCATTTTAATACAGGGGTGGTAATCTATGTGACTCTGCTATTAGCTGCACTGGCATATGGTATTTACCGCACACATTTTATTCGAAAAAATGTGCTCTGGAATACCATCCTGTTATGTATTACAGTGATCGTTATCGGGTATTCGTCCTACGCTTTAATCATTGTCCGTTCCCTGGCCGGTCCGCCTATGAATGAAAACCGTCCGGACAACGTTTTTACGCTGCTCTCCTACCTGAACAGGGAACAGTATGGCGACCGACCCCTGGTAAGAGGTCATCTATATAATGACAAAGTAGAGGACGTTGAATATAAAAAACCCGTATATATTCTGAATAAGGAGAAAAATGAATATGAGATCGCTTACCGCAAACCAAAAGTGGTCATGAGCGGCAGGAAAGTCTTGTTGCCGAGAATGTACAGCAGGGAGCCACACCATCAACAAGCGTATAAGGAATTTGGAACCATACGCGACATGAGTAAACCCACCTATCTGGATAACATTGAGTTTCTGATCCGGTATCAGATCGGACATATGTACCTGAGGTATTTTATGTGGAATTTTGTGGGAAGACAGAATGATATTCAAGGACATGGAAATGTACTTAATGGAAATTGGATCAGTGGCATCAAGGCCATCGATTCCTTGCGTCTCGGTCCGCAAAAAAACCTTCCCGACTCGATGAAGAATCATCCTGCCAGAAACACCTATTATTTTCTTCCATTGCTTTTGGGCCTGATGGGGCTTTTCTTCCAATATGATAAAAATGTTCTGGATTTTTGGGTAGTGATGAGCCTTTTCATAGTAACCGGAATCGCCATTGTTATATTCCTGAACCAGACTCCATACCAGCCCAGAGAGAGGGATTATGCATATGCAGGGTCCTTCTATGCATTCAGCATATGGATAGGGATCGGAGTGGCTGGTATATTCAACATATTGGTTAAAAAATTAAAGGCCAACCTCTCTGCAATGGCAGCTGTTGGAATTGCTCTTCTTGCTGTCCCCACCATACTGGCGACCGAGAACTGGGATGACCACGACCGTTCAGGAAGATATGTAACGCGTGATATTGCGCGTAATTATCTCAATTCATGTGATAAAGACGCCATCTTGTTTACGGTAGGAGACAACGATACGTTTCCACTTTGGTATGTCCAGGACGTCGAGGGAGTACGCGAAGATGTGCGCATCGTTAACATGATGCTGTTTAATATGGAGTGGTATGTGGATCAGATGCGCTGGCAGAATTATGATTCAAAACCTTTGCCATTTTCTATTCCCCAATCCAAGTACAAGTCTGGCACCAACAATTCCATCTATGTAAGAGAAAATGAAGGGTGGGCCCCCCTGGATTATATCGTTGCGTTTGTGAAGAGTGATGACCCACGGACGAAACTTCCATTAAGAACCGGTGAGAAAGTAGATTTTATCCCAACGAACAGAATCCTCCTGCCTGTCGATTCGGCCGGGGTACTTTCAAACGGCACCATGAAGGTCCGGGATGCCCCGCACATGGTTCAGGAAGTCAAGCTCGAACTGTCTCCTAACGAACAGATCCTTAAAGGAAATTTAGCCCAGCTGGACATACTGGCTACTAACAAATGGAAAAGGCCAATTTATTATACGTCTGGCGGATTTGACGGATCGTTGGGACTTGAACGCTATTACCGCAACGAGGGTCTGGCATACCGGGTAGTCCCGGTGGAGACCCCTTATGAAAGCATACTGGAAATGGGTGGGATCGATACCGATACCCTGTACGATCGGCTGATCAATACTTTTCAATGGGGCAGGATGAACCGGGAGGATGTCCAACTCGATTTCAGCACCATTCGGACACTCTCAGTGATCAGGTTCCGGGGACTCCATACCCGGTTGGCCATGCAATTACTCCGGGAAGGCAAAAAGGATAAAGCCATAACGGTGCTCGACCATTGTATGGAACTAGCCCCGTCAGATGTATTACCATACGATCAGTATATAACCGGAATCACTCTTCCCGATGGGCAGGGTGGTTATATTCATTATGAAGGGATCATTGAAGCTTATTACTTGTGTGGTGAATCAGAGAATGCTAATATCATTCTGAAGGAGCATTACCAGTCCCTTTCAGATGAATTTACCTACTTTAATGCATTGAAGCCCAGGCAGACCTCGTCCATACAGAGGGAAATGAATGATGTCGCTTACCAAATGGAAGAACTTAAGATATTGATGCAGAAATTCGGGCAGAATGAACTTATGCTGGAGCTGGGAATTACCTCTGATAATGTGCTATCACCTCCCGGCTGATTATTACTTGTTGCGGCTCATTAAATACGAAGCAAAATTATACAACTCTGTCTTACGATCATCCGGCCTGTTTAAATGCTCCAGGTTGGCCCGGGCTCTTTCATAATAATCAATGATGCGCGACTTCGTCAGCTCTCTGATATGAAGGGTGTCGAAAATCGCTGTTACTCCCCGGATCTTTTCAGCAATATTAAAATCCTTTTTAGTCAGCCATCCTATCAGTTCCTCTTTTTTGGAAGGAGAGGCAGTCTTCAGCGCTTCAATCATCAGGACCGTCTTCTTGTTGTCCACAATATCGGTACCGAGTTTTTTTCCGATCACAGATGGATCGCCATAGGTATCGAGCAAATCATCCTGCAATTGAAATGCAATCCCCAGGTTCCTTCCAAATTCATAGAGATCCTCGGCATCTTTTTGTGAAGATCCACCAAGGATTGCTCCGATCTTCAGGCTGGCAGCGATGAGCACAGCGGTTTTTAATTCAATCATCGTGAAGTATTCTTCCTCAGACACCGTGAGGCGATCTTCAAAATTCATATCAAGCTGCTGTCCTTCACATACCTGCATGGCCGTTTTGGTGAAAATATCGTGGACCGTATTCAGCACCACACCCGGAGACCGGTTTATTAAACGGGTGGACAGGATGGACATCACATCACCGGAAAGGATAGCCACATTCTCGTTGTACTTGACATGAACTGTTGGGCTTCCCCTTCTTAACTCGGAGCGGTCCATGATATCATCGTGCAAGAGCGTGAAATTGTGAAAAATCTCTATGGCTACTGCAGGAAACAGTGCCGATTCTACAGCTCCTGAAAAAAGATCGCAGGCCAGTATCACAAGGGCTGGCCTGATTCTTTTGCCTCCTCGTGAAAGCACATACTTCACAGGCTCGTATAATTCAGAAGGTGTATCAGGCAGGGAGATACTCTCTAAATGTTTCTCCACCAGCTTCTGTGCTTCTAACAGTGTAAACATCTGTTTTTCGATTAGTTTTGTATCAAATGTCCACAACAAGTTAATGATTTTAGAACAAGATTGGCATGGTGATTGAACAATATGTTTTAAAATAGAATCGTTACCTTTGTCCGGTTCAAAAAAGGAGCATTTGATGAGTATAATTAGGAGGTTATTTTTAACTGCATCCACCATTCTTCTTCTTTCCTCAACCCTTACCGGGCAAGGATACTCCATTGAAGTCGCCATCTCGGGTTTGTCAAGAGACACCCTGATTCTGGGCGAATACTTCACTTCGCGAATGGTCCCGAAAGACACCATTGTGGTTAATGAAAAGGGAGTTGGACGATTTGAAGGGTCCGATCCGTTCCAGGGCGGCCTTTACCTGATTTACTTCAGTCCTGGCTATTATTTTGATCTGCTTTTAGGTGATGACCAGGAATTTAAAGTGAAAGCAGACACATCAGATTTTGCCGGCAGCGCCACCTTTGATGGCTCAGAGGATAATCAGATTTTCCAGGAGTATAAAAGCTTTCTCCAACGTAAAAGAGGCGAATTGGAAAATCAGCAGGCCCAATTGGCTAATGCCGCAACTGGTTCAGATACAGCTGCCATACGCGATCGGCAAAAACAGATAAACGTGGAAATGGAAGAATATATGAATAAAATCAACCACGAACATGTCTCTTTGTTCGTGAGCGATTTCATCGGTGCCACGAGAGAATCATTCCCGCCGGAAGATATCCTTACAGGAGAAAGAAAACACGACGACTCCATCAGGTATTTTTATTACCGGCAACATTATTTCGATCGTTTTGATCCTTTTAACGTACGGTTGCTCCATACCCCCCTCTATGAAGGAAAAATCAAAAACTACATCAGCCGGGGAGTAGCTCAGCATCCCGATTCCCTGATCGTCGCTGTAGACTTCCTGTTGCAGGGAGCCCGCGGAAATGATGAGCTTTACAGGTACCTGCTCATCACCCTGTTCAATTATTTTGCAGAAAGTAAATTTATGGGCATGGATGTGGTTTATTTTCACATTGCAGAATACTACTATATTCCTGATGCAACCTGGAGCAGCCCCGATTTTATTGCCAAACTGAAAGATAACCTGGGAAAAAACAAACCAACTCTTATTGGACAAAAGGCCCCTAACCTGATCATGCGCCGGGTACCTCCCGAGCATTTTCAGATGGCTGATCAGGATACCGCCATCAAAAGGGACCCGCATATTGGTCAGGATTTCTTTATCAATGAAATTAAGTCAAGGTACACCATCCTTTATTTTTGGGAGGCCGATTGCAGTCACTGTCAAAAAGCCACCCCTGTTCTGCAAGAGGTCTATTCCAGGATAAAAGAGAAAGGAGTTGAAGTGATCTGTGTCCATGTCATTAATTCGGTGGAGGGAAAAGAAAAATGGGTGGATTTCATCAACGAATATCAGATGTACGACTGGATTAATTGCTGGAGTCCTTACAGCAATGATTTTCGGAAGATATATAACCTGCAGAGTTATCCCCAGCTGTTTATCCTTGACAAGGACAAGAAAATTGTAGCCAAACGGGTCACTCCTGAACAGGCTGAAAACATCATCCAAAACCTGATAAGATTAGAATCTAAAAACAGCTCCTAAACCCTATGGACTTCAACCCGATCAAATTGGTCCTGGAGGACGGATCAACATTTACAGGAAAGTCATTTGGTCATGAAGGCAGCATCTCCGGTGAAGTTGTATTTAATACAGCCATGACCGGTTATCCCGAAAGCCTTACTGATCCCTCTTATAAGGGCCAAATCCTGGTTCTTACCTATCCCATAGTTGGCAACTACGGCGTTCCCCGTGAAGATTCGGAAAACGATCTCTTTAAATTCTTTGAATCGGACCAATTGCACATTTCCGCCCTGGTCATATCCGACTATTCCCATGAGTATTCACACTGGAATGCGGAACGCAGTCTGGGCGATTGGCTAAAAGAGCATAAAATTCCTGGAATCTTCGATGTGGATACCCGCCGCATTACTAAGCTGTTAAGGGAAAAAGGATCGATGCTCGGAAAAATCGTTTTTGATGAGAAGGATCCCGATAAATATGATCCCAACCGGGAGAACCTGGTAGCCCGGGTGAGTATTGATGAAAGGAAGGTATATGGCAAAGGGACATACAGAATCCTCCTGATTGATTGTGGAGTGAAGTACAATATTATTCGTTACCTGCTCGAAAGGGACACCACCGTCATCCGGGTTCCCTGGAACCACGACATCACCAAGGAAGAATACGATGGACTATTTATCTCAAACGGACCCGGAGATCCCAAACAATGCAAAAGTACCATTCAAAGTTTGTCCGCGGCCTATGAATCAGATACTCCTATTTTTGGAATCTGTCTAGGGAATCAGCTGATGGCCCTGGCGGCAGGCGCCGATACCTACAAACTAAAATATGGTCACCGGAGCCACAACCAACCTGTGTTGGAAGTTGGGTCGGACAAGGCCTATATCACTTCTCAGAACCACGGATTCGCCATCGATAATGATACGCTTGCCAATGGTTGGGAGCCCTTGTTCATCAACCTCAACGATCACACAAACGAAGGAATGAAACACCTGGATAAACCATTCTTTTCCACACAGTTCCACCCCGAAGCCTCGGGTGGGCCAACGGACACAGCTTATCTCTTTGATCTCTTCATTGAAAATATTAAAAAGGCGCACAAGTAGAATACATTATTTA
>CAZCQL010000010.1:21032-56213 GCA_964500835.1 uncultured Bacteroides sp.
AAGTGCCGGGCTTTATCTGATTTGTCCAGATCCGTAAATGATATATTTGTTCGTGGTGAGTTCTTTGAGACCCATGGGACCGCGGGCATGCAGTTTCTGGGTGCTGATCCCTATTTCGGCACCGTATCCGAATTCAAATCCGTCTGTAAACCGTGTGGAGGCATTCACATAAACTGCGGCGGCATCCACCCGATCGAGGAAATACTGTGCATGACTGTAATTTTCGGTGATGATACTCTCCGAATGCATGGATCCATACTTGTTTATATGGTCCACCGCTTCCTCAACCGATCCAACCACCTTTGAACTGATTACAAGGTCAAGGTATTCGGTGGCCCAATCATCCTCTACGGCACGATTGGCATCCGGGATCAGTCGGCACGTGGTTTCATCACCCCTGATTTCGACTCCTCCCTCCTTAAGAGCTTTCCCAATTTGCGGGAGTACTTCCTCTGCCACGGCCTTATGTACCAAGAGACTTTCTGCGGCATTGCAGACACCTGGACGATGGGTTTTAGCATTGTATACAATGGGTACCGCTTTCCCCAAATCGGCAGCCTCATCAATGTAGACATGACAATTCCCCACACCCGTCTCGATCACAGGAACCGTACTGTTCCGGACTACAGCCTGTATTAATCCCGCTCCACCCCTGGGAATCAAAATATCCAGATACTCGTTTAGTTTCATCATGGCCACAGAGCTTTCACGAGAGGTATTTTGAACCAACTGAACCATGTTTGGATCCAATCCACACCCAGCAATGGCTTCATGAAAAATACGTACAATGGCATTATTCGAATGGAATGCTTCCTTCCCTCCCCTGAGAACGCAGACATTTCCAGTCTTGATACAAAGCCCGGCCACATCAGCCGTCACATTCGGCCTGGACTCAAAAATTACTCCCACCACACCTAGCGGAACCCTTTTTTTACCGATCAACAGGCCATTGGGACGTTTTTTCATCTCTTCAATTTCCCCTATCGGGTCATCCAGCTGGACAATCTGCCTCAATCCTTCGGCGATTCCCGCAATCCGCTCTTCCGAAAGAGTCAACCTGTCCACTATGGCCCCCTTTAATCCCATTTTCCTGCCCTCTTCCAGGTCAGTGGAATTGGCTTTCAATATGGTATCTGAGTTCTTTTCCAAAAGATCAGCCACCAGCATCAACACGTTGTTTTTCTGGTCGGTATTCAGATTGGCAAGCTGATTTGAAGCCTGTTTTGCTCTTTTCCCTATCTCATTTAGCTCATTCATACGATTTCCGTTTTACTTTTTACATTTCAATAAGTCCCGGGCACTTGTTCCTAACTAGCCTGCCGGTTTGTGGCATCGGAAACAAAAAATGTTCCTAAATCCTTCCCCTCCAATACCTCCAGTATGGTAGATGGATTCGTCCCATCGGCAATGACCACATCCACATTGTGTTCACGGCATAATTCTGCAGCCGCAATTTTAGATACCATGCCCCCCGATCCCATTTTTGACGAACCGTTCAGGTCCACGTCTTTCAGATCGTCACTTGCATTCATCACTTTTGGGACCTTCTGGGCTGACTGATGAATATGTGGATCGGCGGTGAAAACGCCATCGGTATCGGTAAGGATAAGAAGCAGTTCTGCATGAACCAAAGTGGCAACAGCTGCAGACAGGGTATCGTTATCCCCAAACTCAATTTCATCGGTAATGACCGTGTCATTCTCATTTACCACAGGCACAATACCCATTTTGAGTAACTCGTTTAACGTGTTTCTTGCATTTTTCCGACGAAGACTATTTTCAATCCCGTCTTTGGTCAACAGAACCTGGGCAACTGTCTTATTATATTCATCAAAAAACTTTTGATACAATCTGATCAATCCAACTTGTCCAATGGCTGCCAGCGCCTGTTTCTTTACCAGTTCGTCGGGTTTCTCCTCAAACCCAATCATGCCTACACCCATGCCCACTGCCCCTGAAGAGACCAGGATTACTTCTTTGCCGCTATTATGCAGATCGGCGAGAACCCTTACCAACTTTTCCATCCGCTGGAGGTTAATTTTTCCGTTATCATAGGCTAACAGGCTTGTGCCCACTTTAACCACAATTTTCTTCTTCTTCTTTAAATATTTTCTGTGTGTCATGGCTTCTCGTAATAAGTACTTAATGATCTGACTATTTCTGAAGTGTTCACAAACTGAAATGCACTATACGCTTCATCC
The DNA here is from genome assembly GCA_964500835.1 of uncultured Bacteroides sp. Lineage (GTDB taxonomy): Bacteria > Bacteroidota > Bacteroidia > Bacteroidales. The sequence goes on from CAZCQL010000010.1 coordinate 23,234, forward strand.
AGTTTTGCCCTGATTTCTGTAATACCAGGATTCCCTACACTACCAAGATGAGTGTAGATGTGGCCCCGGCCGGGCCTGTACCGGTCTTTGACTATTTCAGAGGCTACTTCACGATATGCATCTCTAAAAGGAACTCCCGCCAGTACTTTTTTATTTACTTCTTCCACTGAGTATATATACTGATACGTCTCACTATTCAGTATCTCTTTGTTTACTTCCATGCGCTTCACAATGTATTGCATCATGACGAGGCAGTTTTTCAACTCCTCCAGGGCCGGGTGAACTATCTCCTTCAGTATCTGAAAATCGCGATGGTATCCCGAAATGAGATTTCCCGTAACCGCAGATAATTCTGACGGAACCTGTGACAGACGGTTACATCTGGCCCGAACAAGTTCCAATACATCCGGATTTTTCTTGTGGGGCATGATGGATGAACCTGTAGTTAGTTCCGAAGGAAGGGAAATAAAATTGAAATTCTGTCCCATAAAGAGAACGGCATCCATCGCCATACGGGCAACGGTAGATGCTACTGCACTGACGCCTGTACCCATATACCATTCAGTTTTGCCCCGGCTTAACTGAGCATTGACAGAACTTATGTGAATATTATCAAATGAGAGCAGCCGTGTGGTCAGCTCTCTATCTACAGGAAAAGAGGACCCAAAACCAGCTGCGGATCCAAGGGGATTCTGATTAATCACCGCATGTATTCCCTTGAGGAAAGTAAGGTCATCTGCCAGGGCTTCGGCATAAGCTCCAAACCACAATCCAAAAGAAGAAGGCATGGCAACCTGCATATGGGTGTATCCTGGCATCAATATCTCCATATAGGTTTCGGCCTGGTCTGCCATGGTCATCCCAAGTGCATGAACCTGACCGGTAATTTCTTTGATCTCATCACGAAGAAAGAGCTTGATATCAACCATCACCTGGTCATTCCGTGACCGGCCCGTATGGATTTTCTTTCCCAGATCTCCCAGCTTTTTTGTAAGCATCGTCTCCACCTGTGAATGGATATCTTCCGTCCCCGGATCCAGTTCCATTTTTCCCTGAAGGGTGCCCTTATAAATTTCTTCCAATTCTCCCACCAACCTGGCTGCCTCTTCTTTTTCGATCAGGTCAACCTCGGCCAACATTATGGCGTGAGCCATGGAACCCAGCAAATCGTAAGGGGCAAGCTGAATATCGTATAAGGGATCATTTCCTGTAGTAAATGCCAGGATCCGGTCTTCGGTTTTGCTATTTTTTTCCCATAATTTCATTAGCTGTCAGCTTTATTCTTCACGTATATCTCATTCATTAATCCCAGGAATTGGCAATATATTTCTACTCCCTTGTTTAATTCGCTTTTCAGAATGAATTCTCCTGCGGTATGTGAGCGGGCAGAGTCACCCGGTCCCATTTTGACAGTGGGAAATGGTATCAGGGCCATGTCCGACAATGTAGACGATCCAAAGGGTTCCAGTTCCATTGACCTGATCACATCCATTAGAAGATGGGTGCTCATCAGATTCGATGAGTTGAGCCGCGTAGACCTGGGTGTCAGATCAGCCTCACACGCCGAACGAAGGATTTCCAACATGGCTGCGTTGTCATACTTATCGTTGCTGCGCACATCCACCACAAACCGGCATATATCCGGAACAATGTTGTGACCGGTACCTGCTTCAATCATCGTCACCTGTGCTCCTGGTTTTGGAAGCCACTCAGAATCATCCTGATACTGCAGGCCTGAAATTGACTCTATATTCTTCATAGCCATATAGATGGCATTTTCGCCCTCATTTCTGGCCGCATGTCCTGCTCTTCCCCTGACCTCACCGTCAAGGACCATCAGTCCCCGTTCGGCTACTGCCGGATGCATTCCTGTGGGTTCACCCACAATAGCCCCCTCCAGATGTCCGAGTAATGAGAGAACGGAAGAGATTCCCTTTTCGCCCGATACTTCTTCTTCCGCACTAATCAGCAACAACAGGTTCATATGTTCAACCAATGCCGGGGCCATCTTCTGGAACGCAGCAATCAGGCATACGACCGAGGCTCCTGCGTCATTGCTCCCCAGGCCAATGAGCTTATCTCCCTCTTCCAGGGGGACAAATGGGTCGCCCGACCAGCCATCCGAGGGAGATACCGTATCCAAATGGGAATTCAAAAGGACCCTTGGCCTGGTATCCCTCGTCTCGTGATCCCCAATTAATAAATTGTTGTGAATCCTGGTAACTTTATTGCCAATACCCTGTAAATAGCCCTCAAGGAAATCGGAACGCTCGTGTTCCCGTCGGCTGATTGCAGGAATTGAAATCATCTGTTTGAGTAATTCAATATGTGGAACCTCCAGGTTCATTTTAAATCACTTATTTCCGAATATGATTTGACAATCCCTTTTATCATGGCCGAGCTCAATCCAAAATGCTCCATCTCATTGAGTCCGGATATCGTACATCCCATAGGCGTTGTTACCCGGTCTATCTCAGTTTCCGGATGGTTGTTCGTTTGCAATAATAACTCTGCTGCCCCTCGTGCAGTCTGTGCCGCAATTTTACCTGCTTCATCCGCATGAAACCCTATTTGAATCCCTCCCTGGGACACGGCCCGTACAAAGCGCAGAAAAAAGGCAATTCCGCATGCTGCCATGATAGTTGCAGCCGGCATTAGATGCTCCTTGATAACCATGGTTTGGCCCAACGGCTCAAACAATTCCTGAACCATTGCCACCGCATCATTCTGGTCCCCTGCAATACATGTCATTCCGGCACCAAATTCAGCTGCCGTGTTGGGCATTATTCGTATAACTGTAATTCCATTTTCGCTCCACTCCTCTAATTCCTTTATGGAGACCGCCGATACCACACTCACCAGGGTTTTTCCTTTCTCTCTCATCAGGGATTTTATTTCCAGAACCGCGTCTTTGGCCTGACCGGGTAATACCGCCAGTATAAGTATATCACATTCAGATACCAGAGTAGCATTATCGGAGATAGTAAAACCAAGCTTTTTCTGTGCTGACAATAATCCGATTTTTTTCCTTGAGAGGTAAATATCGGATGGCTTCATCTTTTTGTAATCGACCAATCCTTTTGCAAGTGCACAGCCAATATTACCGGCTCCAATGATTCCAATTTTTTTCATCTTTTATAATTGAATTATAAGGTTAATCCTCTATTCCATTCACAGCGTACCAGATCCTTTGCTGGTTTCCCAGGATCCGTGTAAATCCATTTACTTCCTCAGCGGTCCAGGTTTTATTAATCTCCCCGTATGCTGCAAAAGAGGGATTCATCAAATCGCAGATACTATCCACTCCGGTGACGATAAAACTGTAAGGCCGGAGACGGACAGTTACTTCCCCGGTAACGTTTCCCTGTGAAGATTCAAGGAATTTTTCCAGATTGCGCATCACAGGCTCCAGGTATTGGGCCTCATGAACGAACATTCCATACCATTGGCCTATCTGTTCTTTCCAATGGAGTTGCCAGCGCGACAGCACATGCTTTTCGAGGGCCAGGTGAGCATCAATGATAATTCTGGCAGCAGCAGCTTCGAAGCCTACTCGGCCTTTGATTCCGATAATGGTATCGCCCACATGAACATCCCTGCCAACTCCCCAGGGCGCTGCGAGTTTCTCAAGTTCCCTAATGACAACCAGGGGCTCATAAGGTTGCCCGTTTAAGCTGATCGGTTCGCCCTCTTCAAATCCAATGGTCACTATTTCTGATCCCGTTTTAGTCATGGGAGTCGGATAGGCCTCTTCGGGAAGTTCATCCCTGGAGGTCAGTGTTTCCTTTCCTCCCACACTGGTACCCCATATCCCTTGATTGATGGAGTATTTGACCTTATTCCAGTCCATTTTGACGCCTTGCCTGCGCAGGTATTCAATCTCCTCTTCCCGGGAGATCTTCAAATCTCTAATGGGTGTGATGACTTTTACTTCGGGTGCCAGAACCTGGAGCACGAGGTCGAAGCGAACCTGATCGTTCCCGGCAGCTGTAGAACCATGTGCAATGTATTGGAATCCCTGCTTCTTGGCATATTTCACCAAAGCCATGGCCTGGAAAGTCCTTTCTGAACTGACGGATAAAGGGTAGCTTCTGTTTCTTAACGCATTTCCGAAAATCATATAGCGCACACACTTGTCGTAATAATCGGCTGTGATATCCAGACAATGGTGGGATGTAATTCCCAGGTTATTTGCATGACCTTCTATCTTCTTCAATTCTTCCTCGTGGAATCCGCCTGTATTTACGATGGCCGAATGGACTTCCATATTCTTTTCAGTGGCAAGGTAAACAGCACAGAACGTCGTATCCAATCCTCCGCTAAAGGCTAACAATACTTTCTTCTTTTCCATATAGATTAAGTCAGGTATGGTTTATATTTACTTTGATGGTTGCCTTATGGGCTTTTCCGTTTACTTTTTTTTCGTGTGTTGGATTCATAATCATGGCGGTACAGAGACAGTCATCCCGTTTGGTTCTCACCAGGATGTCGTAATATGGACAGGTCTCGCAACCCTTCCAGAACTGGTCATCATCGGTGAGCTCAGAAAAGGTAACCGGTTTATATCCAAGCTCACTGTTGATTTTCATTACCGCCAGATTGGTTGTCAGTCCAAATAGCTTTGCGCCGGGAAAGAGCATGGCCGATAAATCAAGGGCTCTTTTTTTAATTTCCCTTGCAAGGCCTAATCCACGGAACAGTGAGGAGACAATCAGGCCGCTGTTTGCCACAAATTTATTATGGCCCCATGATTCTATGTAACAAAAACCCGCCCATTTGCCTTCAGCACTGCAAGCAATAACCGCTTTGCCTTCCTTTATCTTCTGTGTGATATAGTCACTGTTACGAACGGCAATTGCTGTGCCCTTCTGAAGGGAGGCGTTTAACAGAGCCTGTTCTATCTCCTGCACAAAGTTCAAATGCGCTTCGGATGCAATGGTAATTTGTATCTCCTGTGTAATCATCTTTCTGGTCTATATCTATCATCAATGAGCAATTTCCCGGACCAATCCCGGCATTCTCAATCTGAGTAAGTTTACCAAATCCGCCTTAGAGACTCCATCCCGTGGTATCAGCAGGATCGTATCGTCACCTGCAATGGTCCCTGCAATCTCATAGGCATCCAGGATGTCGATAGAATAAGCGATACTGCTTGCATGCCCGGGCAGGGTCCTCAAAATGGCCATTCCCTGCGCGTAATCGATGGAGACTAAACCGCTGATGTCTGCTCCCGGCAGGTCTGCCTGCTCGATGGTTTGTTCTTTGTCAGGAAGAATATACACATACCCCGAATTATTATCTGGCATCTTCGCGACCTTCAGGTACTTCAGGTCCCTTGACAATGTTGCCTGTGTCAGTTCAAAGCCTTGTTTCTCCAGAAGTTTGCTCAATTCATCCTGGCTTGATATATTCTGGCTGGCAATAAGCCTGCGGATCTCCATCAATCGTTCGTTCCTGTTTTTCATATGTATATTTATACATTCTGGTTGCAAATTTATACATATTATTTGATTTCGTACCAATCATTCAGCTTTTTTTTCTACTTTTACACCCCGGAAATTATGATAGACGACCAGATCAGGAAAGTGGTGATCCTTGGATCAGGAGCATTAAAAATCGGTGAAGCTGGAGAATTTGACTATTCTGGATCACAGGCCCTTAAAGCTCTCCGGGAAGAAGGCATAGGTACAGTTCTGATTAATCCCAACATAGCTACAGTTCAGACATCGGAAGAGGTTGCTGACAAAATCTACTTTCTCCCTGTGACTCCCCACTTTGTCGAAAAGGTACTTGCAAAAGAAAAACCGGAAGGTATATTGCTGGCCTTTGGCGGACAAACTGCCCTTAATTGTGGAGTAGCGCTTTTTGAATCCGGGATTCTGGAGAAGTACCATGTGAAGGTTTTGGGAACGCCTGTACAGGCCATCATGGATACAGAAGACCGGGAACTTTTTGTTGGGAAGCTGAATGAGATCGATGTAAGAACACCCAGGAGCATTGCCGTGACCTCTGAGGAAGATGCACATAACGCATCCCGCACTCTTGGGTTTCCTATTATCATCAGGGCAGCTTACACACTTGGAGGGCAGGGCAGCGGATTCTGCTACAACAAGGATGACCTTAATAAACTGGCTAAAAAAGCTTTTTCGTACTCCCGCCAAATCCTGGTGGAAGAGTCACTAAAGGGATGGAAAGAAGTGGAATATGAAGTGGTTCGTGACCGCTTTGACAACTGCATCACTGTCTGTAATATGGAGAATTTCGATCCACTGGGAATTCATACGGGTGAAAGCATTGTGGTTGCACCATCGCAAACGCTGACAAACAGCGAATACCATAAACTAAGAAAACTGTCTATTGATATTATCCGGCACATTGGCATTATCGGAGAATGCAATGTGCAGTATGCGCTTGATCCCGATTCAGAAGATTACCGGGTGATCGAAGTGAACGCGAGGCTTTCCCGCTCATCTGCGCTGGCAAGCAAGGCAACCGGCTATCCCCTGGCCTTCGTGGCTGCGAAACTGGCCCTGGGATTTGGATTGCACCAACTGCGCAATTCCATTACCAAAACCACGTCAGCATTTTTCGAACCGGCCCTGGATTATATTGTCTGCAAGATCCCACGCTGGGATCTGAACAAATTTCGGGGTGTATCCAAGCTGATCGATTCGAGCATGAAGTCTGTGGGCGAAGTGATGGCCATCGGCCGAACATTCGAAGAGGCCATACAAAAAGGTATCCGTATGATTGGGCAGGGAATGCATGGATTTGTAGGCAACCATGAAGTTGATATTGAAGACATTGATAGCGAGCTCAGTGAGCCCACAGAAATGAGGGTTCTGGCAATAGAGAAGGCGTTTGAAGAGGACTATTCCATCGACAGGATACACGACCTGACACGGATCGACAAATGGTTCCTTGTAAAACTCAAGAAAATTTATGACCTGAAGATCCGGCTGGAAAAGTTCAAATCGCTAAATGATCTGGATGATGAATTATTGCTGCAATCGAAAAAAGCAGGATTCAGTGATTTCCAGATAGCCCGATTGGTGATGGAGGGAGATGTTTCGAAAAACCTCATTTCGGTCAGGGAACATCGCAAAAAGAAAGCCATTGTCCCCTGCGTGAAGCAGATAGATACCCTGGCCGCCGAATACCCGGCCAGGACAAATTATCTCTACCTTACCTACAGCGGCAGCGAGCATGATATTGAATTCCGTCCGGACCAGCGATCGGTAATCGTTCTGGGCTCGGGGGCCTATAGGATTGGCTCCAGCGTAGAGTTTGACTGGTGCAGTGTAAATGCCCTGAAGACTGTCAATGATGAAGGCTATCGATCCATCATGATCAATTACAATCCCGAAACAGTATCCACCGATTATGATGTGTGTGACAGGCTTTATTTTGACGAACTTTCCTTTGAGAGGGTCATGGACATCTATGACCTTGAATCACCCCGGGGAGTGATCGTTTCCATGGGAGGGCAGATCCCAAACAATCTGGCTATGCGCTTGCATCAGCAGGAGGTGCATATCCTGGGGACAAAGCCAGAGTCCATTGACAGAGCTGAAAACCGGCATAAGTTTTCGATGATGCTCGACCAGCTTAAGATCGATCAGCCTCGCTGGAAGGAGCTTAGCAGCCTGGATGAAATCTTTGGGTTTGTTGATGAGGTAGGGTTCCCCTTGCTGGTAAGGCCTTCCTATGTGCTCTCTGGTGCGGCCATGAATGTAGTATCGAACCGGGAAGAATTGGAAGGTTTCCTTACACTGGCGGCAAAAGTATCAAAACAATATCCTGTGGTTGTTTCTGAATTCATTGAACAAGCCAAGGAGATCGAAATTGATGCAGTTGCCCGTGAAGGAGAATTATTTTCCTATGCCCTTTCCGAACACGTGGAATTTGCAGGAGTTCATTCGGGCGATGCCACCATGGTATTTCCACCGCAGAAGATCTACTTCGAGACTGTGCGAAGGATCAAAAAAATTGCCCGGGATCTGGCCCGCGCACTTGATATTTCTGGTCCTTTTAATATGCAATTCCTTGCCAAGGATAATGATATCAAGGTAATTGAGTGCAACCTGAGGGCCTCAAGAAGCATGCCGTTTGTTTCCAAGGTTCTTAAATCGAACCTCATTGATCAGGCGACCAAGATTATGTTAAAGGTTCCAATTGAGAAACCTCATAAATCCATATTTGACCTGGACTATATTGGGTGCAAAGCTCCCCAGTTTTCATTCTCCAGACTGAAAAAGGCTGATCCGGTGCTTGGGGTAGACATGTCTTCCACCGGAGAAGTAGGTTGTATTGGTGACAGCTACTACGAGGTTATCCTGAAGGCCATGCTGTCGGTAGGTTATACGATTCCAAAAAAGAATATATTGCTGTCAACGGGAGGCATGCGATCAAAAGTGGAACTGATTAATTCATGCAAAATGCTGGTGGAAAAGGGTTATCAACTTTTCGGAACACACGGCACACACGAATTTCTGGGATTAAATGGAATTGATTCCATAGACCTTGCCTGGCCCGATGAGGATCTCAAGCCAAATGTGCTGGACTACCTGAAGACAAAGAAGATCGATCTGGTGGTCAACATTCCAAAAGACCTGTCATCTCACGAATTGTCAAACGATTACAGCATACGGCGCGGAGCTGTGGATTACAATATTCCACTCCTAACCAACTCCCGGCTGGCATCGGCTTTTATCTATGCAATATGTAAAATGGATATAGAAGATATTTCCATTAAAAGTTGGGATGAGTATTAGACGGAATAGGAAAAGTCTCCTCGTCTGATTTATTTAAACCATTCTTTGTATCTTTATTTGCGGTTTTCCGGCCCGGTACCTGTTGCGAGGATTTTATTCTGCAACTATTCAAAAGGCCTTTTCGTCTAATCATTGTATGGCTCATGATTCCATCTGTATGGCAACATGCTGTTAAATAAGGTCGATGACACTCAAAATTAATCGTTATGAAATTTCTATCACGCTTTTTCAGGCTTACCATAGCCACTATCATTCTAAGCCTTCCCGCATATTTCAATCTCCAGGCTCAGCAACAGCAGGGTTTTACTTACCAGGCAGTGGCCCGAAATCTTTCTGGTAGTCCCATCGCCAACCAGGCTCAAACGGTCAGGATCACCATCCATTCAGGAGCTCTTGATGGTGCAGTGGTCTGGAGCGAGGTCCATGATGTGATGACCAATAATCTGGGATTGTTTAGTTTAATTGTCGGCGATCCTGCTGCCAAAAATCAGGGTGGTAGTGCGCTTTCTTTTGACCAGATCGACTGGTCTGCTGCCACATATTACCTAAGAGTATGGATAAATGTGAACGGGACTTTCATGGACCTTGGCGGGTCACCTATTCAAACGGTGCCTCTTGCACAATATGCTACTTCGGCGAAAAATGCAGCCGGCAATTTCAGTGTGCAACCCAACGAAGACGCTCTCCCCGGTGAAGCTCTATTCGAGGTTAAAAGAAAAGACGGACAACCGGTATTTGCTGTCTATGAAGACATGGTCTGGGTCTACTCGGATCCGACCGCTGTAAAAGGTGTCAAAGGGGGATTTGCTGTGGGAGGATACAACCGGGCCACCAAAGGGGTGACCGAAGAGTATATGCGGGTGACTTCCGACAGTGTAAGGGTTTATGTAAATGATGACCCGGTAAAAGGCGTCAAAGGGGGATTTGCAGTAGGAGGGTACAACCGGGCCACCAAAGGAGGGTCCCAGGAGTTCCTGAGGATTACACCGGACAGTGTGAGGGTTTACATCGATTCCAATCCCAACAGCAAGGGCGTGAAAGGCGGTTTTGCGGTAGGAGGGTATAACAGGGCAACCAAAGCAGGCAAGGAAGACCTCTATACCTATATCTCCGGTCAAAGCTGGGTAGATGCGGTGGAAGAGACCTCCCAGATCATGTGGTACCCTCGCAAAGAAGCTCTGTTAGCTGGAAATATCCATGTGGGCTCCATAGACAGTGTCGGACAGAACTCCACCTCCATGGGGTATAAATCCATAGCCATGGGTGATTATTCACAGGCATTTGGCTATAAGAGCATGTCGGTCGGTAACTATTCTACCTCCTTTGGAAACAAGAGCAAAGCTATTGGGGAGGATTCTTATGCGCTTGGATCGGGAGCCGAAGCGCTGAAGAAAAATGCGGTTGCCATCGGTGTGGGGTCAACAGCTGACGGACTCTCCGCCATGGCGCTGGGTACAGGCAGTTTCGCCACGAAGGGTTTTGCAACCTCCCTGGGTTACAGAGCTATTGCCAGTGGTGAACGTTCCATGGCTCTTGGGATGGCCTCACAAGCCACCGCTTATCGTTCATTAAGTCTGGGTTATCTAAGCTATGCAACCAGACCGTACGCGATTGCAATCGGTCCTAACTCACTCGCGTCGGGTGATACGGCAATAAGCCTCGGGTCAAGCGCTGAAGCCTCCGGGCCCAACGCTGTAGCCATTGGAACCGGAACAGCTGCCTCAAGCAATTTTGCCACGGCTATCGGGTACAATGCCATCGCGGAGGGCCTCAGATCTATTTCGATTGGTGCCTACTATTACAAAACATTTTATTTCATCATTCCACCCATCATTCTTCCACCCATCATTATCTTCCCAAAAGGAGGTGGAGGACTGGTGGTCCCAAAAGAACCAGATAGTCCCAAGGGGACCTTCGTCTCTCTTCCCCTCTGGGCAGACCGCAACAACCAGGCCACCGGAACATACTCCATGGCCGTTGGGAATGGGAACCGGGCAGAGAATGGAGGAGTCTCAATAGGAGTCTACAACGATGCGATGAATACATATTCCACAGCTGTTGGTTTCGGAAACCAGGCCATCGCTCCGTATTCCTATGCCGGTGGATTTGCCAATAAAACAGAAGGTGATTATGCCACCGCTTTTGGTCGGTATACCAGCGCAGCATCTCTTAATTCATTTACCCTAGGAACCTATAACGTTTCTACCGGGGAACCGGATACATGGGTTGCCACAGATCCCCTGTTCCAGATAGGTAATGGAACAGGTCCGGATGCAGCAGACCAACATGATGCGTTAAGAGTAAATAAAAATGGCGGAACAACTATCCACGCATCAGATGCGGTTGGAAGTCTATGGGCAGTATCGGCATCCGAGAACAGTACATCAGTTAATTATGGTCTAATCTCACAGGTAGTTCGAAACAATGTATCCGCCTCTTATTACAGTGGTTATTTTTATGGCTCAGGATCGGGAGGCAACTATTACGGACTTTATGCCGACCTGCGCGCAGGAGACGCTATTGACGTGGCAGAATATATCTATGATTCCAATGGAGATACAGAAGCAGGTGATGTCCTGATTGCTGATAAAAACAAGGAAGAGAGCGTGATCAAATCTCAAAAGCCCTACCAGGCTTCAGTGCTTGGGGTGGTGTCCACAAAACCTCATCTGACCATGGGAATGGACCTCGTGATCGATAAAGAATCGGGTGAGCCTATCCAGGGCATACGTGCCACAAGAATTGCACTTACTGGTCGTGTGCCGGTAAAGGTAACCGAAGAGAATGGACCTGTTGTACCCGGCGATCTGTTAACCACCTCTTCCACTCCCGGACATGCCATGAAATGGACCTTGCTGGATGTGAACAAAGCAAAAGATTTTGAGGAATTGAAATCGATGCTGGCCGAAAATGAGCTCAGGCGCAATGCCGTGATTGGCAAGGCTGTGAGTTCTTCAAGAGAGGGCAGGGGCACTGTAATGGTCCTGATATCTCTGCAGTAGAGATCAAAATATATTTCTGCGTGGAATGTGGTAAATCTATCCCTTCAGGGCTTCTGCACCACTCACAATCTCCAGTATCTCATTGGTGATGGATGCCTGTCTTGCCTTATTGAACTGGAGGCTTAGCTCTTTCAAAAGCTCGGTAGCATTATCGGTTGCCTTGTGCATGGCTGTCATGCGCGCACCATGCTCAGAGGCATGTGAATCCAGAATCGCTTTGTAAAATTGCAGTTTGAGTGACCTGGGTATTAACTCCTTTACAATATATTCCCTGGAGGGTTCGAATATATAGTCCACATTGGGAGCAGTTCCGCTTTCTTCTGTGAGTTCATCAACTTGTATGGGAAGGAACTGTTCTTCCGTAAGGATCTGAGTTCCCGCATTTTTGAAACGATTATATACCAAATCCACATGATCGTACGCAAGATCGGAAAACTGCGCCATAATATTAGTTGCGATGGAAGATACCCGGTCAAACGTCAGATTGTCAAAAATCTCGCTTCCATCGAACACCACATTGTACCCTTTCTTGCGTAAGAAGTCACCTCCCTTTTTTCCTATGGCAATAAAGTCAACCTGATTGGCCATCATCTGATTACCAAACTTAGTGAATGCCCGCTGGATGGTAGCCTTGATGGCATTAGAATTGAACGCTCCACAGAGACCCCGGTTCGAAGTGATCAACACAAGGAGGACCCGCTCTTCATCACGCTGAATTGCGAACGCATTGTCTTCTTCATCTCTGATGCTATCGGCCACACTGGCCAGGATTTCCTTAAATTTTTCTGCATAGGGCCTGAACTGAACTATGGCATCCTGCGCTTTCTTAAGTTTGGCAGCAGATACCATTTTCATGGCGCTGGTGATTTGCATGGTGGAGGCCACCGAGGCTTTTCTTTCCCTTATTTCCTTCAAACTCGCCATCTGGTTACATATATCGCTCAACTATTTCATTGGCTGCCTTTTCAATGGTACCGGTAATCTCATCAGATAATTTCCCCCGGGCCAGATCGGAAAGAGTTTTCTTGTGCTTCAACTCCATAAATTCCAAAAATTCAGTTTCAAAATCTTTTACTTTATCCACAGGAATACCTGCTAACAGTCCCTTTGTACCACAATAAATAATGGCTATCTGCTTTTCTACACTCATGGGCGCATATTGGTTCTGCTTCAATATTTCCACATTCTTATGTCCTTTGTCCAGGACCGCCATGGTAGCGGCATCCAGGTCAGATCCGAACTTGGAAAAGGCTTCCAGTTCCCTGAATTGAGCCTGATCCAGCTTCAAAGTACCGGCAATTTTCTTCATGGATTTGATCTGAGCATTCCCTCCGACCCTGGAAACAGATATACCCACGTTGATCGCCGGACGTACACCCGAATTGAAAAGGTTCGATTCCAGGAAGATCTGACCATCCGTAATCGAGATAACATTGGTTGGAATATATGCAGAAACGTCTCCGGCCTGTGTTTCTATAATAGGCAGTGCGGTAAGAGAACCTCCTCCCTTCACCAGTGGTTTCAATTGCGGAGGAAGATCATTCATATTTTGCGCTATTTCATCTGACTGAATAACTTTAGCGGCACGCTCAAGTAACCGGGAATGCAGGTAGAACACATCTCCCGGATATGCCTCCCTTCCCGGGGGGCGCCTGAGTAGCAACGATACCTCCCGATAAGAAACTGCCTGCTTGGAGAGGTCATCGTAAATAATTAAAGCAGGCCTGCCTGTATCTCTGAAATACTCCCCAATTGAGCAACCGGCGAAAGGAGCATAAAACTGCAGGGCTGCCGGATCGGAGGCCGTTGCAGATACAATTACTGTATAGACCATTGCTCCGGCCTCTTCAAGTGTTTTCTGGATATTGGCCACGGTAGACCCTTTCTGTCCGATAGCCACATATATACAATAAACAGGTTCACCCTTCTCGTAAAACTCTTTCTGATTGATGATGGTATCAATTGCAATGGCCGTCTTGCCAGTTTGCCTGTCACCAATGATCAATTCCCTTTGACCCCTTCCAATAGGGATCATGGCATCAATAGGTTTCAGGCCGGTTTGCAACGGCTCACTTACTGGTTGACGATAAATAACACCGGGGGCTTTTCTTTCCAGTGGCATCTCGATCTTATCCCCTTTCACAGGGCCTTTTCCGTCGATGGGCTCTCCAAGGGTGTTGATCACCCGTCCCAACAACTTCTCTCCTACATTGATGGAAGCAATTCGTTTGGTGCGTTTTACGGAATCACCCTCCTTTATCGGCTCCGATGAACCAAGCAGTACGGCCCCCACATTGTCCTCTTCCAGATTGAGTACGATGCCCATTATACCGCTATCGAACTCAATCAGCTCATTGGCCTGCACATTGTTTAAACCATATATTCGGGCAATACCATCTCCGACTTGAAGCACAGTACCCACCTCTTCAAATTCAATTTCACTTTTGATTCCCTCAATCTGTTTCTTAAGGATTTCCGATACTTCGGATGGTTTAATCTGAGACATATGCTACTTCTTTTCAAGGTTGGTTTGGAGTAATCTTTTTTTAATCTTTTTAAGGTTCGTGGCTACGCTGGCATCATATTGCATGTCCTCTATGGTAAGTACAAATCCACCGATTAAATCTTTATTTAGGGTGGAAGTTAGTTCGACATCCGAGTCGTAGGTCTGTGTAATGAGATCTTTAATTCCTTTCATGGCAGACTCATCCACAGGATGGACAGTCACAAGTGCTGCAGATCGAATTCCGTTGACCTTGCGATAGAGGTCTCTGAAATACCTTGCTATTCCAGGTAAATAGACCTCTCTTTTATTTTTTATCACGAGGTTGATCATTGAGACTGATACTTCTGTAAGATGCTTCTCAAAAATCGACGTGATTACTTTGCTTTTCTGACTACCCTGAAGTGAAGGTAGCACAAGCATATACATGAAATCATCAAGTCTACAGGTTTCCGAGACCAACTCCATATCACTATAGACCCTGTCAAGGATCCGGTTTTCAGAAGCACTTTGAAAGAGCGCTTTAGCATAACGAACTGATATCTGACTTTCGTTCATACTCCCGTCAATTCAGGTCTGCTTCGTTGATTAACTTATCGATTAATTCGTTATGCGCTTTCCTTTCCTTTAAACTTGCCCGCAAGATTTTCTCAGCTATATCCACCGACAGGGAAGCCATTTGTGTTTTCATTTCATTAATAGCTGATGCCTTTTCATTTTGAATGGAAATCCGTGCATTCTGGACAAGTTTTTTAGCTTCCGCCGCAGCTTTTTCCTTGGCGTCTGCAATCAGCTTGTCTTTCACATGTTTGGCATCCTTTAACAGCGCATCTCTTTCATTTTTGGCTTCAGCCAGGATTTTTTGATTGTCGGACTGCAATTGAGCCATCTCCTCCTTGGCTCTGTCCGCCGCATCAAGGGCCTGTCGAATGCTTTCATTTCTGGCTTTTACAGCCGTAAGAATGGCCGGCCATGCAAATTTACCCAGGATAAACAGAAGGATGAGAAAGAAAAGTGCTGACCAGAATATCAATCCAATTCCCGGTGTGACTAGATCCATATGATTTGTTGTTTAATTGTTTCAATTAAAGACCTGCAACCAACCGTTACAGGTCTTTTCAATTCTTACGCATTAGTTTCCCATCATGGCAACCACGATGGCAAAAAGTGCAACACCTTCAATCAAAGCTGCTGCAATAATCATAGCGGTCTGGATTTTCCCTACTGCTTCAGGCTGACGTGCGATGGCATCCATTGCCGATCCGCCGACCCTTCCGATTCCCAGTCCTGCGCCTATGACTGCAAGTCCTGCTCCAATTGCTGCAAATGTACCTGTCATAATAAATAAATGTTAAATGAAAATTAATCATGGTGATGCTCCGGCATCGCCATTCCAATAAATAAAGCGGATAATAACGTAAATATATAAGCTTGTAAAAATGCCACCAGTAATTCAATGCAGTCCATAAATAAAACCATCACTACTGAAGGAGCTGCCGCAAATACAGATTTGAATATAAAGATCATGGAAATCATGCTAAGCACAATGATGTGGCCTGCAGTAATGTTAGCAAAAAGCCGGATCATCAGGGCGAATGGTTTTGTAAAAAGCCCTAGAATCTCTACAGGGATCATGATGGGCGCAAGCCATAAAGGCACCCCGGGAGTATTGAAAACATGTTGCCAGTGTCCTTTGTTACTGCTAAACTGTGTAATCAGAAAAGTGATGGAGGCCAGTACAAGAGTAACCGCAATATTTCCTGTTACGTTGGCTCCAAAGGGAAAAAGGGGAATAAGCCCCATAAGGTTGTTAAGCAGGATAAAGAAGAAGACTGTAAGCAGATATGGCATATACTTGTGATGTTTTCCTTCCTCAATATTTGGCATGGCCACATCCTCTTCAATAAATACAATAACCGGCTCAATAAAACTTTGCAGTCCTTTAGGCTCACTTATTCCAACCTTTTGATATGATCTCGCCAGGCCCAGGAAGACTAATAACAGAATAATGACCGACATCATCATCATGAAAACATTCTTGGTAATCGAAAAATCAAGCGGAAGACCTGCTTCAACTATTTCGCCATTCCCATCTACCTCAATAATTTTCCCTTCGAGGCTTTTTTCACCCATCGTGCCGTGCCCCATCTGGAATCCCTGATGCGAGTGTCCGTGAGCGAGCAACCTGGACGAAAAAGCATGCAATCCGGATTGCTTACTGTAGAGGATCACCGGCAGATAAACACTGATATGGTTTCCATCCTTTTTAGTGGCGATATGCCATTCATGGGAGTCTTTTACGTGTTCCAGGATGAACTCACTTGCATTGAATTCCTCCTCATGAGATCCCTCTGCCGGATGAGGGTCAGAATGTGGTAAGTCTGCCCCTCCATCCTGAGTATCAGCTTCCACTTGTGAGTATAAATTAGCACCTGGATTTGAAACAAGAATTCCTAATAGAAATATGATAATTATTGCCGGATATTTTAGACTCACGATTGAGGTAATTATTTGTTCTTCAGCATCTTAAACAGATGAATTGCCAGTAAAAACGTAAAGACTAAATATAGTGCAAAAAAAGTAATAATAAATGGTTTCAAAAAATTATTTGTCACAAGCCAATAAACCAAAATATACAACAGATAGAGAAGAAATTTCAACCCAATTCCAGCCAGTAAAAGTATTACTCCATTTCGCTCGCTTTTTTGGATACCAATGCTCATTAAATAATAAGCCACCAGATTAATCGCAGCTACAGAGAGAAGCGTCACAAAATAGGATTTCAGGGAAAAATCGACATTGATTCTAGGAAATATCAGGATTCCAAGGATCACCAATAACAGTACGAGAACAAGAAGCTGCCAGGTGTATCGGATTCTACTTATCATCCTTCTTGATAATAAAATCCTTCAAGGAGATATAAAGACCGGCAAAAACACCTATTACGGTGAGAATTGCAGTATAAACCGGCTTTTCTGATGCTGCCCTCAGGTCAAGCTTGGAGCCGGCCCAGTAAAACATGAGAATGATAACAATCATCTGAAAGCCCATACCGGAATACCGTGCAAAGGCCTTCATCCCCGATGATTTAGGCTCCTTCTTTTGGTTTTGGGGCTGGCCCGGTGTCGAGTTCTCTTTTTCCACCCATATCACATTTTCCGGTAAATGTGGCTCCTGGTTCAATCGCCAATTTACCAGTTTTAATTTCTCCGAATAACTTAGACATGGACCTAAGCGAGAGCAATTCCTCTACAACAACTTTTCCATCCACCACACCTTCTACCTCGCAATTCTTACACCGGATCTCGCCAGTAACCTTCCCGGACTGGCCTATGAATACTTTACCCTTTGTATTGAGATTTCCTATCAAATTCCCGTCAAACCTTATGTTTTCACTCGAAGTGATACTCCCTTCAATGGTGGTTCCAACTCCGATCATATTAATCTTGTTGGTATTTTCAGTTTCACCCAATTTAGCCATATGTTACATTTTTATGCAAACTTACTCATTATTCTCTTTTCCATCATAGGCCCACCGAAGATATACAGCCCCCCAGGTATATCCGCCGCCAAATGCTGCCAGGATAATGTTATCCCCTTTCTTCAGCTTCGATTCCCATTCCCATAAACAAAGCGGAATCGTGGCTGCTGTGGTATTTCCATATTTTTCGATGTTGACCATCACCTTGTCTTTGGTGATTCCCATTCTGCGTTCAACTGCTTCAATAATTCTATTATTGGCCTGGTGTGGAACAAGCCAGGACAGGTCGTTGGGTTTCATGTTATTCTTATTCATTATATCAACCGATACATCTGCCATTTTCGATACAGCTTCTTTAAATACTGCCTGGCCTTCCTGGTAAACAAAATGTTCGCGTGCTTCAACTGTCTCGTGCGAAGCAGGTCTCAATGATCCGCCCGCTTTCATGAGAAGATGTTTCACACCGCTGCCATCGGCTTTCAGAATTGAATCACGAATTCCAAGTCCATCCTCCACAGGTTCAAAAAGCACCGCTCCGGCAGCATCCCCAAAAAGCGGGCAGGTTGTACGGTCGGTATAGTCGGTGATGGAGGACATCATATCGGCTCCAATAAGAATTACCTTTTTATACGTACCCGACTCAATAAAACTGGCTGCGGTTTGCACTCCGAAAATGAATCCTGAACATGCCGCTGAGAGATCAAAACTCCAGGCATTGATTAAACCTACCTTATCTGCTATCAGATTGGCCGTAGATGGGAAACGGTAATCTGACGTAATGGTGGCACAAATCACCAAGTCGATATCTTCCGGTTTGGTACCGGTCTTTTTCAAGAGGCCTTTTACCGCCTCAGTGCCCATGTCAGATGTGGCACCTTCCTTCAGTATTCTTCTCTCTTTAATTCCGATGCGTTGCATGATCCATTCGTCGGTTGTCTCAACCATCATGCTCAACTCATCGTTTGTGAGCCTGTATTCAGGCACCCAACCCTGAATACCTGTGATCCCTGCTGAAAATTTACTCATCTCCCCAATTCCTCTTTAATGTTATTGACCAATTCAGCTCTCACCACTTCAGAAGTGTGAAGCAGCATGCTTGTAATTGCTTTCTCAGTGGAGACCCCGTGACCGATAATCAACGGCGCGTTAACTCCCAGTACAGGGGTACCTCCAAAATTCTCAAAATTAAACATTTCAAAATAACCGTTCTCAATCCCTTTTATGGTAACGAGCTTATAGAATGCCTCTGCCTCTTTTAAAAGCATATTTCCAACAAAACCATCTGTCACGATAACATCTGACCTATTGGATACAAACATTTCATTGGCTTCGAAATTCCCAATAAAGTTATATGCAGATGATTCTTTCATTAACTGGTATGCGCTCCGGGACACCAGATTTCCTTTTCTTTCTTCCAATCCAACATTGAGTAAAACTACACCCGGATCTTTAATTCCATTAACCAATCTTGCATAAATGGTACCAATGGAGCCATACTGGTATAAAACATCAGGGCGTGCATCGGGATTCAGGCCCACATCAAGCATGATCGATTGATCACCTTCGATATTTGGGATCGGTGCTGCAATGGCAGGGCGTATAATCCCCGGGATTGATGTAACAATCTGAATGGCACCCACCAGCATTGCCCCCGTATTACCCGCGCTGCAAAAACCATCAAGGGTTCCATCGGCAAGCATTCTGTTACCCAGGAAAAGACTTGATTGGGGTTTTTCCTTTAATGCCTTTAAAGGATGATCTTCCATCTCAACTATATCAGGAGTATGAATAATGGAAATACCGGTCAGGTCCAGTTGATTTTCATCTGTATAGCGGGATAATATTTCCCTGTCACCGATCAATGCTATTTCCACATCAACGGGCAGAATTTTCCTCGCAGCAATAGAACCACGTATTGTGGAACCGGGCGCATAATCGCCCCCCATCATATCAATCCCAATCCGCATGGTATTTTTTTGCCACCAGGTGGCCAAAAGCCTAACCTACCCCGGCTTCGGAGTCGATTACAAGCTTACCCTTATAATACAGGTTGCCATCAACGTAATAGGCACGATGACGTTCGTGTACTGTTCCTGTAGTGGAACAAGTGGATAGCGTAGGAGCTTCGGCTTTATAATGGGTCCTTCTTTTGTCTCTTCTGGTCTTAGAAATTTTTCTTTTCGGATGTGCCATATCTATTTGCTTTTTTCAATAATTCCTTTCAGTGCGTCCCATCTGGGATCTGTTTGATCTTTTCTACTTAAATCCTTTGTCCTGTGAGCATTCAGCTTTGCTAACATCTCCGGGTTGCACCTTGATTTTCCATCACTATCAGATGGATGTATTCTTTTAAACGGCAATGCCAAAATAATAAATTCGTACATCAATTGCCCAACTTCTATTTCATGATCATCCTTTCCGATGAAAACCACATCGGCTTCAACTACATCAGGGCTTTGTCCTATTTTTACATAAATAATCTGGAACGAATGTACTTCAGTCCGAAATAGTTCCAGGCAGCGGTCGCAAATTACATCTACCTCCCCTTCAAGAGTAAAATGAAGGGATAGCAGTCCGTGTTTCTTTTCCAGCATTACCTGGGCATGAACCATCCCACTTTCTATTTCCGAATGCTCAAATAATGCAAAGAACGCTTGATCAAGCTCAAATGAATAATCGTGGCTCCCTTCTCCTATTCCTGAAATGCGTACGGCATATGATCCCTGCTTGCTCACAATCCTTCAAATTGGGAGTGCAAAAGTAAAAATTAATATGATATAAAAAAACAATTCCAGCGCATAAATTAATGATATCTGCCTGATTAAATGGCGCTAAAAAAAGTTGCTGCAGGTTGGGATTAAACTAACATTTCCTGAATTGTTTCAATAAGAGAATCAATAAAAAAATCATTTTTGGTCAGGTAGCGATTCGCCCCTTGCTCCATGAATTCCGATAACAAATCATCATCGCCCTGTCCGGTAAGAATTATCACCGGAACATCTTTGTTGACCTTTCTGATCTCCTTTAACGTATCCATCCCATCCAGCATATTGTCCTTCGACCCGGTCAAAATATGATCCAGGACAATAATATCAGGCTTTTGGTCTAAATGTTCGAGGCACTCTTCACCTGTTTGATAAGTAACCACGTGATAATCCTGCCGGCTCTGAAAGGTGTATTCCAGCAGGTTCAGGATCATCTTATCATCATCAATAAAGAATATCAATCTACTCATAGGGGATCAGATCACCGTTTCAGGATTGCTGTAAATGTAGCAATTAAATCATAACAATAAAATGCTTTAACAAGTGTTCGATTTCGCGCAGTACATATACGAAACCGGACATCTATATTTCTGCAGATTCGCCTTAAACTTCTGATTGACTGCATGTAGAACTCTTTGGCACCAGGTTTGGGGATTTCTTCGATTGCATAACCAATAACCTGCATTTCCAATGTCTTTACTTAAGAATTACTTTCTCTCCCTGGTCAGAAATACTGTCAGGGATAAGTTCTTTTCCATACTTAACCTGCTTGGCCTGGCTGTTGGAATCACCGCTTCTATCCTGATCTTTATTTATATACAGGACCAGCTATCGTACGATAAAAATAACGAGAACTACAAGCGGATTTATAGGCTCGAAGGCGATTTTTTCATCAATGAAAAACAGGATTTGATAGCTATTGTCCAAATACCGCTTGGCCCAACGCTGAAAGACGAATATCCTGAGGTGGAAGAATATGCCAGAATATTGCCTCAGCCCAACCTTTATTTTGAAAAAGAAGAAGACACCTTCAAGGAGGATAGCATTGCGTTTGCCGATTCTACCATTTTCAAAGTTTTCACCATTCCTTTTATTTCAGGAGACCCAAATACCGCACTCAGTGAACCCTATACTATTGTGGTAAGTAAAACCCTGGCTAATAAATACTTTGGAACCTGGGATGTCATTGGTGAAAGCATGAAATCACTGGATGGTTCCAATTACACCATAGTGGGTGTTTTCGAAGATCTCCCATCCAATGTCCATTTGAAATTTAACGGCCTTTTATCGGCTGCAACCATAGAGGAGCAGATCGGGACGGACCAATTCAATGACCGGAGTGCCAACTCTTTCTGGAACGTAACTACATACACCTATATTCTCATGGCAGAAAACACCACTCCTGATATGGTACTGTCTAAATTTCCGGAATTTTATGATAAGTATATGGCAGAGTTGGGTGAACAAATCAAAGCTTCTTTTGATTTGAGAATCACCCCTCTGGCAGAGGTTCACTTTCAAGAAGACGAACTCTCGTACGATCTTCCAAAGGGAAATATGGATTATGTATATATCATGGGGATCATAGGTTTGCTGCTTGTGGTCATAGCCAGTATCAATTATACCAATCTAACTACAGCTCGTGCCACCAATAGGGGAAAAGAAATTGGAATCAGGAAAGTCGGGGGCGCCAATAAAAAACTGTTGAGATCTCAATTCCTGGGTGAATCGGTTGCAATGGCCCTTATCGCAGGGCTTTTAGCTGCACTTTTAGCAATACTTGTCCTGCCTTTTTTTAACAATTTGACTTCCATGGTTTTTGATTGGAAAGTATTGTTGCAGCCCATTGTCCTCCTGTTCATTCTTGGAATATCGCTACTCACCGGTATCCTTTCGGGCATTTATCCAGCTACCTACCTGGCATCCTTTAATCCTGTATCTGTTCTAAAAGGAAATGGCATCAGTTCATCAGATCGCGGGTGGCTTAGAAGGGCGCTTGTCATCGTTCAGTTTTTGATTTCTGCAGTGATGGTTATCGGCTCGATAATTATCGCCATGCAACTGAGGTTTATCCAGCATAAGGAATTGGGATTTGATAAAGACCAGATCCTGATTGTCTCATTGAACGATACAGCAGTGATCAACAATGTGAACGCTTTTATGGAAGAAATTGAAAGGTCCCCATCCGTGGAAGAGACCGCCTTATCCACTACCGTGCCGGGCAGAAATACGGGAATAAGGGTGATGACTGCCGAGGATATTACCGGGGAGATGCAGGAAAAAGCCTTTAACAACATGTTCGTAAATTATGAATACCTGGATGCCCTGGGAATTACCCTTGCCGACGGCCGGTTTTACAGCAGGGAATTTGGTTCTGATGAAACGAATGCAGTGGTGGTAAACGAGGCCCTTGTCAGGGAGATGCAATGGGGAGAAAACGCAATTGGCAAGAAATTTATCATCGGTGTAAATATCCAGGGGGCAAATAATCCGGAAGCTGAAATTATCGGGGTGGTCAGGGACTTCAACTATGGCTCTTTGCATAATCCAATCGATCCACTTGTGATGATTTGTAGGGACAATGCTCAATTTATGAGACAGTTGCATGTCCGGGTAAGCGATGGCAATATGCAGGATGTGTTACGCTGGATTGAGGAAAAGCGGGAAGCGTTTCATCCAGCTTATCCGATTCAGTACAGCTACCTAAGTGATGAACTGGACGCCCTCTATGAACAGGAAAGGATAGTACTTGCATTGGTCATCTCTTTTACCTTGCTGATAGTTTTTATCGCTGCCCTAGGATTACTTGGATTATCTGCATTCATGACAGTTAAGCGAACACGGGAGACTGGAATCCGAAGGGTAATGGGTGCCTCTCAGAACCAGATTTTATATTTGTTCATTCTTCAGTTTTCAAGATGGGTAATCATTTCTAATGTGATAGCGTGGCCGGTATCCTATTTTTTAATTAAACCATGGTTACAAAATTTCACCTACCGAATCGATTTCCCTTTTTGGACCTTTATCATATCTTTGATGCTTTCAATAATCATTGCTGTGCTCACCGTAAGCTGGCAGTCAATTAGAGCTTCAAGGATGAACCCGGCTACTTCTATTAGGTCAGAATGATAACAGGCAAGGTATTAGGAGAGAACTATATCAAAGACGGATCTGCGGCAGATGTATCAGGCTTTGTACCCGATATGTCTGGCGATATCTATTACGAGGTGGTCCGGTTAATAGACAGTCGGTTTCTTTTTCTGCAGGGACATATAGACCGGCTTGAGAATTCGTTAAAAGGATCAGGACTAAAATTTCCAGGGACCGGATATATCAAAGAAAACCTTCGGCTGCTTCAGAAAAAGAATCGCTTTACCGAGGGAAACATCAGAATTTGCGTCCAGCATGGTTCTGTGAACCAAACCTCCCTGTTGAGTTATTATGTACCCTATTTCTATCCTGAGGTTTGCATGTATATGAGCGGAGTGCAGGTCGTATCCTACCCACACGTCAGGCCCAAACCAGGTATTAAAAAATGGGATGATAACTTCAGGATATCAGTTAACGAGTATATACGAGATCATGGAGTTTATGAAGCGGTACTTCATAACACCCAAAAACAGATCACCGAAGGAAGCAGATCCAATATATTTTTCATTAATCCGCTCCATCAGCTGATCACCCCACAGGAAGTCTCAGTACTTCCGGGAATCACCAGGAAACATGTGTTGGATATTTGCCTGGAGGAAGGCATAAAGGTTATCGAAAGGCCTGTTTCCATAAGCGAATTGAAGGATATGCCGGTTTGCTTTATATCCGGAACTTCGCCAAAAATACTCCCGGTATGGCAATTGGATGGTTTTCAATTTAAAGTTGACCATCCTCTGTTGAAACTGTTGATGGAACGATTTGAATCAATGATAAAAGAAAATTTGACCTGCCTGCTTGCGAAAGCTGACAAATAAGAACAATTCTGTAACTTTATAAAGTATGATTTCATTGTAATAATAAACTAAATCTGATCATGAAAAGAATTCCTTCCATCATAGCCTTCGTATTGGTGATCTCAACCCTGGAGACAAGTGCACAGAAGATTTATCACTCCAGCGGAGGTGAGATTATTTTATCAGGTGCTGATGTGACCTATAGCGGTATGAATGTGAACACCAATCTACGCTTCACTATGTTTTTTCACACCCAACACCTTATAAACCTTGACCTTACTAATAATATCGGACTCTATACAGGTATCGGGATACGAAACATAGGTTTAATTAAAGAGGATCTTTACCAGAACATTGGATTTCTTCACATCGACAATACCCATGCAGACTATAATAAGAATGTCAAGATCAAGCGACGCAGCTATTCCCTGGGATTCCCTGTTGCTTTGAAACTTGGATCCTTTAGCAAACACTTCTTCCTGTTTGCAGGAGGGGAATACGAATGGATGTTTCATTATAAGCAAAAATTATATATTGATGATGAGAAATTTAAATTCAAGGAGTGGGCCAGCGACAGGGTGAATCCCTGGATTCCTTCCCTATTTGGAGGAATTCAGTTCCCCCAGGGTATAAGGCTAAAATTCAAATACTACATGGATGACTTTCTGAATCCTGATTTTACAGGGATCGATTTCGGTGAAGATGTTGATTATTCACAATATGAGAGTAGCGGGATGTGGTATATTTCTCTCTCTTTCTTCCTTAACAAAGAGACGATCGGACAATTTAAGGGAGGCAAAATTACTGAGACGGCCTACAACAATTAATCAAAATAATTCTATATTGTGACAAGCCGGGGTGTTAGCTCAGTTGGTTCAGAGCGCTTGCTTGACAGGCAAGAGGTCACTGGTTCGATTCCAGTACATCCCACAAGTGATATTCAAGGAGTTAGAGAAATCTATCTCCTTTTGTTCTTTATGCAGGTGCAACAGAGGTGAAACATGTAAGGATTTGATATATATAATTACTGCTCACTCCTTTGCATTTTCAGAAACCCAATGGATTCCTTTAAGTAGGTATCTTCCACCAATTAGTACACTCAGGGTGCAATTGGACAACATGATCAGATCGGGAAAAAAAGGTATCCCCATGAGAAAGAAGAACCAGCGATGACAAAAACAGAACAGGTTTTGCAGCTTTTAAAGGACCTCGGCATACCGGCTGATGTGTATAAGCATCCCCCTGTCCCGACGGTAGAGGATGCATTGCCTTACTGGAACAAGATAGATGCCACGCATTGTAAAAATCTTTTTTTCAGAAATCATAAAGGGAATCGTCATTACCTGGTTATTCTGGATCATTCCCGACAATTGGTTATCCGGGATCTTGAACAACGATTGAAACAGGGTAAGTTATCCTTTGCATCACCCCAAAGGATGGATCGGTTTCTCGGTCTGCGCAGTGGGTCAGTTTCGGTGTTCGGTTTAATCAACGATAAAGAGAACCATGTGCATGTTTTCCTGGATGCTTCCCTGCAGTCATCGAAAAAAATAAGTTTTCATCCCAATGAAAATACAGCCACAGTTGTTATTACATTTGAATCGTTTCTTAAATATTTGGATTGGACCGGGAACTCATTTGAATTTATCACCCTTTATGATCCATCATAACCACTAATGACTTTATACATATAATTATTATCCTATAACTTAAATAAATCTAACTAGTAATTCGTATGGAAAAGAGAAATATGAAACAACACGTCTCGCTGGTGGGAGCTTTGCATGTGGGCTTCGGTATTCTAGGTTTGCTGGGCGCCCTGGCTGTCTACTTTGGCTTTCATTTTGCATATAGCTTTGTTGAACATGAGCCGATTGCAGAAAAGGTACTCATCTTTGTGGGGAATACGCTGTCATTGATCATCCTTCTTTTTAGCGGTCTTGGAATCATAGGTGGAGCGGGATTGTTTTCACACAAACCATGGGCCAGGATCCTGGTCATGATCGTTTCGGCTATCAATTGCCTGAATATTCCAATAGGGACAGCCAAAGGTGTGTATTCCATTTGGGTACTTATGCAGCCCGAATCCATAGAGCTGTTCAACCCCACCTAATATCGTTTCCGTTCTGTGTAGTGGGTATGAAGTAATTCATGGGATTTATGACCCAGGGGCTCCCCCAGGAATTCTTTGTATACCCCGATGACCTCAGGATTGTCGTGCGATTTCCTGAGCTTCATGGACATATCTTCTGCGTAGATGGCTTCGGTTCTTTTCTTACGGATCTTCTCATTGGTGGGAATGGGTTGTCCACCACCTCCAAGACAGCCTCCCGGACAGGCCATTACTTCAATGAAGTGAACTTCAATTTCTCCACTCTTCACTCCATTCATCAATTGGCGTGCATTTACCAGTCCGTGTGCCACTGCACATTTTAACTCTACCCCGTCAAGAAAACTCCACTCATCCTTGCAGTCCTCGATTTGAACAGATGCAATCCTCACTCCTTTCATACCCCGGACAGGTGTAATATTCAAATCCTTAAATGGAATTTCCCTTCCGGTAATGATCTCATAGGCTGTTCTTAAGGCAGCCTCCATAACCCCTCCGGTTGCTCCAAAAATTACCCCGGCTCCCGTGGATTTTCCCATGATGCTGTCATAGGAATCTTCCTTCACCTTATTGAAATCGACACCAGCCTGTTTGATCATTCTTGCCAGCTCCCTTGTTGTCAGAACAAAATCAACATCCTTATATCCGCTGGACCGCATCTCGGGACGATTCGCCTCATATTTTTTTGCTGTGCAAGGCATGATGGAAACACTCACCACATTCTTTGGATCGATGTCCCTAACCTGGGCATAATATGTCTTTGCCAGTGCTCCAAACATCTGCTGGGGAGATTTACAGGTGGAGAGATTGGGAAGGTATTCCGGGAAGGTATGTTCAATAAATTTTATCCATCCAGGGGAACAGGAGGTGGTCATGGGCAATGCAACTGAAGTATCTTTGTCAACCAGGGCTTTTTTTAGCCTGGAAAGCAATTCCGTACCCTCCTCCATGATTGTCAGGTCGGCAGAAAAATCGGTATCCAGTACCGAATCAAATCCAAGCCGCTTAAGGGCTGCCACCATTTTTCCGGTTACCCTGCTTCCGGGGTCAAAACCCATTTCTTCTCCCAATCCAACCCTTACTGCCGGAGCTGTCTGAACTACCACATGTTTCTCGGGATTTAGTATGGCATCCCACACTTCATCCAGGTACGTACGCTCCACCAGTGCACCGGTAGGACACCGGTTAACGCATTGCCCACAATTTGTGCAGATCACTTCAGCCATAGAGAGTTCTTCAAAAGTGCTGATTTTCTGCTTCTCTCCCTTATAGGCAACCGTCAGGGCGTTTACTCCCTGCAGTTGCTCACATGTTCTGACACATCTCTGGCAACGGATGCACTTGCTGTCATCCTTCTGGATGGAAGGAGAAAATCTATCGATGGTGTACTCTCTCATATCGATCAGGTCCAGCAGCAAGTGGTCGCCCACGGCAAATTCATTTGACAGGTCCTGCAATTCACATTTCCCGTTTTTGTAACATTTGGTGCAGTCTGCATTGTGCTCCGAAAGCAGCAATTCAATCACATGCTTTCTCGCAGCCCTGACCTTCAGAGAATTTGTCAGAATTTGCATGCCATTATTGACAGGGGTAGCGCATGCCGCCACAAGGGACTTGCCTCCAAGTTGCTCAACCACACATACCCTGCAATTTCCAGCTACGCACAGGTCGTCGTGATGACAAAGCGTTGGAATCCTGAAATTTAATTGTTTAGCTGCATCTAAGATGGTCGTCCCTTCCTGGACTTTCACCAGCATGCCATTGATTGATAAGCTTACCATGATATCTAATTATCTGATTTCCAATTAGTAAATAATCTCTTCTGTAAAATTTTCCACGATGGAACCAAACGCATTGCCCACCGATTGCCCTAATCCACACTTGGATGCCCTCTTCATGGTCTTGGCCAGTTTAACCAATTCATCCAGATACCTGGAATTTTTATCTCCGCGCTTTACAGCTTCAACCCCTTTTAAAAGTTGTTGGCATCCAACCCGGCAAGGAGTGCATTGCCCGCATGATTCTTCTGTAAAAAAGTCCAGGTAATTATGCAACACATTGAACATGGAACGGGATGAATTAAATAATTTCATGGAACCACCTGTAGGGACTCCTTCAAATCCTATAATGGTCTCTTTAAATCTTTTTCTGGGAACACAAAATCCGGAGGCACCTCCCACCTGAACTGCTTTGGTATCTCCATCGCCAAACTCATCTACAAATTCGTTCACCGACATGCCCAGCTCCAGCTCAAAAATTCCTGCCTTTGGTGTATCACCTGAAACCGAAAATACCTTGGATCCCCTCGAATCTTTTGTCCCCAATTCCCTGAAATGCGAGGCACCGTATTTCATGATTACCACCGTATGCACGAGTGTTTCTACGTTGTTAACAGCTGTGGGCTTGCCAAATAAACCGGATTTTGTGGGATAGGGAGGCTTATTTCGAGGCTCTCCCCGTTTTCCCTCAATGGATTCAAACAGAGCACTCTCTTCGCCACAGATATAGGCTCCGCTCCCCAGGCGTACATGAATCCTGAAGTTAAGATTGAATTCATTCATCAGGTGATGGAAACGATCGAGATGCTCATTAAGTTTTGGGATGAGGAATTTATATTCTCCTCTCAGGTAGATGTATCCGTTTTTTGCACCAACAGCCCTCGCAGCGACGGCCATACCGCAGAATACTTTCCCCGGCACCTGGTCAAGGATCTCTCTGTCTTTAAAAGTCCCTGGTTCTCCTTCATCTGCATTGCAAATGATATATTTTACAGATTCCTTTTCCCGGGACGCAAACCTCCATTTCATCCCTGTTGGGAATCCTGCTCCTCCACGGCCCTTAAGATCCGAATCGAGAACTTCCTGACATATGGCATCAGCTTCCATGTTCATAATCTTTGAAAGGATCTCCCTGCAATCGACTTTTTCAAAAATAAGATCTACCCTCTTAATGTGCTTTTCGTTCATTTTATAACAATTTTCAGTTCCTACTTCCTGATGTATTCACGAAGTATCTCCGTGACTCGCTCTGTGGTCAGTTCTGTATATGGCGTATCATTAATCAGCAAAGCGGGAGCTTTGTGGCACCAGCCTATACAGTTGGTCTCTAAGAGACTAAATTTCCTGTCAGAGGAAGTTTCCCCAAGCTTTATTTTTAAAATATCCTCAATGGTTGAGAGTATTTCATTTTTTCCTTTCATCGAACAAGAGATTGTTTTACATATCCTTATGATGTATTTCCCCCTGAGTTCCGTATCCAGAAATGTATAAAAGGTTGCTGTTCCAAAGACATCTGCGGCAGATATATCAAGTTCCCTGGCCACATCCACCATGTCTTGTTTCGAAAGAAACCGGTTGTGAACCACCAGGTCCTGTAAAATGGGCAACAGGCTCTCACGTGTTCTGCCATGAGTATTGGCGAGTTCCTTAACTAGTTCATTTTCAATGATCGTCTCCATCTGTGTGATTAATATTTATGTAATTAGCTGATTTATTGAGAAATAAAAATCTTTGTTATTTATTTCACACAAATCTTGTGTAAAAGTAGAATTTACTTGTGAATCGTATAACAACAAATGTCATATTTTATTATTATCATCGAAATCAATATTAATTCTAAATAACTTTGGCCTATTATTTGCTGTTTAACAATACTTTACATTTTTCTAATATAAATAAGAAACCTTCTTCCTCTGCACAATAATTATGAACATTGTGGCAGCAATCTGAAAATAAACTAATGATTTAGTTGTTTAACTAAATATTTAGTTTTATGTTTGTAGTGTCATTATATTTAATTGAGACTTATGGCCACATTGACCAAAGCAGAAGAGCAGGTGATGCAAATACTCTGGAGTGAGCAGGAAGGGTTCGTAAAAGATTTCCTGCCACACTTCCCGGAACCGAAACCTGCATATAATACGGTTTCCACCATTGTCAGGATTCTCGAGAAAAAAGGGTTTGTGGATCATCGAAGCTTTGGCAAGTCCCATCAATACTACCCAATCGTTACCCGCGAACAATATCGAAATGAGAAGTTCTCCACCCTAATGAAGGATTATTTTAACAACTCCATGCAGCAAGTGCTCTCCCATTTCGGGAAAAGCGACACCCTTAATATGAAGGAAGCTGATGAGATTATTAAAATGATGGAGGAAATCAAAGAAAAATCCAGAAATGAGGAATAACTTCTTTATATACCTGATGGAGTTAAATATCTCCCTGATGATTCTTTTCGCAGCTTATAAGCTGTTCTTCGAGAAGGACAAGAATTTCGTTATCCGGCGAATCTTTTTACTGGGTGTGGCGGTATTGCCTATGGTCCTTCCACTCTTGCCCACTTCCATGAGAATGCCGGTTGGCAACGTGGCGCCTATCTCCATCTCGCTGGAGGAGATTACCATATTTGGAACCGGAACCGAAGGACTGTCAGCCGGATCACTCTCATTTGGAGCCGTACTTTGGATGATTTACCTGATCATTTTTGCCCTGGGTCTTCTAAAATTACTTATCCAGCTATCACAAATTATTCATGCAGCAAAAACCTCAAATCGCTTTGAGGAAGAAGGGACCTCCCTGGTGGCCAGTAAGGCATTCCATGCCAGCTCGTTCTTCGGTTATATCTTCATCGATCCGGAAAAAACGAAGGAGGACTCATTCAGACATATTCTTGAACATGAGGGCATTCATAAACGTGAATGGCACTCCGCGGACCGCATCATGGTTGAGCTGTTTGTGATGATCAACTGGTTCAATCCTGTGGCCTGGATATACCGCAAATCGGTCATCCGGAACCTGGAGTTCCTGGCCGATTCGGCAGTTCTCCGCAAGGGGACCGATCCCATGAAATACCAATTGTCAATTTTAAATCAATTTATAGGAAGCGCATCCTTATCCAATCAATTCAGTAGTCAAATTAAAAACAGAATCAACATGCTAAACAGAGATAATAAATTGGGAAGCAGATGGAAAATCGCCATGCTGCTCCCGCTAACCATTGTTGCCTTCTTTATCCTGTCGTGTACAGATAAGGAGGCTCCGATTACGGACATCGAAGCTGAAGAAGAGATCTCAGCAGACGGAACCGAACCAGCAAATGTGACCGAATCCGAAGTGTTCTATGTGGTGGAAGAAATGCCCACCTTTAACGGAGGAGAGCCCATCGAATTTCGCAAATTCATTGCGCAGAACCTGAAATATCCTTCGGAAGCCTCTGCACATGGAGTTACAGGTAAAATATTCACCAAGTTCATAGTAACCAAAGAAGGCAAAGTGGTGATCCCGGATCAGGAAACCCTTGCAGACATAGAAGGAAAAGCACTGGACGAAGTGGTGGTGGTAGCATACCGTACCCTGCAGGAAGATACACAGGCTCCGGAGGAGAAATACATCGAGATGCTTAAGGATGAGGCCGTCAGGGTTATTTTAGAATCCCCGGATTGGCAACCTGGGAAGCAACACGGCCAAACTGTAGATGTGCTGTTTACTTTCCCGATAACTTTTACCCTTCAATAATAACACACTATTGTGACCGCTATGAGAAATCACAGCGGTCACTTTTTTTCTATGACATTCCTACAGAGATCCATCCTTTCAGGATTTATCCTCCTGATTTTTCAAAACATGCCAGCACAGGAAAAGTTAACAGAACTATACTATTCTGGTAATTACCAGGAGGTCATCGATCTTTCTACCGGAGGGATCGAAGCGGGCGATTCTTCCGTCAGCAACTTTTTCATGAAAGCCCTTTCTGAATCGCAGCTTGGACAAATAGGAAATTCGATCCAAACCCTTCAGCAGGCAAGAATTGTCCACCCCGAAGAAATACGGTTCTATCGCATGCTGGCCACTCAATATTTCGAATCTGGAGATTACACCTTGGCCCGTAGCCATTATACAGCTCTTGTTGAGCAGGACAGCACCGATGTTTCTGCCTGGTTAAAACTGGCCGAAATTGCCTCTTTCAGACAGCAATATGATCACGCAATTGAAGCCCTGAATCAGGTCTTGTATGTCGATTCTCTCAATATTTCTAGTCTGATGATGATGGGCGATATACTCCAAAGGCACAACAACAGTGGAGCTCTGATCTATTACAACCGTGCTTACCGGCTATATCCCGAAAATCAGAAGGCAGCTTTCGCCCTGGGCAACTGGTACATCCAATCCAAAATGGCTTGGAAGACCATCCCCATATGCGAAGACATGCTTGTCCTGGATTCTGCCAGCGTCAAATTCAGCAAGCTGCTGGGTTATGCATATTATAAGACCGCGGAGCCGATAAATGCCGTCCGGTATTTCGAATATGCCAATCAACTGGGTGATTCCACTGCTTTTACGTTTAAATTCAAAGGTATCTCACATTATCTCCGCTCAGATTTTGAATCAGCCATCCAGTCACTT
>CAZCQL010000010.1:56313-62558 GCA_964500835.1 uncultured Bacteroides sp.
AGTCACTTGATCTGATGAAGCCCGAACCCGCCATTGCGTCCAGGATTTACTCCGAACAAGGGAACCTTATGCGCCTGGAAATGAACTATGAAGAAGCTTATGAACTATATTGCATGGCTTGGGAGATCGACACAACCAATGTGAAGTCACTCTATTTTATGGCTTCCATCCTGGACAACAGCATGCACCTTTCCAGGGAAGCCCTGGTAGATTATAATAGATTCCTCGATCAGCTGGATCTTCAGCCTGCTACCAAAACTGAATCAAACCAGGATATTACCATCAGGGCCATTGTCGAAGACCGGATTATATCACTCAAAGAAGAACTTTTCTTCCTGGATGAGAAGCTGGAAACCCTGCAGTGATTAGGCGTTTTGATAATTCCATATTAATTCACAACATTTGTAACGTTAATTTTTCGTGCTATGGAAACCCCTATTGTTCATCTTATTCAGGGAATGCTGGCTCCGGGACTGATGATTTCCGCATGCGGATTGCTCCTTTTAGGTATGAATAATAAATACAGCCTGGTGGTGAATCGAATCAGATTGTTGACGGAAGAAAAAAGGAGCATTTTCCACCAGGATTCCATCGATGAAAAAGACAGCAACCGACTGAGCAATATCGAACTCCAGATCAGTCACCTTATTGAACGAATTTCCCTGGTAAGAAATGCAGTATTCAGTTACTCTCTGGCTGTTGCTTTTTTCATTGTCAGCTCTGTCCTGATAGGGATTTCCATGAATTCGAACACCGTTACATTTGACTGGTTAATTGTTGCTTTTTTCTATGCGGGAATGCTCACAGTCTTTATTGGAATTGTCTTTGCCGCCATCGAAGTATGGAAAGGGTACCGCATCGTCAAGATCGAAATCTCAGAAGTACATAAAGCTGTGGATTAGACTCCATCTTACCCCCTTAATCCTTTACCGAAATACCAGGTTTAACCATCACCCCCCCATTTTAACTCCTGGCCATGGAAAAGATGTGTTCTTACCGGATAGGGCAACACGCATCGGATATTCCGTAAAAAGCTTTAATTTTGGATTTAACTAATCTACTTATGCAGGAACTTCGCAAATATTATCGCATTAAAGGTACTCCTCCTGAAATCTTTGCCGCACTTACCAATCCCATTTCTATTTCACTCTGGACAGGAAGCCAGGCCAAAATGATCCCAGAACCCGGAACAGAATTTTCTTTATTTGATGGAGACATAGAAGGGATGAACCTGGCATTTGAGAAAGACAACAAGATAATTCAGGAGTGGTATTTTGGAGATCAACAAGAAAAATCCATTGTGACCATTACCCTCAGATCTGACAGGCATTACACTAAGATAGAACTCCATCATACCAACATCCCCGACGATGCTTTTGAAGAGATGGCATATGGTTGGGATTCTTATTATTTTGGTGGTCTGAAGGGATTCTTTGAATTATAGCCATGATGCTATCCAGAAAACTCCTGCTTATCCTTTTCCTTGCTTTGAATCCTACCGGAGTATGGGGCAGAACTGTGGAGCAGATCAAACGAAGTGGACGAATAAGAGTGGCCTTTACTTCAGATGATCTGAAAAATATCAATCACGATCTTGCCCTTGAATTTGCCCGGTACCTGAATGTGGAATTGATTGAAGTGGAAATTGACTGGGATGAAGCCTTCATGAAAGATGGTGTGATTCCTCCCGGACTCGAAACAGATCCCGGCCTCAGCTACACTCCCGATGCGCTGAAAAAGGCAGATATTATCTGCTCTACATTTACCATTATGGAGTGGAGAAAAAAGCTTTTCGGATTTGCTGAAACACTTCAGTCGGCTGAGTTGTTGCTAATAAGTAAAAATGAGATAATTCCCCGTGGGTTCGAGGATCTTTCTGGTAAACGGATCGCCTTTATGGGTGGCTCCACAACCTTCGAACAACATCTTAATGAGATCAATGCCTCCATAGAGAGTGGGATTCAACTGGTTCCCACTGAAAGCAGTGCTGAGACCAAACGCCTTATGCAAGACGATAATGTCTTCGGGATTATTCTTGATGCCGATGAAGCATTAGATTTTATTGCCCACACTGGCCAGAAGTATAAAATAGCATTTCCCATCAGTGACATTACACGAATGGCCTGGGCAGTAGATAAGAATAACCCTCTTATCCAGGAGGTTGAGAATTTCTTTGAGACCATTTCCAACAACAAGGTGCTGGATGAAATCTTTCGTAAGAGGTTTGGATTCACCTATTCTTCTTATCTGGAGAGGCTCAGTAAAAACCTAAAGCACGACAGGTATCAAAGAGATCTGGACGAGATCCTCAAATCCAGAAAGTTGGTAGTAGCCCTGAGGGAACGCAATTTCATCTACCGCGAGGGTGGCCAGAAACAGTTTATGCACGCCCTGGCGGAAGAGTTTGCGGATTACCTGGGGGTTAGCCTGGAGTTTGTTGTCACACCTGATTTCCCGAAATACTGGGAAACCAAAGACGGGGAAATCTTCAGAGATTCCTCCTATACCCCTGACTGGTTCAACTATTTTGATCTTGCATGCGAGACAATTGCTCCCCTTGATTGGCGGTCCAACAAGGTAAATATGATCCCGGTCTATCCTTCGGCTTATACTGTAATTGCCCGAAAAGATGTTGAAATTAAATCCCTGGACGATCTAAAAAAGTATAGAGGTGTAACCGGAAGCAAAACGGTATATGAGGATATACTTCAGGAAAACGGGATCACCAACTACTATTATGAAAATGTCAATAATTTCATCCCTGAGGTAATGGCCGGGAAAGCCGATTATACTATACTTTACAATGCCTTCAATGAATTGTCAAACTATCCCGAGCTGGAGGGCAAATTGGAATTGGGTCAGCTTGATGTGTGCTGGGCTTTGCGTAAGGACCAGCCCGAACTACAGAAAGAGGTTGAGAATTTCATTGCCAAGTCACGGCAGCAGGGATTGATTGGTATTCTATTGAAGGCTCTCAGGGGAAATACACTCCAGGCACCGGAAGAGTTCATTCACAGCTACTATGAAAGCTTTCAGACAGGGCAGCTTCCCTATGTGAACTATGGCGCTGATGACGGGCTGCCTCAAGAGGATATATTTTCCATTTTCCAGGACAAGAAGGGATATCTTTGGTTTGGAACTAACTCAGGGGCTGTCCGTTATAACGGTAGAGAGATGCTGGTTTTTAACCATGAACAAGGATTGCCCGGAAACTCGGTAAGAGATATTAATCAAGACAGCAGCGGTGTCATGTATTTTGCAACCACCAACGGAATTGCAAAATTTCAGGGCGATACTACCACTGGCATATTGCTGGAAGGGATCTCATTTAACAAGGTATTTGTTGATTCCAGGAATAATCGATGGTTTATCGGAGATGATGGAATCTACATGGAAGATCAGAATAGAAACGTCAGATACCTCAATGCCGAGTTTTCGATGTTGCCTGAGATTATTTACTACGTCACGGAGGACCCGGGAACCGGTCACATTTTGATGGCCACCATCCGTGGTGTTTTCATCTATGACCAGGGAAATGAACAGATAACCCAAATAAGCAATACAGATAGCTACTCGCTGTACATTGACCCCAATGACAGCCTCTGGATCTCCACCAGGGAAGGACTCTACATCACACACATGTCTGAAATGCTGGAAAACCCTTCAGGTACCATTTTCCGGGACCTGAATAAACGGCTTCACTTCCCTATAAATATCATCTCGGATATCACTACTAATAAGTTTGGTTCCGTATGGCTTGTAACCGACTCAAAGATCATGCAGGTCATTTCAACCGATCAGAAGCCTATTATTTATGAACAAGAGATAGGGATAAAGAACAATAAGATCCTTTCCTTTCTAATCGACCAGGAGGACAATATCTGGATCGGGTTTTCCGGTGGACTGCAACGGCTAACCAACCGGCGTGGATTAAGGAATTTCTTCCCGGGCACACTCGATAGTTATATTTATTCCATTTTCCAGGATGACCGGAACCGAATGTGGATTACTTCCGATAACGGAATATTCTATTTCCAGAACGACAAGTTGGTGAATTTCACTCCCCAGACGGGTGCAAGCCGCACCAAATTTACGGGAACCCTCTTACCCAACAACAACATATTACTGGCTAATAATGAAGGCTTGTTTGAGGTAAGTAACAGGACTCTGGAGATAGTAGAGCACAATCAGTTTAGTCAGATTGCCCACAATTTTGAGAATATTTTTGTCACCAGCAAAGGGGAAATTTTCCTTCTTACAGGGATTAACGGAGTCATTTACTACTTTCCCTCTTTCTACTCCCGGCCCTTGCAGCTGAAGAATAAATCGACTGCCAATATTTTCCAGCTTATTGAACTTGATGGGCAGGTAATAGGCGGGAACAGTACCGGTTTTGTGACCTTTAACGGAGCTGATTTTGAACTGCTTCATGAAACAGACTGTAATATCTGGTCTCTTTGCAAAGATGGAAGCGATGTGTGGGTAGGTACCGATTGTGGCATTGGACTGGTAAAGAATGGCCGGTTTGATCAGGTAGAACTTTCAGGATTTGATAGGGAAATGGTGATCAAATCGATCCTTCCTGCCAATAACAAAAACTATCTATGGTTGGGCACAAATAAAGGTTTCAGTTACTTTAATACAAACAATCACGAGTTTGAATTCACTATCAATACAAAAGATGGACTGAGCGGCGATGAGATTACGACCGGGGGGCTCTTTATGGATCAAAATGACCTGCTTTGGGTAGGAACTTATCATGGAATATCCAACTTTAACATCCGGGCAAAATCAACACTTAACTATCCGCCAGTATGTTATATCGAAAAAATGTTTCTTAACGGGGAACGCATTGAAGCTGAAAACGGGAAATCCTTTTCCCATAAAGAGAATAACCTTGTATTTGAAATAAGCGCCTTATCATTCTCAGATGAAACATCTGTGGAATATGAGTACTACCTCCGTGGAACAGGAAACAAATACACCTCCTATCACCGGGGTAGTGAATTCAGAGCCAATTACAACAACCTCCCTTCCGGGAAATACGACTTCATCTACAAAGCAAAAGGTAAAAATAACATTTGGGGTTACTCTGAAAATTATGAATTTGAAATCCGAAAAGCATGGTATAATACCTGGATCTTCCGAATAATGATCATCCTGGCTTTCATTTTTATTACCTACATCTTGTATATCATAAGAATAAGTGCCATCAAGGCTCAGAAGAACAAACTTGAACAGCAGGTTAGAGAGCGAACCCATGAGCTGGAGGTGGCTAACACAGAGATAGAAGCACAGCGGGACTTTGCCCGATTCCAGCGTGACCAGATTGCCCAGCAGCAAAAGTCCATCATGGACAGCATTAACTATGCACTTACAATCCAGAATTCCCTTCTGCCTTCGGCCCGGTTTTTGAAAGCCCATCTTCCTGAGCATTTCATCATGTTCAAACCCAGGGATGTAGTGAGTGGCGACTTTTATTGGATAAGTGATCAATCAGATCATCTTTATATTGTTGCTGCTGATTGTACAGGGCATGGCGTTCCAGGAGCATTTATGAGCATGCTAAGCATGACTCTTATGAATGAAATCGTTAGCAAAAATCCACAGATTACTCCCGATGAGCTGCTTAATGAATTGCGCCGCCGAATCATCAAAACTCTTCACCAGAAAGGTGATTCCGGAGCTGCAAAGGACGGACTGGATATGCTGGTGTGTAAATTTGACCGGCAAAATAAACGATTGCATTTTTCCGGTGCCAATAATCCCCTGTATCTGGTGCGCAAAGGCCACCTAACCGAATTCAAGACCGACAAAATGCCGGTATCAATCCATGAGGTGATGGTTCCTTTTAATGTACAGGAAATCAAGCTCGAACCTGGCGATACAGTGTACCTTTTTTCAGACGGATATGCCGACCAGTTCGGTGGACCGTATGGAAAGAAATTTAAATACCGCAGTCTTAAAGAACTCCTGGTTTCGAATTCGGGAAAGGAGATGCAGGAACAGGGCCTTTTGCTGGATCAGGAATTCGAGCGCTGGAAAGGGGACATCGAACAGATCGATGATGTGGTTATAATCGGGTTGAGATTTTAACCTCGAGCTGTAACTTTTTCCACTCCCCTTCCGTCATACCACAAAATCACTCAAAATCCTTGAAGTATGAAAAAAGTATTCGTTCTGTATATAGCCTTTATGATGGGACTTCCATTATTTGCGCAAGATCCTGAAGTCGCCCCCAAAGT
>CAZCQL010000010.1:62658-77511 GCA_964500835.1 uncultured Bacteroides sp.
GTTCCGGAAGTACCCGAAGTCTCTGCAGTGCCGGCTCCGGAAGTTGTGGTTGCCGATACTGTGAATGTCCTGAACCGGGTGGAAGTCATTGAAGCACCAGATAATACCAAAGTCACCCTCGGAGAAAATGAAGTGTTAATTGTCGAAGAGAATGGAGATACTGTGCGGGTTATTCTTGGCTCGCGTGGAATCAGCATCGTCGAAGGTGAGGAGGGCACAGAGATTAAGATCGTGGAAATGGAGGATAAAAAATCCAGCGATAATCAATCCGCCGACAACAGCAACCACAAAAAGAAGAAGAAATTCAAACCTAATTTTGCGGGTGTTGAATTGGGTTTAAACAATTACGTAACACCCGACTTTGATATGAATCTTCCTGCGAATGCCAGCTATATGGACCTGAACACCGGGAAATCATGGAACGTGAATCTGAATATCCTGGAATACGGTCTTGGCCTCGGCACCGATAAGATTGGATTTGTCACCGGATTGGGGTTTGAAATGACAAACTATGTATTTGATTTTCAAAATAGTATCGCAAAAGATGTCAATGGTGACATCATGGAATATATCCCCCTGGATGCCGGAAATATCGTGAAATCGAAATTTAACATGACCTATTTAACAGCCCCTTTGCTCCTGGAAATTCACATACCTACCGGACGAAAATATATTCACTTATCGGGCGGACTGATCGGAGGGGTTAAGATAGCCTCTAATACCAAGATCAAGTATGAGATTAGCGGACAGAAGTCCAAAGAGAAGGACAAGGGAGATTTCAACCTGGCCCCTTTGAGATATGGAGCTACCGTTCGTGTGGGATACAGGGCTATCAAGCTTTTTGCAAACTACTATTTCACTCCCCTTTTTAGTGAAAACAGCGGGCCCGAACTCTACCCATTCAGCATAGGATTGTCATTGATCCCGTTTTAGATACGTAGCCCTCTATCGTCGGACCGGCCGGTTTTGGGATATTCCCGGACTGGCCGGTCTTTTTTACGGGAGGCTGGCTTCATGAAAATATTACCTTTGTTAGAGAATCGAAAAGCCTTCCAATGAGACTTCTCTTAATCAGTAATTCTACCAATGCCGGCGAAGCCTATCTTGATTACCCCAAAAATAACATCAGGGATTTCCTGGGCGATATTTCCCTTAATTGTCTCTTTCTCCCATACGCGGGAGTAACTATTAGCTTCGACGATTATGAAGCAAGGGTAAAAAAGCGTTTTAGCGAACTAGGTCATTCTATCACTTCAATCCATCATTCGATGGATCCTGTATCAGCTGTGAAAAATGCGGAAGCCATTGTAGTGGGTGGCGGCAACACATTTCAACTCATTAAAATGATTCAGGAGAATGGCCTCATTGAACCTGTCCGGGATAAAGTGCTGTCAGGCACTCCTTATGTCGGATGGAGTGCCGGAAGCAATGTCACGTGTCCCTCAATTCGGACTACCAATGACATGCCGATTGTAGAACCTGATGGATTCCATGCATTTAACCTGGTCCCGTTTCAGATAAATCCGCACTATACTGACCTGAATCCCCCCGGTCATGCCGGAGAGACAAGGGAAGACCGCATTATGGAATATCTTGCAGCCAATCCAAACGACAAGGTCCTGGGATTACGGGAAGGATGCATGTTTTTAGTTGAAGCTGATACGATGGTTCTGATAGGCGAAGATAATGTGAGGTTATTTCAACACAACAAAGTCCCGGAAGAATTTGACAACAAACATGATTTCAGCGAATTTCTAAGGAATCCATGAAGCGAAAAGCCAGGATCATACTTGAATATATTTCAGCGCTTGTGCTGATCATCCTGCTTCTTTTGGCTATTACCGGTGTGATTGTTGTTAAGTTTTATGGAGAGGATCTCCAGTCCTATGTCATGGACCAGGTAAATAACCGCCTCGAAAGTAAAATTAACGTAGAGGAGATCTCTGTAAAGGTTTTTCACAAGTTTCCCAATACCTCGCTTGTACTCCGGGATATCACGATTTGGTCCAGCCACAATTTTAATACTCATGATTTTCAGGACCCAGGTGCGGATACCCTTCTAATGGCAAAAAAAGTAAGTATAAGTTTCAATTTGTTCGGACTTATTCGAAACAGGTACACCATTCGGCAATTGGAGATCAGCAATGGAACTCTTCAACTATTAACCGATTCACGTGGAGAGGGGAATTATAAAATACTTGCTAAAAATGAGCCCACAGAGGAGGAGGATCAATTGATAAATCTGTCACAACTAAGGGTCAATAATTTTCGATTTATTCTTACTAACCAGACCAAACAACTCAGGTCGTCTGGAATACTAAAACGGCTTGACCTTACCGGGAATATTTCAAAACAAAACACGCAAATCAAAGGCTCCATGGAAGGGTACCTGGAAGAAATATCGAACAAGCAGATACTGTATGCGTCAGATAGAGATGTATTTGCAAAATTAAGCCTCGGTGTAAAAGATTCTCGTTTTACCATTAAAGCTGGTCAGTTACAAATCGACAGGATTCTGGCCGATGTGGATGGAACATTCCTGATCAATCCTGGAGAAGGCGTTGAAATGAACCTCTATGCTGCTGCCAGGGACCTTGAAATTCACGAGGTTCTGGACCTGTTACCCAGCGAGATGAGCAATCCATTGCAGGAAATAAAGGGAAATGGCATCCTTCAGCTCTATGCAAGAGTCACGGGTACGGCAAGTTCAACACGTACACCACAGATTGAAGCTGATTTTCAAACCTCCAATGCCAATCTTCAGTGGAACAGATTTCCATTTTCCCTGAGGAATCTTAACCTGACAGCTTCCTATTCGAATGGAGGGGAATTTAACCCGGTCTCAACCTCCCTGAATATAGAAACCATAAGTGCGGTAATTGGGAAAGACCACCTCTCAGGAAAAGGTTCAATTACTAATTTCCTGGAACCTTATTTTCAATTTGAACTCAAAGGTGATATTCACCCCGAACAATGGATAAAATGGTATGATGCAATCCCCATACACCAGGTAAAAGGAACGATTATTAGTGATATAAAAGTTAAGGGAGCATACGATCGTTTGAAACCTCGGGGCGAGAAATTCCTTGCGTTTGATATTTCCGGAGGATTATCGTTGAATGATGTAACAGTAAGAATTGCTGACAGGGGAACTTCATTTTCAGAAATTAATGGGACTGTGCATATTGATAATGATTTTTGGGAACCATCCATTTCAGGATACTATGGGGAAAGTGATTTTACTGTGGCAGGATCGGGATCAAACCTGATATCTTATATGCTTGACCACGAGGAGAAATTGGTGGCTTCCGCCACGTTTCGTTCAACCAGGCTTGATCTTCAGCAAGTGCTGGAAAATCTCTCCGGAGAGGCATCGGATCAAAAATCATTCTTGAAATTTCCGGATAACCTCAACCTTACGCTGGATTTCATCATTAATGATCTTCGGAAGGATAGACTTGCTGCCAAAAATGTGAGGGGAATTGTACTCTACAATAGCCCTTATTTATCTATTGATTCCATGACCATGCAAACTATGGATGGCACTCTGAAAGGAGCTTTTGGAATGATCCAGGATTCCAAAGGGGATATTTCCACCAATGTAAAATCAAGCCTTTTTAACCTGGATATTCAGCAGCTTTTTTATGCCTTCAATAATTTCGGACAGTCAGAGATTACCTCTGAGCACCTGAAGGGGTCCATCTCAGGAACATCCTTGTTTTCCGCCAAATTTGATTCGATCTTCTCCATCCGTTCCAAATCAATCCTGAGTGAAAATAACATTACCATTACCGATGGTGAGTTGATAGGATTTTCACCAATTCTTGCCCTGTCGAGATTTATAGAAGCCGAGGAACTCCAAAACATCAAGTTTGAAACGCTTGAAAATACAATTCTTATTAGAGACAATCAGATAATCATTCCAACCATGGAAATTGAGTCCAACGCCCTGAACCTTCAGGCTTCCGGAACCCATGGATTTAATAACTTTTATGACTACAGAATCAGGCTCAAACTTTCCGACTTGCTGTATAACAGAGTGCGTGGTTCAAAAAAAACTGAATTCAATATGGCTGAGGATGAATCTGACACCCGGATCTTATTTCTAAAAATATATAGTCAGGGAGATGGTGCTACAGTAGAATTGGACCGGGAAAAAACTGCTCAGAAAATTCACAATGATCTTAAAAATGAAAAGAAAGAGTTGAAAAAAATTCTTAATGAAGAGCTGGGTCTTTTTAAACGTGACGAAACAGTTATCCAGGATAGCAATCAGGCAAAAGAACGAGATGATGTTTTCAGGTTCGAATTTGCCGAGGATACAGACACTGCAATCACCGTTGAAAAAGAGGAAGTAAAAGGCAGGTGGTGGAAAAATAGGACAAAAAAGAATACCTTTCAGAAAAAAGATAGCATTCAGAATAAACCAGCAACAGAATTCGTTATTGATGAATAACACTAGCAGCTTTAGAAATTGGACATTTACCGGAAAAAACAGCGCTGGAAGCAGATCCTTTTAATGGCGGCCATTCTCATCGGTGCAGGATCGCTTTGGTATACCAACATGCTGGTAAACCATTTTGAGGTTACTGAACGC
Organism: uncultured Bacteroides sp.; assembly: GCA_964500835.1. Taxonomy (GTDB): domain Bacteria; phylum Bacteroidota; class Bacteroidia; order Bacteroidales. The sequence goes on from CAZCQL010000010.1 coordinate 67,256, forward strand.
CAGAAGGTAGAGTTATGGGCCGAGGCCATACGGATTATGAATTCTGCCGATTTTGAAACCGACCTTGCTTTTCCCTTTTCGGTCATTGAAAGCAATACCTATATTCCGGTAATTCTCACCGATTCTGAAGGGAATATCCTGAACTACAAAAACCTTGATTCAACAAAAGTTGAAGATCCAAAATATCTCAAAAGGCAACTCGATCATGCACGACTGGAAAACGACTCCCTGGTAATAAACCTGGGCGAAGATCAGTACCAGAATATCTTCTACAGGGATTCCATCCTTCTAAGAAAACTGATTCTGTTCCCCTATGTTCAACTAGGTGTCATTATATTGTTTATTCTGGTATCTTACATTGCTTTTAGCGTTTCCAGGAAGGCGGAACAGAACGAAGTATGGACAGGGATGTCCAAGGAAACTGCCCACCAGTTGGGAACTCCCATTTCTTCCCTTATGGGTTGGATGGAGTTGCTCAAACAATCTGATCTCGATCCGAAAATGGTGGGGGAAATGCAAAAAGATGCATCCAGATTGGAGAAGATCACTGACAGATTTTCAAAAATAGGATCAAAACCGGCTCTCAGAAAGTCCGACCTTACTAAGATTCTCATGGATAGTCTGGAATACATGCGGAACAGAGGACCAAAAAGTGTGGAATACCTTTTAGATATCCCTGAAAAGCCTATTATTACCCGGTTAAATGAAACTCTGTTTGAATGGGTTATCGAAAACCTTTGCAAAAATGCCACTGATGCTATAGAAGAAAAAGGAAGGGTAATTCTCCATGCTGTGGAAACTGAAACGAGTGTTATTATTGATGTGGAGGATTCGGGAAAGGGAATAACCAAATCTAGGTTCAGGACAGTTTTCAAACCAGGTTATACTACAAAAAAGCGGGGGTGGGGGCTGGGTCTCTCTCTTTCAAAAAGGATCATCTCGTCGTATCATCATGGGAAAATATTTGTCTTATCATCCGATCCTTTCGACTCTACGATATTGCGAATCATCCTTAAGAGATAGAATCCCGAAGTACTAACTTATAGACTTTATCAGACCTTCTGACGGCCTGGCTAACAGGGAGCGAGCACCTTTCACCTTTGCTGGCAGTATCACACTTGATTTCGTTAATTCTTAGCTCTTTCACAGTCGTCTCAATAACTCCAGAGGTGGGGCCTATTATCAGAATTTCATCTCCAACTTTCAGGGTACCGGTCTCTATGGATAGCTCAGCTACTCCTATGCGGTCGAAATAATTGATTCCTTTTCCCACATAGACTTTTTTATAAGTTGACCCGGATCCATACTTCTCGCTCCACTCTCCCAATCTTTGTCCCAGGTAATAACCATCCCAGAACCCCCGGTTAAATACAGAAGCCAACCGGATATTCCAGTCCATGATCTTCTTCGCAGTAAAAGCCCCCTCTACGTAGGCATGAATTGCTTCATTATAACAGGCCGTAACTGTTTTTACGTACTCAGCCGACCGGGCCCTTCCTTCAATCTTTAATACAGATACTCCCGCATCCAGTAACTTGTTTAGAAAATGAATGGTTTTCAGGTCTTTTGGTGACATAATGTACTCGTTATCAATATCCAGGCTCACCTCTCTTTCATTGTCAATCACAGAATATCCCCGCCTGCATACCTGAAAACAATCACCCCTGTTGGCCGAATGATTGTGCGCATGCAAGCTCAAATAACACTTGCCGGAAATAGCCATGCATAGCGCCCCATGCACAAACATTTCTATCCGAAACGGTTCCCCTGAGAAGCCCATGATCTTTTCGCTTGCAATCGCCTTGGATATTTCATCCACCTGTCCCAGGTTCAATTCCCTCGCCAGGACAGCCACATCGGCAAACCTGGCGTAGAATTTCAAGGTCTCAAGGTTGCTGATGTTTAGCTGTGTGGAGAGGTGAACCGTGGCTCCGGCACTGTTACAATATTGCAATACCGACTGGTCCGATGCGATAATGGCAGTAATTCCATATTTCACTGCCTGGTCAATTATATTTTTCATCTGGAGGATCTCGTGGTTGTAAACCACCGTATTGAGAGTAAGGTATGATTTCATCCCCTTCTCACCTGCAAGGGAAATAATCTCTGGCAACTCCTCAAGAGTGAAGTTTGCCGAAGACCTGGCCCTCATGTTTAATTTTTCGATCCCAAAATAGACAGCATCGGCTCCACCCTGACCGGCAGCTGCCAATGACTCGAAACTTCCCGCCGGTGCAAGCAGTTCAAAATCTTCTCTTTTTTTCATCCTCATCACTTCTCCGGATTATTATTTCTTAGCAGCAATTCGGAATTGACTACAGGGTTAACACTTTCAGAAGGAATGACGAGGTAGTCCTTATGATGGTTGTTAAGCGAATGCATGTATGCCTTATCGTAGTAATTAAGGGTAATCATGGCTGTATCGTAGAAGTCCTCTCTTTCAACAGAATCCAGCGCCTCTTTTGTCCGGTCCCGTCCAAGTTTTTTTTGGATCTTCAGAATACACTGTTTTAATGCTTCCGGTTTATATTCTGCGTACTGCTTCACCAAATGAAGCGCTCTCTTTTCCCTTGGAATATCAAGGAAAAGAAGGGTATTTGCCCGCATTCCTGAATAAAGCTCAGCCGGGACAACACACTTACCTACATTCCTGCTTTCATCTTCGATCCAGACAACCCTGGTTCTGTCAAGTTGAGCAATTTTTTCATAAAGGTTGTTTTCAAATTGTTCAGTGGAAGGTTGTGGATCTTCGCCCAATGCACCAAACGCTGATCCTTTGTGGTGTGCTATTCCTTCCAGGTCAATTACCTGGTGCCCTGTCCCGCCTAAATGGTGAAGGATTTCAGTTTTTCCACTGCCTGTCCTGCCTCCAATTACCTTTAGCTTGAGCGATTTGTCGAATTGGTTACGTACATATCTTCTGTAAGACTTATAACCGCCATCCAACAGATAACATTGTAGCCCCATGGTTTCAAAAAGCCACACCATGCTTTTGCTTCGCATCCCACCCCTCCAGCAATGAACCAACAGAGTTTTGCTTTGTCCTGCAATCTTCTCACCCTCTTTTGCCAGAAGCACCAGTTTTTTCCCGGCGAATTCTAATCCTGCATACATGGCTGCTTCTTTATTGATCTGCTTATAAGTGGTGCCCACCACCTTTCTTTCCAGGTCATCAAACAGCGGAATATTTCGTGCTCCGGGGATATGTCCCTGACTGAATTCTGAAGGAGCCCTAACATCAATTACAGGATAGGTGGCTGACAGGATTATGAACTGCTCTATTTGAATCAATTCAGCCATTTGAATCATTCATAGGCCTCTAACGTTCAAGAAAGTTATTCAGAAGTGAACGACCCTCTTTTCTAACATTTTTTCCATAGGGTGATATAGCCTGAATCAATTTCCTGATGGGCATGGATTGCAGCCACACGGTTCCTGTACCTCGAAGGGTCGCCAGGAAGATCCCCTCGCCACCGAATACCATGGAGCGTAGATTGCCTGAAGCCTCAATATTAAAGTCTATACCAGGTGTATATCCCACGATGCAACCCGTATCAATTTTTAGGGTTTCATTGTTCAGTCTGCGCTCTATGACAGTACCGCCTGCATGCATGAAGGCTTTTCCGTCACCTTCCAGCTTTTGAAGGATAAATCCTTCTCCTCCCACCAGTCCGCTACCAATCCTGCGGTTAAGGGTAATGGAAATCTTTGTCCCTTTTGCAGCGCAAAGAAAACCGTCCTTTTGCACGATAAGGGATCCTCCCAAAATTCCCAGTTCGACAGGAACGATCTTGCCCGGATAGGGTGCAGCAAATGCCACTATTTGTTTACCTGCTCCATGACAGGTAAAATGAGTAACAAACAGCGATTCCCCAGTAAGCACACGGGTCCCAGCGGATAGAAGTTTGCTCATAAGACCCTGGTTGGGATCAGAACCATCACCCATTTTAGTTTCAAAACGGATGTTGTTGTCCATATACATCATTGAACCTGCTTCTGCAATGACTGTTTCATGGGGATCAAGTTCAATCTCAACTAACTGAATATCATCTCCGATTATCCTGTAATCCAAATCGTGTGATCGCATCTTTTAAATAGTTTTTGAAAATAATTTGATAAGTAATTGCTTAATGCTTTCCACCCTTGCGGGTTTCATTACATAATCATTCATCCCAGCCTTTAAAGCTGCTGCCCTAAGCTTTTCATCTTCATCGGCGGACATGGCAATAATGGGCAGCGTATAACCTGCTTTTCGAATGGCTTCTGTGGCTTGGTAGCCATCCATCTCAGGCATTAACAGGTCCATAAAAACCACATCATATTTGTCCTTTTCCATCATCTCAACAGCCACCTTTCCATTTTTGGCAATCTCAATTTCATACCCTATGTTCTTGAAAATAGACTGTGCCACTTTCTGATTGATCAGATTATCTTCCGCAATCAGGATGGACAGATCTGAAGGCAGGGCATTTATCATTGGTTCCAGGCTCTTTCCATCCTCAACACCAGGATAATTATCGGATAAAATGTCATATACTTCTTTGGTTTCAAATGGTTCGATGAGGTAATAGTCGATTCCAAGTTTCTTACATGTTTTATAATTGCCAGTCTTATCATTCGAGCTAACGAGTATAATCGGATAATGGTCAGTCAGTTCCTTGTTCTGCATCTCCTGGGCCAGGGCAAACCCATCCAGCTGGTTCTTATCCACCAGCACGATCATGTGGTACATATCCATTTTAACCTGTAAATGATGAATCACGCTATCCACAGAGCTTTCCTGATATATTTTAGTCACTACATTCAAGCCGAAATTCTCCAGCATTTTTGCCATGGTATTTCGTGAAGGATCCGATTCTTTTGTCAGTATTAAGGCGCTGATTTCATTAAGCCTGTTAATTTGGTCAAAATTGAAACTTTTGGGAATTCTTTCATTGGAATAGGCCTCAATAGTAAAACTAAACTTGGAACCTGGAAAATCCTCATCTATTGAGATTGAGGCAGGACTTTCCACCCAAATCTCACCATGCATTAGTTCTACCAGTTGTTTGGAAATGGCAGTGCCCAGGCCGGTTCCTCCAAATTTACGGGTAACCGATCCCCTCGCCTGTGTATAACTTCCAAATATCTCTTTGATCCGGTCCCGGGGAATCCCAATCCCAGTGTCCTCCACTGTAAACAAAATACTTACCTGGCTCCGGAAAGATTCCATAAGAGTGGCTCCGATAACAATCCTCCCCTTGTCTGTAAACTTAACTGCATTACTTACTAAATTTGTAATCACCTGGCGCAGCCTGAATGGATCCCCGATCAGTTTGCTTGGTACATCGGGATGCAGATTAATGACCAGATCAAGTCCTTTTTCCTGAGCGAGAGGTCTGAATAATTCCCCTACCAATTCCATTTCCTCGATAAGACTGAATGGGATCTCTTCCAGCATCATGTGGCCTGCTTCAATTTTGGAAAAGTCGAGGATATCATTGATGATGGTCATCAACAGGTCTGCAGAGCGTTTGATTACATCAATCTTGCCCTCAATCTCTTTCCCTGCCTTTTGCTCTATCAAGCTATTGACCATGCCAAGAATTCCATTCATAGGAGTCCGAATCTCATGACTCATTGCAGCCAGAAATTCGGACTTTGCCTTGTTGGCTGCTACCTCAACCTTTCTTGATTTTTCCAAAGGTGACACATCTATCAAGGCGATGAGCTTCAGTTCTTCACCCCCAATATTGGTGTTCTTTTCCGAACGGAATATCACTGTTTCAATTCCGTCTTTCTCATAATAAAGGTAATGTGAATCATCCATAAAAGGACTGGGACCGTCACTCAGTAAGTACTTATTAGAGATAAGAAATTGCTTGCTGAAATCCTTGCCGACCAGGTTATCAGATTTTCCCAGAAACAACATTTTCTGAGCTGCACTATTGATGTTGCGGATAATATTCAATTCATCAATAATCATAATCCCAACAGGGAAATGTTCGATAATCTGCCTTAGAACGATCTCGGAGAGCTTCAATCGTTTTTCTCGTTTCTTTAGTCTGCTCATGGAAATAAGCAAATAGACAACCAATCCGGTTGCCAATAGCTGAGAGAAAATGGCGACCATCAGGTTCCGGTTGATAAAGAAGTTGAAAAATTGTATCCGGCTCACCGAAAACATGATCCCTATTTTTCTGGAGTAGATGCTCAGCGGATAATAGGCCGTATAAATTTTCTCCCGTTTACCGTTTTTGTAAATACATGCATGTTCTAAAATTCCCGCGGCTTCCTCTTGGATGCTGTCGGTCAGGATCTCCAATTCCTCCACCTTGAAGGAGTCTGATGGAAAATTGGCAAACATGATGTGCCCATCAGCTCCGAGAACCCATTGCCAGTTTACGGTCTTTCCCTGGGGATAAAGATTAAAGATGTTTTCTGCAAAATGCCGAATATCAACCTCAACAACGACATTTCCATTTACCACATCATCACCAAAATAGGGATAATAGTATTTCAGGACACTGCCATGTTGCTCTACCCTGTCACGCGGAAACAATCTTTTCTGGGTCTTCATGGAAAAACTATCCACTACAAATCGGTCCGATTTGCCGAATTTATTTTCCGATTCCAAATAGAGGGCGTAGAAATTCTTTTTGTTGTCATATACCGAAATCTTGGTGATGAGATCACGGTATTTGGTATAGAACAGGTGAAGGCTTTCGGTCGCTTCTTTAAAGTCCCTGGGATGGCCAAATATCTCAGAGTATTTATACATTTGCAGTTCAAAATTGATATCACTGGAGAACTGTAAAAGTGTGGTTTCCATATACTCTCCACATAGTTGGGATTGCGAGAGCAGGGTCTCGTTGAGAAAATTGACATACCGCTTATTGATGCTGAAAATGGTAATCCCGTTCAACGCAAGTATGACAAATAAGATAAGTCCTGATATGAATTTGTTTCTGATCATTAACCGGTCAGATAGTCAGGTCATAAACTTATAAACTATTTTCGATTTGGGTAGGGTATTAGGTGTATATTTTCAAACAATCAGAAGCCCTTGTTGCGGTACTTGCCAGGGTCAACATCCAGCATCATTAAATAGTTCATATACCGTTCTGCGCTGATTTCCCCTTTTTCAACTTTTGCCTTCACACCACATTCCGGCTCGTTAATGTGCATACAGTTATGGTACTTGCACTCTTTGCTGGCTTTAAAAATCTCAGGAAAAAAGTGAAAAAGTTCAGACTTCTCAATATCAATTGTACCGAATCCCCTGATTCCAGGTGTATCGATAATTCGGATACCTGAGTCCAGTTCAAACATCTCCGAAAAAGTAGTGGTGTGCTTTCCGGTCCGATGATAATCAGACACTTCACCTATCTTTAATCGAATGGTTGGATCAAGTACAGTGATCAGGGTGGATTTACCAACCCCGGAGTTACCTGCAAGAACACTTACTTTTCCGATCATCTCGTTCCTGACTTCCTCCACACCCTCCTTCGTTTGCAGCGATAACCTCATACACCTGTACCCAATCCTGGCATAAACCGAAGAAAGCTCTTCCATCTCGTTCTTTTCTATTTTTCCATATAAATCAATTTTATTAAACAGAATGATTACAGGGATTCTGTAGGCTTCTGCAGATATCAGGAAACGGTCGATAAATTGACTCAGCGTCCTGGGGAGTATCATACTTATCATGAGCCATGCAACATCCACATTACAAGCAAGCAGCTGGTACTCCTTTGACAGATTCGATGATTTGCGAATAATGTAATTGGTGCGATCCCCGATAGAAATAATAATGCCTGTGCTTTGATCCTCCGACCACTCAAATATAACACGATCACCCACTGCAACCGGATTAGTAGCCCGGATTCCTTTCATTCTGAATTTCCCTTTGATACCGCATGGAACAATCCTTCCATCGGGCATTTTGACCGTAAACCAGCTACCGGTTGATTTTATGACAGTACCTTTTTCCAATTATCAAAGCTGAAATCAAATGTACACATTTCACGCCTTTCTGGAATATTTAAAACGGTACAGCAGAGGCCGTCTTAATAGAATAGCCTAATTATTTCAGGAAGGATTTTTTGGCCGGACACAAACCTTCAGGCTCCCGGTTCTATCCTCACGGCTCTTGGTACTAAAACCATCCAAATTTAAAACTCAGGAATCCTCCGGGAGCAGAGAGATCTGCCCTCCGGTATCCATGGAGGTCCTCATTTACCATGGTATATAGGTTGTATGAAGCTCCTGCACCAAGCCGGAAATACCTGGTCAGATTCACCTCCACCTCCATGGTTGGTGACAATACAAAAATATTATCCCGTATGAATGGATAAAATCCGTCATTCTCCAGAATACCTAACTCTCCCCAGCCAATCAGGGATGAAATACTCATATGTATGGGCATTTCTCCAAAAAGGATATAGCCGAGCCAGAATCCGCCGTGACCGACACTCAATTTATTCCCTGGTTGTTGATTGATATAGTCGGGAATTGAATTGGTAAGTCCAATACCGTACCCTCCAATAAAGAAATCATTCAGGATGACTGCACCCCCGCCACCCATCATATGTCCAAATTCACCAGCTATGGCAGTGAATTGCATAAATGGTCCACCCATGCCAGAGATACGAAGTTCCTGGTTGTCAAAAATTGTCCGGTACTCTTTCTCTTGTGAATACGCAGTTAGAGTGGCTGCCAGGATAATCCCAAAAAGAAATCCTTTTCTCATGATCGTGTCATTAGTTACAACCCAAAAGACAACAACCCTGAAAAGAAGTTGCACGAAACTGTAATTATTCTTCCCTATCCAGCGGGGTTGCAAACGAAAATCTTCTCGATGTAAATCTGAACCCCTGGACATCACCATTATCATCTCTTGCCGCCAACAGGGAAATATTTGACCCTGTTATTCTGTTAATCCCCTTGAATCCGGCATTGGCAATGGTCCAGAGGGATAATTCATTCTCTTTGGTATAATCATCAAAAATTTCCTGCAGGTCAATTTCTGAAAGCTGCACCATCGAGAGGCTCCTGAGATGAATGGAACTGCCAGGCAAAACAAGGGGTTCTATATGATCATAGACACCCCTGTTGACTAAATCTCCTTTACCGGATGAGATGCCAGCAATCCTCACAGGTCCGGGCCGAACTTCCTGTTCATTTGCCATGGATACTGAATCTGATCCAGGCGCAGAGTCCTTTCTTTCAGTTCTTTCCTCAGATGCTTCTTCTCTTTCCGGGTTCTTTTTAATGGAAAACAATACCGGTTTATTTTCACCAGCCTCTGGTTCTTTTTGAGGGTTCACCAAGGCAATGTTTTGTTCATTTGTTGTTTTTTGCAGAACCGGCTCCTCCTTTTGGATTGTTTTTTCAACAATCTCTAATGCAGGAGTTGGTGGATCGGTTCTAAAAAGTGTGACTAAAAGTGCTATCGCAGCGGCAGTAGAGATAACACTCACCCAAATCATCCGCTTGCTGAGCCCCTTCTTTCTCTTTAACCGGTCTTTATCAATAAAAATGACAGGATCGGCCTTCAATCTCGTATTCTGCCACACGGTCCACTCCATCCTTTTCTTCTCATTCCCCTGCACCATGGATTTGTGATCCTTTACCTGCTTTTCGGTTAAGTCTCCTTCCAGCCTGGCAATTGAGAAAAGATCAAAATTGGATTCAGTAAGCATGAATGAAGGATCAGGAAGCTGCTTCTTGAGTTGCTCTTTGCCGGGAAATATTATTTTGTTCCTTCCCAGTATCCATGGATCCGCCTGGCTGATCTCCACCGAACAATCCGGATTTAAAAGCAGGAAATCACGCACCTTTTGCTTCTCTTCGGCAGATAGCCTGCCTTCAGCAAGATCGAGCAAATATGCCTCGTAATTATCTTTATTGATTTCCATTATCAAATTACCTTTTCCATGCTCCCAATAAAATTCTTTAAGTATACCCTTGCCCTGTAGATATAGACTTTTACCTGTGATTCTGATAACCCGGTAATATCGGCTATCTCCTTATATGAATACCCTTCGTAATCCCTCAGCATCACCACTGCCTTCTGATCATCCGGAAGGTTTCCAATTGCTATTTCCAGTATCTCGCCGAGATCTGAGTAATGGCTGTTATGGATATGTTCATTCATATTTTCCGGATCCACATCGGCATATCTTTTTTCCTTCCTTATATAATCAATCATGGTATGATAGGCCGAAGTAAAAAGATATGTTTTCACCTTACTTCCGGTAACTTCTTCGAGCTTT
>CAZCQL010000011.1:0-18929 GCA_964500835.1 uncultured Bacteroides sp.
CGACGCTTGTAAAAGAGCCGTATTCTCCCATGATAACAGGCTTTTCACTATAACCCGGTCATAAAAGGATGCATTATCACTAACCATCCTGATTCCAATTCTATGCTCATTCCCGGAAAGGATTTCCTGCGAATATAGATCACATTTTATTATCCCTGATAAAATAAATGGTAACACAAGAATCATACACTGTTTCATCTTTGTAAAATTTTTTCACAGCTGGAACTGCTTCACTCTCACAAGAACTTTTTTAATCATTTCATTTTGGCATCAGCCTACTGGGAAGCTGCCTCCCAGGCCAGAATGGCTGATTTTCTGATGCTTCCCCAGCGGTATTCATTGATCTGTCCGGTCTTTTTAAGTACCCTGTGGCAGGGGATTAAAAATGCTACCGGATTTTTGCCAATGGCTCCTCCAACGGCCTGCAGACCCTTGGGAATATTTACATATTCAGCAACGGTTTGATAGGAAACCACCTCTCCGAACGGGATCTTCAAAAGAGCTTCCCAAACCTTAAGCTGGAACTGGGTACCCCTTACCTGCAGCGATAATGTGGTACCGGAACCAGGTTGAAAAAGTACAGAAGCAATTTTAGCGGTTTTTGCAGGATCGTGCACCTGGATGGTGGCATTCCACTGTTGCTTCAGGTCATCAATCGCTGTGGTTTCGTCCTCGAAAAACTGTAGGGAACAGATTTTGTCTTCCTGAGTAAGTGCCAGCAGGTATCGGCCAAAGGGACTTTGATGAAAGCCATAATAAATGGTCCGTCCTGCCCCTGATTTTCTATACTCATCGGGAGTCATTCCTTCCATGGTTATGAAAAGGTCATGCAACCGGCCGGTTCCGGAAAGGCCTGTTTTGTCTGCAACTTCCGTAAGTGTCAATTGATGACTAAGGTGCTCCCTGGCATAGCGGAGGGTCAGGTATTGCAGAAATTTCTTCGGGCTGATACCTGCCCACCTGGTAAACAGGCGCTGAAAATGGTAAGGGCTGAGGTGAATATAGGCTGCAATCTCTTCCATCGAGGGTTGATGAGGTTGTTGTTCTTTTATGTACCTAATGGCTTTTGCCACTCTTTGATAGTCAATATGGGATTGTTCGGCAATCATTTATCTATTGTTTGGATATAAAGATAAATGGAACCCGGCATTCCCGCAACCCGGTTCTTGCTAAGTTGGCCCCAGGCTGAAGCAGATCATTTGTTCATCACTTCTGACAAATATCCTGTTTCCCGCGAATGCCGGATGCGCCCAACATACTCCATTCCTTGGATTGGGTGATATTCGTACAGGATCGATTAGGTTTACACGGCCGAGATCTTCATATCCTCCCGGAGTAAACTTTCCAAGGAGCAACTCGCCCAATTCATTGAATCCCCAAACTTTGTCTCCCTGGGAAATTAAATGGACATTGGCCCATCGTGCCTTTGGAACCAGGGTCAGGTCCTCCCAAATGCGGTCACCTGTAACCAGGTCAAGGCAACGGGCTTCGCCATAACTATCGATTCCATACACATATCCTTCCCGTATCACAGGGGTTGAGATGCAGCAGTGCAATGCATCTGTATTTTTTTCATTGGAGCCGTGGCGATGATATACCAGTTCTGCATCCATGTATTTCTGGTTGAGTTTTACCAAGTATGAACCATCAAAAAAACCGCTAAGGAACAGGTAAGGTGAGTCGTATACCGGATCGGCGATATTCATGATCATCTTACCTGGCTGAAAGGGAATGGACCAGAATACCTTGCCATCATCGGGATTTAAGCCCGAGATGGTCTCACCTGTCCAGCAAATCAGTACCTGTCTTCCTGCCTGCGTGATAAGAATAGGCGCCGAATAAGATGCTGCATCATCCAAAGAACGCCAGATTTCCTTTCCATTCTCCTTATCAAAAGCAACAATGCCTGATCCGGATACACCTCCCACCTGGACAATGAGCTTATCACTCACATAGATCGGATTGGAGGCGAGGCCCCAGATTGGGATGCGGCTCTTGTAGCGTTCCAGGGTATTCACCTGCCAGAGTAACTCTCCGGTTTCTGCGTTAAGACAGTGCAGGTGGCCCATGGTTCCCCAGGAAAATGCCTTCCCGTCAAAAACTTGTACGGAGGCCCGGGGTCCGATAGGATAACCCACATTGTAAGTAACCTCATACCTGTAGGTCCAGTTTTTCTGACCATTATTGGCATTGAAACAATGTACTCGTTCAGAACCATTTAAGTAATCCATCACGTATACCCGCTCACTTGCAACAGTGGGACCACAGTAGCCGGGCCCGATCTCCACTTCCCATAACCGACGGACCTTGTCTGGCGAAAGCTGATCTATGTCGGGACCATTGTTCCAGGTACCCGAACGGTTGGGCCCCCGCCACTGGTTCCAATCAGGGCTAACAGTCTTGCTCTGACAGGTGACCGGGAGTCCCGTCAATGACAGGACCAGGCACAGCATAAGGAATAGTCCTGCTGATTTCATGATTTTCGGTCTATTGGTTCACTTGCACAGATTCAAAAATATGTCCGGGAAATACTAAACCACATCCAAACCCGTCGGGCTAAATTTAATCCGGGAGAAATCGTTTCCTTCCCTGCATATGGGATTTGACTTTCGATTTTAGCATCGAGGCAGATTTGACCGCAGCAATACCGTAAATATCAATTTCATCTACCAGGTCTGTATTATAGGTAATGAGATCAATTCCCTTTGAATCATACCAATAAGCTTTAGTGGTAGCACCAGCAACCACGTCCTCGGGTTCACCGTATACATCAATAACCCGCTCCATGGTACTTCCTCTTCCAACCGCTTTGGCCGTACCACCGGCATAAGGATCCACCAGGTAAATTAGCAGTAACGAATCCTCATCATTGATGAGGGTATCTTCATTAAGGAACACAAACGCGGCCCCTTCGTTAATGAACCAGGCCATGTGAAAGTAAGCTTCTAGATCTTCAAGGGTGTCTCTTACATAGACGGTATCGGACGTGAAATTGGTCTGGATATCAGCCCAGCTATCGGCAATGAATGCTCCCTCGATTCCCACACCTTCAAAGATAGTCACGTCAAAGGGTTGAATCACCACAATATCACGAGTGGCTGTGTTTGATTCATCACCGCCTATGGAAACGAGGGTTACCTTGTAGGTTCCGGGCTCGTCATAGACATGGGTAGGATTTTCCAAAATAGAGGATTGCCCATCACCAAAATCCCACTGGTAAAAACTGGCGTTCTTAGAAGTATTAATAAACGTAACCTCATCGCCGGCAAAAATTTCAGAAATGTCAGTGGTAAATTCCGCCAGGGGCGGTTCGACTTTTTTACACCCTCCTATCATAATGGTGAGATAGAAAAGAGGAATAATGTTTCTATAGTTGGATAGGTGGTTTTTCATTTGAGATCATTTGTATTATGTTTAATATCAGGAAGATTGGACCTATTTCTTTTACGGAATGAAGAGGGAATCAAGTGAAAGCTTTTAATGCCGAACCTACGTGCCAAAAGTTCCAGACCCAGGAGCGAAACCACTCCTCCAGGAAGGATTACCAGTGTAGCAAAAATTGAAAACCGCCCTACATCTTTGAGCTGCTCAACAGCAGCCCGAACCTCTTCTTCGGAGGGAGGATCGGTTCGCCCACTGAGATCCAGTTTGGCTTCAAGCATTTTAAAGAATGAGCGCGCCATCTGTTCCGTTTCTCCCGCCTCCTGCCCGACTGCTTTTACCCCTTCAGAGATCATCTCTCCGGTTTTGGAGGCATATTTTTTAGCAAACGATTGACTTTTTGAGTTCTTCACCGGGAGATTCCAGGCGGCCTCTTTTAATTCCTTCAACCTAGTTAATATGGTAGATTGCTTTTGCATCTTCTGGATCTTCAACCGGTAACTGGCAAACGTTGTCGCGGCATACAAATATACGAGTTTTACCATTCTCAAAGCGGTCCATGAACAAGGGCAGATCGCTTTCCGAACCGGAGCCAACAAGAATGGCGTTTGGCAGGTACTCAATGGACAGTTCCTCGATCACCGATGCCGCATTCGGACCAACCACTGCAATTTCATAATAGGGATTTTGTTGTTTTAACAGGAGGCGGCCCCAGTTGGAAAATCCTTGTGGATACTGCTCAAATTGACCTGTCATCTGCCTGAGCATGGCCACAGATTGATCCACATAGGAACTGTTGGCAAGGATGTGTCCCAACCTGAAAAGGTTTTGTGCCATCACCGCATTGGAGGATGGAATGACATTGTCCTGGGTCTCCACCTTATTGGTAATAAGGATCTCCCCATTACCGGCATTGTATAGAAACATACCGGATTCCTTGTCCAAAAACTTCTCCATGGACACCTCGGAGAGCTTCTCTGCCAGCAGAAGCCATTCCTTGTCCATGGTGGATTCGAAGAGGTCCAGACATGCTTCCATATAAAGCGCATAATCGATATGGAAACCAGGGATGGAATGTTTGCCATTCTTATAATTTCTATAGAGTACCTGATCTTTCGACCATAGCTCGTTCCTGATCAAATCCGCACTGGTGAGGGCCATATTCAGGTATTCCTGATTTCCCAATGCCTGGTATGCCTTAACAAGTCCTGAAATCATCAGGGAGTTCCAGGAGGTGAGGGACTTATCATCTAATCCTGGAGATATCCTGGAGCTTCTGACCTTCAGCAGTATTTCGTTCCAGTGATGGATCTTTTGCGTGAATGAATTGAGGTCAAGTTTCTTGTCATTTGCAAATTGTTCGGGATCGGTCGTGCGATAGAGAATGTATTTTCCGTGTTCCCAGAGACCAGTTTCATTCACGTTATAATAATCAGCGAATAGTTCAAAATCATCTTCCAGGAGGTTTTTAAGCTCCTCACTCTCCCAGACATAATAATTTCCCTCAACTCCCTCACTGTCGGCATCCAGGGCTGAGAAAAAGGCGCCCTTGTCCGATATCATTTTTCTCTTAAGAAATTCGACACTTTGCCGGACCACCTCTCCATAGATTTCCCTGTTAAATACTTGGTAAGCCTTGGCATACAGCTTAATTAGCTGTGCATTGTCATAAAGCATTTTTTCAAAGTGAGGAACCTTCCAGATGGGATCTACCGAATACCTGGCAAAGCCGCCACCAGCCTGATCATAGATACCACCCCTGGCCATGCTGGTCAGGGTCAGATCCACGTGATCCAGAATATCCTGGTCATTAAATTGAACGCCGTAATGCAATAAAAACTCCAGGTTTGAGGGCATGGGGAACTTGGGTGAGCCATTGTTGCCTCCAAATTCAGGGTCGAATTGTTTAGACCATTTCCGGACAATCCTGTGAAGATCTGCCTCTTCGAGTGTATTGGGCTCTGGTTCCACCTGGTAAATAGAATTTTGCCTGATGCCATGGGCCAACTCCTCGGCATATTGTAATGTTTGTTCAGGATTTTCCTTGTAGTATGCAGATACCTGCCGAAGGACTTCCATCCATTGTTCTTTTGGAAGGTATGTGCCTCCCCAGATGGGTCTTCCATCGGGAAGTGCGATGCAATTCAACGGCCAGCCTCCTTGCTGGTTCAATAGGTGAACGGCGGTCATATATATATTATCTATATCAGGACGCTCCTCCCGGTCCACCTTGATGCTTATAAAATTATCATTCATCAGCCTGGCCACCACAGTGTCCTCAAAGCTTTCATGTGCCATCACATGACACCAGTGGCAGGAAGAGTATCCAATGCTTACAATGAGAAGTTTCCCTTCCTTCGCTGCCTTTTTCAAGGCATTCTCGCCCCAGGGATACCAATTCACGGGATTATGCGAATGCTGGAGCAGGTAAGGGCTGGTCTCGCTGATTAAAGCATTGGTATGTGACTGGTCTTCCATCGTAGTTCTGTTTTGGGAAGTACATGCTATTGCAAATAGAATTGCAAGGAAGAAACTTACTAAAACCGGTTTGTTGCGCATGGATTTCATACTTCAAATGATATTTGAACAACAGCTGGGTTGTCATATTGTTGCGGCTGCTCAAGAAAATGTTAAAATCGATTATCTTTGTCAGCTTATTAATCATGGGGACAAACAATTGTACCTCTTACGTGTCTAAGTGGTAGCAAAAAGAGAAAACATGGGTACCAAAAAAGCGCTGCTAATGATCCTCGATGGCTGGGGATTGGGAAAAGGAGATAGAAGTGATGTGATCAGTCAGGTCCCCACACCTCACATGGATCGACTTGAAAAAGAGTTTCCTTCCTCAAAATTATTAGCCTGCGGGGAGGATGTGGGTCTGCCCGATGGACAGATGGGTAATTCAGAGGTAGGGCACCTGAATATTGGGGCCGGAAGGATTGTTTATCAGGACCTGGTAAAAATTAACAAGGCGGTGAATGAGAATACAATCTTGGATAATGAGACCCTGGTGAAGGCTTTCACCTATGCCCGGGACCAGGGGAAACAGGTTCACTTTTTGGGTCTTTTATCAGATGGAGGTGTTCATTCGCTGGATGAGCACCTGTATAAATTGTGTGATATGACCGGCGATTATGGCATAGAGAACGTTTTTATACATGCCTTTGGTGATGGCCGCGATACGGATCCGCAAAGTGGGAAGGGGTATCTTGAGGACCTCACCGACCATCTGGCAACTTCCAATGGGAAGGTGGCATCATTTATCGGACGCTACTATGCCATGGACAGGGACAAAAGGTGGGAGAGGGTGAAGGAGGCTTATGACTTGCTGGTATACGGGAAAGGGAGCATGGCCACCGATATGGTGGCGGCCCTTCAGGAATCATATGATACAGGTGTAACCGACGAATTCGTAAGACCCATCGTTAGGGTGGACCATCAGAACCGGCCAATTGGAATCCTGCAGGAAGGAGATGTGGTAGTCTTTTTCAATTTTAGGAATGACCGGGCACGTGAACTGACCCTTGTTCTAACCCAAAAAGATCTGCCTGAGCATCAAATGCATGCCATTCCTTTACATTATTGTACGCTGACACCCTATGATGCTACGTTTAAAGGGCTCCATGTGATTTTTAACAAAGAGAATGTGGACAATACTATGGGCGAGGTAATCGCCCGGTCTGGAATGACCCAGTTGAGGATTGCTGAAACGGAAAAATATGCGCACGTAACCTTCTTCTTTTCGGGAGGCAGGGAAGAATTGTTTGACAACGAGGACCGGATTCTTATTGCTTCACCGAAAGTAGCCACGTACGACCTTCAGCCCGAAATGAGTGCATATGGGGTAAGTGATGCAGTCAGTAATGCCATCCGGAAAGACAAACCTGATTTCATATGTCTCAATTTCGCAAATGGAGACATGGTTGGGCATACGGGGGTGTATGAATCAATTAAGAAGGCTGTGATGACTGTGGATGAGTGTGTTGGTAAGGTGGTTGAAGCGGCCAGGGAAAATGAGTATGACATTTTGATCATAGCGGATCACGGGAATGCAGACAATGCAGTTAATGACGATGGTTCTCCCAATACTGCTCACTCGCTCAATCCTGTTCCATGTATCCTGGTGTCCAATGATTACGAGGAGATTAAAGACGGGATCCTGGCAGATGTGGCTCCCACTTTGTTGTCTATCATGGGGATCGAAAGGCCGGCAGAAATGTCGGGTAACGTACTTGTGGATTAGCGGCAGATTCTAGGGAAGGATTTCTTCCCTAATCTTGAGAATGATCTGACAGATATTTTCCAGTGTTTCAGGATCATAATTGATCTCAGCAGCTGAGGCATAGAATGTCCGCTCCTTCGGATCCATCTTAAATCCTTCCTCTGGATAGGTGATATCTACCCCCTCAAATGCTTCTTTCAAATTGGCAAGAGAATGCATGTAACGCGTAACGACCAGTGATTCCTGGTAGTTTGCCAGCAGTCCGGACAGGCTGTTCAGGGTATATTTTTGTTGCAGGATCCTATCTCCCATTTCAAGAACGGATTCTTCCTGGTATATTTTCACCCCAATGTACATGGCTTCCAGCCAACCCCCAACCAGGGACAATGATGCCAGTGATTCCTGATCAGTCTCCTTGAAATAGCTGTCTGCATCAGTATATACCCGGTCAATCAACATTGTGAGAGAATCGGGTGTCTTAATAAACCGTTCCAGCCTGGCAGATGATTTTTCAAAGATTTCATCAGGCAGGTTAAGTTTGTTGGCCAGCAACTCGATTTGTATATAGGTATCAGCCGATTCCACGTCCCTTTCAAAAAGTTTACAGTAGCTTAGATCCACACCAAGCACACCCATAAGCAATGCCAGATGTCCTGGATTTTCATAATAAAGAATTTTATCATGGGGTATAAGAAAATCAGGATTAAAGCTTGTTCCAGTCTCTGAAAAGAGTTGGTTAATATCTGTGGGAAGTGACAAAGAATAGATGACCCCGATGGCATCTTTTGACATTGAAAGCCCTGCTTTGTCCGGATCAAATTCTACATTACCTTGACGGGCAACCGGTTGATTGCACGCATTAACTAATAGTACCAATGAAACCAACAAAAAAGATAATCTGAACATCCGGGATGTATTTGTGAGTTTGCCGGAGATAAAAATAACAAAACTTTCAAATCATTCCACGCGATTTTAATGCACCGATGATAATATCTATCATGACGTCAATTTCCAGGGTCATGCAATTGAGTTTAATATCAAACCTGGTGTAGTCATTTCCTTTTCCCAGGAAGATATCTCTGAAGTTTGATCTCTTCTTGTCGATACTGCGTGCATAGCTACGTGCCTGATCGATGGAAATATCATTTTTTTCGGCCACACGGAGTGCACGCCATTCCAAAGGGGCTTCAAAAAATATATGAAGCGATTTTGGGATATCTCTTGTGATGGCGACCCCGCCTCTTCCAACGATGACTACATTGCCGTCATTGGCAAATTTTCTGATTACTTTGGCAATGGTGGTCCGAATCTTCAGATCTGATTTATAATAGCCCTTGGATTGGGCCAGCAGAAGATCTTCCAGTACACCCCTGCTTTTGTAATCAAACACATGTTGAATCTGGCTTGAATTCACATGGAGTTCGCGGGCAGATTCCATCATGATCTCTTTGCTGATCCACTGCCAGGGATGATTTTTAGTTTTCTCCCTCTTTAGCTTATTAAGATGTTCGGTGAGCGAAGCAGCAATTTTTTTTGCAGGACATCCCACCTCTCGTGATATGGTAACCACTGGACCTGGATAGATATTCCTGGAAGGATCCTCCTTATACCAATCATCCACGTATTTAGATAAATCAAGTTCCATGCGCAGGGAGAAAGGTTGGGTTTAAGCTAAAATTACCATTTTTGCCTTGCAAAGTCAAGTAAATAACGGCTATATGCTCTTAAACAATCGAGGTACCCTGTAAGAATTTATTACTTTTACATGACCCTAAAATCTGATCGGGGCTTTATAATTATCCATGTTAACCTAAAAACTCTTTCCAATGAATAAAATTACAGTAATTGGTGCCGGAAATGTAGGCGCCACTTGTGCCAACGTGATTGCCCAAAAGGACCTGGTCGATGAAGTTGTCCTTCTTGATATAAAAGAAGGACTGGCCGAGGGCAAAGCGCTGGATATATGGCAGACTTCCTCCATCAACCATTTTAATACCAGGGTCGTTGGTTCAACCAACGATTACCAGAAAACAAAGGATTCGGGTATCATTGTGGTCACATCCGGACTTCCAAGAAAACCTGGCATGTCTCGTGATGATCTGATAAAAACCAATGCCAATATAGTTAAAGAGGTAACTGAGAGGTCCAGCAAATATTCACCTGAGGCAATCATCATCGTGGTTTCCAATCCACTGGATGTTATGACATATACAGCTTTTCAGGCAGCCAGCCAGGTCTCCAGTAAAGTATTTGGTATGGCAGGGATTCTGGACACCGGCCGATACAAGGCTTTTCTAGCCAGCGCACTTGATGTCTCTCCCAATGATATCAGTGCAATGTTGCTTGGCGGACATGGAGATACCATGGTCCCGCTGCCCCGGTATACCACTGTAAGCGGAATTCCGGTGACTGAATTACTAAGCAAGGAGGAGATTGATAAAATTACCCAGAGAACCCGAAAAGGCGGTGGAGAACTGGTTAGCCTTATGGGAACATCGGCCTGGTATGCTCCCGGCGCTGCTGTTGCTCAGATGGTGGAAGCTATTGTCGGTAACCAGAAACGGATATTTCCAGTCTGTGCATACCTGAACGGCGAATACGGATTAAAAGACATCTACCTGGGAGTACCCGTGAAACTTGGTCAGGGCGGAATCGAAGAGATTCTCGAAATCAACCTGGATGCCGATGAAAAGAAATTACTGGATTCTTCCGCCGAAAGTGTGAAAAATGTCATGAACGTTCTGGATGACCTTAAACTATTTGGCTAAGAATCCATAAGGCCTTATTCTTCAGATATATAAGTTCCGGGAAATAGATACACAGTCTTCCCGGCCCTTTGTACATTTTTTTAAGCCTACCTCCTAAAGTGCAAAAAAATAGTGCTATATTTGCGGCCTATTCAAAAAAGACAATCAAGTAACTATTAATAAACAAGTTAAAAATGCAAAATAAAGGGGCTATCAGGTTTTTTACGATTGTTCTGGCGCTTGTCAGTGTATACCAACTTCTATTTACTGTATTTTCTCAGAAAATTGAAAAAGACGCCAGAAACTTCGCCAATGGAGACGTTAGGCTTGAAAGGTCGTACCTGGATTCAATGAAAGGTGAAGTTGTATACAATGTTCTTTTTAAGAAGTATACGTACCAGGATTGCAAGGAAAGGGAAATCAACCTTGGTCTTGACCTTAAAGGTGGAATGAACGTGATTCTG
This sequence comes from uncultured Bacteroides sp., assembly GCA_964500835.1. GTDB lineage: Bacteria > Bacteroidota > Bacteroidia > Bacteroidales. The sequence goes on from CAZCQL010000011.1 coordinate 10,815, forward strand.
GAGATTGCTGTTGAAGATATCATCCGTTCGCTGGCAGCTCCTCAGTTCCTTACTGATCCGGTCTTCGTGGAAACCATGGTTCTTGCCCATGAGAAAAAGACCAACAGTCAAAGTGATTTTGTGGATCTGTTTTCTGAAGCTTTTGAGGAACTCAATCCCGGTGCACAGCTGGCACAGTTTTTTATGACTCCCGAAACCAGGGGGGAGATAGATTTCAATACCACCAACAGCGATGTGGTTACATTTCTGAAGGCAGAGGCTGAAGATGCCATTGATAATTCATACAATGTTTTAAGGAACAGGATAGACCGCTTCGGTGTTGTACAGCTGAATATACAAAAACTTGAGCGCCAGGGGAGGATTCTCGTTGCATTGCCGGGTGTGAAAGAACCGGAAAGGGTCACTAAATTGCTTACGGGTACAGCCAATCTGGAATTCTGGACGACTTATCAGGCATCGGAAGTTTGGACTTACCTGGAACAAGCAAATTCTGCACTAGTAGATATATTGGCAAATGATGAGGGAATAGAAGGTTCTGAGACTTCTGAGGGCTCCGCCGAAGAATCACAAGAGGTGGCCCCTGAAGAACCGGCAGAAGCGGCCGAAACCTCATTGCTCGATATACCCCAGGATGAACTGTTGCTTGATACATCCGGGCTTGATTTGCTTTCCGGCCTGGATTCTACGCAGGTTTTGGACAATCAGGAGGCTCAATTCTATGAGGAGAATCCCTTGATAGCTGTGCTTACTCCGTACCTGGATAATGAGCGTAATTTTATTCGTGGATCCACGGTAGGTGTTGTCTTAATGAAAGACACATCCAAGGTTAACGAATACCTCAAAATACCACAGATAAAGCAGTTGTTCCCTTCAGATTTGAAGTTCGCATGGCATTTTCAACCCGATGGTGAAGACCAGCAATTTATCAGACTTCACGCAATAAAATCGACCAGGAATAACCAGCCTGCCATGGAAGGTAAGTATGTTACCGACGCCAGGGTTGGAACCGATCCATATACCGGGGAGTTTAATGTGAGCATGAACATGAATTCTGAAGGAGCAAAGAGGTGGGCCAATCTGACCAGGGAGAATGTTGGAGAAGCACTGGCCATTGTTCTTGACGGTCTGGTCTATTCGGCTCCAAGTGTAAGTGAGGAGATCAAGGGTGGCAGTTCTTCTATTTCAGGCAATTTTTCCCAGGCTGATGCCGATGACCTGGCCAATATTCTTAAATCGGGTAAAATGCCTGCAAGGGCCCGCATCGAATCCAGTGAAGTTATCGGGCCATCGTTGGGAGCCAAGTCAGTGAAAGACGGACTAAACTCGTTTATGATTGCTTTTGTGATTGTTCTGGCCTATATGGTCTTTTATTACAGCCGCAGTGGAGGTTTGGTAGCCGACATCGCGTTGCTGGCAAACATGTTTTTTCTCATCGGAGTACTTGCTTCGCTTCAGGCGGTACTTACCCTGCCAGGGATTGCAGGTATTGTTCTGACAATCGGTATGTCTGTGGATGCGAACGTACTGATCTATGAGCGGATCCGCGAAGAACTGGCTGCTGGAAAAAACCTCAAAACAGCCATCAGGGATGGGTACAAGAATGCCTATTCGGCCATTTTTGATGCACAGCTCACCACATTCCTTACCGGTTTGATTCTTTTCTTCTTCGGTACAGGACCCATTAAAGGTTTTGCCACTACGCTTGTAATTGGTATCCTGACATCGCTTTTCAGCGCGATAGTCCTTACAAGACTTATTTATGAACGCCTGTTAACCAAGGGAAAGAATATTAGGTTCGATACATCCATCACCAGGAACGCTTTCAGGAACGTGAACATCGATTTTCTGGGAAAAAGAAAAATAGCCTATTTTATTTCGGGCCTCCTTATTGTGGGAGGATTGGCTTCCTTGTTTACACGGGGGCTGAGCCTGGGGGTTGATTTTTCCGGTGGCCGCAACTATGTGGTCGAGTTTAAACAAGATGTGGAAACTATGGAAGTGCAAAGTGAACTGGCCGCAGTCTTAGGCGAGACACCTATTGTAATCACATACGGATCCAAGAACGCTGTGCGGATTACCACAAAGTACTTAATAGATGATGACCGGCCGGAAGTGGATTCGATAATTAAAGCTGATATATTTTTAGGACTTCAGTCCCACCTGGGTGATGAGGTGACGTTGGATGAATTCATAAATGGGCAGGAGTATATTATTAGTGCACATAAGGTTGGACCAACCATCGCCGATGATATCAAGAGAACAGCCGTTGTGGTGGTATTTGCTTCACTTCTAATCATTTTCCTTTACATACTGGCCCGGTTCCGAAACTGGCAGTTTGGTCTCGGAGCCCTCTCAGCACTGATTCATGACGTATTGATCGTGGTGGGACTCTTCTCGCTTTTACACGGAGTAATGCCTTTCTCGCTAGAGCTCGATCAATCGTTTATAGCCGCCATCCTTACAGTGGTTGGATACTCCATCAACGACACGGTGGTTGTTTTTGACCGGATCAGAGAATTTGTCGGACTCCAGAAAAAACGTGAACGCAAAGAAATATTCAATTCGGCATTGAACAGCACATTGAGCCGTACGTTTAGTACCTCATTGAGTACCTTCTTTGTATTGTTGGCCATATTCCTTTTCGGAGGTGATGTCATCCGAGGATTTATATTTGCCTTGCTCCTGGGTGTAATTGTGGGGACTTATTCATCCCTGTTTATTGCCACACCGGTGGTATATGACACTATTCGGAAGGATGAAAATATTCGGGTCTTAAAAGGGACCGTCAGAAAATAGAATTCCAAAACTTATCTTGGAGTGTGGGTGTGTACCTTAAAAATGAAACCCACGCCCCTTTTTGTTTCAAGAGATATGGATTCCTCTGCCTGTAAATATTTCCTGAGTCGTGAGATAAATACATCCATGGAACGGCCCAAAAAATAATCGTTCTGACCCCAAAGTTCTTCCAGAATCTGTTCCCGTCGCAACAACGTATTCTTATTTTCGATTAAATACCTGAGCAATTCAGCTTCCCTTGGAGTAAGGTTATAATTGTGTTCACCGTCTTCAATGAGCAATTCATTAAAATGAAAGGTTAAGCATCCCAGCGATGTTGATCCCTGGTTTTCCTTCCTTACCCGCTTCAGGATATTGTTCAATCGAAGTACCAGTTCCTCAGCCTCAAAGGGTTTGGTTATGTAATCATCGGCCCCGATCTTCAGTCCCTTTACCCTGTCTTCCTTTTGATTTTTTGCTGTGAGAAAAACCACTGGCATGAACGGATCCAGTGCACGTATCTCTCCGGCAAGAAGAAACCCATCCATAACCGGCATCATGACATCCAGAACGCATAGATCAATATGATGTGCTTTAAAGACATCTAATCCGTGTTTGCCATGGTTGGCTTTATACACAGTGAACCCTGATAGCTCCAGGTACTGAGTTAGAACTTTTTGAAGATCAATGTCGTCTTCAACCAGCAATATGTCCATTTTCCAAAGGTATTTTAATGGTAAACTGAGTCCCTTTTCCCGGAGTACTTCGCACCGAAATAGTGCCATCATGGGCTTCCACAATCTGCTTTACATAGTATAGGCCAAGCCCCAGACCTTTAATTACTCTCTGTTTGGAATCTTTCCCCCTGAAAAATTTCTCGAAAATGTGATTTATTTCATCTTTTTTTATGCCTGGACCATTGTCCGCCACAGAAATAGACAGGTATCCGTCGAGGTGTTTAACGGTGACTGAAATTTTGAATGGAGGAGAACCATATTTCACAGAATTGGAAAACAAGTTGTTAAGTACAGTCGACATATGAACCTGATCCAGCAGATACGTATCAATCTGATCATCAATAATTAATTCAATGGAAGGAGAAGACTCTCCCTTTTCCAGATTGAATGCCTCCGCCAGATCACCAATCCAGTCTTTAATCCGCACAGGTTCAGGCTTGAGTTTAACCTGGTCTTTTTCCCAGATGTTAATGTCCAGGATCCGGTCGATCAGCCCTGACAAATGCTTGTTCTGCCTCTTGATCAGACCCGATAGCTCTTCTACTTTCTTTTCCTGCTGAATAATGGATCGATTACCCAAAGAGCTGGATGCAACCGAGATGGTGGAAAGGGGCGTTTTTAATTCATGGGTCATGTTATTGATAAAATCGGTTTTCATTTCCGACAGCCGTTTTTGAAGCAACATATTTCTCAGGGTGATATAGAATACCGTAAAAACCAGGAGCAAGGTAAAAACAGAGAGGGCCAGAATCAACCACATCTCATTTAGTATCAGCTTTGAACGGTTCGTAAAATTGATGTAGATGTCATAGGAAATGCGAAAGAAATTGCGGTCGTGGGTATAAGAGCCGGCCAACAGGGCTTCGGGGGGGGCAACCGGCAATGGGGTCGTGTCGGGATAAACCTGTTGCTGATATCCCATATCCATCAGATAGAGATCATTGATTTGCACATAATAGGAAAAAAGTGGATCCACACCCGCATCGCGAATATAGTTGGTGAGGAAGTATTCGGGATCGTTATAATTGCTGAGTATATCATAGAAGGACCTGGCTGGGGTATGAACGAGTGAATCTGGATCAGTAAAGAGATAATCTACTGCCAGGTTATCGAGAATATAAAGGACCGAATCCAGGCCGTATTGATATCCCATGCTATTGAACGAGATCATCCCTTCTTTCACAATGTCACCAAATTTAGTATCAAACTGATCCTTTTTCGTCCGGTAGGTTTCGGTGATAAATATATATTGTACCGCGATAAGCACCAGCAATGCCAAGGCAGATAACCATATCAGTAAACGGCTTTTCATCCTGAAATATTCAAAAGCTAAGATACTGCCTTTCCAAATCCGTTAACCAATCATTAACACTGCATTAACCAAGATGTACGGTAGATCACCTTATTTTTGTAAAAAGGATACACAAATCACATATAAATTTAAGATTATGAATTCAATCACTAGTCATAAAACCGGAATGCTGGCAATTGTACTTCTGGTAACCGGATCATTGGCAATTGCACAGGATAGGAAAACAGAACAGGCAAAGCAGAAGCTGGAGCAGGCTCAGAAGATGGAAATCATGAAGGAGGTACATAAAGCCCAACAGGCCGAGGAGTTAAATAAAAGAAAAGAAATGCTTGAACAGCAGCAGCAAAAAATGAGGCAGATTGAAAGGGAATATGCCGATCAATCCAGGGAATTACAGCGTTCTGAATGGGATGCAGCCAGGTTCATGCCCTATGTGGGATCGAATGGTACTTATGCCGAGGGACCACTTTCACAGGGACCTTATGTTGTGGGACGAAATGGCCAGGAAAATCAATCTCAATTGACTTTGCGGAAGTCCTTCAGGGAGACAACCAGCACAGCCAGGGGTGAATTTGACGTGGAATCCGGAATTCGCCATTTCAGGTGTATGATCAGCGGGTCGGTCAGATCGGGCGAGATCTTTATCGGAATAGAGTATCCCGATGGAAAAACATTTAAAGAATTGGAAATCAACGCTTCTGCAGATATTAATTTCAGTCAGTCCGTCTCTGTGAAAGAGGAAGATGAAGAGAAATATACAGGTAGCTGGAGTTATGAAATAAAAGCAGAAGATGCAGAGGGAAATTACATGGTGCAAATTATGACCAATTAACTTTTCCCATTAAAAGAAGTCCGGTTGCGTCCAGGGCCATCCCGCAATCCTGTGGGATGGTTTTTAATGCCTTCAAAATATCCCGGAATTATTATCTTTGCGTAAATCGATTCAACGATGTTTGGGATATTTCTATTTATCAGTGGACAGGAAATCATATTTGCAGTATTGATTGCATTGTTGTTGTTTGGCTCCAAGGAAATCCCCAAACTTGCCAGGACCTTCGGCAAGGGGATGAAAGAGTTTAAAAGAGCAACCGATGATATTAAACGGGAGTTCGAAAACAGCACACCCGATGTCATGGAAGATATAAAGGACATCAAGAAGAACCTTACCAAAGATGCCAATGAGATCAAAAAGAATCTTACTAAGGATGCCAGCGAGATTACAAAGAATTTCAACAAGAATAAAAATGATCTTGTGAAGGGCGTGAAGAAAAACCTGGACATCAATTAGCTCCAGTTCCAACCCCAATGTTAAAAGTCTACCTTTTACTGGTCGCGGGAATTCTGCTTTTGTTCGGTAGCGGAAAGTATCTGGTAGAAAGCAGTGTTGCCATATCAAGAAGGCTTCGGATTCCGAGGATGATCATTGGCTTAACAGTGGTTGCCTTTGGCACCTCAGCCCCCGAATTATTGGTTAGCATACAGGCAGCTGTCTCCGGATTCCCCGAGATTGCTATGGGCAATGTGGTGGGCAGTAATATTTCTAATATCCTTCTTGTGCTTGCCATTACTGCTCTTATCTTCCCAATACCTGTATCCTCATCTTCCGTGAAGCTGGACTGGCCGATCATGATGTTTGTCTCGCTGCTTTTATTTGTCTTCACCATAAATGGCTGGCTAACAAGGATTGAAGGAATTGTGCTGGTATTCCTGCTGGTCTCTTATATCGGATATTCTATTATCAGGGCAATGAGTAGTACTGCCATCAAAGAGGAATACATCGAAGCCGGCTCCATGTCTTGGTGGGTTGCCGGGCTTATGTTACTCGCTTCCATTGGGGGACTGGCGTTTGGAGCAAGCCTCCTGGTGGATAATGCGGCTGTCATTGCAGAAGACCTGGGAGTATCCAAGCGGATAATTTCCATTTCCATGGTGGCGGTTGGTACCAGTATTCCCGAAGTTGCTACCAGCGTCATAGCCGCCATGAAGAAGGAGACAGATATTTCGGTAGGGAACATTATTGGTTCCAACATAATGAATATCCTTTCAGTACTTGGAGTGACGAGCATTATCGGACCTGTCAAAGTAGATTCCGAAATCGTTAAATTTGATATTCCATGGATGCTGGCCACCTCTGTACTGCTTTTAATGCTCATGCTTCCTGCAGCGCGATCACGAATAACCAGATGGGAAGGAATTCTCATGATTCTTACCTATCTGTTGTATATTTACCTGATATTTTAAGGGAGCATGATCAAGGCGGAGCAAATTATAAAATCGTTTGGAAACCTACAGGTATTAAAAGGGATCAGTCTTGAGATTAACGCAGGTGAAGTCGTTTCCATAGTTGGACCTTCCGGAGCCGGGAAAACCACCCTGCTCCAAATCCTGGGTACCTTAAGCAAACAGGACCAGGGAAGCGTGATCATCAATGGGATTCAAACCGACAAATTGGTGAAGAATCAGCTTGCCCGTTTCCGGAACCAGCACATTGGTTTTGTATTTCAGTTTCATCAGCTGCTACCCGAATTTAATGCCGTAGAAAATGTTTGCATACCCGGCTTTATCGCTAATAGAGCAAGGCACGAGGTAGAAGTCAAGGCAAAAGAATTGCTTTCTTTCCTGGGATTGGCCAACAGATTAGACCACAAACCTGCCGAACTTTCAGGAGGAGAACAACAACGTGTAGCAGTGGCCCGGTCGCTAATTAATGACCCGGAGGTCATACTTGCAGACGAACCCTCCGGGAACCTGGATACAGAAAACAAGCAGGAACTGCATAAACTGTTTATCACCCTGAGGGATCAGCTTCAAAAAACACTGGTGATAGTAACCCACGATCGGGAATTGGCAAAAATGGCGGACAGGACAATCACCATGAAAGATGGCCACGTGGAGGCATAAGATAGAACAAGCAGATCTAAAAGCCTTTCTCGATGAAAAATCCAGTCTCTATAACCGGGTAGACTTTATTGAATCGGACCCTATTCAGGTACCCCATCAGTTTGAGGATCCCAGGGACATCGAGATAGCTGCTTTTCTTACAGCAACGCTTTCCTGGGGACAGAAAGCCACTATCGTATCCAGTGCCAGGAAACTATTGTCATGGATGCCCGGCGGTGTCTACTCCTATCTTATGTACAGTGATGTTGAGGATTTCAACCGGTTTAATTCCTTTGTTCATCGTACATTCAACGGGATTGACTGTATCTATTTCCTAAAGGCTTTGAGAAACTTATACCGGACGTTTGCGCGAATTCGATCCGGTTGATCCTGTCAGATACGATTTTGCGT
>CAZCQL010000011.1:19029-76286 GCA_964500835.1 uncultured Bacteroides sp.
ACCGGACGTTTGCGCGAATTCGATCCGGTTGATCCTGTCAGATACGATTTTGCGTTGTTTGGTTTAGGTTCGTTTGAGAAATTCTGACCTCCCTTTCAACAAACTGAATCCGGTAGTCCTTCAACTCCTTGAGAACAGGATTATATATGCCGGGATGGATTGGCAAGTGAACCCCTGTTTCCTTAAAATCTCCCTCAAGAATCCTTCTGGCTGTCATGGCCAGCGGTAACCCAACGGCCTTGGACATGGCAGTAGAATTTGTATCCTGACCAATAGCAACCATGGTGGCATACCTTTTTTTATGCACTCCTTCCAGTAAAAAATCCACCTGATGCTGCATAACGATCATGTCCTTATCTTCAGGATCAAGCACCCATTTTTCTTCAAGGATCATCTGAAGCACTTTTGCCGGGGTCAAACCTTCAACCCCGATCTTTTTGTGATCAAAAATACCAAGCCATTTTAGTCTTTCCATCATACGGGAATCTTCCCCAAAACCTAAATATCTGGCAAGTTTTGCCTCAATAGGGACATCTGTCTGAAAGGACATAAAACTGTTGATGAATTCCCTGTAAGTCATGTTTCCAGTGTCTTCCATTACATAGGAGTCGTCTGTGGCTCCTAACTGGACGAAAATATCCCATGCTTCACAAAATCCCGGCCGGCGAATGGTCCCCCTGAACATGGTTTTCAGGTTGTGAAGGCCATAGGTTTCTCTATACGCTAGCGAATCCCTGTTTCCATACACTTCAAAGGTTCCGAGTTCAGGTACCTGGATTGTCTCGATTCGGCTGAATACCTTCTGATAAGGAATATATTTGAATTTACCGTTGTGAAGAAATCGGGCACCCTCTTTCCCGGCTAATACAACGTTTCTGGGATTCCAGGTAAACTTATAATGCCAGGGATTATTTTCAAAACCCGGGGCGACCAGGCCACCTGTACTGGATTCAAATGCGAGAAGTTCTCCACCCCTTTCCTTAATCCCCTGGATCATCTGCATGGCAGACATGTGATCAATCCCTGGATCCACTCCACACTCATTCATCAGGACAATCCCCTTATCCCTTGCATCGCGGTCCATGGTTTTAATGGCCGGAGAAAGATAAGATGCGGTAACCATGTTCCGGCCAATCTCCACACATGTTTCTGCTACCAGCTGGTGCATTCTTGCCGGTAACAGACTGATGACGATCAGGGCCTGTTCAATTTCCCGGTTGAGTTGGGCCGGATTATGTACATCAAAATAAAAGGCGTGCCCCCTGGGATGGCCCTGAACCCTTGCCCGGGCTTTTTCCAGGTTAATGTCCCCCACGCGTACTGTACGTTGAGACCCTGAATTTTCCAGAAAGTAATTGATTAGTGAATAAGAAGATAGACCGGCCCCGAGGATTAAGATAGTCTGCATGTTTATTTCCCGAGTTGATTCTTAAGTATCCGGGCGACGTACTTACCAATAATATCAAACTCAATATTGACTTGTGTTCCAGGATTGAATTGATGAAAGTTTGTAACCTCGTAGGTGAATGGTATGATGGCTACCTGGAAGAATCGATCCCGGGAGTTAACCACTGTAAGACTCACTCCATTTACCGTTACCGAACCCTTTTCTACGGTGATGTGTTCCTCCTCCCCAGGTTCGTACTCAAAGCTGAAATACCAGCTGCCTTCTGCTTCTTTGATCTCTGTACAAGTGGCAGTAAGGTCCACGTGCCCCTGCACCATATGCCCGTCCAACCTTGAATCCAAACGCGTACTGCGTTCCAGGTTCACCTTATCCCCGATCTGTAATCCTCCAAGGTTTGATTTACTGAGGGTTTCCTTGATGGCTGTTACCGTGTAGGTAGTGTCTTTAATCTTCACAACCGTAAGGCAAACCCCATTGTGAGAGATACTTTGGTCGATCTTTAATTCGCTTGTAAAAGAACACTGCATGGTAATATGCAGATTTTCCCGCTCTTTTTCCAACCGGACGACAGCTCCTGCTTCTTCTACGATTCCTGAAAACATTGCGTTGAAAGTTTTACGAGTAAAAATATGAAAGATTTTTATTAGAAAGCATACATCGTTCTTCGCCGGAGGCAAGGTTCCACCGGTGCTCACCTTTCACTTTTCACAAGGCACGTTTAAGAAATGCCAAAGGCTTTCCTAAATCTGTCCACAAAGTCCAATTTTTCCCAGGTAAAAAGTTCTACCTCGATGATCTTTTCATCCCAATACTGAGAGTTGAATTTTTTTTCCACAATCCGAGGTGTACGGCCCATGTGTCCATAAGAAGCTGTCTCCTTGTATATTGGATTTCTCAACTTCAATTGTTTTTCAATAGCGGCTGGTCTGAGATCATATATCTCCTCGATCTTTTTTGAAATTTCACCATCGGAAAGGTCCACGTTGGATTTCCCAAAAGTATTCACAAATACTCCGATAGGCTTTACTACGCCGATGGCATACGAGATTTGAACCAGGATTTCATCGGAGACGCCTGCTGCCACGATGTTTTTGGCAATATGCCTGGCTGCATAGGCAGCTGAACGGTCAACCTTGGAAGGATCTTTTCCAGAAAAAGCTCCGCCGCCATGGGCTCCTTTCCCTCCATAGGTATCTACGATGATCTTCCTGCCCGTAAGGCCGGCATCCCCGTGGGGACCTCCAATCACAAATTTGCCAGTGGGATTCACATGAAGGATATAGGTATCATCGAAAAGAGATTTCAGGCGGTCGGGAAGTTGATTTACCACCCGGGGGACCAGAATCTCTTTTACATCCTGACTTATTTTATCCAGCATTTGCGCATCATTGGTATCAAACTCATCATGCTGGGTTGAAATGACAATGGTATGAATTCGAGTGGGTTTATCATCATCATCATACTCAATGGTTACCTGAGATTTTGAATCGGGGCGTAAATAAGTCATCACCTCCTTTTTCCTTCGAATAGCAGCCAATTCGATGAGTAACATGTGACTTAACTCCAATGGGAGAGGCATATAATTATCTGTTTCAGTCGTAGCATACCCGAACATCATTCCCTGATCGCCAGCCCCTTGCTCCATGGGATCTTCCCTTGCAACACCTCGGTGGATATCCGGCGACTGTTCATGGATAAGAGTCATTACACCGCATGAATTGCATTCAAACCGATACGCACTTTCAGTATATCCGATTTGGCAGATAACTTCCCTTGCCACTTTTTGAACATCGATATAAGTTGTCGTGTGTACTTCTCCCGCCAGCACAACCTGGCCAGTGGTTACAAGCGTTTCGCATGCAACCTTCGATTGGGGATCGAATGCAAGAAATTCATCCAGAAGTGCGTCTGAAATCTGGTCTGCCACCTTATCGGGATGGCCTTCTGATACGGATTCGGAAGTAAATAGATACGCCATGATACTAAGAAAATTTAATACTACAATGGTTTGGAGGAAGGATGACTGATCGTCGAAAATGATCCTGGTTTAGCATTTTTTTTTGTGGTTGCAATCAGTCAAATCTCTCCACTCGGGTCGGACAAAGGAAACAAATTTCGGGCATGTAACAAAAAAAAGCAGCATAAAATACGCTGCTTCTGATTTAGTATCTTCCCTGACAGCCTAATTACATCCGCTGAGCGATGCCATCTTCTTTTCAGCTCTTGAAAGGAAAGGTTCTTCCAGTACCTGTTTAAAAGTTTCACAAGCCTTATCATATTCAACAGAGTTTTGATAAGCGCTGCCCAACTCGAAGTTAATGGCTGACAGCCAAATCGCTTCCGTTTCAAATTTCAGTGCCTGGAGGGCATAATCGACGGCTGCATCGTATTCCACCTTTTTGTTACTGACAAGGGCAAGGTGGTAAAGGGCTCTGGGATTCTCCGGATTGGCCTTAAGGGCATTTTCACAGGCTTCAACGACATAAGTGAAGTCATTCTCCTCAGGGTCAACCATCTCCAGTTCTTCGGTGATGAATTTATTGTAATACGAATCAATTTTCCCATTGATCTGATCAAGGGTTTTGGTATCATTAGCAGAATTAGCACCCTCTTTAGCCAGCTTGAATTCCTCCAGCATCATATCTGTTTCATCCTGGTCAAGGAATACCAGACCTTTACCCAGATGAGCTTTATAGAGGGATTCATCCAGTTCCAAAGCCTTATCAAAGTGGGCAAGGGACTCTTCATATTGCTTATTTTTCCATTGCCGGTTACCTTCCATGGTATGCAGCTGGGGCAGATATTTCAAAGATTTTCCTTTGATTTCGTCATTGTTGCTGTACATGGTTGATGATTCCACCGTCTTTTCCAGGTACGGAATCGCATTGTCGTATTGTTTTCTCTTCATAAAAACGGTAGCCTGGCGGTAATAGGCCGATGGAATCTGCTTCTCAGCTTGTGATCGCATATCATTGGCCTCATCTCCAACTGTCTCAGCCATAGCTAATACCTGATTAAAATGTTCTACCGATATCTCATACTCCTGGTTGTTGAGTTTCTCAACACCTGTATTAAACTCGTTGATCACGTCTGTTAGCGTTTGGCCCGACATTGATCCTGCAAATACAATTGCTCCTAAAGTTGCTAATCCTCTTATTTTCATACAGTGATCATTTGGTAAAAAAAATAATGCGTAAATATATAAATAATGTAAACAAATACAATGCCAATTTGTTTAGGCTACATTGTAATAATAATCAGATAGTTAGTGCTGGGTGAGTTCTCTGAATACCTCTTCGAGGCTTTTTTCTTTTAATGAGAGGGAAAGGATAGTAAGCCCCTGAGCAACAGCAAAATTAAAAATCTCTCCACGCATGTCCCTGGATTCATTTGTTTCCAGCAGGAACTGGTTTCCGGGAATGGTTTTTACATGCCCGATAAAGGGAAGGTTTTTCCAGAGCTCAGACCCGGGGTTGGAGGTAAGCTCAATATGAATGGTCTGAATCTGGTATGCTCCCTTCTCCATCAATGATGAGGCTGTTTGATCGGCAACAATTTTTCCTTTGCTGATGACTATCACCCTATCGCAAATGGCTTCCACTTCCTGAAGAATATGTGTGGACAGAAGAACGGTTTTCTCCTTGCCAATGGTGGAGATAAGGTTACGGATTTCAACAAGCTGGTTAGGATCCAGTCCGGAGGTAGGTTCATCAAGGATCAGTATCTCAGGATCATGAATGAGTGCTTGTGCCAGGCCCACGCGTTGCCTGTATCCTTTTGAGAGGTTTCCTATCTTTTTATGTGCTTCAGAAGTGAGGCCGGTCATACCAATAACCCGGGCAATTCTTTCTTTCGATTTAGTCATTCCTATCCTATACAATCCTGCCACATAGTGTAAGTATTCCCGGATGTACATCTCAAGGTAGAGGGGATTGTGCTCAGGGAGGTAACCGATAATTTTCCTGATCTCCATTTGATTATCCAGCGCAGGCAAACCTTGAAGAATAATATCCCCTCGATCGGGAGCCAACGTACCCGTAATGATCTTCATGGTAGTAGATTTACCTGCTCCATTTGGACCAATAAAACCAACAATTTCTCCGGATTGGATGCTAAATGAAACATTGTCCACAGCAATCTGAGGTCCGTAGCTCTTTGTGATATCATTTACCTCAATTGACATAGGATGAGTAAGTTAAGCAGAGAATGTCGAGAGTGAAAGTGGCAAAGTAAAGTGACAAGTGTAAAAGTGTCATTAGCCGTACATGAACTGGCTCACTTTTGCGAAATTGGATTTCGGATTAACACACATTACAGGGATCTTTTCATTATTGGAGAGCAGGTATTGCTCCTTGGCTCCAAAAATATAATCGAATTTGGTAATGTGCTTGGTGGTTGTTATCAGGATCAGGTCGGCCTTTATTCTTTTAGAGAATGAAAGAATCTCCTTCTGGAAATTGCCTGACCGGGCTGAAGTGTGTATCTCGTAATCAATATTGTTCTGAATCAGAAAACGAATGGCAAAATTTAGATTGACATTCACCTTCTTCTGCAGGGTCTTATCTGACACGGGAGATTTGATCAGGTGGATCTTAGAATTGAGGTATTTCCCAAGAAAGATGGCCCACTGCAATTTCTCTTTATTTTCAGATTTAAAATCGATGGGGAATACTATGTCGGAATACCTGTCTTTTTGAGGTGGTTCATCCTGGACTACGATAAAAGGTACGGACGATCCTGCAATCACTTTCAAGGCCCAACTCCCGAATAATTTCTGTCCACCCTTCATTCCGTGGGTACCCATGACCACAAAATTGACATGGTTTTCTTCCTTGGAAGCGTAATTTGCTATTTCTTTGAAAATTTTTCCGTGATTCACAAAGAATTCCACGTCTTCACCCAGATCTGCTTTAATCTCTTCTACCTTTTGCTCCATATTTTTCCGTGCTGCCTCCTCTTCAGATGCATCTTCCACACTATGAAACAAAACGATCCTATATTTCAAAATGTGCGCCATTTTTAGGGCGTGTTTTAATGCATTGTAGGATACAGCAGAAAAATCCCAGGTTACCATGATGGATTTCTTCTCTTGCTCCATAATATAATGGTTTTGGTCGCGGGTAAAATTAGTTGATTCTTTTTAGATAATAAAGTTAACGAATGGAAAATGATAAAATTGTACTTTTGTAGCTTGTAAAAACTAAACGTGATGAAGAGATCGACAGTTAAAGCAATCCTTGGGTCCATGGAGATCGATAGCGAGGTGCTATTGAAAGGATGGGTAAGGACACGGCGAGGTAATAAAAAGATTGCGTTTATTGCTGTGAATGATGGAACAATCATACACAGCATACAGGTAGTTGCCGAATTGGATTCTTTTCCGGAAGAAGTCATGCGGCGAGTTACCACAGGAAGTAGCATTTGTGTGGTAGGGAAACTTGTGGAATCCATGGGCAGAGGACAAAATGTGGAGATACAGGCTTCCAAAATATCAATTCTGGGGGACGCTGATCCTGAAATATACCCGTTGCAGAAGAAAGGGCATTCATTTGAATTTCTTCGGGAAATAGCCCATCTGCGCTTTAGAACCAACACATTTGGTGCTGTTTTCAGGATCAGGCACGCACTGGCTTATGCCATTCATAAGTACTATAACGACCTGGGATTTTTTTATCTTCATACGCCTATTATTACTGCCTCTGATGCAGAGGGTGCAGGAGCCATGTTCAAGGTAACTACTCTTGATCTGGACGGAGCTCCCAGGAATGGAGAGGGCGGGATTGATTTTACCCAGGATTTTTTCGGACGTCCTACAAACCTCACAGTGTCGGGCCAGCTAGAAGGAGAACTTGGAGCTCTGGCGCTCTCATCCATCTATACTTTCGGCCCCACATTCAGAGCAGAAAATTCAAATACACCCAGGCATGTGGCCGAATTCTGGATGATTGAACCTGAAATGGCTTTTTATGATATTCATGATAACATGGACCTGGCCGAGGATTTCCTAAAATACCTGATCCGGTATACCCTTGATCATTGTCAGGATGACCTTGAATTTTTGAATAATATGGTTGACAAGGGACTACTGGAGCGGCTCAAATTTGTGTTGGAGCAGCCTTTTGAGAGGAAATCATATACCGAGGCGGTTCATATTTTATTGAAGGCAGATAAGAAATTTGAGTTCCCGGTTAAATGGGGACTGGACCTGCAGGCAGAACATGAGCGCTATCTGGTGGAGGAATACTTTCAACGCCCGGTAATCCTGACAGATTATCCAGGGGCGATAAAATCTTTCTATATGAAGCAAAATGATGATGGGAAAACAGTACGCGCCATGGATGTGCTCTTTCCCATGATAGGTGAAATAATAGGTGGTTCTCAGAGGGAAGAGGAGCTTGAAAAGCTGCAAAACAGGATGCGAGAGATGAATATACCTGAGGATGAATTGTGGTGGTATCTGGAAACTCGTAAATTTGGGACTGTAGAACATAGTGGATTTGGATTGGGATTTGAGCGATTAATTATGTTTATTACAGGCATGAACAATATAAGAGATGTTATCCCATTTCCGCGTACCCCTAAAAGTGCAGAGTTTTAGACCTTGACCAATGCTTAAACAGAGGCTCCAGCAGAAACTACTACAAAAACTGTCTCCACAGCAGATCCAGATGATTAAGCTGTTGGAGATTCCTGCCATTCAGATGGAGCAGCGCATTAAGAAGGAGCTGGAGGAAAATCCTGTACTGGAAGAGGGGAGCGAAGAAAATCCTTTCGATGACCAGGATGAGAGCAATGATGAACAGCAAACGGAACAACAGGAAGAATTTTCGCTGGAAGACTATATACAGGATGATGATGTTCCCAGCTATAAATTGAATACTCAAAACTATTCTGCGGACGATAAGAGGGAGGAGATCCCCTTCACTTTAGGCAGTTCATTCCGGGAACAATTGAAAAGTCAGCTTGGATTGAGGAAGCTGAGGGAAGATCAGGAAATTCTGGCTGAGTATATACTCGGAAATATTGATGATGATGGATATCTTCGAAGAGACCTGGAAGCCATAGCTGATGACCTCGCTTTTTCGGTAGGATTGGAAACAACCTACGAAGAACTTCACGAGGTATTGATGATAATCCAGGAATTTGATCCGGCCGGAGTTGGGGCCAGGAGTCTCCAGGAATGTCTGCTGATTCAAATTGAAAGAAAAGATTTGGATCAACAGGACACCGCCCTGGCTTATTCCATATTGAAAAATCATTTTGAAGAATTTACGAATAAACATTATGACAAGATCATCCAGCGACTCAACATAGAAGAGGAGAATCTAAAGACTGCCCTGGAGGAGATTCTCAGACTCAATCCAAAGCCGGGGGGAGCCATTGGAGATTCTCAGGGTAAATCATTTCATCAAATTGTCCCTGATTTTATACTGGAGGAGAGTGAAAACGAACTTCAACTTTATCTTAATTCAAAGAACGTTCCCGAGTTAAGGGTCAGCAAGTCCTATTCAGATATGTTTGAGAGCTACAATGCCAACAAGGCATCGGTCAGCCGGGATGAAAAGGATGCCATCACCTTTGTTAAACAAAAACTGGATTCTGCCAAATGGTTTATTGATGCGATCAGGCAGCGGCAGAATACCATGTTGCTCACCATGAATGCCATATTTGAATATCAGAGGGACTATTTCGAGGAAGGGGACGATACCAGGATGCGTCCCATGATCCTGAAAGATATTGCAGATATGACCAACCTGGATATCTCCACCATTTCCCGGGTGGTCAACAGCAAGTATATTCAGACTCATTTTGGAATTCACCCGCTTAAATATTTCTTTTCAGAAGGGATGCAAACTGAGAGTGGGGAGGAGGTATCCACAAGGGAAATTAAGAAAATTCTGCAGAACTGCATAGACGGCGAAGACAAAAGGAAACCTTTGACAGATGACAGGCTCTCTGCCATTCTAAATGAAAAGGGATATCAGATTGCCCGGAGAACTGTAGCCAAATACAGAGAACAGCTCGGCTTGCCTGTCGCCAGATTGCGAAAGGAGCTTTAAACAGGTGAAAATGAAAAAAGCAGCACCTGCGGTATCTTACCTGTTCCATCCCTTAATGATGCCCACACTGGGTTTGCTGCTCCTCTTGAATTCGGGAACATATATTGCCCTGCTCGATCCTGCGATAAAGCGGGCTATTCTCTTTGTTATGGCACTGGGCACGTTGGTATTCCCAATGATAATGGTTCCGGTGCTTTACTACAGGAACCTGGTAACCAATATGCGATCCACACGCAGGGAAGAGCGTTTAGTCCCCCTTGTTGTGGTGCTTATTCTTTATAGCATTACCTTCGTCTATTTTATGCGACTCCCTTTGAATAGGGTGATCCAGGGGTATATGTTGTCGGTTCTCGCGACACTGTTTGTGGTGTTTCTGGCGAATATTAAATTCAAAGTTTGCTTTCATTTGGCGGCCCTTGGAGGGCTCACCGGGTTGATCATAGGGCTGATATATTTATACGAAACCCCGCTGCAGAATTTGCTGATGCTTGTGTTGCTGGCTAGTGGAATTACAGGGAGTGCCCGACTGGGTACCGGGGCCCAGCGTCCGGGTGAGATAATTGCAGGTTATTTCCTCGGTTTTAGTATCGTATTGCTTACCTTACTGATTTACTAGTTTTCTTCTTTGTCATTCTCATCGAGCATTACATTTAATTTTATAAGCACCTCATTATAAACCTGATCCAGCATTTTTGGCTGCCTGCTATAAGCGGCCATGGTAGTGTCAAACATGGCTCTTTCGACGTTGTATTTGGCAAACACCGGATTCACAATATCAATGCTGTCTGCATCATACCTGCGGTGAAATTTTCGATCATTTGTTACTCCATCCACAAGGTGAAGGTCGACCAGAATATCGATCAGAACTTCTCGTGGGATAAACTCTTTGCCGGTAATTTCTTTGTGCCTGTTGCAACCCGGGAAGACAATCACCAGGGTAAACAACAAGAGAGCTGAAAATAGCTTCCTCATGACCATTACTTGATATCATTAAACCGGTAACCAATCATGATTTCATGTGTTCCTGTATTGTATTTTCTTATGGCGGAAATTCCAATATCATAGGCATATCCGAAGAAGAGCGTCTCTTCGTAACTGTAACCCAACAAGATTCCGATGGATTCGTGGTACCGGTAAGATATAGCTCCCCAACCCATCTTTTTCCACTCGGCTCTGGCTGTTATATCAAAACTAACCTCTTTGGGAGCCGTACCTTTGAGCATGACTGACGGTTCCAGTATCCAGTTCTCGTCAATTTGGAACTGGTATGCTCCAATGAGATTAAAATGAGTTTTTAATCGGTTTAATCCATTTCTGTTGTCAAATATTTTAATATTGTTGTTTAATAGTTGGGCAGCAGAAAGGCCAATGTAGAATTCTTCTGCATACAGGTAGGCTCCGACTCCTGCATCCGGAAGATAGGAAGTGCTTACCATCTGGAGGAGGGCGGCATCCGATATATCTTTGGGGTTCAGTTGAGTGCCATCTATCCGGAATTGCATCATGCTGGCGGAGATCCCCATGGAGAGGCGGATATCCCCGGTTACCGCAATATTATATGCATAGGATCCCGTAATGCCTGTGCGGCTGGTGGGACCAGTGACGTCATTGTATATATACCCTCCATATCCCATATCCTGCTTGGCATGCGGACCATAGAAAGCAATAGAGTTGGTAAGCGGTGGATCGGTCATACCTACCCACTGAAACCTGTGGTTTGTCCTTATCTGGTAATAATCATGTACTCCGGCAATGGCAGGATTGATGACAAAATCGTTAAACATATATTGGGTGTACTGGGGCAATTGTTGTCCTTTCAGTCCCATTGAACCTGTCACGATAACAGCTAGAATAAGGGTTGCAACTCTTCGCATACTACCTGATTATAGTTACGTTCCCGGTAATAGGTTTTGCTCCGCTATACGGGATGATAATATAGAAGTAGGTTCCCACCGGAGCATCCTTTCCGCGTGCTGTACCATCCCAACGGCTTCCATCATCGTATCCAACCGTCGAAAAGAACTGATCACCCCACCGGCTATATACTTCCACAAGCATTTCAGGAAAGCGTTCTGCATTTTCGATTTCAAAATAGTCATTTACTCCGTCACCATTCGGTGAAAAGACATTGTAGATCAGAAGGTCCTCGGCCACTTCAATATAGACCGAATCAATCCCTTCGCACCCGTACTCGTTGGTTTCATACACATAATACCTGATCGATTCGAGGGGTGTGGCTATGGGTTCGGCGGATTTGCTGTTATCAAGACCTGTGGCAGGTTCCCACCTGTATTCACTTAAAAAACCACCATTTGCATGCAATTGAATGGATGCGCCCGATATGATGGAAGTGTCTTCTGTGGCATTAATTTCCAAAGGTGGATAAAGCATGACATCCATGGAGTCAATATTGTAACATCCGTACGGACTGGTATCCTCTCTGATTGTAAGAATAAAGGTTGTGGGTTCTGTAATCTCCAGGGTTACCTGATTTGCAATCGAAGTATCGGTTATAAATGGAGAAGGATCCCATGCGAGGATATTACCTCCAAGACCAATTAATTGAATGGAATCACCATCACAAATAGTTGTGTCTTTGCCAGCATAAGCATCCACGGTCACCAGGCTGCTCACCAGAACGTAATCAGTTCTGCTGCAATTAGCGGAGTCAGTTGTTACCACTGTGTGGATACCGGCCACTACATTGTTGCGGTTCCCTCTGGTGGAACCGTCATCCCACAGGAAGGTGTAGGGTGGTGTACCTCCTGATACGGTAATATCCATGGAACCTGTTTCGCTGAAAGCATTGCATTCAGCGGGGGAGGAATTACGGGTTACCCTGAGCTTAGTTGGCTCGGTAATGGTCACGGAGCCTGTATATTCCTTATTCGCTTCGTCTCTGGCAAACAGGTAATATATGGCATTCCCGGGAAGATTCTCAAACAATGCGGAAGATACAAAATTCATTCCGCTGTCAATGGAGTATACCACCTGTCCCTCGGCATTTTGAGGGATGAACTCGATGGTTCCATCATCGGCACCCAAACAGCTCACCTCTGTTTG
This sequence comes from uncultured Bacteroides sp., assembly GCA_964500835.1. Classification (GTDB taxonomy): domain Bacteria; phylum Bacteroidota; class Bacteroidia; order Bacteroidales. The sequence continues at coordinate 31,561 of CAZCQL010000011.1, forward strand.
ATTGACCAGTACGTCCAATGGAAGCACATCCAGAATCTCAACTATTTCCTGGTAACTGCAACCATTCGTGTCCATAATTATCACCGGATAAGTGGCTGCTTCCAAATTAAAATAAGCTGTATCACCGGTATATGTACCGGTATCGCCTTTTATGGTATATTGATAGGGTGGAGTTCCTCCGGTAGTTCCCGAGATGATAATGGAGCCAAGGTTCCCAAGGATAGCCTCCGTTTTCGTAATGGTGGCTTTTATAGAGTCGGGTTCGGCAATAAAGACCGGTTCAGTGATGGAACAACCCACAGAATCTCTGACATAAATTGTATAGGAACCACCTGACAGATTAATGAAAGTACCTGTTATCAGAAAATTCAGGCTGTCTATGGAGTATTCAAGAGTGCCTCTTCCACCATTTCCAATAGCTTTGATCATGCCTGTGGTATCGCCTGAACATGTGGTAATATCCGTGGTGGTAATCGTTGCAGTGACCATTGGAGGATCTACCATCACATAGGATCCTCTATAGATTACACAAAGATTGGCATCCCTGATATAAACTTCATAAGTGGCAGGTGCCAGCCTCGTGAAGAGACTGTCGGATGACCAGTTTGCCTGATTATTAATAGAATATTCATACGGCGGCGCACCACCTGAAGCATAGATACTTATGGTTCCATCATTTGCTCCGCTGCAGCTTATGATTCCCTCCCTGAGTGAGTCGATAATCAATGGAGGAGGCTCAGTGATTGAGAGTGGTGATGAATCAACAGGACCACAACCAGCGGCATCGTCGACCGAAACAGTATAGGTATCCGCAGCCAACCCGGTAAACATCCCTGTTGCATTGGTAAAGAGTCCCGGAGTTACCATAAAGGTAAGAGGTGCCGTTCCACCGGTCGCAGTAATTTCTATGATTCCGTCACTGGCTCCTGAACAGGTAATATCGGTGACAGCTTCAGAAAGAATGGCAATGACCGCTGGCTCAGTAATGAGGAATCCAGTATCCAGCGTGCAGGAGTTATCGTCCTTCAATGACAGCGTGTAATTACCGGCAAGGAGATTCGTAAAGCTTCCGCTGGCAAGGAATGGCCCGCTATTAAGTGAGTAGGTTATGGTTCCTGTTCCTCCCGAACCGGAAACTGTCACTGATCCTGTTGCATCGCCATTGCAACCCGTGACGTCTATGGGAGTAAGGTTGTCCACCATCATTGCCGTTGGAGTGGTAATAAACACAGACGAATCCCAGGTACAGCCATTCGCATCCTCCATGGCAACCAGATGCGGCCCGCTCTGAAGGTTCTGGAAATCACCTGATGGACCTGGAATGCTTCCATCCAGGGCATAGCTGATAATCCCGGTCCCGCCCGTTCCTGCTATCACAATACGGCCTTCCGGCGCACCAAAACAGGAGGAGATGTTATCCTGGGAATAGGACCCAACCTCCAGTGCTGCCGGCTCACCGATTACAATCAGGTTTCCCGGAACAATACATCCGTTATCATCTCTCACAACGGTCTGGTAACTTCCTGCCGGAAGATTTGTAAAGAGAGAGGTGGGGAAGAAAAGAGTACCCCCGTCGATGGAATATTCATACGGCATGACCCCTCCGGTTACGGCATCAATTGAAATTTGTCCGGAAGAGCCTCCGAAACAGATATTATCACTGTTCGTTTCGCTTAGAATCTGGATTTGGGGTGATTCAATAATTGTAAGGGTATCTGAAATTACGCATAAATTGGCATCCCTTGTCCACACTGTATACAAGCCGGGTCCCAATGCTGAAAACAGGGTGCCAGGCTGGTAGGAGGGACCAATATCACCTGCGATTGAATATTCATAGGGGGGAGTCCCGCCTGAAGAGGCAACTGCAATGGTCCCGTCCCCGGCGCCAAAACAGGCAATGTTTGTCCCTGCCAGGCTACTTAACAATGCCGATGGTTCGAGGATGGTAACCAGGTTGGTGTAGGTGACAGAGCACCCGTTGAAATCGGTAATAGTCAGCGAATAGGTCTCTGCCTGCAAACCCGTAGGATCCTCATCGGTGGATTGTGTAAACCCTAAACTGTTGGACCAGTCAAAGGTGAAGGGCGCCGTTCCTCCCGATACGTTTATCTCAATGGAGCCACTGGCATCCCCGTTGCAAAGCACATCCTGGTGAGAAACGTACATGCCATTGATGGGACTGGGTTCAATGATGGTCTCAATATTGGGGTGGTTGCCAATGCATCCATTGCCATCGGTAAGGATCAGACTGTAGCTGCCAGCTTCTAAAAAGGAAATATCTTCCGAGGTGGAGGTGAATCCAAGGGGACCTGACCAGGCAAACGAATAGGGAAGCGTACCCCCCATGACTGTAATATCGATGGCACCATCGATCAGGCCACCGCAAGAGATATCTGATTTCACAGAGGAGACCAGGATTTCAGCCGGCTCTGAAACGGTTGCTATATCGGTAAACCCGGTGGAACAGAGGTTTGCGTCTGTCACAGTAACACTGTAAGCTCCTGGCTGCAATCCTGAGATATCCTCTGAACTGGCAGAGAATAATCCGGGGCCGGTCCAGGCAAACGTGTAGGGAGGTACTCCTCCGGAAGGTGTCAGGTCGATGGACCCATTGTCGGCCTTGAAACAATCAATATCCACCTTGGTTGCTGAAGCAGTTATTGATGGGGGTTCGTTGAGGGTCTGAACGGGCATCACCTGTACACATCCCAAGGCATCAGTAACCGTGAGTTGATAGTCACCTGCCTCAAGAGCGGAAATATCCATGGAGGAAGAGGTAAAGCCAAGGGGCCCCGTCCAACTGTATGAATAAATGGGCATTCCTCCTGCAACAGAGGGCTTAATCGACCCATCGGAACCACCATTGCATGTTACATCAGCAATCGTAAATGAGGCGGTGATTGGACTATTCTCAGCAACGGTTGCCACGGCGATGAAATCCTTGGAGCAGCTGTTTGCATCGGAAAGAGTAAGGCTATAATCACCCGCTTCCAGGTTAGCAATATCCTCTGCGTTGGAAGTGAACCCATTGGGGCCGGTCCAGGAGAATGAGTAAACCGGGGTACCATCCAAAGGTGTAATATCGATTACTCCGGTGGCATCCCCATTGCAATCCACGTCCGTAATATTATCAACAGTGACGGCTAAATCTGCAGGCCCGGAGATGACAAATAAATCGTTGAATGCAAGAATACAACCATTGTTATCAGTGATGGTCAGGTCGTAGGTATCGGCCACAAGATCATTGGGATCTTCAATTCCCGATGAATAACCCGATCCATCTCCTGTCCAGCTAAAGACATAAGGAATGGTCCCGCCGCTCACAGATATGCTTGCAGAGCCATCGCTTCCCCCGAAACACGAAACATCCGAAGTACCGTCTAATACAAAAATAAGGGGAGTAGGTTCAGTTATCGTAACCAGAGATGGATATACCTGATTGCACCCACGCGAATCGGTAATCGTCAGCGAAAAATCATCAGCCGGCATGCTGATCGGATCTTCATCTGTGGAGCCATACCCGGAGATGGCACCGGTCCAGGCAAATGTATAGGGAGGAGTCCCCCCGCCGGGAGTGATACTGGCTGTCCCGTTTGTTCCACCAAAACAAGAAACATTAGTGGTACCATCCAGTACCATGCTAAATGGGGGTGGTTCATTTATAGTGATAAATGAAGTAAATATTTTTGAGCAACCATTGCCATCAGTCACCGTCAGGTCATAGGTATCTGTCACCAGGTTGACAGGATCTTCATCGGTTGAAGCAGGACCACTCACCTGGCCCACCCAGGAATATGAATATCCTCCAACCCCACCACCGGCAGTGATCTGTGCAATCCCATCATTGCCTCCGTTGCACGTGACGTCGGTGGTGCCGTTCAGAGTAACAGTTATATCCGGCGGCTGTGTAACGGTGATGGGACCTGCATTGGAGGAACACATGTTTCCATCAAAAACAGTTACAAAATAGTCTCCTGCCTCAATATTTGGTAAATCTTCAGTGGTTGAGGTAAAACCTCCCGGGCCCGTCCAGTCATACGTATATCCGCTGCCCGTGCCGGAGGGTACACCTCCCGAAGGCGTGATGGCAATGGACCCGGTATTGTTTCCAAAACACAACACGTGATTCACATTATCCACTGCAATCGAAATAACAGAGGGATTATTGACCGTTAGCACCGGGGTTACATCGGTGGATGGGCATCCATCCTTATCACTCACTTGAACCGTATAATCTCCCTGTGAAAGTCCCGAAAAAAATCCAGTTTCATTGGTCAGGCTAACTGGCCCTGTCAGGTCAAACACATAATTTCCCCCCTCTCCGGTTGCGGATACAGTAATAGTTCCATCATTGGCGCCGTTGCATGTTATATCAGTAGGGAAAGCAGTAGTAATGGAGATCGGATCGGGGCCGGTGATGGCGGCAATTTGGAAATCGTCGGCAGTTCCCACATCCTGGTCCGACACAATGATGAAGTAACTTCCGTACTTGCTATGTCCGGTAAAAGTGTAATTCTGAGAAGCGATAGGACCGGCGTTTTCTACCGGAATACCTGCCCTCACCAGAAGATAGGTATATAATCCAATGCCACCTGTGACAGTAACAGAGATAGTACCATCCGCACCTGCTCCACAGGTAACAGGAGTGGATGACACACTTGTAATAATTACATCCTGGGCATATAAAGAAAACACGAATGAAAAAATGAAGAGGACCGTAAAGAAGGAAGACCTGATAATTTTCATAAAAACTTTTCCGGTTAATTCATTTCTGATACCCAAATATACGTTGATATCTACAATACACCGCTACCTTGCAATTGGTTGCAGGGAAGATATCAATAGTTCTCAGATGATTATAAAATTAGATGATCTAAGAATAGGAGATCTACAAAGTTTTAAACAATACCCTCCCTGTCAAGGCTTTTTAAAAATTTTCTGGAGATCTGTTTTACAGGATATCTGGCTGCGATCCATCCGATTAAGAGGACGGTCATCCAGATCATAAAGATGTCAACTACCTCAATTTGAACAGGATATGCATCAATCACAAAAGTTCCGTTGCCCGATAATTTGATCAGGCCAAACCGCTGCTGAATCCAGCTAAATAGAGTACCCATGGTCACACCAATCACACTCCCAATGACCGAGATAAGCCATCCCTCCACCAGGAATATCCTTTCAATGAGCCGGTTGGAGGAGCCCATGTTGCGAAGCGTCACGATGTCCTTTTTCTTATCGATGATCAGCATGCTGAGGGAGCCAATAATGTTAAATGAGGCGATGATAAGGATAAAGGTCAGGATCAGGAAGATGGCCCATTTTTCTGATTTCATGACCCTGTAGAAAAGCTCGTTCTGCTGTTGTCTGTTCTTTACCTGGTACTCGGCTCCCATAATCAGGGAGATCTCTTCCTGTACTTTTTCGGCCGGATAACGAGGATCCAATTTAACTTCCAGGAAAGATACTTCGGTTTGGTACGAAAGTAAGTCTCTGGCAAATTCGATGGGTACTATTATATACCTCGAATCGAAATCCTGTTCTATGGAGAAGATGCCCGACGGATAGATAAAATCTCTTCGGATGGACTCTTCAGGTTGTGCCATGTTTATCTGTGCTTTTCGGTCGATAGTATACACAAATAGCGGATCAATAAAGCTAAGTCCAATCCTGAGACTATAGGCTATGCCCTGTCCGACCACTGCATATGGCCTGTTCGTGTCCTTAAGCTTCATCTCCCCGTCGTAGATCATCGAATCGAGTCCAGATACTTCCTCAAATGAGTCATCCACTCCTTTGATGGTCGCAATGTGCTGTTTGTCGCCGTACAATAACAATACGTTTTCTTCCAATACTTCGGACACTGCACTAACTCCGGGAAGCTCTTTAAGTGAATTGGTAACTGATTTTCCGGGTATAAACGTTTTTCCCTCTACCGCTGAGATTTTTATATCCGGATCAAATGAATTGAAAAGTGATTTTACTACCTTATCGAATCCATTAAATACCGATAATACAATGACCAGCGCCATGGTGCCTGTGGCAACTCCAAGAACAGAAATCCCTGAAATAATGTGTATGGCGTTACGGGACTTTTTCCCCAGAAGGTAACGTTTTGCTATATAGAATGAGAGGTTCACTTTTTGCACCTTACGATCAGACCGGTCCCTGTGAGGTGTTCTTTTCTAACATCTGCCCTGTTCAGTAAATAGCAGAACGGATAGACAACCAGGTAATAGAAGGGCAATAGCAACAGGAAGAGCTTACTGACATTGGCCAGCTGGATGGGAAATTTCATGGATAGTTTCCAGGAAAGCTTACCCGGTCTCCCATAAGAATACCTGATGTATATATTTGAAAACCCTGCTTCCCGAAGTTTCTCATCTAATTCATCCACACCATAACCATCCCTGACATGTTCATCAATGAATGACTCCTCGTGTTCATGGTGTACATCTGATCCCCCCTGGTCCGAAGGGGTTGATATCAGTAAAATCCCACCAGCCTTCAACCCTTTATAAAACCGCCCTAGTACGCGGCGATCCTCTTCGATATGCTCCATGACGTCCACGGACAGGATCAGATCATAAGCCTCTATGGCATTGAGTGTTGTCAGGTCTGCATATTCAAAGGATACCTTTTCCTGTAGCTCGATAGAAGAGAAAAAGGCGTTACAATCATCCACCTGCTCCTGTTTGATATCCAGCCCGGTAATATGAGAATCGGGAAACCTTTTTGAAAGATGATATACATACTGCCCAAATCCTGATCCGGCATCCGCTATATTTTCAGGATAAAAACCACTGCGTGAAAGAAGCCTTAACTCCCTGCGAATGTGCCATGAACGAAGCAAGAGCAGATCCAGCAGCCTGTAAAACAGTATTCTAAGAGAAGGAGTTCTGTTAAAGACAGCGCCAAGACTCCGTTTGATGGGATCGTATTGCATAATTAATCATTTAAGAGGTTATCGATCCGGTCAGCGTAATCGAGTGAATCGTCCAGATAAAAAACAAATTCAGGAATATGTCTTAACTGATTCCTTAGTCTTTTACCTATTTCTCTCCGGATCAATCCCGCCTTGTCCGTGATTGATTGCAAAGCCTTTTCCAATCCTTCTCCCGGAAAAATACTAAGATAGACTTTTGCAACCCCAAGATCCGGGCTGATCCGCACCACTGTAACTGTTACCATCTTTCCTCCGGAGAATACCGGGCCATTTTTTTGCAGGTATTCGCCCAGCTCTTTCTGCAAAAGTCTGGATACTTTATGTTGACGGGTAGTTGTCATCGGGCAAAAGTACGTTTTTTCAATAACATTTTATAGTTTTGCAGGTACCTTAAAAAGCATAGGACAACCCATGGATACAGTATTAAGCGGGATCAGATCAACGGGAAAATTACACCTGGGAAATTATTTCGGGGCGGTGAAGAATTTTGTGAGAATGCAACACGAGAACAGGTGTTTCTTTTTTGTGGCCGACTATCATTCACTGACTACCCATCCCAAACCCGAGAATCTGCAAAACAACATCAAGACCGTCTTATCGGAATACCTGGCAGCCGGTTTGGATCCGGAAATTGCTACACTCTATATCCAAAGCGATGTCCCTGAGATTCCTGAGCTGTATCTTCTGCTCAACATGAATGCCTATGTGGGCGAGCTTGAAAGGACCACTACCTTCAAAGAAAAAATCCGCAAACAACCGGAGAATATAAATGCCGGGCTGCTAACCTACCCTGTCCTGATGTGCGCAGATATTATCATTCACAATGCAGACAAGGTTCCGGTTGGAAAAGACCAGGAACAGAACCTGGAGATGGCACGAAAGTTTGCCCGCCGATTCAATCACATGTACGGAGTGGAGTACTTTACTATGCCGGAACCCTATAATTTTGGAGAGGATCTTATCAAAGTCCCCGGACTGGATGGGACTGGTAAGATGGGTAAAAGCGAAGGCAACGGGATCTACCTTTCAGATGAACCGGATGTGATCAGGAAGAAGGTCATGCGGGCTGTAACCGACCAAGGGCCCCAGCAATCAAACTCACCTATGGCTGAGCCGGTAGCCAACTTGTTTTACATGCTGGAATTGCTTTCAGCTCCGGATATAGTAAGACAATTCACGGATAATTATAACGACTGCACCATTCGATACGGGGACCTGAAAAAGCAACTGGCTGAAGATGTGATCTCATTTACCACGCCTATCAGAGATCGGATAAAGGAGATATACAACGATACTGAGTACCTGAAGAAAGTGGTAAAGATGGGTGCTGAAAAAGCCCGGGAAAGTGCGTCAAAAACGGTGCGGGAAGTGCGCGAAATTATAGGGTACAGGCCATTTTAACCAAAAAATAAAAGTCCGCCTGTGAGAGACGGACCTGGCCCTGAACCTGTCAGGGAATATGATTGGATGAACTGTCGGTTAATACTTCACAAATTGCGTGCCAAAACGTTACAGTGTCCAATCAATCTCTGGGATTCCCTTTTTATTTAAATATGCATTGGTCCTTGAAAAATGCCTGCATCCTAAAAAACCATGGTGGGCAGAAAATGGCGAAGGGTGAGCTGCCTTAAGGATTAGGTGCTTCTGCTTATCGATTAGTGATTCTTTAGCCTGAGCATAACGTCCCCACAATAAAAATACGATTCCGCTTTTTTCCTCAGAGATCGTTTCGATGACCCGATTGGTGAATGTTTCCCAACCCATGTGCTGGTGGGATCCGGCCTGACCTGCACGAACACTGAGGGTGGCATTAAGTAACAACACCCCCTGATCGGCCCATTTTTCGAGATTTCCATGTCCCGGAATCTGAATATCGAGGTCGGTTTGCAATTCCTTGAAAATATTAACCAGGGAGGGAGGCATCCTTATCCCTGGTGGAACTGAGAAACACAACCCATGTGCCTGTCCGGTGCCATGGTAGGGATCCTGCCCGAGGATCACGGCTTTCAGTCGGTCTGGAGGAGTGTGCTGAAATGCGTTGAAAATGAGATTTCCGGGAGGATATATGGTGTATTGCTGCTTCTCTTTCACCAGGAATTCTTTCAACGAGGCGAAATAAGGTGATTGGAATTCTTCCCAGAGAATTTCTTTCCAACTCTCCTCTATGGCTGGATTAATGGGCTGCATGGCAGGAAAGATACCAAAAGTGCTGCATCCTTGCAAAGGATTACAATGTGAACCTGGCGGTAAGGATATAATTTCTACCGGGGGCACTTATCCCTGAAGCATAGGGTTTATAAAACTGATCGAACAGGTTTTCAATGGCCAGCACAAAATTAAGGTGGCCCCCAACCTGAAACCCGGCCTTTATGTGAGCGGTCCACCAGGAAGGAAAACCATACGCCATGGCTTCATCATCATTATCTTCCCCATAAGGCGAGAAATCGCTCACATTTTTTATGCCATGGTATACAATGTATGGATTTACAAAAAACCGGTTCTTTCGGTAGGAGATAGAGGCACGTCCGAAAATGGGTGGAATATGGCCCAGGGGTACATTATCTGCAAGGTTGAGTCCCTTTGTATAATTGAGTGTCCCCTTGAGAAAAATCCTATTATTCAGGTTCGATGTAAAACTCATTGAGGCTCCATAGATGCAGGCCTGACCAGCATTATAATTGGTAGTGATGCGATAGCGGTCACCGTCATAGGAAAGGGAATCTTCGCCATTAAGTTGGTAACCTGTTCTTACGATGGCATCTTCAAGGTAAGAATAGTAGCCCACAACCTCAATTTTGATAAAACCCTTTACAATCCGGCTTATCCCAATCTCTGCGTTATAGGAGTATTCTGGGGTGAGTTTTTCATTGGGAACGGTCACATAATCATCTTTTGCCCTGACTTTGCCGTAATCATCTACATTCGGATTCCTGAATCCGGTAGAGAGGATTGAATTCAGCTGCCACGAATCTGATGGGGTGAAAACCAGTCCAATACTGCCGGTGAACGCTCCATGAGAGATGTGAATTCTGTTGTATGGTAACAGGGGAGAGCTAAATACTGAGGAAAGTTCGCCCCAGTTGTATCTGGAACCGGCATTTAGCACTAGTTTTTTAGCTAATATCCATTTGTAGCTTGCATATGCAGAGATATTCCATGTCAGGCTACCTCCATCGGGATAGCGCGTAAGTGCAGGTCGTTGATCTCCGTTGTAGATGTTTTCATACCTGGCCTGGGAAGCGACCATATTGTGGGTAAACTCCATTCCATAGGTAAACTTATGGCTTACACCCCAGACTTTAAGCAGATCCATATTCAGACTGAATACATGCACATCTTCCTGCTGGGTCAAGAGTTCCGGGTTTTGAAATTTCCTTGAGCCCCGGTCTTCATCGATTTTCTGATAAGCCGCTATGGTAGTCATATTGGTGAAGAATCGGTTATCTTTTTTTAAAACATTTTTGAGAGAGATGAGCAATCTTTTTTGAGGGCCATAGTAATAGGAAGCATATTTCAGGTTGTCTCCGTCATAGTCGTTGAGTTTATCAACGCGGTGAATATTGGAAGATTTTGAATACTGAAAATTCAAGATCCAATCCACGTACTTCGATGGAGCATAGCGTAACTTCTGGAGGATATCCAGCTGGCGATAACCCGTATTCTTCTGAATAAGGGTGTTTTTGTTTTTCAGAGTTGAATCAATGCCATTCACCTGATCAACGTATTGCATTACTTTTCCCCAGTTACCCAGGATAGGGCTCCTCCTTGCTCCGATTCTGATCTCCCCCAGGTCTTTGCTGGTGATGCTGGTAAGTGTTCCCCACTTACGGTTTCCCACAGAGAAATCGAGATGCCCGGTCTTATTTCGCGTAGCGGAGGCTAACTGAGAGAAAGCTTGCACATTAACAAGCGTATTTGAATCTTCGGCAAGACAAGGGTCTCTGGTATAATAATGGATAACACCACCCAGGGCGTCACTTCCGTACATAATAGAGGTGGGACCAAAAATAACTTCCGTTCTCTCCAGGATGGCTTGGTCTATCGTAATGGAATTCTGGAGGTGCCCGTTGCGGTAAATGGCATTGTTAAGCCTGATGCCATCCACAACGAGGAGGATTTTGTTAGCCTCAAAACCCCGGAGAATGGGGCTGCCTCCTCCTCCCTGAGTTTTCTGAACCATGATGTTACCCGTACCTTCAAGTATTTCAGCAGCTGTTATTCCTGTGGTTTCATATAATACATTTTGATCCATCACATCCACCATGTAGGGGATAATCAGCTTACTCTCCCTTGATTTTGATGCTGAAATGACATATTCGTCAATCAATATCCGCTTCCTGTGAAGCACAATGAATGGTTGTGCTGAAATTTCTGATCTGCTGAAGGCAACTGTAATAAAGGAAGGATGCTGAAAGGTTATCGTATCTGAATCGGAGAAAATGGAGAGGTTTATCATTCCTAGTGAGTCAGTAATCGCGGCTCTTTTCCTCGTAGAGTTAAATACACCCACATGTTCGATGGGAGACCGGTCCCATGAGCTAATTACCTGTATGCGCTGCCCTTCCGAATGGATTGTTAGAATTAATGCACTAAGAATGAACAAGGTACGATAGAACATGTGAGTAAAAAAATGTCCAAAACTAATGCAAAAATTGTACCAATAACGCTGCGTACAGGTACATCCTTTTGGTCCATGACCATTGGTGTTGGTAATTTTCCAGTCAACCTGCTTCCGAAATTCATATTTTTGGATGAAACAGAACCCCTATGTTAAAAAGGTATATATACGGTGGGCTCTTTGCGGTGGTGGTGGTGGGACTGGTGACAGTAATCCTGTTAAAGCGATTTGATAAATTCACTCCTACCGAAGTGCTTCAGGCAGTTCCTGAAGATGCGATACTGTTTATCGAAGGGATAGATTATGATTTTTTGACGGAGAAGTTTTTGCCGGGAAGCAGAATCTGGATCGATTTTGTGAATACTACAAACAGAACCGGCCTGGATTCAATGCTGAATGTGCTCCTTTCTGAGGTAAGCTCAAGCGAACCTATTCAGGATTTACTCCTGAAGGACGGATTTAACCTTTCGTTGCACCTGGTGGGAAAGGATCAGCTTGCCCCGCTAATCTATATTGGATATATCGGCTCTCATAGTGATCACGATTTTGAGCAGATAATGCTGAACCTGTTGGAAGGAAAGTCAATGATCAACGAGAGGAAGTATGAAGCGACCATGCTGTATGATGTATCGGGAGAGCCTGGATTTGTTCCTGGGAAGTTCTCTTTTGCCTGTTTGAATGGATTATGCCTCATAAGCCCTTCCGCCATGCTGGTGGAAGAATCGGTTAGGACCATTCATTCGGAGGGTGATCTCTCCACCGATGAAGAACTGCAAATGATCAGGGAGACCGCAGGCAGGTATGTACATGCCAATATTTATATCAATTATGGGAAACTTCAGCATCTCTTCTATCCATTCATCGAGCAAACCAGTTGGGACAAATTGGACTTTTTGTCGGGATTTGCATCATGGGGTGAATTGGATCTCGATGTCAAAGAAGATGCCATTGTACTCAACGGGATGACCTATGCAGATTCTGATGCCGCCCTCCTTCTTGGGGCATTCGCTGACCAATCACCTGTCAAAATGGAAGTTCATGAAATGATGCCTTCGGGGACTTCTTATTTCCTCCACCTGGGAATAAGTGATAAAGCAAGATTCAGGGAACAGATCACCGTCTTTTTCAGTGAGTTGGGAATTCTTTCTGAAATTGAATCAGAGCAAGAAAGGCTTGAGAAACTTTACGGAATTGATCCACTGGGAGACCTTGTGAAGATAGTGGATGATGAGATAGCCTGGTTTGCCATTGAAGGAGAAACCGGGAAGCAGGAGGATGAAGTTCTGGTGTTCGAGACCCGAAGTCGAAGTGAGACAGCGGATGTGGTCATGCGATGGGTTCAGCAATACCTCCAGGTTCACTCATTAGATTTGCACTCATTGCACTCTGTCTATCAATTGGATAACCAGACAAGTTTCAATATCTACCACCTGCCGGATCCTTATTTTCAGGCGATGAGGCCGGGCCGGCTGTTTAACACATATTTCACCGTATTTGAGAATTACCTGATTTTTGGTCCCAGTGTAGATGTACTCTCGCGGGTAATCTATCAGAATGTGCTCCATAAGACATTCGTGAGTGATCCCGTCTTCAAGGAAATGTCCGGTTATCTCTCCAACAAAAGCAACATTACCATTTTTCTAAGGCCTTTCCCTTACCTCGATTATAAACGGAACTTGCTGAATGAATCTAAGGTGGAGCTACTTGATCCCGTGGAACTGTTTCTGCGTCGTATCCCTGGAGTGGTTTTACAATATAGCACCGAGGACAGGTTATACTATCAGAGTGTGAGCTTAAAGTATACGTTCCAGATCAAGGAAAAAGCGATGACTGTCTGGGAGAGCCTTCTGGATTCAGTGGCTATAATCAAACCTGTATTGGTAGTTAACCACAATACGTCGGAGAAAGAAATCTTTGTCCAGGATGCAGCCAACTGGGTGTACCTGATCAATAGTACGGGGAGGATCCTGTGGAAGCAAAAATTAGAGGGACCTGTAAAAGGCAGCGTTCATCAGGTTGATTTCTACAAAAACGGGAAGTTACAATACTTGTTTAATACCTCCGGGAAGATTCATTTAATCGACAGGAATGGAAATTATGTGGAGCGGTATCCAATCTCCCTCAGATCAGATGCAACCAATCCACTAGCATTGTTTGACTATGATAAGGACAAAGATTACCGCATATTTGTAGCCGGAGAGGACAAAAAAATCTATGTATACGATATCGAGGGCAATTTGGTAACCGGATGGAAATTTGGCAATACCGAGTCGAAGGTTTCAGGGAAGATTCAGCATTTCAGGATCAACGACAAGGATTATATTACCCTGCGGGATGAGAATCGAACCTATTTTCTGGATCGGCGGGGCAATGAACGAATGAAGACAAAAGAACGGGTTGTCCTGTCTTCTCAGAACCCCCTCACCCTTGACATGAATATCAGGGAGGAAAAACCCAGGTGGATTTCAACCGATACCTCCGGCAACGTAACTGCAATCTACCTTGATGGCACTGTCACCACCCTATTGAAGCAAGATGTCTCCAGTGATCATTTCTTTATGATGCAGGATATGGATAAAGATGGAATTCCGGAATTCATCGTGGCTGAGGGAAATGAGGTAAGCGTCATTCACCCCAATGGGAAAAAACTATTCAGCTATAAGGTGCGTGAAAAGATAAGCGAAATGCCCGATATCTATAAGTTTTCAGCTTCGGATATCAAAATAGGATTAACAGACCGGCCAAGAAACCGGATCTACCTGATCAATTCCGACGGTTCTCTTTATGAGGGATTTCCCCTGGAAGGTGCAACCCGCTTCAGTATTGGCTATTTTGCCGGGTCTGACAGCAGGTTTAACCTGATAGTGGGCAGTGCAAACAACTTTTTATACAATTATTCAATTAAATAAGTCATGAAACGACATCTCTTTTACGGCATCATTGTATTTCTTGCCAGCGGACTCATGCTAACCACATGTAACAAAGAGTATTTTGATTTAAAAAAGGTATCAGATGAGATTGAACTCGAACCAACGTTGGTGGCACCACTCATCTATGGGTCCATGAATCTGAAAGATCTTGTGGAAAAGGTTGACTCAAATGGATTCATCGATGAATTCAGCGATGAACCAAACGTGGGGCTTTTATACCTGGCGTACAGGGATAGCTTCTCAGTTGATACTACAGTGCAGGTGCCCAACAACCTGTTTACTGAAAACTATATAGATTCTGAGATTAAGACTCCCACATGGCTTGCCAGCGCAGTCGATGATACCGTCACTTTCTTCAAAACGGAGCTATTTACCTTCGAACTTGACGGGAACGACCGGGTAGACAGCATACAGATAAAAGGGGGTGAGATGGTCATTGATGTGATGAGCTCATTTGAGCACAGGGGACTCCTGACCATTAGCAGTCCCCAGATCCTGGATGCGAACCGGGATACCTTTTCAACCGTTATTGTAATCAGCGATCCCAGCGGTAATTTTACCGATAACCAAGTTTTTATGTCAGACGGGTATTGCATAAAATCTGACACGGTGAATGATACAAATTTCGTTAAGATCAATTACAGGTTGGATTTGATCAATTCGGGGAGTATCATCAATCCGGATGACGAGTGTCTGATCCTCACCAACTTCAAGGACATGGATTTCTACAGTGTTTTCGGATTTATCGATTCGAGGGACCTGATTGTAGAAAGTGGTTCTTTCGAAATATCCTTGTTTGAGGATAATCCGGACCTTGCAGCCATCATATTTAACGATCCCCGGATCAATATTTTTACCTCGAATTCCGTGGGAATACCCCTGGAGGTTGAACTTGACAGTGTGATTGCAACCTCTTCCAGGGATGGATCCTCGCTGGAGCTTACTTTTACGAATGGTCATCCGTTTCAAATTGGGGCGCCAGGGATAGACCAATTAGGAGAGCGTGTGGAATCTGCGATTGGAATTAATAAAGACAGCAGCAACATCGATGCCATCCTGGCATCTGCTCCAAATGCGATTACCTATAAGATTTCGGGAAGGACCAAGGTGGGGGATGTAGGTGACAAGAAGCATTTTATCCTTGATACGAGCACGATAGACCTTACCCTTGAGGTTTTACTACCCCTTGACCTGAAGTCCTCCGGATATGCTTTCCACGATACCATCGATTTTGGGGGAACCGACATGGTGGATACAAGCCTGATAGAATATGCAGAGGTAACCGTTACCACCAGAAATGAACTCCCCGTCGAGTTGGGGCTCCAGGTATACTTGCTGGATTCTAACCTGGCGGTATTCGACTCTATTTTTATTGACGATAATATTCTCCTGGCGGCCTCCCAGGTGGATGACCAGGGTGTCCTGGTCCAGGGAATGGAAGAGATCAGCACGGTGGCAATTACCTCAGATAAAGTGGGCAAGCTTCAGAGCGCCACTTATTTACTGGTCGAGGCCAGGGTGATTACTTCTGAGATGGGGAATAAATTTGTAAAATTCTTTTCCGACTATTCCCTCGATTTTGAACTATCCATATTAGCCAATTTTAGAATCAATACGCGAGAATTATGAACACATTCAGCAGATTAACTACATGCCTGGGAATTATTTTAGTCTTTAACCTGCCTGGCGGGGCGCAGATAAATAATTCACTTTATTTTATGCATGGTGTTCCCCAGTCCAACAGGATCAACCCGGCCCATCAACCCAACAGTAATTTCTATCTGGGTTTTCCAGGACTGGCTCCCTTAAGGATCGACGCAGGATCCAGTTCGATTGCTTATGGGGATGTTATTTATCCTCATCCGACCCAGGACTCGCTTATCACATTCCTGCATCCATTGGGAGACAAACAGGCGTTTATGGACCTTCTAAAACCAGTGAATTCAATCGGATCAGACTTTGGAATCTCTTTGGTATCGCTCGGATTCAGAACGGGAGTTGGTTTTTTCACAATCGACTTAACCACAAGGACGGAGGGGAGAATTTCTTACCCGGGCGACCTGGCAAGATTGATATTGAATGGTGCCGAGGAAGGGGTGACCTACCAGTTGGATGGTATCGGAGCAGATTTTTCGGTATATAATGAAGCTTCGCTTGGGTGGTCTGCTGCCATCCTGGATAATCTGACTCTAGGAGCGCGGGCCAAGGTCCTTTTTGGAGCCGCGAACTTCTCAACAACAAGCTCTGAGCTGGCGGTGACAACCTCACAGGATGTATGGAATGTTCATTCGGATATGAGATTTAATGCTTCCATACCCTTTGCGGATGTGTTGCTCGACGGAAATGGTATGTTTGATAGCATAGCCATTGCCGACGAATTACAGAATAGCAATGGGCCCTCCATCAGGGACATAACAAATTATATTTTCAATACAAATAATTTGGGACTGGGTTTGGATGTGGGGGTAGATTTCAGACCCATCGACCAATTGTTAATCAGTGCAAGTGTAATGGATCTTGGTTTCATCAACTGGAAGGACGGGACGGAGGGAGTCAGTTATAAAACTGATTATGACTTCAGTGGGTTCGAAATTAATCCACTTGAATTCTCGGATGGTTTCACTTTTGATAGTACCTTATCACAGCTGGGCGACAGCCTGACAAATTTTCTGACGTTCACTTCTGGCGGAACCTATACTAAGAGGTTGAATACAAAGCTGTTTGTTGGTGCATCGTATAGTCTCACTCCGAAAATAAATTTTGGGATCCTGTCAAGGACCGATTTTCGAAACGGGGAGATATCTCAACAAGCAACAGCATCTGTCAATCTAACCACAGGAAGATTTGCCAACCTGACACTCAGTTATTCCTACATGAATGCATCCTATAAGAATTTTGGAGCCGGATTCTCATTTAATGTGGGCCCACTGAACATGTATATGATTTCTGATAATATCATAAACGTGACAGTATGGCCGCAGGAAGCCCGATCGGTAAATTTATGGTTTGGGATGAACCTTGTTTTCGGATACAAAAAATTCATGAGAAAGGAAGCAACGGACAGACCGCTGGTATACTGAGAGATAGTTACCCCTGCTTTTTCTTGATCTGCTTGGCAAGGTTGGTGGCGAATACAAAATTGTTAAGTGTTTCATTCTCTGTATGAAGAACTTCCTTACGCGTTCCCTCCCAATTCTTTTGTCCCTTGTATATGAATACCACATTATCACCGATTTCAAGAACCGAATTCATATCATGTGAGTTCACAATGGTAGTCATATTAAACTCTTCTGTGAGCTCTTTGATCAGGTTATCGATCACAATACCTGTTTCAGGATCGAGACCCGAATTTGGTTCATCGCAAAGCAGGTAACGGGGATTTAGTGCAATAGCCCTTGCAATGGCTACGCGCTTCTTCATCCCACCGCTCAACTCAGCCGGATAAAGCTCATTGGATCCTGAGACCCTCACCCGTTCCAGGCAAAAATTGATGCGGTCAAGCTTCTCCTCCTTGGTTTTAGAAGTAAGCATATCCAGCGGAAATAGCACATTCTCTTCGACGGTGAGGGAATCGAATAAGGCCGCTCCCTGAAATAGCACCCCCATCTCCTTGCGTATTTTCTGTCGCGACCCCAGATCAAAATGACTGAACTTCTGCGTATCGTACCAGATTTCTCCTCCATCGATCTCGATGAGTCCGGCAATAGATTTAAGCAATACGGTTTTTCCTGAGCCACTGCGACCAATAATCAGATTGCATTTTCCCTTCTCAAATTTCACACTCACATCATTAAGCACAAATTCACCATCGTAGCTTTTAAACAGGTTTTTTACCTCGATCATTGCAGGATAGTTTTTGTGAGCACAAGGTTCGCAAGCAGGATCAGGACGCTGCTCTGTACCACCGCCCGCGTGCTTGCTTTTCCAACCTCTACTGCTCCTCCTTTTACATTATAGCCAAAGTAGGACGAAACAGAGGTTATAATCACGGCATAAACAGCAGTTTTAGTCATAGCATAGCTGATGTAATAGGGGTAGAACGCATATTGTATGCCATAGATATATTCTGAGGGGGGGATCACATTGGCCAGCAGACACGAGAGGTAACCGCCTGTGAGGCCTACCATAATACTCAACAGACATAAAATAGGAAAAAAAAGCACAGCTGCAATGATTCGGGGCAGGATCAGGTAGGAAGCAGAATTGATCCCCATGACTTCCAGTGCTTCAATTTGTTCAGTAATCCGCATCATTCCCAGCTCGGAGGCAATACTTGAACCAACTTTCCCCGCCAGGATAAGAGCCACCATGGTGGATGAGAATTCCAAAAGTAGTGAATCCCGTACAGTTACACCTATTAAATACTTGGGGAGCAATGGATTTTCAATATTAAAATTGGTCTGGATGGTAATCACTGCACCTACGAAAAGTGAAATGATCACTACAATAGAGAAGGAATTTATACCCTCCTTTTCTATTTCTTTTATGGTTTGCCTGTAAAGTACGATGAGCTTTTCAGGCCTGGAGAATGCCCTACTCATAAGAATGAAATAGGTTCCTATCTGTGTAAGAAGGCGCATGGGTATATTTCTATAAGGTGAATATATGAAATATTGTATAAATCATCCGTTAAGGAAAGGGTGTTAATTAAAAACCAGTTATATTTAGAGTATAGAGTTACATAAAATAGTAATGAAATTCCCTTTGAAGAAGTATGAATAAGAATAGTTTTTGTGTTATTATGGCGGGCGGTATCGGAAGTCGCTTCTGGCCTCTCAGCAAACCCCGGCGCCCGAAGCAATTCCTCGATATCCTTGGAACGGGAAGAACCCTTTTACAGCAGACCTGCGACCGCTTTATCCAGATCATGGCGGCCGACCATATTTTCATAGTCAGCAATCTCGAATACAAAGAAATTATCGTTGAGCAGTTGCCGGAAATTCCTGTAGAGAATATCCTGCTGGAACCCCTTCGCAGGAATACAGCTCCATGTATTGATTATGCAAATTTTCGTATTCTCAAGAAAAATCCCGAAGCAAACATAGTGGTGGCTCCTTCTGATCACCTGATCGTAAAAGAGGAGGAATTCCTGCGGGCTGTGAATCTGGGCCTTGAATTTGTTGCTGAAAATGATGCACTGTTAACCATGGGAATTGTTCCAAGCCGCCCCGAAACGGGATACGGGTATATACAATCCAACCGAAAGGGAAAATCAGGGCACCAATCCAAGGGGCTTATGAAAGTGAAAACGTTCACCGAAAAGCCAGATTTTAAATTAGCAAAAGTCTTTCTGAATAGTGGAGATTTCTATTGGAATGCCGGGATCTTCTTCTGGTCCCTGAAAACCATCATGAACTCTTTTGAATCATTTCTGCCGGAAATCCACGCCTTGTTCAAAGAGGGGGAACCACTATACGGAACTGCAAAAGAACAAGAGTTCATCCATAAGACATACGGAAGTTGCACCAATATTAGCATTGACTATGGTGTAATGGAAAAAGCAGATAACGTCTACGTACTTATTTCTGATTTTGGATGGTCTGACCTGGGTACCTGGGGTTCCCTTTATGAACAGATGCCCAAGGATGATCATAAAAATTCAGTGACCGGAAAACATGTTTTCACGTATGATTCCTCCGGAAACATCGTAAACGTCCAGGATGACAAGCTGGTTGTGCTGCAGGGACTTGACGACTTTATTGTAGTCCAGAATGAAAACATTATCCTGGTGTGCAGGAAAAATGTAGAGCAAAAAATAAAGCAATTCGTCAACGAAATCAGAACCGAGATCGGTGAGGACCTGATGTCATAGGGTATAAAAGAAGAATTAAAAAAAAGCCGCATCAGAGAATCAGGCACGGCTTTGATTTAGTTTATTCCAGGTTTCTAATACTCCCAGAGGTCATGTTCCATGATAAAGAGGTCATTTTTAATTCGTTCGGCCTCTAACAAAACATCCAATCCGAGTTTGTAGTCGACCAGCATCCTGTTACCAAAGACATTGGATTCGGCAATGACAGTACTGGCAAAGCGGCGCTGGAAAAACAAGTCGTCAAATGATATTGTTTGTGCGTCGTTGTTGGGATTGTAAATCGAGTGTGTGGCAAACAATCTTCTGCACTGCGGGAAGTGTACTACGAATGGAATGGATAATCTTGGTGCAGCCTGCATTTCGCCAAATTCATTGAAATAATCGTAGAATACCGGGGCAAGGGCAACGATGCGGACTTTCATGGTGGAGTGCTGCTTGTCAAAATACCACTGCTCCTGGATCTGAAATGAGTTGATATAGCTGCTTCTTGGTTTGATCTCAATTATATTCCCGTCATCATCAGGAATGGAGTCGGCTTTTGTGATCTTGTAAATCTCCTCCAGGGTTGTGGTGACTGAGAAAGGATCTTTCCAGCCCGTAAGGGTAAAAGCATAAGGGGTGATCTCCTCCGTTCTGATCCCTTCCAGCAATAAACCGAACAAGCTGTACCTTTCTCCATCGCTCATGGAACCGTCGGTGGGATAACGAAGTGGCATATTCATTCGTTGCCTGAGGTCGATGCTCCGCCATATGTCCTTTGCCCACATCACATCCGCTTCCCTGATATAGCTATATGGAACCGGTTTCTTCTGCGGAATGATAGTCTCCGATTTATATACATCCGTGCTGGGTGTATATGAGGAAATTACCGGAGTGCTTCCTGGTGTAATGGTGGTGTTTACATTCTGCGCATATAAAGAAACCATCCCATATGCAAGCACAAATGTTCCTGTAATATACCTTCTTGCCTTCATTTTAAATAACCTTTATGGTGATACTATTCAGGTTCCTGACTACTCCGTCTGGGCCTGTCGCCTTAATTTTTTCTATCATGACGCGGGACCCGCTTCTTAACTGGCGGAACAGGTTTTTCTGCTCTGAGGTAAATCGTTCACTGTTGGAACTAATTGTATTCCAAATGCCACCTGCACCCGGAACTGCCACATCGAAAGACTGGACCTTGTATTCTACTTCGAATACGAAGTCCTCAGCTTCTGCCCTGACTATTTGTAATCCGGCCAGCCTTCCGGCAGTAAGATTTCCTTCAGACCCTCTGATACCCTCTACACGTGCATCAGGAGTAGGAAGATTAAATATCCGAAAGTCCATCCGGTTCATTAATGTTCTGTTTCCTCCCTCTTCGGAATAGACACTGACCGTAGCAGTTGTTCCCTGTGGTCCTGGTTCAACAAGGTACTCTCCGGGCCGGACCCTGCGAATAGAATGTCCGCTTGTCATAGTAGCTCTTACAGAGCTTTCGGCAACTCCGCCTGCCGAAATGGCTACCGGATTGGAAATTCCCCTGTAGAATACATTCATTCCGGTTGCCGCAATGGTTGCGTTGGCTTCGGCAACCTCGTACTCTGCTTCAAAAGAACGCGTGATCACATTTCCTTCATTTTCAAGGGTAAGAACTCCTCCCCATTTACGAATACCCAGGTTGTTGGAGGTTGTGGTATAGGATCCCTTGCCACCTTCCACGTCAAGCATGCTTCCATCCTCCAGCTTCACTTCGGGCATTTTGGTGGAGTCATACGCTGCCAGAAAAACACTGGCATTGTAGGGCTGACCCCTGAATACGAGGCTGCGTTCCGGTAATACGATAGCCTCAAATGCATTTACCGGAAAGGCACCTGCATCCACCTGACCCAACAGATAATTAAGCATCTCAGCTTCCACGTTTCTGGCATCGGCCTGCATTTTGGAAAGCAGGGTTACCACAGCTGCCAGTGGAAGATCCTCGAAATATCCTTGTTCCCAGGTCATACTTTCCCCGGCCTTGTGTTTTTTGTGTTCAATCTTTTCCGGTGGTTCGGTACTTAGATTGGCTTCAATGGCCTCGACAGTAGTAGCATATTTCTCCTTGTCGTCAATAATTGATAAAAGATATTCCCTGAGGTCTTCGATCATCTGTTTCAATTTCTTATACCTGCGACCCGATTCCTCAGAGATCATCACCTCGGCCGATGTAACCAAATTATCCTTCACTTTAACCTCGTGCCAATCTATGATACCTTCGCGGACTGCATCCGCATCTTTATCACTGATGATATCAATTTTACATTCCTGAATGAAATCATACAACGCATTGGTTTGGGTTTGCATTTCAATTGCCCGGTCCTTCCAGATACCATACTTTTCAGGGTTTTGCTCGGCAGATGTAGCAAATTGGCTATACACTCCCACATTTTTATCAGCGAAATTTACCGTGGTGACCTGAAGCCCATTGTCGACCAGTACAAATGCATCCAGTACCTCTTTTTGTACATTCAGTGCCAGCATGGCTGTCAGCACCAAATACATCATACCAATCATCTTTTGTCTCGGTGTTTCTTTACCGTGTCCCATAGATCAGGATTAAAGATTAGTTACTTTTTTCTAATGCTCATTGCCGTAAGCATGTTGCCGTAAACATTATTCAGTTCGGAAAGGCTTTCGCTGAGTTTTACGATTTCATTTTTATATTTCTGAGTCTCTTCAACCGATGCCCGGAGACTGGCAATCATTTCGTTCAGCCCTTTGTATACACCGGCCGTACCCTGAAGATGTTCCTGGCTTCCTTTGACCTGTTCTGAATAAGAGGAATTCAGTTGACCAAGATTCTGATTCAGGGATGAAAGCTGATCATTAAATTGTTTCTGGCTCTGAGAGATATTTGTATGCTCCTGTTTTACCTCATCGGACATGGCCTCATATGTGGCGGTAAGGTTGGCGCTGGAGGCAGCAAATTTATCGGCAACGTCTTTTCCTTTCTGGTCGATCAGGGAAGCTGTATTCTTATAAGATTCGGCCAGGGTATTTACAGACTCGTTAAGCTCACCTGTATTGCTGCCATATGCTGTGGCCACATTGTCCATGTTCTGAGCGGCATTCCCCATCTTGTCGAAATACTCCTTGGTGGCAAGAGATGCAGTGGTGATATCACCAATGGTCTCCGTTGTGTTGGAAATTGTATTGAGGTGCTTACCCAGGCTGCGGACATCTTCAGCGTTGATTTGAGACTGTTCAAAAAGTTCATCAAATTTCTGCAATCCGACATTTCTGTCTGCAATGGCCTGTTCCTTGTATTCATCTATTTCGTCGGGATCGGACATTCCTGCTAATTCCGGATAAACCAAGGTCCAGTCCAGTTCTTCATGGAGCGGCTCGAATGCCGAGAAGAAGAAAATAATCGACTCAATGATCAAACCGGAGGCTAGTGCTATAGTAGATCCAGGCCAGTGCTGGATTTTGAAAAGTGCTCCGACGATAACAATTGATGCACCGAAGCCATACAGTTTGGCGGTAAAACTCTTCCAGCCCGAACTTTGAACAATTTCTGTAATTCCCATTGTATAAAGTATTTAATTATTGATCACCTAAATAAGAACGTACACACCTGAATCCAATATATGATTTAGCAGTGTCCTGATATTCGTAATCCCGATTGCTGACCTGGAGATAACGGGCAATGTCTTTCCAGGATCCACCCCTGACAACCTTGCGTTTCATTACCGGCGGATCATCAGGTTTTGCATTGTAATTGAAGTATGGGTTCATATCATGAGAAAATACATATGCAGAAGGATCATAAGCTGTAATGGTCCATTCCGATACATTTCCAGCCATATCAAAGAGGCCGAATTCGTTGGGATAGCCGTAATAACCAACCCTTGCCGGATACATGGAACCATCATCCGTATAGTTGCCCCGCAGAGGCTTGAAGTTGGCAATGAAGCAACCCAATTTATTTCTTAGGTATACTCCACCCCAGGGGTACATGCTGTGATCCAGGTTCCCCCGTGCAGCGTATTCCCATTCAGCCTCAATGGGAAGCCTGTAATTCTGAACGATAGGCTGGCCACTCCTGATGAGTGCATGATTCAAATAATTAGTCCTCCAGATGCAGAAAGCGTTGGCCTGTTTCCAGTTGATCCCTACCACAGGGTAATCGTCGTAAGAGGGAGACCGAAAATACATGTTGGACATGGGTTCGTTATATGAATAGGTGAAATCTGCGATCCAGACGAGCGTGTCGGGATATACAAGCACCCAATCTTTATTCACAAAAGAAGCCCTGCTAATTACTTCTTCCTGCACCCCTGTAGGCCTTGTAACTGTCCCGTCATACTGAACAACAGGGTCTACGCTTCCTCCCGAGTAATCAAGCCGGAACCTGTTGGCAGCTTTTGCAGCCTGAACCAGGTCAACCCAATAGTAATTGTATATAAGTTTGGTCACATTCAGTTCTCTTGTAACAAGGGAAAGCCTGTCTGCTCCGGTGTAATAAATTCCAAGGTCTTCGATAATCTGAGCAATATTTCCTTCTTTGTCTTTGGAAGCATCCAGGGAAGCATCCCAGCTGATAATAGGATCGCCTTCCCTGTCCTCAAAAGGTTGTCCTTCATCATCCTTTAGGATAAAATCCTCCACTCCCTGCAAGGCTAATTCCTTCCGGATGATTGAGTCACGTATCCAGTTAACATATTGCCTGTATTCGTTGTTTGTAATTTCCGTCTCATCCATCCAGAATGCATCTACAGCCACGGTCCGTGACATACTATTTTGAGTCCAGGTGACATCCTGGTCACTGGGGCCCATTACAAAGGAGCCGTTGGGAATTGGAACCATCCCAAAAGGATCCGGTTCAGCATATGCCTTTCTACCCTCTACACCTACAAGCTCACCACTATTGTATGAGCTACAACTTCCAATAAGTGCCGTAATACCAACTAAAATCACTATTCGTTTCATAGCTAAACGCTTAAATGATGCAAAAACCAACGTTTTACGAATTGTTTAAATTATAAAAAACAATCTAAATATAGATAAATTTTACAAAAATCTTATACTCTTATACTTTTGGGGACTCTTGTCAATACTGAGATCGAAGCAATATCGCACAGTCACTTCATGAGAGCCGCTATTATATTTCAGAAGAGGGGAAAGCTCGAAATCATAAGAATATCCGATCATAATCCCATTCATCAATTCCACTCCGAAAAGTGCAGTCATTGCACCTCCAACTGAATATGAAACTCCTCCCAGGAACCTTTTATTGTATCTTAAGTTCGTATTCAGATATACCTGGTTAGATCTTGCGTCGGTCTGAATCATCAGAGAAGGCATGATCTCAAACATTGGATTGGCTAGCTGGATGTTGTATCCCGCCATCAGATAATAGTGCCTGATCAGCTTTGTCTCTGCGATCTCCTCGGGGTAATCAAACGAGGTTTGATTAAGGTGTGAGGTGGAAAGCCCCACGTAAAGATTTTCTGCTTTGTAAAAAACTCCCAGACCCATATCGAATCCAAATACGCTTCCTCCGCTTTGTGGTATAGCAGCATCAGACTCCGGGGTAATAATATCAGCCCCGTTCCAGGTGGGAGTAAGTGACTGATTGGCAAGTCCTACATTGGCGCCAATTCCCAGGCTGCCCATCCCTACATCGATGCGAAAGGCATAGGAGGCACTAAAAAGAAAGTCATTGTTGAAAGCCAGGTTGTCATTCATGAGATTCAGCCCTATGCCATGTGTCCTACCCAAAAAGTTTACCGGCATATGAGCCGAAAATATAGTGGTAACCGGAGCATCCGGAAGGCCTGTCCACTGATTTCTAAATGCGGCAGCCAGACAGATTCTGTCACTGTTCCCAACTGCACCAGGATTGTAATAGGGAGCCAGGAACATGTTCTGACTGAATTTCGGGTCTTGCTGAGCTGAAAGGTTAAGTGCAACAACTCCAAAAAACAATATGACAACTAATCCTCTCATAATAAAGTTTGGTACGCCAAAAAGCTTAATTCCCCCAACATTTTAAGCTTTAGTAAATTAAGCAAAAATAGTTCGACAACACAAATCTTATTCACATCAAAATGTTCACAACAGCATGGCCAATTTAAGCCATTTTTTTTTCCTTCAATTACACTTCACCATGTAATAAAACGGCTATTCTTCCAATTCATTACCTACCCTGTGCAGAAAACGCCACCAGCGGTCAGGTATTTCCTGATTACAGGCGTTCTGGTAATCCTCATACGAGCAGGAAACAAAAAAGTTATGGCCCGTAGCCCGATTCTTTACCGGAACCTCCATCCACCATCTTTCCGACAGGGTACTTTTATGAAAAACAATGTCATGTCCGGCTGCGTTGAGATTAACAATAAACTTCTTGATATGTTCTGGTGTATCCATAGGATTTTCACGAATTCGATGAGAAATACCTTCGAGGAAATACCATGCTGCTTGTGCCGTGAGATGGGCGGTTTGGCCATTCGTGTCGGAGGATGGATTGATCTCAAAAAATCCGATGGAAGTTACCTGCTCACTCAATCCGGCGTATCTTGTCATCTGGCACAATTCATCCCCGTTGAAACCATTGGGGGAAGGAGTGGAAGATCCAGGAGCATCGGCATGCCTGACGGCCCCCAGGTCAATGCTAATAAATTCTGAATCACGAATCAGGGGCTCGGTTTGTTTCAGGTCCTTTCTTGCATCTCCCAACCGAATGCTCTCGAGATAGGATTTCTCCAGCTGTTGCAGCTGGTTATCCGTCACGAAATAAGCCTGGTGTCCGAGGTTTGTAAAACTAAATCGCTCCTTTACGGACTTATCCAGTATAAGATTCAAGTAGTTACGACTGGAAACCACATCATTTTCATGTGTAAAATCCAGCATGGAGTCGATGGTGAGAATCTGATGAAGGCCTTTCAGTTTCTGAAGGGCCAGGAACACACCCCTGCTGAGATCTTGTGATCCACCCAGAATGATTGCGATAATATCACGAGCCAACAACTCCAGGAGCACATCTTGAAGGGCATAGTAGGTGTCGTTCACTGAACTACCCTTTTTAAGATTTCCCAGGTCATAAATCCTGGGGTTTTTATCTATCTTCCTTAACTGAAAAAGTTTACCCCTTATGTGATTTGGAGCATCCTGACTCCCTTTCTTAAACGCATTGCTATCCTCGGGAATCCCAATTATAGCAACCTGGTGCTTATCCAGCTCCCGGATTGGAAGATCTGGTGTGTGAACCGAAATATGATGACTGAAAGCTTCCTGATTTTCCAGGTATTCGAATTCGGGCCTTTCCAGGCTAACAGGATCGAAATAACCATTGAGGTCCATGGATGGAGGGGTTTAGTATATTATTTCTTTGTACGGGAGGGGGCTTTTTCAATAATTTCCCGACAGTCTTCAAGGGTCAGTTCTTCAGGTTTCCTGCTTTTTGGGATCCGGTAATTCTTTTTCTTGTAAGAAATATAAGGTCCATACCGGCCATTGAGGATCAGCAGGTCCGGCTCCTCATCAAATTGTTTTATGTTCCTGTTAAGATCCACCGTTCGTTTTTCCTGAATGATCTCAATGGCACGCTCTACTTTAATGGTATAAGGATCATCGGTGCTGTCAATACTAAAGAATTTTGAATTATGCCGCACATAGGGTCCGTATTTTCCCACGCCAATGACAACTTCTTCATTTTCAAACTGACCGATGTGGCGGGGCAATCTAAACAAGCCAAGGGCATCCTCAAGAGTGATAGTCTCCAAACTCTGGCCTTTAAGTAAACTTGCAAAACGTGGCTTTTCTTCATCGCTGGCTTCCCCGATTTGAGCAATGGGACCGAAACGGCCAATCTTCACACTGATCGGTTTACCGGTTTCCGGGTCCTTGCCCAATAGTTTTTCTCCTTTTGCTCGCTCAGAATTCTGGGTAGCTGAATCGACTTTGGAATGAAAGGGACTGTAAAATCGCTCGATCATATTGGGCCAGTTAAGATTACCGATGGCGATCTCGTCGAATTCTTTTTCCACTGAAGCGGTAAAGTTGAAGTTCATAATATTCTGAAAATACTGCTCCAGAAAATCATTCACTATCAGTCCAATATCTGTCGGGAAGAGCTTTCCTTTTTCAAAACCATATTTCTCCTTAATCACCAGCCGGGAAATTGAGTTTTCTTTCAAAAGCAACTGTGCCATATCGCGCAGAGTACCAGTGCGATCTTCTTTGATTATATATTCCCTTTGCTGTATGGTGGAGATAGTGGGAGCATACGTTGATGGCCGGCCGATACCCAGCTCTTCCATTTTTTTAACGAGGCTGGCCTCGGTATACCTTGCCGGTTGCAGGGTGGATTTTTCAGTCGCTTCTATCTCTTCCCGGTTTATCTTGTCTTTGTTTTTCAGTGGAGGCAATAATCCCCTTGCTTCCTCCTCCTGTTCATCATCGGTTGACTCCATATACACTTTGAGAAAACCATCAAATTTCAAGACCTCTCCGGTTGCAACGAAGCGCTCGCTGGCGCCTGTTACATTGATGGAGATCGTGGTTTTTTCCAATTGCGCTTCACTCATTTGTGAGGCCAGAGTCCGTTTCCAGATAAGTTCATATAATCGCTGTTCGGTTCTGTTTCCCTCTACGGTAGACTGGTCAAGATACGTAGGCCTAATGGCTTCGTGTGCTTCCTGGGCACCCTTGGATTTGGTGGTGAAATTTCTGGTTTTCAAATACTCCTCTCCGAAGGAATTCCGGATTTTTGCGGCAGCGGCACCTATGGCAAGGTTGGACAGGCTTACCGAATCGGTCCTCATATATGTAATCTTTCCCGATTCATAAAGCCTCTGTGCCACCGACATGGTCTGATTAACTGAAAAACCTAACTTTCGGCTTGCCTCCTGCTGGAGGGTAGAGGTCGTAAATGGAGGAGCAGGTGATTTTTTTAAAGGTTTCTTTTCAACGCTATCCACGATGAACTCACTGGTCTGGCATGAGGAAAGGAATACTTCTGCCTCCTCCAGGGTTTCAAATCGCTTGTTGAGTTCTGCTTTGAGTATGGTCGATCCTCCCTTTCCATCAGGGACTGAAAACTTACCGGTCACCCGAAAATATCTTTTAGGATTAAATTTCTGGATATCGCGTTCTTTCTCCACGATCAACTTAACAGCCACAGATTGGACCCTGCCGGCAGATAAGGAAGGCTTTATCTTTTTCCAGAGCAAAGGGGAAAGCTCAAAACCCACCAACCGGTCCAATACCCTGCGTGCTTGTTGTGCATTCACCAGATTGGTATCGATATAGCGCGGATTATCCAATGCACTAAGAATGGCATCCTTGGTGATTTCATGGAAGACGATCCGGCGCGTCTTTTCCTTCTCAAGGGCTAATTCCTCAAAAAGATGCCATGCAATGGCCTCTCCTTCCCGGTCCTCATCTGTCGCAAGCCAAACCATTTCAGATTTATTAGCCAGCTCCTTCAACTCTTTCACCAATTTCTTCTTATCGGCTGGCACGATGTATTGCGGGATAAATCCATCGTCCACATCAATGCCAAGATTTTTCTTGGCGAGATCCCGGATATGCCCGAAACTGGACTTAACCGTATAGGCTTTCCCCAGGAACCGTTCAATAGTTTTTGCTTTTGCAGGAGACTCGACAATTACCAGATTCTCTATCATATTATTTGCATCTCGTCGTTTATAAATTGATCACAAAATAAACTATTAATTACTACTTTTGAGACAAACCAGGCTGACCATGGCTCAGAAACCCGGCAAAACTACAAAATATTTAATCATCCTCTGGACTCTATACGCAATACCAGTCTTATTGTTCATTGTGATCATGTTTTTAATTGGAAATGGAAAGATGGGTTTCATGCCGGATTTTGATCAATTGGAGAACCCCCAAACCAACCTCGCTTCTGAACTAATTACAGAGGATGGAGAAGTGCTTGGTAAATATTTCGTGGAGAATCGCACATTCATAAGTTTTGATGATTTATCGCCGCAACTGGTTGATGCACTGGTGGCTACTGAAGATGTAAGGCACTATAAACACTCGGGTGTTGACATGCGTAGCCTGACACGGGTGCTTGTTTATTCGGTGCTGTTGGGAAAGAATGAGGGAGGTGGAAGCACCATTTCCCAGCAATTGGCAAAAAATCTGTTTCCCAGAGACACCACCATCCGTCTGACCAGCATAGGAAAGTCTGTCCATCTGGCTGTGAATAAATTTAAGGAATGGAATACCGGCGTAAGATTGGAGCGAAGCTATACCAAAGAAGAGATCATTACGATGTATCTCAATACTGTATCCTTTGGCGGCGAGTCAATTGTGGGGATACAATCTGCCTCAAAGACCTTTTTTAATACCTCTCCCGACTCATTAACCTTGGATCAATCTGCCATACTTGTGGGGATGTTAAAAGCTCCTACCGCCTATAATCCCATGATTAATCCGCAGCGCTCTTTTGATCGAAGGAACATCGTGCTCAGTCAGATGGAGAAATATGGATACCTCGATACGGAGATCGCAGACTCGGTCAAGTTGCTACCCATTAATGTGGACTATAACCTGGCGAGCCACCTCACCGGGCATGCAAAGCATTTCCGAACTTTCCTGGCCAAATTCATGAACAGGACCTTGCCGGAACCTCCTTCAGAAGATGCCGGGATTCTTTCCTGGGAGCGGTACAGACGTGATTCAATGAGGTGGGCCAAAGACAGGCTATATGGATGGATAAACAGGAACTTCAAGCCCGATGGAACCCAATACAATCTCTACAGGGATGGGTTAAAGATTTATACCACGATCAATTACAGCATGCAGCAGTATGCCGAGGAGGCAGTGAAGCAACAGATGCGAGATTACCTGCAGCCTGTATTTTTCTTAGAAAAAAAAGGCAGGACCAATGCCCCTTTTGAGGATATTTCCAGGGAGGAGATTCGATCCATCCTCCACCGCGCAGTCAGGCAGACCGACCGTTACAGGTATATGACAGCAAGGGGAGCCTCGTGGGACTCCGTCCTTTTCGCCTTTGATCAGCAGGTTCCCATGCGCGTGTTTTCCTGGAAAGGGCTTGTCGATACGGTAATGACTCCTCTGGATTCAATCCGGTATATGAAACACTTTCTGCGTGCAGGCTTCCTGGCCATGGAACCTTCCACCGGTAGCGTAAAAGCCTTCGTGGGAGGACATAATTTTAGATATTTCCAGTACGAGCATGTATATCAGGGCAGACGGCAGGTCGGATCTACTATTAAACCTTTTCTCTATTTGTTAGCTATGCAGGAGAATTATTCTCCATGCAAAATGATCCCGTTGGTGCCCATCACGTTCAAGGATGTGGTCAATGATTCCACCTATACACCCAGGGCAACTCCGCCAAACAGATTAGCCGGTAAAATGGTTTCCCTAAAATGGGGATTGGCCAATTCCCATAATTGGGTCTCTGCCTGGCTGTTTAAAAACTTCAATCCACAGAATGTAATTAATCTCATGCGTAAAATGGGGGTAACCTCCTACATTGATCCGGTTCCAAGTATGATCTACGGTACCGCAGATATCTCCCTTGAGGAGATGGTGGGAGCATTTAACACCTTCTCCAACCGGGGAATTTATGTGAGCCCAACCTATGTAACTCGCATTGAAGACCGGTATGGCAATGTGATTTCCACATTCAATCCTTCGGAGGCTGAAGCCATAAACATGGAGACGGCCTACCTGATGTTAACTCTTTTAAGAAATGTGGTGGATATGGTCGGCAATTACAGAGGTATCCCTTATGGGGGTACGGCCAACCGGCTCCGGTGGAGATATGAATTCACCGGAGAGCTGGCCGGAAAAACAGGAACCACTCAGAATCAGAGTGATGGCTGGTTTATTGGCCTGGCACCAAAGATAACTGCAGCAGCATGGGTGGGTGGTGAAGATCGATCTATCCATTATGATGCCCTGGGCATGGGTTCGGGTACCAATGTAGCGCTACCTATCTATGCCGAATTCTTAAAAAGTGTGTATGCCGACTCCACACTGAACATTACCCAGGAGGATGATTTTGAGAAACCGCTGGACTTTTTTGTGGACATGAATTGCCCCGATATTGCAGAGCCCAGCAGTAACGGGGAATTCGATGAATTCTAGCGGATCTTTCGCCCTTTTTTTCGATGCACGGTCACCCTATTTCCTGTGACTTCAATTTCCCATCCTGTATCCAAGATCTCCTTAGCTTTTCGGTAATAGAGTACCGTACGAATGCTGGCTCCCCTGGATTCGTTGCCTTTCTTAAATTCTCCACTAAATTCATAACTGGTGGAATAGGCGTGATTGCCATGGTATTGGCGAATAATTTCCACGACGGTGGCCATCACCTTGTAAATTTCTCCCCGGTTAGTTTCACTGTACTCATCTTCAAAATCTTCGCTGAGTACACTGAAATTCACGATATTTTGAAGATAATTCTGCTTTTTCTTGGCAAACATCACCTGGTACCTGAGGCCGCTCTCGGTTTCAAAGTAATATTCTGCTCCGGATTTTATTAGCGGGGCCTGGATGGGGTAGGATTTAATCTCCGGATTATAATCTTCCCTGAACAGGGGCATATCCATGTTATTGGAGACATTCATCAGCCAAACAGGTATTTGGGAATCTCCTGAACTCGTTTCACCTCCACAATTTCGAGGTTAAACCTGGAAGAATCTATCCTTTTCCTGTGGAAGGCAGGCATCAGGATGCGCTTCATTCCCAATTTATCGGCCTCACCCAATCGTTGTTCAATCCTGTTCACAGGCCGGATTTCCCCTGAGAGTCCCACTTCACCAGCAAAACAGGTAGATGCGTCCACAGGAATATCCACCGTGGAAGAGAGAATGGCTGAGATCACAGCCAGATCAATGGCAGGATCATCCACCCTGAGTCCGCCTGCAATATTTAAAAAGACATCTTTGCTGGCCAGCTTGAAATTTGCCCTCTTCTCAAGGACAGCAAGCAGCATACTTAACCGCCGGGTATCAAATCCAGTGGAAGTTCGCTGGGGAGTTCCGTAAACTGCCGTGCTCACCAGTGCCTG
Source organism: uncultured Bacteroides sp. (assembly GCA_964500835.1). Taxonomy (GTDB): domain Bacteria; phylum Bacteroidota; class Bacteroidia; order Bacteroidales. Next base: position 64,912 of record CAZCQL010000011.1, read on the forward strand.
GACTTCAATCATTATAGGCCTGATGCCTTCCACATTAGCTGCAATAGCTGATCCACTGAGGTCTGATGGTTGCTGGTTTATTAACAACTCCGAAGGATTCGCTACCTCGAGTAATCCTTCGCCAGTCATTTCAAAAACTCCGATTTCGGATGTGGATCCAAACCTGTTCTTGCTTGAGCGTAATATTCGGTAGAGGTGGTGTGTATCTCCTTCAAACTGCAATACGGTATCCACAATATGCTCCAGAACTTTTGGACCGGCGATGCTGCCTTCTTTGGTAATATGTCCGACGAGGATCACCGGCATATGGGTTTCTTTGGCCACCCTCAAAAGCTGGGCAGCACAATCCCTGACCTGAGAAATAGTTCCCGGAACGGATTCAATGGCCTCTGAAAAAAGGGTTTGAATGGAATCGACAATGAGCAGTTGGGGTTTCGAATGTTGTAGCTGGGCAATGATGGCCTGGAGATTCGTTTCGGCCAGCACCTGGCACCGTCCATTTACTCCTCCCAATCTTTCCGCTCTCATTTTTATCTGTTGAGGACTTTCTTCGCCTGAGATATAGAGGGTGTCCTTATCTATTTTGAGGGCCACCTGGAGGGCCAGAGTGGATTTCCCGATACCGGGTTCACCGCCAATGAGTATGACAGATCCCGGAACGATCCCTCCACCCAGCACACGATTAAATTCTCCGTTCTTCAGATCGATCCGACTTACCTGGTCTGACTGCACCTCATCCAGGTTCTTTGGAACGGAAATGACTCCCTTTTCCAGGGTTGATGAACGTACAGGCCCTTGCTGTACCCGCTGCTCCACATAGGTATTCCATTGCCCACACGAATTGCATTTGCCCATCCATTTGGCAGAGTCAGCACCACAGTTCTGGCACACATATACCGATTTCAATTTTGCCATTTACCGGTTCACTTATGCGAGCGGTGAAGAAAATCAATTGGTATAAAGTTAATCAAACCTGTGGAAAGTTTCTAGGAGGACTTTCTGATGAGTAAGCTGGTGGAATAGCCTTCAAGAAGAGGGATGGTTTGTACTTTTCCCTGCCAGGAACCAACTTCGTTGAAACCCACAATTTCCTCGGGCTTATAGTCTCCGCCTTTTACCAGAATGTGGGGCCTGATTGTGAGAATTACGTTGAGCGGAGTATCCTCCGGAAAGATGATGATATAATTCACCGAGGAGAGGGCCCCCAACACTTCTGCCCTGGCTTGCTGGTCATTTACCGGCCTGCCGGGTCCTTTCAGTTTTGCTACGGATCCATCACTGTTAAGGCCTACTACCAGCACATCTCCCATCTCACGGGCTTTCGATAAGTAGTAGACATGCCCCCTGTGAAGCAAATCAAAACATCCATTGGTAAATACAATACGTTTTTGAGTCCGCAAGCCAGAAGAGAAAAGGCTCTTCGCCTCCTCAAGGGTAATGATTTTATCTGTAATATCTTTGTACGAGGACATCTTAATCAGTTGGAAGGTAAACGGTGGATTTTTTATGGATCACCATCCAAAGAATGTAGGAGATGGCACCCATTATTATGGTGAGTAGAGAATTAGACTCATGGGCAAGTGTGGCATAAGCAATCCCCTGCTCCAGGGAAAAACCATAGACAAACATCAGTCCACGGGAAGTGATCCAGTGATATGCCCCGAATCCGGCTGTTACAGGGGCAGACATTCCCAGTCCCCCGATCACCAGTAAGAACATACCGTCAATAAAAGTGAGTCCGGAGGTTTCTTCCAGTGCAAAAACCACCATCCAGGTCATCAGGATGTATAAAAACCAGATGAACAGGGAGTGCAGAATAAATTCCCATTTTCGCTGCATTTTGTAGATAGTCTTCAAGCCACTGAACACGCCCCTTATTATTTCCCGAATCTTGCGGATCAACGTAAAGCGCCCCAACCATTTACGAAAGAGAAAAATGAGAAGGAAGATTGCCATCACTGAGCCAGACACCAGCAGCCAGAACAGGAATGTACCTCCAAAAGCACCTGTTACCTTTTGTATTAGCGGATCATATACCTGATCACTGAAAAAAGCTCCGAATTTTTCCATCCAGCTGAAAAGAAGTACCAGCAAAATCAAAAAAAGCATAAGCAAATCGATCACCCGTTCAATAATGACAGTTCCGAATAGCGAGTCGACAGGAATTTTTTCTCTCCTGCCGAGGGTAACACATCGGGTAACCTCTCCTAAACGTGGCAGGGCATAATTTGAGAGATATCCTATCATTAATGCATGATAGGTATTCCAGAAGGATGGGTGGAAGCCCAGAGGCTCAACCAGAAGCATCCATCGCCGGGCCCTGGAGAAGAAACTGAGAAACGCGAAGAATAGAGATAGGCCGATCCACCAAAAATTCGCTTTTCTAAGGGTATTGGCCAGCTCGTCGAGTGCCACCCCCCTGAATGCAAAAAAGAGCAACAGAATTCCCAGTGCCAGGAATCCGGCAATTTTCAGAATCTGAAATATGGCTTTTTTCAAAGGTGGGGTCAGTTTATTTTATTGGAGTTGGTATCGGGGAAGAGTAAGGCAGGTTTGAATGATTTTGCTTCATCGAATTCCATGGAAGCATAGGAGATGATGATAATGATATCTCCAACGGCTACTTTCCGCGCTGCCGGTCCGTTCATACAGATCTGACCTGATCCTCTGGTCCCGGTAATCACATACGTATCGAGGCGTTCACCGTTATTGATATTTACGATTTGAACTTTCTCATTTTCAATGAGGTTAGCTGCATTCATAAGATCTTCATCAATGGTGATGCTACCTATGTAGTTCAGATCGGCTTCGGTTACTTTAACCCTGTGAATTTTCGACTTGACAACTTCAATGTTCATGATGACTGATTTCCCGGTGCAAAGTTAATCAAAAATAAGATTATCAATAAGCCTCACTCCACCTAATTGAACAGCCAGGCAGCCTACTTTGTTCACCTTCTCTTCCCAGTCAAGAACCGGTCTAAGCTCTTTATCTTCAACAATTTCAAAATATTCGAGCTGCATATTTGGCTGATCTTTAAATTGTGATATTACCCAGGATCTGATTTCGGCGGGTGAAAGGGATCCCCTCTTTTCCCTGGCCAGTTGCAGCGTTATATAGATAAATGGTGCATGTTGCCGCTCTTCTTGTGTGAGCCTGATGTTCCTCGAGCTCATGGCTAGTCCGTCTGCCTCACGAACTATAGGACAGGACACAATTTCAGGTTTTACGTTCAGAATTTCGACAAGACGGCGAACGATCACCAGCTGTTGAAAATCTTTCTGGCCAAAGTAGGCCCGCGTGGGATTGACGATTTCGAATAGATTGGCAACGATTCTGGCAACACCATTGAAATGTCCGGCCCGCTTCTTCCCTTCCATCACCTTATCAAGATTTCCAAGGGAAAAAGCACGTGTATTCTCTTCAGGATACATTTCCCTTTCCGAAGGAACGAATACCAGGTCAACATTCAACGATTGAAGTAGTTCAAGGTCATTATCAAGGCTCCTGGGATATTTCTCAAGGTCGGCTGGATCGTTAAACTGAGCAGGGTTGACAAAGATGCTTACCACCACAATGTCGTCCGTGAGAGTTGCTTTTTCAACCAGTGATGCATGTCCCAGGTGCAAAGCACCCATGGTAGGTACCAGACCAATGCTTTTCCCCGAATCGGTCAGTGCATTGAGGTGCTGGATAAGGTCTTTCTTGGTCCTGTAAACTATCATACCAGACTAGTGAGGGCAAAGATAGATAAAATGGAATCAATTATTTTTTGTAAATTTGCATGATTATAAAAGAGGCTTGAATGATGGAAAGTAAAAAGGTTTTATTTGTTTCTCAGGAGATTACACCTTATTTACCCGAAACTGAACTTTCCCTTATCGGCCGAACCCTCCCACAGGCTATCCAGGAAACCGGAAAAGAGATCCGCACTTTCATGCCTAAATATGGGAGCATCAATGAGCGAAGGAATCAATTGCATGAGGTAATCCGCTTGTCAGGAATGAACCTGATTATTGATGATACAGACCATCCGCTGATTATAAAAGTAGCCTCCATCCAGGCCGCCAGAATGCAGGTTTATTTTATTGATAACGAAGATTATTTTAACCGTAAACAAGCAGTGATCGATTCGAAGGGAAAGTTCTTTGAGGATAATGACGAACGAATGATTTTTTTTGCACGGGGAGTTCTTGAAACCGTTCGTAAACTTCGATGGTCCCCGGATCTGGTGCATTGCCACGGTTGGTTTACTTCATTGGTTCCTCTCTATCTTAAGAATGCCTACCGTGAAGATCCATTATTTGCCGACTCAAAAGTGGCCTTCTCCTTTTACGATAATGGCTTTAATCAATTACTGGATTCAACTTTTTCTGAGAAAATTTTGGTTGACGGTGTCTCTTCAGACCATGTGTCCATGGTGAAAGAGCCAGCATATGAAAACCTGGTTAATCTTGCCGCTACCTATTCGGACGGATTAATCCAGGGCAGTGAGATTCTTCCTGAGTCTGTTTCAGCGGTACTTAAAAAAACGGGTAAGCCTTTCCTGAATTATGTGAGTGGTGAAAAATATGTGGACGAGTTTTCCGTTTTTTATGACAGTATCATCCATGACTAATCATTTAATTATTCGATGACAAAGAAGTATTTGCGGATTTTTGTGGTCATATCGATCATGCTATCGCTTATTTCGTCCTGCCAGATAAGTAATCTGGAGCTGGGGGAAGACCTGTTGCCCCAGGGCGATAACATACTCTTGTACCGCGATACCATTGTGGATATTCATGCATACGCTGTAAGTGGGAAGCACGATGTTACATCGGAGAATTTCAATGTGAACCGCCTGATGCTCCTTGGAAATCTGCAGGACACCATTGTGGGGACCTCAATAGCTTCAGTTATAACCCAGTTCAATTCCAACCCGTCTTTCGTGAGCGGCCCAAACATGGAGATTGATTCATTGGTACTTTTCCTTCATATTGAGGATTATGTAGGAGACCTGGACCAGGAGATTACTTACCGTGTTTACGAGCTTACGGAAAGGATATCCATGGATTCTCTCTATCATTCGGATTATGATCCCGAGGGGAGATTCGATCCACAACCCCTGGTTGAAAAAAGTTTTATGCCGGAAGATGGATCCACGCTGGAATTATTAATCGAGGATCAGGATTTCAAAAACAAGTTTCTTGCACTGGCAAGCGATACCTCTCTTGTCAGAAATGATTCCATCTTTAAGGATTTCTTTAACGGATTGTATATCGAAGCTGCATCTGATGCGCCGAACGGGACCATGGCACGGGTTCACCTTTCCCATCCTCAATCCTTGCTATCGTTAAAATATACCAATGACAGCACGCAGATCGATTCCTTAGCCGGCGTTGGATACAGGTGGAGCCAGTTTTCCATTGACCAGTTCTTCTGTCAGAAGATTAATATGTTTGAGCACAATCATGACGGAACCTATCTTTCACAAATCATCGACAACGAAACCGCGACCTCGCCTTACTGTTATGTGCAGGGTATGGCAGGAGTAAATACCAGGTTATCCTTCGAATCACTCGGGGAGTGGATGCAGATGGGACCCATTTCAATTAGTTCGGCTACACTGATATTTGATGTGGTTCCTGAGGAAGAAAGCGGGATCCTTTATAGCGATCTGCCTGACAGACTCATGCTTGGAAGTCTTCTCGAGGATGGCGTTTATGAACCTGTATACGATTATTACGTTATGTGGGCCAATGATAATAGCAGAACTGCCGCAGAATTTGGCGGATATAAAAAAGCAGTATCCAGGGGCCTGTTTTCCGATACGACCTATACTTACCGCTTCAATATGGGGCTTCATTTTCAGTCCATGGTTGACGGGGTAAAACCGGACAATGATTTTATCCTTCAGTTAGCCGATGGGATAACTAATCCGAAAATATCCAAACTTTGGAGTAACCTTCCTGACAACAAAAAACGTATAAGGTTAGAAATAGTGTATCTTAGATTGTAATATCAATCTGCCTTAATAATATTATCGCATGTGTGGAATTGTTGGCTACATCGGGAACCGGGATGCCTACCCGATACTTATCAAAGGATTAAAAAGACTTGAATACCGCGGTTATGATTCTGCGGGAGTTGCACTGCTCAACAGTGTCTCTTCAATTTATAAGAAGAAGGGGAAAGTCTCGGAACTGGAAGACTATGTAAAAGGAAAAGAAAAGAGCAGCACGATTGGTATTGGCCATACAAGATGGGCCACCCATGGAGAACCCAGTGACCTGAACGCCCATCCGCATCAATCCGAAAAAGGATTATTTACTATCATTCATAATGGTATTATTGAGAACTATTCAGTTCTCAAACAAAGTTTGGTAGATCAGGGGATGAAATTTTACAGCGAGACCGATACAGAAGTACTGGCCAACCTGATAGAATATATTTATACGTCACAGGACGTAAGTGTTGAGATTGCAGTTGGACATGCTTTGCAAAAGGTGCACGGGGCTTATGGGCTGGTGGTCATCTCCAGAGAAGATCCCAACCTGATGATCGCTGCCCGCCGCAGCAGTCCGCTTGTGATCGGGCTTGGAGAAAATGAATACTTTGTTGCCTCTGATGCGACTCCCATTATTGAGTATACAGACAGGGTTATCTACCTGAATAACGACGATATGGCATTGATCAGGAGGGATGAACTGGTACTCAAGAATCTCACTAGCGACGCCACCAAGGTGAATATCCAAACCCTCGATCTGGGAATCTCCGAGATTGAAAAGCAAGGATATGACCATTTTATGATGAAGGAGATATTTGAACAACCCCGATCTATCCAGGATACCTTCAGAGGCAGAATCCAGCTTGAAGCCAACGAGATCAGGTTGGGAGGGCTTTATAACGTAAAGGATCAGCTGGTAAATGCCAAACGTATAGTAATAATTGCCTGTGGTACTTCGTGGCATGCCGGACTGGTGGCTGAATACCTCATTGAGGACCTGGCCAGAATTCCGGTGGAGGTAGAATATGCTTCAGAATTCAGATACCGAAATCCACTGATCGGGTCCGAAGACGTGGTACTGGCTATCAGTCAGAGTGGCGAAACCGCAGATACCCTTGCAGCCATCCAACTGGCCAGGAATGCCGGCGCTCTGGTGTTGGGTATTTGCAATGTGGCAGGCGCAAGTATTTCACGTGAAACCGATGCAGGAGTTTATACGCATGCCGGCACCGAAATTGGAGTCGCATCCACAAAAGCATTTACAGCCCAGGTGACGGTGCTTACGATGATGGCTCTGATGATCGGGCGGGAGAAGGGTGTGCTTGACGAGGATCGATTCGCTACATTGATCGGGGAATTGAATGATGTCCCGGGAAAAATAGAGAAGATTCTGGAGCAAAACGATGAATTTCAACGCATCGCGGAAATATACAAGGATGCCACCAACGCCCTTTACCTTGGCCGGGGTATCTCATTCCCTGTAGCCCTGGAGGGAGCTCTAAAGCTGAAAGAGATCTCCTACATCCATGCCGAGGGATACCCGGCTGCAGAAATGAAACATGGCCCCATTGCACTGATCGATGAGAAGATGCCTGTTGTATTCATCGCAACCAGGGATAGTTCTTATGAAAAGATAGTCAGCAATATCCAGGAGGTAAAAGCAAGGAACGGAACTGTAATTGCCATTATAACCGAGGGTGATGAAACCATTCGTGAGATGGCAGACCATGTGATTGAGATTCCTCAAACGGATGAAGCACTGGTCTCATTGACATCGGTAGTGCCCTTGCAATTAATCGCGTATCATATTGCTGTTATGCGGGGTTGTGATGTGGACCAGCCCAGAAACCTGGCCAAGTCCGTCACCGTAGAATGATTGCCAGGTGCCTGACACCGAGTGGTTTGGGTTATTAGAGCGGGAAGGGCCTTCACCTGTCGCCGTATTGACTTTTATAATAGGTTTGGTAGGCACCTGAAGTGACCCGGTCCATCCACTCCTGATTTTCAAGGTACCATTCCACGGTACTGGTGAGTCCTTGCTCAAAAGTAACGGAAGGTTTCCAACCCAGTTCATTCTCTATCCTGCTGCTATCAATGGCGTACCGCATATCATGTCCTGCCCTGTCTTTTACATACGTGATCAGGCTCTCGGAGGCGCCTGGTGCTCTGTCTAGTTTTTTATCCAGGATGCTGCAAAGTAACCGCATCAGGTCGATGTTTCGCCACTCATTTAATCCTCCAATGTTGTACGTTCGGCCTTTTACCCCCTTCTGGAAGATCAGATCGATGGCTGCCGCATGATCTTCCACATACAACCAATCCCTCACATTTTTTCCTTCCCCGTAAATGGGTATGGGCTGCATTCGGATTATGTTGTGAATGGCCAGTGGTATCAGTTTTTCGGGAAATTGGTTAGGACCATAATTGTTGGAACAGTTTGAAAGCACCACTGGGATTCCATAGGTATGGTGGTAGGCTCTGACCAGATGGTCGGAACTGGCCTTGGAAGCCGAATACGGACTTCGTGGATCATACGCGGTCTCCTCGGTAAATAATCCATCACTTCCCAGGCTCCCGTATACTTCATCGGTCGAGATATGATAGAAGAGTTTTGTCTTCATTTCTTTCCAATTACTCCGGCATGCATTGAGAAGGTTAACAGTACCTATGATATTGGTATTGATGAACGCAAGCGGATCGGTTATTGACCGGTCCACATGTGATTCAGCGGCAAGGTGAATAACCCCATCGATTTGGTGTGTTTCAAAAAGCTTTTTAAGAAAGGCTTCATCCACAATGTCTCCTTTAATAAACCGGTAATTGGGGAGATTCTCTATGTCTTTCAGGTTTTCCAGATTTCCGGCATAGGTAAGAGAATCCAGATTCAGTATGCTGACCGTGGGGTGTCCAAGAACCATCTTTCGTACCACGTGGGATCCTATAAATCCAGCTCCACCGGTGATCAGGAGGTTTCTCATTTTGTGGATTTTGAACGTATATATTTTTCCCACTTCCAGGCAGAAAGAAGTGTCTCTTCAATTCCAATAGTCGCTTTCCATCCAAGTTCCGTATTGGCCAAAGAGGTATCTGCATATACCTGTTCCACATCTCCATCCCTTCGCTGCACTACACGGTAATTGAGTTTCTGTCCGGTAGATTCCTCGAACACCCGGATAATCTCCAGAACCGAGATCCCCGTACCTGTTCCGAGGTTGAAGATTTCGAATGCGCTCTTTTGTTTCTGCTCCAGCAACCGACTAATGGCTACCACATGTGCCCTGGCCAGGTCAACTACATTGATGTAATCCCGGATGGCCGAACCATCAGGAGTATTATAATCATCACCGAATACATGAAGCTGATCCCTGAGGCCAATGGCTGTTTGTGTAATAAAAGGCACCAGGTTATTGGGAATCCCAAGTGGAAGTTCGCCTATCCTGGCCGAAGGATGAGCCCCGATTGGATTAAAATAACGCAACGAGATCACTTTTGCCTGAGAATATGATTCCTGATAATCGAAGAGAATTTCTTCACAGATCTGCTTGGTATTCCCATAAGGAGAATTGGCTTTTTTTATGGGAGCATCCTCGGTGACAGGCAGGCTATCTGGTTCGCCATATACGGTACAGGAAGAGGAGAAGACCATGTTTGACACACCATACTTTTTCATTGCTTCCAGCAAGTGGATCAGCGAAAGCAGGTTGTTTTCATAATAGGCCAGGGGTTTCTCCACACTTTCTCCCACGGCTTTGAATGCGGCAAAATGTATAACCGCACTGATCTCCGGGTATTTTTCAAATACGCCAAAGGTCGAAGACCGGTCCCTCAGGTCCAATTCTTCGAAATGAGGCATCTTCCTGCTTATTTCAGTGATCCCGTCAAGCACCTGCCTGTTGGAATTTGAGAGATTGTCGACAATAACAACCTCCATTCCCCCTGCCATCAGTTCAACTACCGTATGGGATCCAATGTATCCTGTTCCTCCTGTGACAAGTATGGTGGACATATGGGATCTATTTTATAAACTCCAGTAATTAAGGTTGGATATCTTCCCTCTGAAGATTCCTTTCAGATCAGCAAACACAGCTCCCGTAATCGTAATGGACTGAAAGTAAGCCTCATCCAATTGTACATATTCTTTGTGATTTACTGCCACCACAATACCGTGATAGGGTCCGTTAATGGAATCTGAAAGCTCGAAATTATACTCCTTGCGGATCTCATCCGGTGATGCGTAAGGGTCCACCACATCAACGCCCACTCCAAATTCTTTCAGCTCAGCGATAACATCTGCCACCTTTGAATTTCGGATATCACTCACATTTTCTTTAAATGTGGCACCCATTACCAACACCCGGCAATCTTTTAAGTTGGAGAAATTGGACGAAAGCTTCAGGGTCACCTGGCGGGCTACATAGGCCCCCATCCCATCGTTGATTCCCCGGCCCGAATTGATGATCTGCGCATGATGGCCGAAAATGCCTGATCTGTAAGTAAGGTAATAAGGGTCCACTCCAATACAATGCCCCCCTACCAGTCCGGGAAAGAAGTTAAGAAAATTCCATTTGGTTCCTGCCGCTTCAAGGACTTCGTAAGTATTGATCTCCATTTTATTGAAGATCATCGACAGTTCATTCATGAAGGCGATGTTGATGTCACGCTGGGTATTTTCGATAATCTTGGCAGCTTCTGCCACCTTGATCGAGCTTGCCCGGTGAACACCTGCCTCGATGACCAGCTCATAGGTTTTCGCAATCTCTTCGGCAGATTCATGATCACATCCTGAAGAAACTTTGGTAATGCGCGTAAGGGTGTGTTCCTTGTCTCCCGGGTTGATACGCTCAGGAGAAAATCCTACTTTGAATTGGCTGATGTATTCCAGTCCCGATACCTGGCACAGCAAAGGGATACAATCCTCTTCGGTGCAACCTGGATAGACAGTCGATTCGTACACCACATAATCCCCGGCCGACAATACTTTCCCGACCGTTTTAGTAGCCGACAGCAAGGGGGTAAGATCTGGTTGCTTATGCATATTGATGGGGGTAGGAACAGCCACTATATAAAACGAGGCTTCTTTAAGCTCCTCCAGGTCAGATGTGAAATGGATATCGCATCCATCAAAATCTTTCGCCTCCAGCTCATTGCTGGGATCGACCCTGTTCTTCATCATTTCAACCCGTTCCTCTTTGATATCAAATCCGATGACTGATATTTTCCTTGAAAATTCAAGGGCAATGGGTAATCCCACGTAACCCAGCCCGATGACAGCCATCTTTTTCTTCTTGCTAACTAAATTGTTATAAATCATTTTCTAGTGTTTTGATAATGGGGTGATAATCTCCCTTTAATCCGACAGGCTCTGCATTCCGGATGTGATATACGG
>CAZCQL010000012.1:0-1536 GCA_964500835.1 uncultured Bacteroides sp.
GCAACGGTAGCCTGCGAGAGATCAGGAGCACTGGAATTTAAATGCGTCGGCCCTGGTCCAATAGTTCCTGCTTTTGTGTATGCTTTTAAATAGGAGTTAGAATGTCGACAACTATTTTCATTAATTTCAACCCCTTATTCATTTCAATTTATGATAATGATTGGATCTGCTATGAACGAAGAAATCTGTCATACACCTTTAGATAAGAAAGAATCCCTCCGGTTGGCTGACCGGGAATCAAACCCAGCTGGCACCGTGGTTGATGTAAATGGCATTCTTATCGGCGGCACTGAAATAGTCATTATGGCTGGCCCCTGTGCAGTTGAAAACCTCCCGCAACTCACCGAGACAGCCAACAGGGTAAAGGCCGGAGGCGCCGCGATATTAAGGGGAGGCGCATTTAAACCCCGCACTTCACCGTATAGTTTTCAGGGACTGAAAGAGCAGGGGCTGGAGATGCTTGGCGAAGTAAAAGCAGCTACAGGTTTGCCGGTGGTTTCTGAAGTCATGGATCCCAGGCAGGTGGAGGTGGTGGCTGCTTTTGCAGATATTCTCCAGATTGGTTCTAGAAATATGCAGAATTTCCCCTTGCTGGAAGAAGCCGGTAATTGCCGGATACCGATTCTTCTGAAACGGGGAATGATGGCCACTCTGGAGGAGTACCTGCATGCGGCTGAGTATATTCTTGCCCGCGGAAATCCTTCGGTAATCCTGTGCGAACGTGGAATCAGGACTTTTGACTCATTCACCAGGTTTACACTTGACCTCAATGCAGTTCCGGTCCTGAAACAACGAACCCATCTTCCTGTTATCGTGGATCCCAGTCACGGGACCGGAGACCGGTCACTGGTACCTGCCATGTCAAAAGCCGCGGTGGCATCGGGTGCTGACGGACTGCTTCTGGAGGTGCACCCCCATCCTGAAGAAGCCATGAGCGATGGTCGCCAGTCACTTTACCCCGAAGACTTCTCAAGGCTGGTGAAAGACCTTCAAAAAGTAGCAAAGGCTGTTGGCAGGAGCATTTACAATCCATTATAAGGTAACCGCATTGTCCATATTATTTCTATATGCTTTCCTGGCAGGATTATCCCCCCTGTCAGCCTCATCCATCGCTTGGGATGCAGGTCGGGAGGCAACGGATTCGGTGAAAATCGGATTGCTGATTACCGACTCTTCCCAGTCAGAAGTCATCATGGCTGCCCGACTGGCCATTAAGGAAGCCAACCAGAAAGACGGATTCTGGGGCCAACCCTTTTCGCTGGTTATTCGTTCGGTGGAAGGACCCTGGGGGGCTGGATCCAAAGCGTCCGTGGGTCTGGTGTACGAGAACGATGTAAAAGCCATTGTAGGCTCGCTGGATGGGCGGAATGCCCATCTGGCTGAACAGGTAGCCGCGAAATCCCATATCACTTACCTGGAAACCAGGGCCACAGATCCCACTCTTTCACAGGCTTTTGTTCCCTGGTTTTATCGACTTGTACCCAATGATGATCAGCAATCCAAGGCAATCCTGAGGTTGATCACAGAGCGCGGCCC
>CAZCQL010000012.1:1636-13622 GCA_964500835.1 uncultured Bacteroides sp.
TCACATTACCCATTTAATTATTCCTTTCTACTCGGAGGATGCCATGACACTGGCTGAACAATCCGGTAACAGACAACCGGAATTAAAAATTTATGGATCGCTTGAATTTGCCTCGGGTTTGTTTCACTCCGGTAATGATTTGCGCCGGATAAACAAAATGGTCCTGGTTCACTCATTTGGCATCTCTCCAGATCGCAGTCAGGAAGATCCCGAACGTGTGAAATTCGACTATACTTACGACGGAATAACAGTGGTAACCAATGCCATCAGAAGGTCAGGCGCTGATAGGGAATCCATTATCAAAGCCATGGCCCGGACGCATCATCCCGACGGATTAACCGGACCGGTTTCATTTGATGGCATGGGAAACCGGACCGGGGCTCTCCGGTTCATTCAGATTATTGACGGGAAGGTGGTCCCTTTTCCCTAATCCTTGTACCACTGGCTCAACTGGATCGCATTCAGCCATACGCCTTTCTCCCCTGCCGCATCCTTAAATACAATTTTTACAGGATTTTCCCCATCACTCGCAAAGGTCACCACGGAGGTACCAAAAGGCTCCGTATGCCTCTCTTTTCCAAAGGTTACCTCGGCAGTTGATTGCCTGAGGATTCCACTGGCATCCTCCACACTTATGTGAATGGCCTTGGTAAATGGAAGCCTGAATATATTGGCTGTGGCCTCGGTCTCCTGGTTGGGATCCATGCTGTCGGTATTGGATCTGGGAGCATGGTGGGTTGTAACCAGCCGATAGGATCCCTTTTTCAAACCGGTGAACTGAAGTACCAGCCCTTCCAGATCCATGCAGATAAGACCATCCCCAAATGCATAGCCGTACTTGCCCATTACGTTAATTTCACCCAGCCAGCGCAAAAGAGAATTATCCCTTACGGCCTTCAGTTCTGCCGAAAATCCTCCCAGCTGATCAAAACGCTTCACGGAGGCGTGATTGTCATTTCCAATCCAGGTAATCCAGTCAAACTGAGGCAATTGGGAAGGCGCTCCAATATCCACACGGATCTCTTCAAAGTCGTAGATTGGTTTGGCCAGTCTGACGATCATATCGGTGATTGGAGGTATGGTTTCGACCTGAGCCGTTCCTGACTTTAGACCTTTGGCTGACGCTTTTACGGTAACCAGTCCGGGTACCGTACCCGCCCTGATCAATGCGGGAGCTACTCCATAGGTTGTACCCATTGGATTGGCACCAATTCCAGCACCGTCACCCACTATGGAGGCCGGCCCATCCACTTCAAAGAAGAGGTTCATGCCGGCATTCTTCAGAATGGTACCGTTCTTGTCTACCACCTTGGCATAGGCCACAAGAATATCGGAACCGTCTGCTGTAAACTGTCTGCTTTCCATATCAAGCTCGAGGAGAATGCTAAAAGGTTTCCCCGGGGTCTTTATGGTTTCGGAAGCTACGATTTTCCCATCCGTAACTCCGTTCACAGTCAGTTCCCCGGCAACAAACTCCTTTACTTCAAAAATAAACGGAGCATGCTTCAGGTACTGGTACTTCTGATCTTTGGACGGCCCCTGCTTATGGATCACTTTCCCGTTCAATAGCACTTCTACCTCCTCGGCATTGCTGTAGATTACGATTGATTTTATATCCTCCGTCCACGGATCCCGAATGTGAATAAATGGTTCTTCCTTCATCTCAGCCTTGTACCACATCAAGCCGGGCTTGGGATACCTGAAAACGGTCATCATACCGCTTCTTGTGCGGTCATTTGGATTTCCCGAGGGGTGAAACGTGTAGTATGCATGGGCAGTCCAGGAGATTAAGCCCAGTTTCATGGGATTATCCAAAAAGGCATTCACCGCTTCCGGCCCTCTGCCCCCCTCCATGGCCAGCATGTATTCGTCGCCGCTCCAGTAGTAAGGCCCGTAGACCATTTGTGCATATATATCAGCCAACCCCGATGTCTGCCAACCGGTCCACCTGCTTCCCTGGGAGGCGGTGAATCGTGTCGGATCTTCCTGCTTTATTGCGTAATGTAGCCGTGGTACATATCCGCGGTGGTTGATCCCTGCGCCCCAGATGATTATAGAAGGATGGTTTTTGTGGTTTCTTACCATTGCTCTGGCTGCCCTCTCAAGGTTATCAAACCAGGCATCTCCCCCAATATCGATCCAGGTAGGTGCTTCCTCATAAGCCAGTATGCCCAGTTCATCACATGCATCAAGAAGGGCGTTGTCCTGTGGATAGTGGGCGGTTCTCAGGATATTCATGCCCAGTTGCTTGATTTGCCAGACATCTTTGTAATGAAGCGAATTGGGCATGGCATCGCCAATATATCCATAGTGCTGGTGCCGGTTGGTGCCTATTAATTTCACCGGTTTCCCGTTCAGGAGCAATCCCTGCTCATGGGTGAGTTCCACCTTTCTGAACCCGGTACGGTTCTCCACCACATCCACCGGTATATCTCCGTCATAAATAACCGAATTCACACGGTACAAGTAGGGATCTTCGATGGACCATAGTCTTAAATTATCCTCAATCCCTCCTACCTGGGTAAATACCACTTCCCGGCCCGGGTCTACCTCCTCGCTCTGTTTTAATCTTGCTACTACAAGTCCGTCCCTATCAATAATCCGCGTGAGTATGGTGGCGATTTTCGTCGAGTCGGATTCATTTCTGACCTGCGTCCTGATGTCGATGGTGGCATTCATGTTTACCGGATCCACTGAGGGTGTGGTGATAGTGACTCCAGCCTCCATGGCTTCCCAGTTAAAGGTCACATAAAGGGGAGCTGTCTCCACCAGGTAGACATCCCTGTACAATCCGCTGAATTTTATATAATCAAAGGGACCCGGATCGGGTGGGACATCGTCCCTTTTGCGGTTATCCACCAGCAGGGTAACCAGGTTTTCGGTGCCATAGGTGACAAAACCGGAGATATCAAAATGAAATGGCGTATACCCGCCCACACTGTGCTGGCCTACATGCCGGCCGTTCACCCATAGGTCGGTCACCTGGTGGGCACCTTCAAATTCAAGGAATACCTTCTTATGAGCATTACCACCCACAGTTACCTGCTTTCTGTACCATCCAGCTTTCCGTTGAAATGTCTCCTGCATTTTATCATCCTGGGACCCATTGAGCGCCAGAGAAGTAAGCTCCAGGGTATGTGGCAGGTTCACACTTTCCCAGTCCGAATCGTCGGTTTCTTTTCCATAGAGCCGGGCATCCGGATCGCCCAGGTGAAATTTCCACGCGGCATTTATGCAGGTTTTCTGTCGTTCCGTCCGGGGATACCCTTCCGGAAGGCCCTGGGCATAGGAACCAATAGCTGTCATGGCCAGCAAGCAATAAAGTGCAAGGGGATGTCTAAAGTTCATATCCGGTTTATTTATGGTTACTTTCTGGCAATTTTAAATACAAATGCATGATCTCCGGTTTTTTGTTTCGGCAGAGTGATACTAAGTGCTTCAGGAGTGTGGTTCCAGGTAAGCGATTCATCAGATCCAAGCAACGAAACAGATATAATATCTCCCTCTTTAACCTTATACCTGGAATTGAGTGATCGGATCTTAAGCTCTTTACCGGGCCAACCCAGGCAAATAGCATAAAGGAACTCTCCATTCACAGTAAAACGAATATCCTCCGCACCGAAATCTATCTGCCCAAAATGATTGTTGTGGTGCATGGAGTAATTTCCCTCCTCAATCTGGCCAGGCCCTTCGCCGTAAATAAACCAGGGAGAGGCTCCGTAAATGGCCTCACCGTTAACCTTAAGCCACTGACCAACCTGCATCAAATAACCCCTCGTCTCCTCCGAGAATGATCCGTCAGCCATGGGGGGAACATTCAGAAGGAGGATCCCGTTCTTACTTACCACATCCACCAGAATATCCACGATGTCATTGCCTGTCCTCAAGGGAACTCCTTCCCTGTAGAACCAACCAGATGTGGCCCAGTCGGGGGGCAAATTCATGTCCATATCCGTTATCCAGGTATCATAGGCTACTTCTCTCAACATCCCGTTTTCCAAGTCTCTCATAGCAATTCCCGGCGGAATGTCATGGGATTTATAGAAGAGCTCCACCTCTTTCCCCTCTGCTGCGGCATGGTTAAAATAGTAAGAAAGGAACTCAAGCTGGTATCTTTCCGGAAGTGATCCCGGGAACTCATCGCTTTCTCCGATATATTTTGAATTATCCAGCACATGCATGTGATGACCTGCCTTGGTGCCTCCAAAGCCTGCATCCACCCAGAACAAGTCGGGTGAAAATTTATCAATTCCCTCCCTGGCAAATTTGATCCAGTTGTCATCAAAACCGGAGTGGTAGGAGATCATGAATTTCAGCCCTGCCTTTTTTACAGCCTTCTCCATCTCCGCCACAATGTCTATGCCGGGATTCAGGTCCTTTGAATTGTAATCCGAGTAATCACTTTCCCAGTGCAGGTAATTGCTCCCATGCCAGGCTACCGGACCGGCAAACTTGGCGCCGGCCTCTTTAAAAAGGGCAACCCATGCATCGGGATCAAACTGGTCCGGATGAAACAGTTCAATAAGCTCATCCAGGCTCTTGTCCTTGTTTTCTTCCATATACTGAAGGGTTTGCAATCCCCAGTGGGTATAGATCCCGAATTTTGCATCCCTGAGCCAGTCAGGGGTAGAGTGGTTTCTCAGGGAAGTCCAGGTGGGTTCATAAACCGGTGTATCCCCTGGTAAGCCAGCAGTTGTTTTGCTCTGGCGGGGGTTATCCTGGGGTGTATTGCAACCGGTCAATGCAAAAATGGAAACAGCTGCGATAAGAAGGTGCTTTGTAAAACTTGAGTTTTTCATGAGATAGCGCGTATTTAATGTGGTATGTGATGGATCTTTATTGAACGTTGATAGTAATCTCTTTTGATGAAATCTTCCCATGATGCACTGAGATAGTGAGAGATCCGGATTTGTCCCCTGCCTGAACAACCGCAAGGGCTTTACCCAGGTGTGTTTCAATACGGTCAGATTTCGCATCCTGCACATTGAACTCCCATCCGTTATCAATGCCAATAATTTCAGCCGGACCATCCACTTTGAAACGGACTTCCATTTCCTTGTCCCTGACAGGAATTCCCTTCTCATCAACTACCTGGGCTTCAATCATCACTACATCCCTGTTGTTGGAAGCCATCGTGGTCCGGTCGGCCTGGATCAAAATCCGAGATGCTTCCCCGGAGGTCTTCAGAATGTATGAGCCAGCTTCAGAATCGTTCGTATAACCAACAAGCTTAAGTTCACCATCCCTGTAGGGCACGAGCCACTTCATAATCCTGTCACTGAAATCATTCAAAGACTTTTTGCCCATGCTTTCCCCGTTGAGAAACAGCTCAGCTTTTTCACAATTGGTATAGCCCTGTACCACAATTCGTTCTCCAGGTTGGTATTTCCACTTTTCATGCACATCATACCACTCCCATCTCCTTAGCCAGCTCATAGCTGGAATCTTGTAGGTTCGTTCGGTGTAGACCCAGCCCGATTCCTCTGTAAGTGAAAATTCGGAGGCTGACTCGGGGGTGGTGGCCATATACACCTTGGATTCATCTGTCCATAGGGTTTCGAAAAAATGACCTCTGGGTGTTTTAAATCCGGCAAAGTCAAAAAGTGATATGGTGAGCCCTTTCCTTGGCCAGGGTCCGGCTTCGCCCATGTAAGAAAAACCTGTCCAAACAAAGATCCCGGCCACAAATTCTCTTTCATTCACTGCCTTCCATTCTGGCCATGTTGCCCAGTTTTCTGAGCCATAGATACATGCATTGGGATACGCTTTATGAGCGCCATCATATTCAACGGCCCTGTAGTTAAATCCCACCACATCCAGCAGATCCAGGTAGCCGGTTGCAAATCCTACCGATGGATGCACACTTCCACTGGTGACGAACCGCGTAGTATCTATCTCCCTCACCCAGGCAGATAGTTTTTTGGCAGTAATTAATAGGGTATCGGGACCGCTGTGAAAATTCTTCATGCGATTCAGGATCAATTCTTTATCGAAATCAGGATCCGAACCAAAATACTCCTGGTCTAAGTTTCCGATGTGGTAACTTGACGATTGAGGATAGTATGGATAGGTCCATTCCAATTCATTCCCGATGCTCCACATAATTACAGACGGATGGTTAAAATCCCGCCTCACCAGATCTTTCATATCCTGTTCCCCCCACTGGTCAAAATGAGCGGAATACGAGGTGGACACCTCCGGAGTAGCGTCGTTGGAGCCCAGCCAGGTCAGGTGTTTGGTCTTTGGCTTGCCCCATTCATCAAAGGCTTCACTTATTACCAGCATTCCCAATTCATCGCACGCATCCAGGAGCTTTGGGTCGTGTGGATTGTGGGATAATCGAATGGCATTACAACCAATGGATTTTAGTTTTTTTACCCTTGAGATCCACACATCCTTTGGAACTGCAGCGCCAAGACATCCGGCAGCGTGATGCATGTTCACACCTTTCATCTTCACTGAGGCATCATTCAGAAAGAATCCCTTACCGGGATCAAAGCGGATGCTCCGGATACCGAATGTATTTTCAGAAACATCCAGTACCCCGTTACCCTCCTTCACCGATACGGTAGCCGTATAGAGGCGGGGATCATTAAGAGTCCACAGAAGGGGTGCGGAAACCACTGTTTCAGATACCACTGTAAGCCCTCCCGTGAGCTCCACTTCCTTCTCGTCTATCGCAACCTCCCGGCCCTCCTGATCTCTTATGACAATCTCAAGATCCACGGACCCACCGGATCTGCTCCCCTGATCCAGGGATGTCTCCACCCTGATGGTCGCTTCTTTTCTGGAAATGGAAGGGGTAGTGACCCTCACTCCCCACGGGGGAATATGTACTTCATTGGTAACGACAAGCCGGACATCCCTGTAAATCCCGGATCCGGTATACCACCTGGAATCAGCATAATTGGAATGGTCCACCCGCACCGCGATCACATTATTATCTCCGCGAGGTGCCAGGAAATCGGTCAGGTTGTAGGAGAAACTTGAATATCCGTAGGGCCTGTTTCCTAAAAGCACGCCATTAATCCACACAGTGGAATTGTTGTAGATCCCGTCAAACTCCACCCTGACGTGTTTCCCGGCTGGGTCTTCCTCAAGCACAAAAGATTTCCTGTACCACCCTATGCCTCCCGGCAAAAAGCCGGTGCTTGAGGCCGTGTTTTCCGGGGTGTAGGATTCATGAATACTCCAGTCGTGGGGTATGGATACATCTTCCCACCCCGTATCATCAAATCCAGGTTCCTGTGCACCGGGGAGCTCTCCCAAATTGAACTTCCAGTGCTGGTAAAATCCGGTATTCTTTTTCGATCCGCAGCCCGAAAGAGATGCCAGTATAAGGAAGGCAAGAAGGGACCGGTTCATCGATTGGATCATATCGAATTAGTGTCTAATAAGTTTGCCAAATACAGTCTTCCCGTCTGCTTCAATCTTAATCACGTAGGCACCCGGTGCTGAAACCAGCGAAGAACTTAAATAGAGAAACTCCTGCTCCATATCATGTGAAAATAACAGGCGTCCCTGAAGAGAATAAATGCTCAAACTGGCCGGCAACTCCATTTTGTAAGCCCGTATACAAAATTCCGATCCGCCAACCGGATTTGGGTAAATGGAAAAAGTAAAATCCTGATCTTCGCCCATACCGGTTTCACTGGTTTGAATGGAATCTGTAAGGGTGAAACCAATATTGAACCTGTAATTCCTTAAATAGAACGTTCTTGGTGGTGTCTCAAAAACAGGGGGGTCTCCCTCCACGATACTGCCCGAATGATAGGCAGAGGGACCTCCGCTATACCAGACCCTGTCCACAGGCGGAACTTCATCATAAGGAATCACTGCTCCCTGTCCACCTCCCCAACCATTGGGCATTGCATCCAGAAATCCAACAGCAATGGTTTCACCCGGAGCAAGTAAAAGGGTGGTATCTTTCTCATCCCGGAACATGAAGGAGTTTTCACCCTCCACATATTGCTCCCGGTTTCTGGTATCTCCAATCATCAGTACAGTATAATCATCTAACCCATTTACCCTTACAATAAAGGGTGTCACAGGATCGGCCAATGCCTGGGCATAAAAAGTGAAGTCGTTGACCTGCAGAAAGAGCATTGAATCTGTCTTGTTGCGAAAGGTATCGGTTTTATCGATCACCATGTTGGAAGTCCATATATCCTTTGTGGCTTCGTTTCCGGTTTTATTGCCCAGAATAAATTCATCACCAATATTGCTGGCGATCACTGAAAAGGTAATGGAAGAAGAAGCCGCATAGGTATTGATATCGGAAGCCTGGATAGTCAGCTCATATACCCCGGCGGGTAATCCTGAAAGCTCGGTATAATCTCCCGGCTCCCAGCGATAGGGTGCAGCACTGTCGGATCCCACAAACTGCTCATCCAGGTAGAGCGACATCACCACCCCTTCCTCTCCATTCACATTGTCAGCTTCGACTACAATATCTGCCGGCGGGGCAAACACCTGCTCCAAATCAGGATGCAGAAAATCAATTTTCAGGTTTGAAAGGGTATCTCCCCCTATAACCCGGTTCACACCCGGGCGCCACGGAGATAATCCGTATTCATAGGCACCCACATCAGGACCATCTCCCATCACCTGGTTAGTAAATCCATCGATATATACACCCCGGTTGATGAGAACAGATTGATTATTGGGTGTAAAATCCTGAACGGAAACATCCTTAAACGGGGAGAGTGGATCAATAATGTTGGCCTGCATATCGTTGCCCTTCCAGGATCCTACACTACTGTAGTTGTTATAGGTTTTATTGTCGATGAGTTCTCCCCCATTCAGCCAGACTCCCATGGCTCCTCCTACCTGCCAGAAAGAGTTATTAAAAATAGAATTATACCAGCTATCAATATTCATCTGAACAGCAGTCCAGGTGACATTCCACACCACATTGTGGTGCACATCATATCCTTTGGAGTTATTGTCAAGGTAGATTCCGGCTGCCCGTCCGTCTGCATAAAACGGACCGAAGGAATCGTGGCACCAGTTGTGATGGATAGTACTGTTTTTGGAGCTCTGGTTCCCTACCGTATAAAACACGCCCCCATCGTTGTTAATCTTCATACAACCATAGATGTCATTGTACGCCAGCTCACTGTTACTTCCACTCAGATAAACCCCATCCCGTCCACAACTGTAAATGGAATTCCCAATGACCCTGGTGCCGGTACAATTCGACCTGATGGGCCCGGAGTGGATCCCAATGGTATTGAAATGGCGGATTACATTGTTTGTGATGGTATTGTTCTTGCTCCCCTTCCAGGAGGCCAAGAGTGCTATTCCATTGCTGGAGCCATATTCAATGATGTTATTTTCAATTAGGGTATTGCTGGATTCAATAGTAAATGACCCGGTCCCCATCTGTGCATTCGTATTGTTCAACTCATCCAGGATTTCAAGGCAATGGCGAAAGGTACCGTTCCGGACTACGCAGTTGTTGCCGGTAATATACACCCTGCCCCCAAAGGCATGAATACCGTCCACATGCACAAAATGGGTAGCCAGGCGGATGGTGTTGGTTCTCGTTGCTATTTCAGTCAGGTTTATTCCGGGATTCACATTTCCGGGAGCCTGGAAGTAAAGGGTATCCGTATTGCTGTCAAAAAACCACTCTCCCGGATAGTCAAGTGCATCCAGGGTTCCAAAAAGAAAGATGCGGCCCCAATTCCCATTTTCATAATAGGTTGGATTCTGAGGCTTAAAAGGCCATTTGGTGATATCCACCGCATCAAAAAACAGGGTATGTGATCCGGGATCATATCCGTTGATGGGCCTGGTCCAGCTTGTACCTGAATGAGCCGCCAGATACCACATATAGCCACCGGTCCAATTCAGATCGGGGATATCATTGTCGACTATGGTAGACGCGGATCCGCCTTCGATGGGGGATGCATCAATGGTAAATCTGTTATCATCCTCGTTGTTGGGCCAGCGGGCCCGTTCCATGGCCTTGCCATTGAAGTACAACATGTTTTGCCTGCCCAGTGACATGGGAACGGAGGTCTTATATACCTGATCCCGGAAGAGTTCCCATCCCTCGACCACGTCTGCTGCAGAGACTACCACTGAATCATTCCCATAGGCCTTGTACACAATGGGCATTCCGGTTGTCCCGCTGCGGACCGGCATAAGGACCTCTCTGTAGGTTCCTTCCATGATAAAACAGGTATCGCCTGCAAACAGCAGGGAGGATGCTTTGGCTATACTGAAGAACGGTGCATCCTTTGATCCATCGTTGCTGTTACTTCCATGCGTTGACACATAATAATTGGTAGCCTGGGCGGAAGGGGTCGAAAGGATAAAGATCAGCAGGATACCGGTGTGTAATTTCATTTGTCTCCTTCGTGTTTCGGGGGTCAGGGAAAGTCGGGAAGTTTGTCCAGGGGATAATCACCGTATTCCCTTACCAGGTGTACGATGTAGTCGTAAGTCTGGCCGGATACCTCCGAAGAGATGGAATGGTCTGACTGGAATATGTATCCACCTCCTTCGGCTGCATGGAGTTTCCTCAACACCTCATTCCTTATCTTTTCTTTATCGCCTTCTTCCCAGATCATAATGTTGCTGTTTCCGCAAAATCCCATCTGGTGACCATATTCCTCACGCAACTTGACCACATCCATACCCGCCTTGGCTTCAAGTGGATTGTAAAAGTCAATCCCGATATCAATGTAGTCCTGGAAGATGGCATTCACATTGCCACATCCATGATAAACCACCATCAGGCCGTGATCATGACAGATTTCCACCATTTTTTTTACCCAGGGTTTGAAATGCTCCCGCCAATATTCAGGGTCGAAAAACATCCCGGTCTTAAAGGCCACGTCTCCCCAGATCACCATACCGTCCAGCAAACCGCCAGATGCTTCAATCTGGGCTTTACAAATATCCAGGTAAAATTGACCCACTTTCTTCAGAGCAATGGGGTATTCATCATAGTGCATCATCATCCACAACATAGCATTTTCCTGCCCGATAAGCCGTGTCAAACATTCTGAGATCTCACCCACGCTGCCAAATACAGCAAAATCCGGATGATAGGATTTTACCCTTTCAATCCATGCAGGGGTATTTCTTTCAAAACCATCACCCACCCCGTTAATGTGGTCGTCATGTGGTTCAAAATACCTTCTCTTGTCATAAGGATCATCGAATTCAAAATCGAGCAATTTCTGCATGGTGTCAACCTCCCACTTCATCATCTCGGGCATGGGAAAATCAAATTTCTTCCGCATGATTACTTCATATCCGGTTTTTACCTGCACCTCCTGGTCATTCTCCAAAAGGGTCTCGAATTGTCTGATATGAGGATCCATATTCGGATTACATGTAACCCAGTCCAGGTCATAGTGGTAGTAGGGATTGGTATCATCCGGCAAGCCAAGCTCCTTTTGCCAGCGGCTGACAAAACTGCTCCAGAAAAATTCCCCAATGGGAACCCTGTCAGGTTCCTCTTTCCTTGCCGCTTTCTGGAGCCGTTCGACTTTTTGTTTGGCAGCGTCGGTACGCAGGGTATCTTCCCGGTCTATGGCTTTAAAATTGAACATCGTGCTTACATAGTTTAGTCAGCTATAAAAATCGGAATAATGAATCATACTTTCAAAAGGGATGTTACTTATAGCGCATAGAAACCACCATTTGCACTAAAATAACTAGTTTTGTGAGAACCAAACCTACTGAAATGAGCCTTAAAAAAATTACTTCTGTACGTGTACTTGTATCAGTTGTAATTTGCCTGTTTTCACTCCAATCCTGCATTAACGATGCAAAACAGAGACCGCCAAACATTATCTATATCCTGGCCGATGATATGGGTTATGGCGATGTTTCGGCATTTAATCCGGATGCTGCATGGAAGACTGTCAACATCGACAGGATAGCCGACCAGGGAAAACGTTTTACCGATGCACACACCAATTCGGCGGTCTGCACACCGACCCGGTATGGTGTGCTTACCGGCAGG
>CAZCQL010000012.1:13722-17391 GCA_964500835.1 uncultured Bacteroides sp.
ACACACCAATTCGGCGGTCTGCACACCGACCCGGTATGGTGTGCTTACCGGCAGGTATGCCTGGCGTACCCGATTGAAGCGCGGAGTATTATGGAGTTGGGATAAACCACTCATTGAACAGGCTGAGGAAACCGTGGGATCGTTACTGAAAAGAAACGGTTACACCACCGGATGTGTGGGAAAATGGCACCTTGGCCTGGGGTGGCAATACCATGAATCGGATCCCGACAGTGCAGACTTTTCGAAACCGGTTACGGGTGGGCCCGTCACGCTGGGTTTCGATTATTTCTTCGGGATTACCGCTTCACTGGATATACCGCCCTATGTGTATATCGAAAACGACCTTCCCACGACGGTTCCGACAGAGTATACCAGTAATAAATCCGAACAGGGATGGTGGCGAAGGGGACTCACAGGCAGTGATTTTGATCATGAACAGGTACTGCCTGTCCTGACAGAGAAAGCTGTTTCATTCATCGAAAAACATGCAAATGATCCTGATGAAAAACCATTTTTTCTCTATTTTGCGCTTACTGCACCCCATACCCCCATTTTACCAACAGCTAAGTTTAAAGGAAAAAGCAGGACCAATGCATACGGCGATTTCGTGTTGCAGGTGGATCATACGGTGGGTGAAATACTGGCTGCGATTGACAGACAGGGAATTACTCATGAAACTCTGGTTATTTTTACCAGCGACAACGGTTGTTCCCCGGAAGCTAATTTTGAGGAACTGGCTGGTTTCGGTCATGATCCAAGTTATCTGTTCAGGGGAACAAAGGCCGATATCTTTGAAGGCGGTCATCATGTTCCTTTTGCAGTCAGGTGGCCTGGCAGTGTCCGGACCGGCACAACGAGCAACCAGGTGATCTGCCTGACAGATTTGATGGCCACTTTGGCTGCCATCGTTGGAGATACCCTGGGCCCGGAGGCAGGAGAAGACAGCTACAACTTATTGCCTGCCCTTCTGGATGATCAGGTTGAACAGATCAGGGAATCTACGGTTCATCACTCTGTCAATGGCTCTTTTGCCATCAGAAAAGGAAAATGGAAATTGATCCTGTGTCCGGGTTCCGGTGGCTGGAGTGAGCCCAAACCAGGTTCACCTGAGGAGGAAGGTCTTCCCCCATACCAGCTTTACAACCTTGAGGTAGATATAGGTGAGACCCAAAACCTGTACAACGACTTTCCGGATGTAGTCAAAGAATTAGAGGAGCTTCTTGACAGCACTATCCAACTCCGACAAAGTGCTTGCATTCAAACCAGGGAAAACTGATATTTCATATGCCGGAAATCTACAGGCAATAATGCAGCCAATGCATTGCTGACCCATCCCTTCAGGGAGAAATGGCTGGACGGAAACGTGGTTGGCTGGATGAATAAATACCAGGATATTTACTTGTAAACGAAGCTTGACCATGGATGAAAATGGTGGTATTTCTTATCCTCAGGCGCTAACCGAACTGATTGAAAGCTCAAAGGGCAAAGTCATCCTGAACAGGTAAATATCGGCAAGGGCCATTACTCCTTATTCACTATGAGTGGAATCTGTATATTATATGAATGACGAATACGGTTGTCATCAAGGGTATCTGCAGCGCATAACAAGGCAACAGGTTTTCCGTCTTCAATAAAGACCTGGGGTCGTTCCAGGTGCGTGAATTGCTGTATCCTGCCATCTTCCCATTCAATCATCCGGTCTGAAATTTGATGATATTTTGCCGGTTTCCAGTCAAACCCGTCTTCTGAATCATAATGCACCAAGGAAAAGGTATTCTTATTGCCTTCATGTCTGATACGTTTTACAATGGCTCTGTATTTCCCGTCCTGATACCAGATATAGGGATCCTCTGCAGGGAAACGCTCACCTTTCACTGCGAAAACAATCCCGTCGTGTTTTGTAAACGGGCCGGTTGGATTGTCAGCAGTGGCAATACAATGTACCACGGGTCCTCCGAAAGGAAGTGGAAATTTTTTACCCACCGCCTTATATACCATCAGATAACCACCATCGGGGCGTCGGCAAACAGAAGGATTTGATGTCATCAGGGCATCATGGGCCAGGCTGTCACTACTAATGTCAAGCACCGGCTTTCCGAATCGTTTCCAGGGTCCGGAGGGATTCTCAGCCACCGCAACACCGATGCGCTGATTGTTGCGATGCAGCCAGTTCAGTTTCTCATTTCCAGGAACTCCTACGACTGCTCCATCTCCGGTATTTCCCATATAATAGAGGTAGTATTTTCCATCAAATCTGTGAATGGTTGGATTATGGGTGCACATGCCGTCCCAGTATCCGGCTCCCCGAGAGGAAAGTGCCACATCCTTAAATTCATATGGGCCGAAGGGAGAATCTGAAACCGCATGTGCTACCTCGGAGTGAGTGACCCATGCCCATCCCAGCTTTTTGGGCCATCTCGAATAAAACATGTGGTATAAATTATCATCTCCCTTTACCAGGGAACCTCCCCAAATGCTCATGGTATCATTATCAAAGACAGAACCATAGCTTACTTTTCCGAATTCAATTCTGTAATCGGACGGTTGCCCCTGTTTTCTGCATGACACAATCAGAAGTATCAGTGACAGTAAAAAAACACACTTCTTTCTCATAGCTTATTTTGTGTCTCCATTGATGCTATTGCTTAATAAAAATTGACATTTTACTAAAATCCTTTCCAATAACATTCAAAAGATATGCGCCCTCGGGCAGGGTGCTGATATCATATTTCTGAGCATTCCTTACGGTATATTCCAGACATGCGCAGCCTTGCATATTGTAGAACACTACACGCTCAATTTCATCAGAACTATGATTTATCTGAATGGTATTATTGGCGGGATTTGGGAATACTACAGGATTCTTACCTGCAGCATTTTTGACCCCCACAATGTTTCTTTCCAGAAGGATGATCGGAGTAAAACACCTTCCAGTATTTGTACTCGCATCGCCACCCACATCCCTGATAAATGCGTTCAAGATATACGATCCCACATCTGGAATAACCCCTGAGCCGTTTTCTTTGTCCCTTACATGAATGTCCACATGTACGGTTCCCACACCGGGTACTGCGCTTACCTGACTATCAGCCACCCATGGCAATGTAACTCCGTGCTTTATCATTTCAACGGCAATGTCCTTATTTTCTCCCAGGGTATACTTCACATCGAAACTCAGTATCGAATCGGATTCGACAGAATAAGGGAACAGGATACAATCCACGGTGTTTGGCAAAGGTGTCACACGAACGGCTACTGAATCGAAAAGGTCACTTCCATCCACCGTGGCAGCTTGAATGTACGTGGAACCAATATTGTTTCCGGTTACCTTGCCAGAAGCGTCCACGGTTGCAATGGATGTGTCATTGCTTATCCAGGCCATGGATGTCTTATCCACATCCAGCGGCAATACCTGAACTGATAATTGCCCGTTATTGCCCATGGTCAGCTCTATGGACCTGGGAGAAATGGTGATAAACTCCGCTAAAATATCAGGTGCAGTGGCACTTACTTCCACATGACACGTATCTCTAAAATGGTCCACTTCGGTTGTCACAACAATCTCTGCACTGCCTTCAGCAATGGCCTCAATCAGACCTGTTTCCGAAACCTTTGCTACCGAAGTATCAGTGCTGTGCCAGCTGATGTTTTTATTCTCAAAATTCCCGG
>CAZCQL010000012.1:17491-18906 GCA_964500835.1 uncultured Bacteroides sp.
GCTACCGAAGTATCAGTGCTGTGCCAGCTGATGTTTTTATTCTCAAAATTCCCGGGGGAAACCGTAGCTTCCAGCTGAAACCGCTTTCCAGGCTTCATGATTCTATTATCTCTGGATACAATGACTCCAAAAATTTCAGCACCGGTTCTCTTGATTGCTCTGCTGAAGTTAAACACCTGCATGGCCAGGCTGCTCACATGACCTCCCTCATCGGGAAACGTCACCGAAACCAGGTTATCCTCCTGCAATATCTTATACGGGACGGGGATTTCAAGAACTCCGAAAAATCTGTCCCGGTTTTTTTGATCATCCCCTCTCAAATTGGCGGGCACAGGAACCGGTATTCCATTCACTGTGACCAGAGGTTGAAGTGATTTTCCAAAATCACGACCTGTCCCCACCCGTAAAACAGCTTCCCCATTTGCACCCAGAAGGACGCTGTCAATGCGAAAGTCAATCTGCCGGTTGGCACTAATCTCCTGAAAATAAATATCCGCATAGTATTTGGTTTCATCAGATGTTTCCGGCAGCAGTATGGCTTTATTGAAGGTATATTCAAGAATAACTGTTGCTTCGCGGCCAATAGAAATCCGGGTGACCGGACCGTCCACGGTAGTTTCATCCAATGCAGGAATGCCTGCATTTTCGGCATGCAAATGTTTTATATAAACTGATTGGACGGTTGCGTCTCCGATTCCCTGCATGTAAAGATCAACGGTACGCGATTCATGATGCATATTATTTATTATGACATACGCCTTATTTCCATCCACATAGGCATCTGCCTGGGTATCTAAATTGCTTGGTTTCGTGTCAATTCTTGTTCCTCTTACATTTGACCAGAGCTGAAAAAATTTTACCACCTCCGTATACACCCATTCTTCGCCGGTTTCACCTGCCAGTTCTTTCTTCTGGCGGAATAACCTGTGAGGATATTTATTACCGGACTCATGGGTCCACCAACTGGCCTTTAGAAGAAGGAAGGGCAATGCCATATCAATTACATCCTGTTTTTCCAGCAATTGCATCATGATGGTTGAAAAGGAACGGATATTGTTCCAGTCTCTCTCTTTGGTGTAAGCCTGTCCGTCACCGGCGGCCAAGCAGCCGTACTCAGAAATGTTGAATGGTTTGACATAGCCAAATTTCAAGTAACCATAGTGTTCAATCATATCAAGAATAGCCTCAATGTTACTACCCGCCCTGTATTGATCTCCGGGTTCATTTTTAATGTTATCATACAAATGCAAGGCAAAGAAATCCATTTCGTCCCCTGCGATATCCATAAAGAGTTTCCAGTTATTTTCCCAGTGTTTAAAATTGGCTGCTTCAAAGGCCGGGTGAGCTGCACTGTACCCTCCTACTTTAACCTGGGGATTTAGCTCTCTGATCCTCCTGGCAACTACAAGATGCAT
>CAZCQL010000012.1:19006-25496 GCA_964500835.1 uncultured Bacteroides sp.
AGATGCATGAATCATAAAGTATTTGGACCGGTCCAGTTCAGCAACTCCATTTACAGCGCTCTTCACGTCCAGGTTAATGTCCACAATATCCTGTCCGGTTGCAGCTAAAGCAAGAAGGGGCATACATAAGGCGAGAACAAATATTCTGCGTATCATACAGGAAACTATTTGCTATGGTTACTTATTTGTTTTTAATGAATTACTTGAAACCTGACAGCTACTTTTCCATCTGGATTTTCCAGGGTTAGCAGGTAGGTTGATTCATCCAATGAAGAAACATTCACTTGAGCAGATCCTGATGTCTCCCCCTGAAGTACGGTTATGCCATTCAAATTTATAATGCGGTAGCGCACATTTCCTGTTAATCCCTTTATATATAAATATTTTTGTATGGGATTTGGATACACCTTGACAGTTTCATCACAGAAATTCTCCACTGCGGTGGATGAAAGATCAATGTTTACAGTTGTGTCGGCGTAAAATGCTGAAGAGTCGACCAACCACACTCTCTCATCCTTTGTCACGCTGTACAAAATCACTGTGTCAACCGGTATATTATCAAAATTCGCAATTCCTGTGGAAGAGGTAATTTTAGTCTGATCCCCAAATAGAAGCGTGGCATTGGGGAAGTATGCATGATCACGTTTTACCGAAAAACGAACATTTGAAAATTGTCTTTTTACCAAAACATCTACTTTCTGGATGCTGCCCGCCAGAACTGTATCAAGGGTTTCATAATACGTATCTGCAGAAATAAGGGCTTCGTTCATACCATAAGGCAGTACAAAGTATGCCTTTCCTGTACCATCTGCCTGCCTGGTCACGCCATCGATGGTAATGCTGGCACCCGGTACGGGGATTTTTGTCCTGTAATCTTTCACATAAACCAACATGGCATAATTCAGAGGGGTCAGACTGACTGTGATGGTGGTATCCACATTCAATGCCAGGTCCGCTAAACTGACACTTTGATACCCTTCCATCTCAACCCCCAGGGTTTGATGGTCCACAGTGACTTCCGGGAAGACTACAACTCCCAAATTATCAGTTTCTGTCTGCTCATTATTCAGGGTAACGTGCGCGCCACCAAGCAATGACCCTAGGCGTTCATCCTGCACAATCACCGTTACATTCAGCGGATCCCTGACTACAAACGAAAATTCATCCCATTCGTATGCACTGTCACTGTGGATGGAACCAATGGGACGTATCTGCATCCGGGCCGTATAGGTCTCGAAAGAACGAAGGTTCGTTTCCAATTCCAATACAACCTCTTTATATCCATATCCGCCATAGGCCGGTAGTAGCATTTCACTAATGAGACTATCATTCTGGTTGGTTAAATCAAGGTGAATTTCCCTATCAGCATTGGCCATATAGCTGATTAGAAAATTGTATGCACTGGAATTGGTGAGGATTTCCGGTTTTTCAGTAAACTGGACAGCCTCATCAAACATCACTGTTTCCTTCTGGGGTTCCGGATATTTTTCGACCAGTTCAAAATCATCTGCATAGCCTGCAGAACTGCCACCGGGAGCATAATAGTAGAATTTCAGGTTCACTACTGAACCAGTGGTAAATTCAAGCTCTGTTTTGGTATAGGTTGTATCCGGGATATTCGTACTTTTTATTGTTAGACCGCTGCTTCTTTCTTTGACTCCCAGAATAACAGGAAAATCCGGATCGACTACCTTTGCATAACACCTCAGGATATAATCCGTATTGGGTTTAAGTACCACGTTTTGCTCAGGAGCACCAGGTCCTCCCACATACACCGCATAGTTCCCTGAATGAACATTGTCTGAAACCACCAGGAGTGGAGCACCACCCCATCCCGTCCACCCGGTAAAATCACCTGTTTCAAATCCACCATTTACAGTCAAAATACTCCCGGCCAGTATAGAATCCACACCCACCAGGTTATATGCCCTGACCCAATCGTAATAGCAGATATTTTTGCTTGAATCGGCTAACTCTTCATCCGTAGGTAAGGATATCCAGGGAAATGGGTAGGTTTCTGATACCAGGTTTACACCCATTGGTATATCGAATGGTTCGGATTTTACAGCAGAATAAAACTGATGAGTTTTTGGCTGTCCATTATTAAAATAAAAGCTAACCTCACTTTCATTTTTCCACCACCCTCCGAAAGTGTTAAAGCCATCAGAAGCCAGTTCATCGGATTCAAACCTCACATCATTTGGTCCACGGTAATCGTGTTTCACACCTTCACAATCTGTATACCAGAAATGTGAATTGGAATGCATCCCTTTGGCAAACCAGGAGCCATTAAAATTTCCTTCGCGGCCGATACATTCCTGAATGTCGAGTTCCAGGCCGTACCTGTCAGCGCAAGGTTGAGGTCCGGGTTTTGAATTGGAGCGGGATGAGAGCCAAAATGTGGTTGACATAGTCGTTTTTCCGGCCTTAAATCTGCATTCGTAGTACCCAAACCAGGCATCAATCGCTCGTGATACCACTGCACCTCCGGCAATATTGTATGTACTCTTTGAACCATCCCAGTTGGTGATTACTATGTCCTCATCCAGTTTTTCACCTCTTATGGACATATAGCCATTCTCCACATGCACCTGGGAAGGCAGAAAAATACCGGGTTCCCTGCCGTTCCATGTGGGATGGTAATTGTACCATTTTGTCAGGTCCAGGCTTGTACCGTTAAATTCATCAGAATATTTTTCATTCAGGATCCACCTTTGTCCCAAGGGGGGAATCGGAGGTTGCGCAACCGCTGTAACCTGAAAAGTAAATAGTAGCAAGGGTATAAACGGGTACCTCAGAATCGAATAGTTCATAATTTCTTGCTTCAATTAATTTCCCTCATGAGAAGAATGATCAAAATAATAAGACCCCTTTTGGAATGCCTCCGTTGCATCAGAGCCTTGATTTTCATGATTTCACAAGAGTGTTAGTAGTATCTGAATCTACTGGTTTGTTTTCGTGCCTTGCTCCTTCAATACAAAGCCCCCATCCACCATCTCAATCACCGGTTTCACGTACATGTTCTGTCCGATGTACGTACTTTCGTGTCCGCCATAGTTCATCACCCCTTCCTTGCTTGAACTGTGGTACAGGGAGTTTTGGGAAATCACACAGCCCACAAGATTTTTAACGATAATCCCATAATAGGGATAGGGATATTCAAACCGGCCTTCCTTGCGGTTGTACCATCCCCAGACCGTATTTCCCGTTACAGATGTGCCCCGGCAATTTTCTATCCGGATTTGACTGCACATATCACCCTGACGCTCTGCCCCGTTGCTCCGGACCATGCAACCCGTTACCGTATTTGCCACGGAGTTGGTTATCATAATACCAGGACCAAAATTATGGTCGATGGAACACCCTGTAATCTGCATGGAGTTCGAACCACTTAAAAGAATCCCTCCTGCTCTGTTCCATTCAACCCGGTTGGCGGTAACCATGACCGATGCGGCACCAAAAAATTTAATGGCATTTTTCTCTTCCTCGTCCATTCCCTCTGGGGCATGACCACTGGCAAAGAGACCTGCGCCCCTGTTGGCTGTTAGCTGGCAATCGATTATCCATCCATCATATCCACTGGTACAGTCGATGCCATGTTCTCCATTGGACATGATGATACACCGCCTGACAGAGAATACCCATGTTTTCTCAAGGCGAATTCCGGAGCCGCTGAAATTGTTGATGCGGCAATCTTCGATGCAGATATACTGATCGCATCCCTCGTTTCGTGCATAGATCCCATGCATGGATTGACCGAGGTTGTTTCCATCCAGGGTGAGGCCAAGAATGCGTGTACCTCTTTCACCACCCAGATCAAATAAGGCCCGTGCATCCCCTGAAAGAGCTGAAATGATTGTGCGTCCCTCATAATCATCATCCTTTCTGTCTTTGTTCCCATATGCCCAGGCAGAATTACCCATCAATGTGATATGGGAAGGAAGTTTGACCGGGTGTATGCGGTACTCGCCCGTAGGGAAATAGATGGTACCCTCAGAAGTTTCTGCTTCCCTGATGGCCGCCTGCAAGGCAGGAGTATCATCGCTTTGTCCGTCGCCCCTGGCTCCAAAGTCCTTAATATTGAGATACGTCCCTGCCTTCTCCTTATCGCCGGTACCGCTGAATCCTGAAGAAAAACTCATCATGAGAAGCCCTCCCAGAAATAGAAATATGTGTTGTTTATTCATGGTAATGTCTATTCTTTCCGAATTCTTACTAATTGTTGCTTACTTAGAGCCTGATTAAAATAGACTTCTGCCGGATGCCAGACGAAGGTGTGTTTCATCTGAGGGTCGTTTAGATCCAGGCTGAGGTCACAATCAAACCGTCCCAAAATGGAGTGCCGGGTATCACGGGTTCCTGCATTGGTAAAATGGCACAATCCCCAGGTGATCCCTCGGCCATTTTTATTATCTGCAAATGCATCCGGGATATACGGCCCGGACGCCCGCGGCATCAATTGCGTAATGGATGCTATTTTAAAATTCACCCAATCTTCGGCATACTGAATGGTGTTGTGCTCGATGCCATCGGTGGTGGTTAATGCTGCAATGCCTTCTTTGAAAGGGAATAGAGAAACTTCGTGTCCCGAATTAAGCACTGGATTTAATGGGTGCTTTTTGAAAGGTCCGAGGGGATTATCCGCCATGGCAAGTCCACCCCCTACCCACAGATTGGGCCTGTTAAAGGCTGATTTATAATACAAATAGATCTTATCATCATGGATAAACGGGCAGGGATCATGAATGGCAAACTGGTCCCACTCGCCTTGTGCACCGTTCTCAATGATAATCTCATTCGAGGGAGTCCACGGACCATCCGGCGAATCTGCATAGGAGGCGGCCACAGGACAATAATCACCGCGCTTTCCACTTGCTTCAAGAAAGGCCTGGTAGTAGAGATAGTATTTACCCTTCCAGACCAGGATATCGGTGGTGGAAACTGACCTCCATCCTGCATATGGCTTTTGTGGGCGGGGCACGGCTACCCCCTGCTCTTCCCAGGTAAACCCGTCTTCACTGGTGGCATACCAAATCTCACACAAGTCCCAATCTGTAGAAGGGATGGTATCGTTGCACAGTTCCGGACCCATGGGTGGTGTGGGTGTATTTCGGTAGGTATACCACACATAATATTTACCATTCTTATAAATTATTTTTGAGGGATCACGGCGCGAGATGGTACCGTCCCCATGGTGGTAATCCAATCCTTTCAAACGGGTATATTTAAAATCCGAATAGAGCTCATTGTCCATGGGCCGGGGTGCAGGGTAAGCTGTAAAAACCCTGTTCATTGCTTCACTCAATACCCTGTTTGGAGTTTCTTCTGTAACCGTATAGGGGAATGCGTTCTGATTTTTCTTACCGGTTAATCCCATATCCAGAATGAAGCCGGTCAGTGCCTCGGCCATAATTTTATGCTCGTCCACCTTTGGATGCCCGGGACTGTTTTTGAAAGGAACATAGAGCGTGTGAACATGGTCGTTACACAATTCTTTGGCCCGGGTAACATACCCTGGCCAAGGCGATCCGGCCCTGGTAATATCCATATTGCCAAGCATACAAACTATTTCGGCATCAGGGTAACGGTTGTGGATCTTTGTCAGGAATTCAACATAAGCACCGACTATTTGATCTTCCGTTGGGGCCGTTTCTCCAAACCTGTTTTTAAATTGGTCATGATCCGGCATTTCCACCAACCATGAGTCATTTTGAAGGAGATTGATCACAACCACATCTGCCTGCTTGCCGGAAAAATCCCAGTGGCTCGTTTCGTCGCCGGGATTGAGTCTGAAGTACATCTCCGGCATGATCATATCAAACCAGCTCACCAGAATCCCGATGCCGCTTCTGGCGATACATGAATACTCAGCACCCAGGTTTCTGGCGGTCATTGCTGCATAGGTCCTGTAGTTGTTGGTCACATCGCCCGTGGATTTATCTTCTCCAGTATAATCTTCATTTCCATGGCCCTCAGTAATAGAATTTCCATAAAACTCAATAAACAAAGATTTACTTTCTGTGGGGATGGTTTTCGACCCGGTCACTTCGAATCCATAAAATCTTGTCCAACCATAGGTCCAGCCATTTCGTTTATTCAGTTCAATGGTATGCACTCCCTCCGCCAGGCCCCCGGCCAACACATATTCTTTCTTTCCTTTCGACAGGTGCAATATACCCAAGTGCAGACCATCCACGATCACATTAAAATAGTTTTCTCCATGCTGATCTTCAAGGATGGCACTGATAGAGCCACCATCGACCCTAAGAGCTATGGATGACCCCGGCCAGTAAATTTCAGCGGCCTTTTTCTTACTATTTTTCCCGATCCTTCCTTCATAATATATATGTTCATGGGTATAGGGT
Source organism: uncultured Bacteroides sp. (assembly GCA_964500835.1). Lineage (GTDB taxonomy): Bacteria > Bacteroidota > Bacteroidia > Bacteroidales. The sequence continues at coordinate 25,372 of CAZCQL010000012.1, forward strand.
ATAAGCACCGGCTCGGAATCAGCAGAAAAAGCCTGAAAGAATAGCGCCATAAGGAATAGCGACAGATTAAATCTCATGAAATATTTCTTTTCGTATCTCATCGAATTTTTATTTTCGGATCTCAT
>CAZCQL010000012.1:25596-31937 GCA_964500835.1 uncultured Bacteroides sp.
ATCTCATCGAATTTTTATTTTCGGATCTCATGAATAACCATTTCATTTTTATGATATTCAGTTGTCAGAGAGCATGCAAGATATTTTTATCGGTCGTGAAATTGAAGACTTCAGAGGAATATCTTTTGTTCTTATGTTGCTTATGTTTGTCCCCATCAACCGGTGGCGGATCTTCTCCGGATTTTGGAAGGGGCTGGCAATGTATACTCATATCCAGCCATACATCTCAGGCGAATAAGATATACAATGAAACCATACTGGCAATAAGCAGCAGACTTAGCCATCCTGCACGGGATATTCTTGCTTTTTTGAAATCCAGTGAAAGGGTCAGGTTTTCAAGCTGGGATGAATCCGGTTTGGGTGTCAGGAGGCTGACAATAATAAAAAGAATACTGCAAATCACAAACAACCACCAGGCCTGCATCATAAAGTGAATACCCAGTCCCTCACTGATGTAGGCAAATCCACTGATCGGTACAAAATCGATACAGAATGTAATGGCTCCCAGGATCATTCCTGCAATCAGGGTGATCTTTGAGGCCTGGCTTGTGCCACGCCTCCAGAATGCCCCCATCACAAATACGGTGGAAACCGGTGGCGAAATCATAGCCATAATGACAGCAATAGCTTCAAAAATACTTTCGAATTTTCCTATGAGAGGCGACCATAAGATGGCGATGGCCATGACACTTACACTGGTGATACGTCCTGCAAAAATCAGTCTGCGTTCGGAAGTTTCAGGTCTGCGCCGTTGAATAATATCGATGGATACCAGTGTTCCTGTACTGTTCAGAGCTGCAGCAATGGTACTCATAAGGGCAGCCATTAAGGCCGCAGCCATTAACCCTTTCATTCCCACAGGTAAAAGCTCGGTTATGAGGACAAGCAGGGTATCATTGCTGTCTGTGATTTTATCATTCAAGAGTACATAGGCGAGAACACCCGGGAAAACCATCAGGAAGACCGGAAGGATCTTTATAAATCCGGCAAATACAGGTCCCACCCGGGCGTCTTTCAGGCTACGGGCACCCAGGACCCGCTGAACAATGGTCTGATCGGCACACCAGTAATAGATCCCCAGTACAGGATAACCCAATATCACTGCATACCATGGAATAATGGCACTTTTGCCCCCTTGCAGCATGTTCATCTGATCCGGCTTCACTGCTGCTTTAAGATCCGACAGGTTGTGAATTCCCTGCCCGGGCAGTGCGAACAATGCGATGCCGGTGAGTACTGCAGCGCCCCCAATCAAAATGACAGTCTGCACAGTCTCCGTTACCACCACAGATTTAAGTCCGCCAAGCACAGTGTAAATGGCCGTTATTGTAGAGAGGATGATAATAGATGACCATATCCCAATACCGAAAAAGTTCCTGAACAGAACGGCGCCTGCATAGAGACTGATACCGATATGTGCAAAAAGTGCAGTCAGGATGGCAATGACTGCAAGCAGGGTGCGGGATGCCGGACTGAAGCGCTTTTCCAGGTACTCGGGCAACGTGGAGATTCGATTCTTGAAGTAAAAAGGTGCAAAGACCAGTCCGAGGAGGATCAGAAGAAAGGCAGCCATCCATTCAAAATTCCCCCAGACCATGCCATCTTTGAATCCCTGTGCAGATAATCCCACCAGGTGAATGGTGGAAATATTGGATGCAAAAAGAGCGGCCCCGATTACCGCCCAGTTCAAAGAACGTCCGGCAAGAAAGTAACGGTTTGAATCCATCTTTTTCCTGCTGATCGATAACACACCAATGGCAAGGATCCCTCCCAGGTAGAAGACAATGATAAGCAGATCAATAGTGGAAATATTCATGGTCCCGATTGAATTTCCTCGAAGCAGCTCTTCCTTTAGATTTACAGATTATGAGATACTAATTTTTGATACTGCCAATGATGATGAAAAAGGGGGTGAACTAAAGAGCTTTGTGATCTAAGCCTCCTTTCCTTTAATTTGCTTCATCCACACCCATTTCTTTCCAATGCACTCCAAACCGGTTGGTCAGCTCCTTTCCCGAATATCTTTCTCTAAGCAGTTTAAATTCCTCTGGTGTCCGAATAACCTCATCAGGCCTTTTCTTACTCCTTACAAGGAAGTCCGCATCCGGAGGATAACAGGCAGATGGAACCCCTGCCTCACTATCTTCTGAGACTTCATGATTTAGGCGCGTAATGTTTGCATTGGTGGGAAGACTGGCACTTTGGTACCTCAAATCCATGCTCCACCTCACATGATCAGATGAGTTTTTGAGACTACCATGGATTGTTTTATTCGTTAGCAACAGGGCTCCGCCTTTAGGAACCGGACAAAAAACCGGCTCTGTTTTCGGTTGAACCTTTTGATCAATTGCCAAATATTTACCTGTTTCATGCATGGTATGTGCCACTACAGGTCCTTGATGTGAACGTGGAAGAACATACAGACAACCGTTGTGTATGTCAGTATCCACCAGGGGTATCCACATAGTAATTATCAGAGAATCATCACAATAGGGTTCGAAATAACCAGAGTCCTGGTGCGCCGGAACTTCACCATATCCAAAATTTGGAATTTTTGGACGGAGTCTGTAAACCGAGCTTGCAATAACTTCCTCGCCACAAAAATAGGCGGCCAGATCTAGTAATTTCGGATGGGTGATCAGGTTAAATATGGCCGGGCCATGTAAAATGCCATTCCAGATAGAAATGGCAATTTTAGCGCTCTCCCTGCTTATGTCTGCCAACCTTTTTTCGAAAGGCTTAGTGGCATAGGTATCTGAGAGTTCGCCCGATTTCTTCATCCGGGTGGCCCTGTGATCTATTTCTGAAGTGATCTCATGGATGACCGGTTCCAAATCCTTATGATCAAGGACATCTTCCAGGATTAAATACCCTTCTTCAAGAAAGAACTTTTTTTCTGCCTGGCCTATCACTGATTCTCCCATGATGTCGACTTTATTTGCATTTACTTTCAAATCCCGTGAAAGCCAGGCTTTCGATGAAAATATCCTGGAAATCCGGATCAGCCTCAAGACTAACGTGTTCAGTAATTTTCAGAATTTCTTCCGGTAGCTTTTTATCTTCAAAAAGAAACATTTTCCCACCTATGAGCGCTGAATTGCCCAATTTATGCATTATTTCCTCAGGAAAAACCAGCATGCCTACCCTTATCACATTTTCCAGGTTGATATAACTGCCAAATCCTCCGGCGATATAGACATCCTTAACATCATGGTACCCAATGCCTGCCTTTCCCAACAGGATTTCAATTCCGGTTGCAATGGCCGCTTTGGCCAGCTGAAATTCCTGTATATCTTTCTGGGAAAGCTTCACCTTTGTGTCAAGTTCAATTTGAGATTCTCCCGAGACAATCTCCCCATATTGAGCCAGTAATCCCTTCTCCAGTAAAATGCTGACGGCATCGATTAATCCGCTGCCACAAATCCCCTTAGATTCACCATTCCCGATCACTCTGCACTTCCATCCATCCTTATCCGGCAGGATGGATGAAATGGCTCCGGTAGTAGCCTGCATGCCCTGACTAATTTTTGCTCCCTCGAATGCAGGACCTGCAGCTGTGGAGGCGCAGAGCAACCGATGGTGGTTGCCCAATACTATCTCACCGTTTGTACCCAGGTCAATTAACAATGAATACTCTGCTTTCATATGCATGCCCGTGGCGAATATGCCAGCAAGAATATCGCTTCCCACAAAACTTTCTATCGAGGGATAGAACCTTACATGGCGGCAGGCAACATTTTTCCATCCCAGATCCTCTGAGGTGAAATGGGCCATCTCAATATGAGGGGATTCGAAGGGGTAAAACGACAACGGTGTCACATCGTAACCACAGAAAAAATGTTGCATGACCGAATTTCCGATAATAACCATCCGGTCCAGGGTCCGCTGCCTTCCAACCATCATCATTTCAACCATTTCCCCAAGTTTTGCCCGGATGATCCTGGTCATTTCCTCTCCCCCGTTTCGTAGGGAAGTTTCCATCCTGGTGATCAGGTCACTCCCATAAATTTTTTGAGGATTCAGGCCGGTTTCGACAGCCAGGATCTTACCGGTTGATAAGTCAAGCAGCTGACCAACCAGGGTAGTAGTTCCCAGGTCAAAAGCGATACCGAACCCGTGTCCGGGTGTAAACTCAAATGAAGACTCATCGGCCTGAATGATGGATTCGTATTGCCCAATTTCCAGTACCAGATCGGTTGAGCAGGTACTCAAACAGGCCAACCTCCATTCAACTCCCAGATCAAGCTCCTTCAGTTTATCCTGATGGCTCTGATTGGTTTCAATTTCCCCTTGCAGGACCTTTACCTTGCATTTCCCGCAGGTACCCTGTCCTCCACATGGGAATTCTACGCCATACTCATGAAGAATGTCAATTAAAGGAGACCCCTCCTTGGTTTGAATCTCTTTACCCAGAGGGTTTAGCCGAACTGCTAACGTCTTCAAACCCTAAGCTACACAGGTGTTTAAATACTCCACTGCGCCCCTGGGATCGGGTGAATAGAAATCAGCTCCAATTTTTGATCGGAAGTCATCATTTAACGGAGCTCCGCCCACCAATACTTTCGTATCGGGGTGAGCTTCTTTAATCCTTCTGACGATTGATTCCATATTGGCCATGGTGGTGGTGAGCAATGCAGAAAGTCCTACAATTGCTCCGGGGTTTTCATCAACCGTTTGATTAAACGTGTCCTCATTCACATCCACCCCCAAATCAATGATGGTCCAGCCACCACCCTCAACCATCATGGCAACCAGGTTTTTTCCAATGTCATGCAAATCTCCTTTGACGGTTCCTATAATGAAGGTCCCTTTGGTTTTTACGTCACCCGACTGGAAGAAAGGTTTAAGGTGGTTCATAGCGGCACTCATGGCTTTGGCGGACATCAGCATTTGGGGAACAAAGATTTTATTCTCTGAAAATTTCTGGCCCACTCTGTCCATGGCAGGAACCAGTGAATCAGAAAGGATATTGGTAGGCGGTACTCCGGTATCGATGGCCTGCTTGGCAAGTTCATCTGCCCCATCCTGACCTTTCATGTTGGGAGGATAGGGTGAATTCTTATCGACTTTACCAAATTCTACGGCTTCACCAAGTTTTGCTAATATGGGCTCCATTTTTTCGAGTTTTAGATTTAATGTGATGGATTGGATGGTGTAAAAATAGCCAATACATGAAAAATGATTGGTATTTCCTTCACAAATTATGATGCTATTTTAACCTGTTTATTAATTTTGTGCAAAATATAATTACATGAAGGAGTTGCTGGAGGAAATTAAACTTAATCCCGATGAATCTTTCTATATCGGTATATTCCAGGATCATATTGATAAAAGCAACTGGCACTACCACCAGGAATTCGAGCTAAGTTTTATTACCGAAGGTTCAGGAAAAAGAATTGTAGGGGACTCCATTGAGAAATTTTACCCGGGCGACCTGATCTTCATTGGACCCCGCATACCACATGTCTGGCTGTCCCTTGAGAAGCACAGGAGGCAGCATTCCGGGCGGACCCTGGAATCGGTTTATATGCTCTTTAATAGCGATATTTTGCCCGAAGGACTTACACATTTGCCGGAATTAAGAAATGTTAGGAAAGCTGTTAAACTTTCTGAAAGAGGAATCCGTATTACAGGTGAGACCTTAAACGAAGTGAGCAGCATCATGCTCCAGCTACCCTACATGCATAGCATGAAAAGGCTGATGTTCTTTTATGAGATTATGGATCTGATTGGTAAGAGCAATTCATTCTCGTTCCTGGCCAGTGCCGATTATGCAAAAACCAAATTTGAAACTACCAATAAGCGCGTCCATCGCATTCACGAATTTCTAATGAAGAACTATCGGGACGAAATTGATTTGGAAGAAGTGGCAGAGATCGTGCACATGGCCCCGGCATCTGTATGCAGATTTTTCAAATCAGCCACCGGCATGACTGTGTTCGAATACCTGAATAAGATCAAGATAGACTACTCCTGCCAACTGCTGCTGAACACCGACCAGAATATTGTGAATATCAGTTACGATTGCGGATTCAACAACCTTAGTCACTTTAACAAACAATTCAAAAAATTTATCGAAAAGACACCCACCCAATTTCGGAATCTGCGCGTATAATTCCAGCCCATTGAAGCTCCCCGGGGTTCACATAGTGTGGCTCCTAAGGGCAAGTTAAACTCATGCCAAATGCATCATATTAATCAATCAACATGATATTTGCAAATATAGCATTAGTATAGGGTAAGTATGTGGTAATGCAACAGGGCATTTCAATCCTATATTTACGCCCAAAGCAACATCTCCTTACCTATCGCTGCAAATATGGGAATTGAGAACCCTGATA
>CAZCQL010000012.1:32037-56884 GCA_964500835.1 uncultured Bacteroides sp.
AGGAAACATCATTGGCGGGTCACTATTTGTGGGCCTGGTTTACTGGTTTATTTACTCGGGCAAATGGAATAACAACGTTGATTAATCGCATAAAATTAACACCAAAAATACCATGAAGGACCTTGATATTGCTAGAAAAGTCGAACTTCAACCTATCTCAAAAATTGCAAAGAAATTTGGAGTGAGTGAGAACGACATTGAGATGTACGGGAAATACAAAGCAAAAATTCCTCTCTCATTTATTGATGAAAAGAGCGCCGCCAAAAGTAACCTGATCCTGGTTTCCGCCATTTCCCCTACCCCGGCGGGTGAAGGGAAAACCACGGTTTCTATCGGATTGGCGGAAGGATTAAACAAAGTGGGAAAGAAAACCACGGTGGTTTTGAGGGAGCCCTCGCTGGGCCCGGTGTTTGGAATTAAGGGCGGGGCAACAGGGGGTGGTTACTCCCAGGTTCTTCCCATGGAGGATATTAACCTTCATTTCACAGGAGATTTTTCTGCCATTGAGAAAGCGCATAACCTGCTTGCAGCCGTAATCGATAACAACATTCAGAGTAAAACCAACGGATTGGGACTGGACCCCCGAACGATATCCTGGAAAAGGGTTGTGGACATGAACGACAGGTCTCTCCGAAAAATCGTGGTGGGATTGGGGGGAACGTCCTCCGGGATTCCAAGGGAGACAGGATTTGACATTACTGCCGCTTCGGAGATTATGGCCATCCTTTGCCTTGCCGCTGACCTCCATGATTTGAAAATAAGGTTGGGAAATATTTTCATTGGCTACACCTTTGGAAAGCAACCCATCTATGCGCGTGACCTGAATGCGGGGGGTGCCATGGCAGCATTGCTGAAAGATGCGATCAAACCAAACCTTGTCCAGACCATTGAAGGCAACCCGGCTATTATTCACGGCGGACCGTTTGCCAACATAGCCCAGGGTACCAACTCGGTCATAGCCACCCGGATGGGGATGACTTTCTCGGATTATACAGTTACTGAAGCCGGATTTGGATTTGACCTTGGAGCAGAGAAGTTTTTCGACATCAAGTGCCAGAGTGCAGGGCTCTCTCCAAAAGCAGTCGTTCTGACTACCACTATCAGGGCGTTAAAATACCATGGGGGGGCCGATCTGAAAACTCTCACCGAACCCGATTGTGATGCCCTTTTGAAGGGATTACCCAACCTGGAGAAACATTTGGAAAACATCCTTCAGTTCAACATCACACCGGTCATCGCCATAAACCGGTTCAGTTCTGACACAGATGAGGAGATTCAGGTGATTCAACGGAAGGCTGAGAAACTTGGAGTGAGATGTGCCATTGCCGATCTCTGGGCCAGGGGAGGGGAAGGCGCCATTGAACTGGCACATAAGGTCATTGAGGTGGTGGAAACCAATCCTCCGATATTTGATCCAATGTATGACTGGAGTTGGGATGTGAAGAAGAAGATTGAAACCCTGGCCACTAAAATCTATGGTGCTGAATACGTAGACTACACAGCCCAGGCAAAAAAAGACTTGAAAAAGATCTCAGAACTGGGATTGGATCAGATGCCCGTATGTATTGCAAAAACTCAGAAATCATTGTCCGACAATCCTGCTCTTCTGGGCAGGCCCAAAGATTTTATCATCACTGTAAGGGAGATAGAAATCGCATCAGGTGCAGGTTTCCTGATCCCCATCACCGGGACTATCATGCGCATGCCGGGATTGCCCGCCCACCCTGCATCGGAAAATATCAGCATAGACAATAACGGAAACATTACCGGCCTCATGTAAGAAAGTCTTTGTGAATCAACTGCTTAGTAAAAACTATAACACATAACCAAATGAAAACCATTCTTACCAGTAAATCCCAGGAGCTGGTCATCGATACAGAAGGACCAGTAGTTATCATCGGGGAAAGTATCAACCCCACCCGCAGAAAGAAATTGGTGGAAACCCTCTCTAATTATGATTTTGAGTTTGCTATTCAGTTGGGGAAAAGTCAGATTGCCGCAGGAGCTGATGTACTCGATGTGAATGTAGGATATCCGGGAGTGGACGATGCTGCATTGTTGCCCGAAGCTGTAAAAGCCCTGCAACAGGCGGTGGATGTACCCCTGTGCATCGATTCTCCCAATCCAAAGGCCATTGAAGCTGCCCTAAAAGTTATTGACGGACGTTGTTTAATTAATTCGGTGAATGGAGAAGAAAAATCGCTTGATGCGATTCTACCTCTGGCAAAAGAGTACGATGCTGCCGTTATTGGCCTGGTAATGGATGATGACGGAATTACCCATAAACCGGAAAAAAGACTGAAGATTGCTGAAAAAATCCTGAAAAGAGCCATCAAACAAGGCATTAAAGAAGAAGATGTGGTGATCGACCCCCTGGCCATGGCTGTGAGTGCCGATCCCAACGCATGTATGGTCACCCTGCAAACCATCAAGCTGGTTCATGAACATCTTGGATTAAACATTACCCAGGGCGCCAGCAACATCTCCTTTGGCCTGCCCAACCGGGACGTATTGAACATGGCTCATATGATGATTTCCATCTGGAACGGATTAAGCTGCCCCATTGCCAATCCCAACAGAATCACCTCCATGGTGAGAGCTGCGGATCTTATACGGGCGAAGGATGATTATGCCATGCGGTTTACGGAACACTTTCAAAAACAGGAAGCCTTGAAAGGATAATACACCCGCTTTGCTGGTGTCGGAGAACATTATAGAAAGGAAGAGACTATGTCACTATTTACACCGGGGAGAAGATGGCAACCGCCCTTTTTTCCTTTTAAGAAAGAACCTTTTGGAAAACGGGTGCTCAGAAAGACCGAACGCTGGATTAAGGGGCCCATGTTTGGTTGCCGGATGTGTGGCAATTGCCTTCTGCAGGAGACAGCCTTTATTTGCCCTATGGAGTGTCCTAAAGGTATGCGAAACGGACCATGTGGTGGATCCACCGCAGAGAAATGTTATGTGGATGAAACCAGGCCATGCATCTGGTATAAGATCTATGAACGTGCCTTCAAAATGGGAAGGGAAGAGATGTTGCTAGAGGTGCTCCCTCCACTGGACTGGGATAAAGTGGGAACGGAGACATGGGGTGATGTGGTCAGGTCCGTGCGAAAATTCGGAACGGCCGAATTCATTAAGAACCGCTTCAGCCGGAACAAAGAAAAGAAAGCACATTCGTGGGAATCAGTTTTCAAACCTGTCAGGCAACCCGGATGGTGGCGAGGCGATTCCATGTATCATGCACCAGCCTATGAAGATCCTTTCTCGGAATTGGAGAGCCAGTTGCGTACGGGGAAATTTGTAATAACCACCGAGGTCTCGCCGCCTTTAAGCACCGCTACCGGAAAACTAAAGCGTGACATTGAGATGGTGAAGGGCCTGGTGGCTGCGGTAAATTTTACAGACAGTGCCTCAGCCAGTCCGCGCATGTCAAGTATGGCTTGCAGCAAAGTTGCAGCTGAACTGGGAGCCGATCCCGTACTCCAGATTGCAGCCAGGGACAAAACCCGAAGCGGATTACAATCGGATATTGTGGGAGCTAATTTGATGGGCGTACACAACGTATTGTGCATCACAGGCGACAACGCACGCATTGGCCCTACCCCAACCAGCAATACCAATATCCTGGACTTTGATGCCGTCCAGATGCTATGGATTCTTCGCAGGATGAGGGACGAGGGCATCTACCTGGATGGCCGAAAAATGAAATCTCCCCCTAAATTATTCCTTGGATCGGCAGCATCTCCTTTTGCATCGGAACCCAGGTTCCAGGCTTTGCGGGAAGAAAAAAAGATCAATGCCGGAGCCCAGTTTTTTCAAACAAACCTTATCTTTGATCCGGATGGACTCGATCTCTGGCTTGAGGCTCTTCACAAACGAAATCTGTTGGACAAGGTATACATACTTGCAGGTGTCAGCCCCATCCGGAGCAGCCGCATGGCCCGGTACCTGCACCACCATATTCCGGGCGTGACAGTCCCCCGGGACATCCTGAATTCTTTCGAAGAGGCCCGGGAAGATGACTATGAAGAACTTGGTGTTGAAATCGCCCTGGATATCATTGAAAAAATCAAATCAAAACCAGGGATCAATGGCATCCATCTCATGTCGGTAGGATGGGAAACCATTGTGCCCCGGATTATTAGTGAAGCTGGTTTGAATTGATTGTTTTATTTGTGTAATTGCTACTTTATTAATTTGCTCAATAAATGAAACTGCAACCTGTCTCACTGTGTCTCTTTCTTTGCTTGCAGATTGGATTTGGTCAAAGCAACCAAGCCATTCTTTTAGAAACAGAGAGTTTTACGCAGAAAGGTGGCTGGGTGCTCGACCAACAATCAATGGATGTGATGGGGTCCCCGTATCTCATGGCCCACGGAATGGGCATTCCGGTTGATGATGCCACCACTACTGTTGTCTTTCCAGGGAAGGGGACCTATCAGATATTTGTGAGAACCAGGAACTGGACTGCCCCCTGGTCAGCTGGGGCAGCCGGGAGGTTCCAGGTGGTCATTGATGGGAAAGCCCTCAGCAAAGATTTTGGGATTCGGCACAGGGAGTGGACCTGGGTGGAAGGTGGATCTGTTACGATAAAGAAGAAACTGCAGCTGGAGATAGCACTGCACGATCTTACTGGTTTTAACGGAAGATGTGACGCGATATATTTCACAAAGGACAGATCTGACGTACCTCCAAATACAACTCCGGGATTGAAACAGATGAAAACAGAACTTCTGGGTAGAACAGCCGAACCCAGGGAATCCACCTTTGATTTTGTTATTATCGGGGGAGGCATGGCAGGCACTTGTGCAGCCATATCCGCTGCCCGGCTTGGGGTAAAGGTTGCCCTGATCCAGAACCGGCCGCTGCTGGGAGGGAATAACAGTTCCGAAGTCAGGGTCCACCTGGGTGCGCGAATTAATCTGGAGCCCTACCCGGCACTGGGAAACCTGGTAAATGAGATTGGCCCTGTGCGGGGGGGCAATGCCCGGCCAAAGGACTATTATGAGGATGATAAAAAGCTCCAGGCAGTGCAAAATGAATCGAACATATCTCTCTTTCTGAATTATCATGCCGATCAGGTTGAGATGCTTGGAAATAAAATCAACAAGGTAGTGGCCCGGAACCTGGAAACCGGGGAACGGCTGTCATTTTCTGCACCGGTGTTTGCCGATTGCACCGGGGATGGAACTATCGGGTTTCTTGCCGGTGCCGAATTCATGTCAGGCCGGGAAAGCCGTGCTACGTTCGATGAACCTACCGCACCCGAAAAAGCGGACAACCTTACCATGGGTCTGTCGGTCCAGTGGTTCTCTGAAACCATGGATCATGCCACCGATTTTCCAGATATTACATGGGGACTGCCCTGGAGTGATGAAAAGTCCTTTGCCATTAAAAGAGGTGATTGGGATTGGGAAACCGGTATGGGGAGAGACATGATCGATGAAACTGAATATATCAGGGATTATGGTTTGTTGGTGGTGTATTCCAATTGGTCTTATTTAAAAAACCACTACACCGGCAATGCAGACTTCATAAACGAACAATTGAAATGGGTAGCTTACATAGGCGGTAAGCGAGAGTCCAGAAGGTTGGTAGGGGATTACGTTCTGACTGAAAATGATCTGACGGAACCGAGGTTGTATCCCGATGGTACTGCCTCAACCTCGTGGACCATTGATTTGCACTCTCCCAGTCCGGAAAATCTTGAAAAATTTAACGGAGAAGCGTTCAGGTCCATTGCCAGTCATATAAAAATCTATCCTTATCCGATCCCCTTCAGATGTTTGTACTCAAGAAATATCAGTAACCTGATGATGGCCGGGAGAGATATCAGTGTGTCGCATGTAGCTCTCGGTACCGTGAGACTAATGCGAACCGGCGGCATGATGGGAGAGGTGGTTGGCATGGCAGCGTCGATATGCAAGGATCACAAGGTCCAGCCAAGAGGAGTCTACCAGTCACATTTCTCCGAATTGGAGGTCTTAATGAAAAAAGGAATTGGGGATCCTGACCTGCCAAACAATCAAATCTATAATCAGGGTGGAACCCTGATGGAGACCAGGAAAGCAAAATGACTTTTCTGAGGGGCTCCATAGTATTGACATTGTTCAGCCTGGGGGCAACCACCACATTATCTGAAAACCACAATACACAAATCATTGCCCCTGACTCTCTGTCTGTGTACACAAAAGCCTATTGCGATGGACAGGGATTTCTTGAGTATTATGGAGCCAGGGTACATACTCCCATTTGCGAAGGAAACACATGCTATGCCGTGGAGATCGATTATTATTGGGATTGCATCGGGCGATTTCATCACTTTGATACCATAGCCGGCAAAGGCTTAACCAAATTGGATCACATCCCTTTCACAGAATCGGATTATATCAAATTAAATGAGATCCTGAGTAACCCTAATTCAATTCTTGGGTCCTATACCAGAGACGAGTTGGTGAAGGACACTCGCAGTTCGTCCATCGATGGAGTGACGGGAGCAACCAGAACGGAGATTAAGGAGAGTGTGATCGGAGGTGCCGTATATTCATGCTATACACTGTGGCACATAGCAAATGGAGCAGTGACGGATAGTCTGCGGGTTAGAACAAAACGAATGTTCAATGAAAACTTTGTACGGAAGCTGGTGGCCCGGGAAGATCAGGAGATCAATTACTATTTAATAACCAGTTTTACCGAATCCGATTTCGCACGGTATTTGCCTGAAATACTTGAGACAATTAAAGACGGGAAGGGGTATTATGCCAAAAATGCCATAGAAAAAATTCCTGCCAACATCATTAATGATACACTGTCTCAGGATTTTATGACCCATAATTTCAGGCAGCTCGATTATTTCGCTCAGGTGGCTCTGCTTGAAAAGTTGCATGCCGGGTCATTACTTGAGGGGCTGAAGATCAGCCTGTCTCGGGAAATGGATGAAAGGGATTCATATAAAACCGGATTAATTAAGGCCTTATTATCTCAGTAAACTACCATAACCAGTTATCCGCCTAACCTTTCACCAGAAGAACAACCCAGTCCTTCCCGGGTGAATTGGGTGGCCCGGCCAGCTCAAGGGTACTGCCTCCGGTAACCTTTTTCAATCTCCCTTTTTGTAATCCGCCACCAATTCTCGGATCAAACCACTTTACACTGAAAGTTTCAGCGGTATTTTCCAGATTGATGACTCCTTTTCCCTGTTTCAGGAATACGATGTATAGTTCGCCCGGGTTTGCCAGGCAATAATCGCCCGCTGAAACCAATTCGTCGTGGTTTTCAGTATCCTGGAAAGGAATGTCATTCCCTTGGAAAAAATCCAACACATTTTTGCACTGGTCCCACCACAGGTCACGTGACGAATAGTCCTGGCAGGTTAGATCCGATTGGGGGTGTTGGTATCCAAAATACCATTCCGTTCCCCATGCACCCGCCATAAATGCTCCCCAGAGGCCATTCATTCGCGCATTATCATGGGCCGGGTCTTCCGAATCGGTTACCAGTGAATTCTGTGCATCACCCGGTTCGTCCACAGCCACAGCCCACTGTTTACCAGCTTCACCGGAAAGTTTTAGCCACTTTAAAGTCTGGCTGTGTACCCGGCTAAAATCAGCCTTATTTGTTTGAAGAGAAACACCTGTATACTTGCTTTCAGTTCCTAATATATCGTCAAATGGATTTCCGTTGTGAATTACCACATGATGGTGATACGGATCATGATTATAGAAATATTCCGCTGCTGCCAAACGTTCTGCGGTGAAAAGCGGTGGAGTTTTTTGGTCCTTTGCCCAGTCGCCGATCTCTTCACCAATATTCCAGTTCAGCGCCAGGTGGTGACCAAAACGAGCCATCAGTTCCCGGTAGTACAATTTAGTGTTTGCCCCAATGCCACCGTGATCAAGCAAACCCTGGTTTTCTGCTTCCAGTGTCTTAAAATGGAGGAACATTCCCAGATGGTCGGCATGCTCAAAGATGATTTCCCACTGATCGAGTTTTGAGCAATCAAATCTGTCATAGGTTGTATAATCCACATAGGGGAAAACATTTTGATCATCGCCCTCAATGTTATTTGTTAAAAAGGAAAAAGCATTCATTCCTTTGCCTGACAGGTAATTTACAGCACCAATGATTGCTTTCCCTTTTCCATTTTGCCAGGTCGGATCACCCTCATTCCAATGCTTTATATGCGCTTCCCAGGTTTTTACCAGCCCGTCTTTGTGCCCGTCATGGTGGAATGTACCATCAAAATCAGCAAAAGCCAGAAAATTCTCAGGGGCATCCGGTCCGACTTTCAAAAAGGGTTTCCCCGAATCGGCAAATTTCAGATAACGGGTCCCATCGTAGAGCAACATGCCTTTCCCACGCAGGTCTTTTCCGGTCTTATCGGTTTCACTAATTGAAAAACTGCCTGAAGATCCGTCCATAAAACCTCCACTAACTCCTGTATTTGATTTCTCACTGACTGCAGCCCAGTTTCCTTTTCTGAAATCTACACGGTACTCCCAGTTTCCAGTTTCACCGGGGGCAAAATGAACGCGCCACTTATTACCGCCTGTGGCAGAAGATTCTGCTGCATTTCCGTCTGCGGCAAAATAGCCAGGTATGTTTTGCGATTTACCGGATGCCTTATGAGTAAACAATACATTGAATCGATAATTCATAAACGGATTATATTCATCATCTTCAGAAACCTGTGGGCCATCAAATGTGAGAGTGACTTTATGCCATTTTTTAAGTTGACCGCTAATTTCAGGAGCCACATTTTTTACCGGGGCGACAGCCTCAGGCACACCTCCCACATTTTGCGCCACTGACAGACAAGAAAAAAAAGTAGGGAAAAGCAGAGTGATGAATAGATGTTTGGCTCCCATTTTTAAGATTTTAATGACGTGGCAAAGGTAAGAAAGACTCTAATTATTTTATAAAAAATTACTAAAATTGGAGGGCGGAATAAAGGAAGTCAATCATCGATTGATTGTTCATATATATTGTGCTCGCTAACCCGCCGCAAGCAGCGGATATGCGCCCGTGTAAATCACAAGAATTGAGGATCTTATGAAATCTAATTACTGGTTGGCTACCTTCGCCCTGACTCTTCTCTCCTGTCATCACCCTGGAACCCTTGATCGTGAATCAGATTTTAATTTCGACTGGAAATTTAACTTATCAGAAGATTCTGCTTTCCCTTCACAGGTTCCGCTTAATGATGATGAATGGCGGGATATTCGCCTGCCCCATGACTGGAGTGTGGAAGCATCATTCGATTCCACACTGGAAGGATGCACTGGCTACCTGCCAGGTGGCGTAGGAGTCTACCAGAAACATTTCCCGACACTTGCTGATCCTGAAGAGAAAAGCACCTTTGTGCTGTTCGATGGCGTTTATAATAATGCCACTTTCTGGTTGAACGGAGACCTCCTGGGTGAAAATCCTTATGGCTATTCACCGGTATTTTTCAATCTTACCAAAAAGCTTAAGACCGATGGAACGTCAAATACCCTTACAGTCCATGTGGACCATTCACGCTATGCTGACAGCCGTTGGTACACAGGCAGCGGGATTTACCGTAATGTCAGGCTGGTCTCTCTAAACAAGCTCCACATTCCTATCTGGGGGACATACATTACTACTCCGGAAATCAACGCAGAAGAAGCCAGTGTCAGTCTTGAAGTGAAGGTGGAAAATGAACTGGACGACGAAAATTCATTTCTGCTTTCTACCAAAATATTGGATACCAACGGAAAACAAGTAGCTGAACAAGAGGATGAACTGTCAATAATGGCCAATGCCAGTGACACATTCGTACAAAATATGACAGTGGCCGAACCCAATCTGTGGGATTGCGAGAATCCAAATATGTACAAGGCCATTACAACTTTAACCCAAAACGGCGAGGTACGGGATGAATATATAACACCATTCGGAATTCGAAGCCTTCATTTTGAGGCGAAAAAGGGATTCTTTCTGAACGGAAAGCCAACACTTGTGAAAGGGGTTTGTTTACATCACGACGGCGGATTGGTTGGAGCAGCTGTTCCTAAAGGTGTCTGGCGAAGAAGGCTGGCTTTATTGAAAGAGGGTGGAGTAAATGCCATACGCACTTCTCACAATCCAGTCTCACAGGAGTTTCTGGATCTGTGCGACGAAATGGGGTTCCTGGTTCAGAGCGAACTTTTCGATGAGCTGGATTATCCAAAGGACAAGCGGTTGAACTACCATGACCGCAGCGAGGATTATATTACCAGGGGGTACACCGAACATTTTCAAGAGTGGGGCAAAAGTGACCTGACAAGGTCTGTTTTACGTGACAGGAACCATCCCTGCGTGTTCCAATGGAGCATCGGCAACGAGCTTGAATGGACCTACCTTAATTACAGGTATATAACGGGTTTCTGGAAAGATCCGGATGATCCGCAGAATTCGGGTGCCTATTGGGGAAGTGCTCCAATTTATTCACCCGGGGAGTTGAAGAAACGGTATGAAGAATCAGAAAAGGGCAAATACATCCTTGCCGAAACCGCCAATCGCATTAACAAATGGATAAAGGAGCTGGATCAAACCAGACCCACCACAGCCAATCTAGTGATTCCACATGTGAGTCATGTAAGCGGATATGCCGATGCGGTTGATCTGGTAGGTTACAGCTACCGAAATGTGGAAATACCGTGGGGACAAACCTATTTTCCACATAAACAGGTTTCTATTCATGAATGCCCGGGGACATGGGATGACTGGAAACAGGTGCTTGAGTACCCCGGGGTCTACAGTATTTTCATATGGACTGGTATCGACTATATGGGTGAGCGCGACGGGGATTGGCCTCTAAAAAGTGCACACGGGGATATGCTTGACCTGGCAGGATTTAAGGTGCAGGGATGGAACTATTTCAAAAGTATCTGGAAAAATGAACCTCATATTTCCATAGGCACCCTTCCACTGGAACGATCGGGGTTTTCAGCAGACAAGCTTTCCGGACTGGCCGTGGCAAATGACAACGGATCGTACCGCTGGAGAGGCACAAACATGCATTGGAACTATGAGAAAGGAGAAGAGGTCCTGGTGGAAGTCTGTTCCAACTACGCTACAGTTGAACTGTTTCTGAATGGAAAATCGCTTGGTTACCGCAGTATGTCAGAAAGTCCCGACCGATTGTTTCGATGGGTGGTTCCTTTCGAATCAGGCGCCATCACAGCCACTGCCGGTTTCGAAGGACAAGAAATTGTGGCTGAACTTCGAACCACTTCCGAACCTGCCGGGTTTTCGCTTACTTCAGATAAAACCTCCCTTAATGCGGATGCCTATGACGTGGCTCATCTGGTGGTTCAGTTACATGACAATGAAGGTCGTGCCGTAAAAAACGAAAACGCAAAGATCAGATTCGAAATAGAGGGGGAAGCACGGCTGCTTGGGGTAGATAATGGAGCCCGGGACAACACCCAGGCTTTCCAATCAAACAGTATTGTGACATCACAAGGACGATGCCTTGCGATCATCCAGTCCACCAAGGAATCAGGGAAAATAAAGGTTATTGCGCAGGCTGATGGATTTGGCTCGCAGAGCCTGACAATCGATATAAATTGAACCAGAGAGAGATTTTAATCTTTCAGCTTCCCTATCTCTCTGTTTTCACTTCCTGATTCAATTCCCACATTAAGGTCTCCGAGTTCGTTTCGGGCCTTTTCTACAATGACCATTATTTCCTCAGCTTTTTCGGGGTAATATTTAACGACATTATATCGTTCTCCAGGGTCACGCATCATATTATATAGTTCAGGTTCTTCCACCACTTTATTAATCCTCTTGCCTGCATGTCCATCATTGCCGGGTTCAGTATCATATGACCTCCAGGTATGTGGCAAAACAAGTTTCCAGTTGCCTTTACGTACAGCATTCAGGTTATTTTTCCCATAATAATAAAGTATTGTTTCACGAGGTTCTGAATTAAAATCGCCAAACCACAGTGAGCTTATATCTACCCCGTCAATTTTATTGTCAGACAACCTGCCATTTGTTATGGCTGCCAGCGTCGGTAAGAGATCAATGGCACAGGCCAGTTTATTACAGATGGTCCCTTCCTGGATTTTTCCTGGCCACCGAATGATGAAGGGTACTCTTTGTCCGCCTTCCCAGCTTGTGGTCTTTCCTTCACGGAGCCCACCGGCTGATCCTGCATGATTTCCAAATTTTAGCCAGGGACCATTGTCGGTGGTAAAAATGAAAATGGTGTTATCCGAAATATTGTTCTCCTCCAAAGCTTTGTTTATTTCACCTACCGACCAGTCTATTTCCATCATTACATCGCCATATAAACCTTTCTCGGATTTGCCTCTGAATTTATCTGATACGCCGAGTGGAATGTGTCCCATGGTGTGAGGAACATAGAGGAAAAAAGGGTGATCAGCATTTCGATTTATAAAGTCAACTGCTTTTTCGGTGTAAAGCGTCGTGAGCTTGTCCTGGTCTTTTAAGCTTGTGAGCGTTTCGATGGTCTCATTCCCTGAAATTAAAGGCAACTCAGGATACCCTCCCCTATTGCTGTCCTGAGGCAATCTTTCTCCTGTCACATTATCGTTAGGCCACATGTCATTGGAGTATGGAATACCGGTATACTCATCGAACCCATGTTGCATAGGAAGAAACTCTTTTTGCCAGCCCAGGTGCCACTTTCCAAAACAGGCTGTGGCATAACCCTGTGCTTTAAACATTTCAGCCATAGTCAATTCATTGGCATTAATTCCAATTTTGTGATAGGGAAATAGAGCTCCGGAAAAACCGATCCGGTTTGGATAGCATCCTGTTAACAGGCCGGCCCGGGATGCGCTGCATACCGGCTGAGCAGAATAAAAGTTTGTGAACCGCATTCCTTTGTGTGCCATTTGGTCAATATGCGGGGTTTCAAATCCAGTGG
Source organism: uncultured Bacteroides sp. (assembly GCA_964500835.1). Taxonomy (GTDB): domain Bacteria; phylum Bacteroidota; class Bacteroidia; order Bacteroidales. The sequence goes on from CAZCQL010000012.1 coordinate 44,945, forward strand.
CTCCATAGCAACCCACATCACCATACCCTTCATCGTCAATAAATACGATGACAACATTCGGTTTAGCGGTATCGCTTTCTGGTATTTGAGTACCACAGGCAAACAGTGGTAACAGCAGTGTGAAAAAGAAAGTTTTTGTTCTCATTGCATAGGTTATATAGTGTATATTAAATCTTTTTCCAGGTCTCTTTAGTGGTGGTTCGTGTTGCCTAAATATTTTATATATGTGTAATACACTCCGAATTTTTCTTTGCCTTCTATAAAATCATTTACCAGGAATGTTTTTCCTTTTTCAAGATGCACGTGGAAAGCCACTTCGAAGTCATCCTGCTCCACTACTTTTTCGATGATTTGATTGGCAATTTGAATCCTCACCTTTTCGGGAGAAATGGTTTGATAAGTGAACCATCCTTTTGGATTTTCTTTCGGTACTCCAAGAATTGGGCCCGGGCATTCTTCGGGCCATCTTCTGCAGGAAATCAGATATGTCCCCTCCTTCTCTACTTTCAGGGCATGTGTATTATTCCTGTTCTTCACACCTGAAGCCACCTGTTCACTTTTCCAGATTCCAGGGTCGCTGCCAATGGCATGTTGAATGGTCAGCTTGATTTCTTTCTGTTTTGCATTGCCGATAACGGATACCGGGAACTCGTTGTATTCAGGATTCATTTTAGCGGTCTTAAGGAATTCCGAATTGTCATTCAACAGTTTATTCACCACTTCGGGATACTTCCCGGCAAGGTTGTTTTTCTGTAAACGGTCCGTTTCCAAATCGTACAATTCATTTCCGTTCACAAGTCGCCATTTCTTCTCCATGATGCAGGTCTGGTCTACATCCTTGGGTGGCCGCCAGTCCTGCCTGTGATGAACAAATAGTGTTCTATTCGCTAACTTTTCATGCGTATTAAGAAGCAGTGGAGAAAAATCTATTCCATCCAAACTCACGTTTTGAGGCATCGTAAGATTGCACAAGCCTGCCAGTGTTGGAAGAAGGTCCACATGTGCTGTCGTTTCAGGGATATCCAGGCCTCCCTCAATTTTCCCATTTTTCCAGCGGATAAAAAAAGGTACCCGGTGACCCCCCTCCGTTTTTCCTCCTTTTCTTCCACGTAACCCCATATTGTACCCAATTTTTCCATCGGGGCTAATGCCGTTAGCGGTTCCATTATCGGTCATAAAAATCAGGATTGTATTTTCCACCAATCCATTTAGTTCCAAAAACTTTTCAAGCTTTCCGAAGTTTTCATCGATATTGGTAATCATTCCATAAAATTCAGCACTTACAATTTCCTTCCCGACGAGGGCTTTGTAGGGTTCCGCATATTTATCGGCCACGTATAAAGGACTGTGAGGCGCATTGGTTGGCAGATACACAAAGAATGGTTCATCTTTTGTATTTTCAATAAATTTCATGGCCTCACGAAACCAAACATCAGTACAGTAGCCTTCAAATTGCTTTGGCTCGTTATTCACATAATACACATCATTGAAATAGGTGTTACCCCAGTAATCGGATAATTCGCCAACGCCACCGGCCATGTGGCGGACAGCCACATCGAAGCCACAATCTGTAGGTCGAACCGGATAATTATCGCCCAAATGCCATTTACCAAACATACCGGTTTTGTAGCCATTTTTCCTGAAAATATCAGCCATGGTGGGTGTTCCCCCCGTTAGTGCATCTCTCCCTTTATAGGTTGCCCAGGCACCATTGTTCACAGGGTAACGACCTGTCATTATAGCCCCGCGTGTGGGAGTACATAACGGACTTACATGGAAGTCGGTCATGCGCACAGCCTCCTCATAAAACGCGTCGATATTTGGCGTTTTAATCCATGGATTTCCATGGCAGCCCAGGTCTCCAATTCCCTGGTCATCCGTTAAAATGATGATCACATTTGGAGATTTTCCTTTTTTTACGGGTGTTTCTGAGAAGCCCGCAAAAAATACTCCTATCAAAATGAACGTTAAATATGTACGCTTAGCCATGTTCTTGTTGTACAGTTTGCTTTCTGATGCTTCGCGCAATTTGTGAAGCGCACTTTATACGTGCCGGTGATTGTACCTCAGCGATACAGGACCATGCGTCGGCTGCTGGATACTCCCTTATTACGAAAATTCAGAATGTAAATTCCATTAGATAATGATGAGTTCAGGTGTATATAAAAATCATTCTCATCAGGAAGAATATTTCTTTTCTCTGACAGGACAATTTGCCCATTTAAATTGGTCAATGAAATATCAGTTGTGCCGGATAGGGAGCCACTCTTAACCACATGGATTTTTGAATCGGCAGGATGAGGGTACACCAGCCAGGCGTTATTTTGTTCCTGTTTGATGTAAGTAATATCTGTGGTATCCTCCGGGCTTTTAACATTGCATGCCCCTATATTGGGACTGCCTGATGAAAGATCTATTGGATTGCCGAAAAAATCTACGTTGGGGAATGCGGGCACATCCTTAAACACCCCATATCCAGCCCCTTTCACAATTGGCCCGGGAACAGTGGTGCCGTTGTCCATCGCCGGACTCCCCGGTTGAAGTTCATAGGCATATTTGTTCTCACCAGTATCAGCGAACATGGGTGAGCCAATCTGAGGATTGACATCCATAGCTACAAAATCCTGATGTACTGAACCATCAAACAAGTTGTTGCTTTCAAAATAGGGCGTTTCATTATTTCGTACCGCAAAATTTTGAATTCCTATTCCTCCTCCATGGACGGATGAAAAAATATTGTTGTACACAAACATATTTTTTCCATCCAAATTTACTGAAGTGGTAAATGGTTTATTGACGACCACCGTATTGTTATAAATATACACGCCATCGCTCGGGGAAAAATCTTCAGGAGCGCCCCAACGGTCTGCATTCACCCAGATGGTATGGTTGCTGTCTTTCCATTTTTCGTTTACCCTCCAACCATCGTTCACACTCACGTTGAAACGGTATACTGCATTTTTATTTCCCTTGAGAATTTCCACGAATCCACCTTCACAATCTTCCATATAATTGTACTGCACAAATGTAGCGACGTTCCAGTTGTCAATATGAATGCCGTGAGAATCGAGGTATCCCCTGGCACTCAAACACATATTATACTGCATGATGGTATTGACAGCATTAAAATTCCAAATTGCACTGCCTCTTCCCGGCATGCGTGGATCAGTGGAGGCCCCCGGGTGATCGAATATATTGTTTTCAATGAGGCAATTGTACGTACTGTTTGGTAAAACACCGGTTCCTCCGTTAAAAGAAAATTCGTTATTCCTGATCAAAATGTTCATGTTTCGGTTAATCGAGTCATTTCCAATGCCTGCATACCCCCCCCCATGGCTAAATTTAATGCCAAATCGTTGCAGGTTTGAAAACATGCAATCCTCGATCAGGATATCCCTGATGTGTTTCTCCTTTCCGGCTTCAGTATTTTTTGTAGAAGAAAAACTTAGCCCGGAAACCTGAAGGGAATTAAAATCCTCTGGATCGAGGATGGGTTGCACCGCAAAGACATTTTTGAATGTCATGTGACGAAATACCAGATTTCGCATCACCTTTGTACCTCGGTTTCTTACTTGCAAACCGTACGCATCTGTGTCCGCTACTCCATTTCGCCCAACCAGGCGTTCATTTTGTACCTCCAGGCCATCAAATATCAGGTGATCGTTGTTTTCAACCAGAATTGCTTCCTCGTAATCACCCCCTCCAACCGAGTCGACCTGTCCACTTATAACTGGTGGTACCCCTTCTCCATACGCGGTTATCAGAACAGGTTGGTCTTCATTACCTGATCCATTTACTATGAAATGGCCATGGATTGTGTCACCTCGTCTAAACATGACTGTATCCCCGGGAAACAAAAATGTAGAGCTTATTTTTTTAAGGGTTTTCCAGGGAGCTTCTTTTGTTCCGGGATTCTCATCATCCCCGGAACTGTTACTCACATAATAGGATGTTTGTTTACTTGGTGTACCCACCTTCGTTACGATAAAATTATCGAGGTCGATGGTCCCGGACCAATAATGATAAAACCCAATTTTCACATTACTTACACCGGGCGGTGATAAAAAAGTTAAATTCAGTTTTTTCCACTCGATTTTTTCAGGATCGGTAGAGGGTTTATAATCACCTGCCTCACTTATTAATTCATCACTCATCGAATAAATCCTGAGCTGCCTTTTAAACGGTCCCCTGGAATCAACTTCATAGGTATAGATATTACCCGGTTCAGCAGGAATTGTTTTTAAGATTTGCATGTTTGCCGCACCATTGGGGAAAGCTGCCATTCTGGCAAATTTATTGCTATCGCTTTCCGCGACAACAGCTGTCACAGCACCTGTATAATTGGCGCCTTGTGAAAGCTGATAACCTTTAGTTGTAAGATCCAATCCTGTGGAAAGAGAGTCGAAATCTTCTTCAAATGCGATTTGCCCAAATGCATTCCCTGTTAACAATACGGCTATAATCAGGTTCCTGGATCTCATCATATGTATGGGATTACGTAATCTCTAAGGATTATGCGATCATTATTTTACTCATTGCAACGAAACCATCAATCGGGTAAATATTGCTAAGATAGCAATGCTTACCTTAGTCTGAAAGAAAAAACCGGTTTCCGGTGTCCTCGTTGAATTCCAAGGAGGATTCGTTTTCGATAAAGAGCTCGTGCCATGCTTTTACTTCCGTGATTACATTAAATCCCTGGTTTAAGCGAATAAGGAGTAACTATTCTTATCCGGAGGGCGACTATAATGCAATCCTAAAACCCACCACCTCCCATCCAGGAAGCCTGACGGGTAAGGTAATTACCAAACCGTCAAGTTCCTGCGACCATTTAACCTCCTCCTGGTTTCCAAGCATTTCTACCGATTTCACTTTCCCTTTGTAAATAGCAGAATTTTCGCCCAGTGAAGAAATAGTGATGTCTTCCTCAGGCACCTCCATGCAAAATGCATACAATGTATCACCCTTCGAGGTAAATCGTATGTCGGAAGGTTCATATTTTCTGACATCTTTCACACCCCCGTGTCTTCCTTTTTCCTGATTCTTCATGGAAGGTCCTTCTCCATATATCTTCCATGGACGGGTGCCATAGATGCCCTCGCCATTCACTGGGGTCCAGGCGGCAATTTTTTCAAGAATATCCTGGACATCCTGTTCAAGATCACCTTCCGGGGTTTGGACCACATTGAGCAACAGGTTGCCGTTTTTACTTACGATGTCGACGAGCATCTGAATAATTTCCGTAGCGGTCATGTATTTCTGGCCGGTCCGGTAGTACCAGTCACCAATGGAGGTATCGGTTTGCCACGGATATTCACTGATTGTATCCATGGCACCCCGTTCAATGTCGCGTACCCACCTTCCTTCCGATGGCACTTTCTTACAGGTATAGACTGCCTCAAGCACCCCCCCGTTCTTTATGAGATCCTGGTTGTAAAAATGGGCCAGCATGGTCCTCCCTACCTCACCAAAAGGCAAAGGTGAGTCTGAATAGAGAAGGTCTGGCATATACTGGTCAAGAAGTTCTGTGATACTGGCCAGCCAATTCTGAATATTTGCACTATCTGTGGTCAGCCAGCCCAGATCATCAGGCGCAGTTGAAGGATGATACAGATCCATGAATTCCGGATTTGCACCGTCGTAGGGAACTCCTTTATAAGGACCGCTCTGATCTGAACGATGGCTTGTTTGAAACCAGGTGTAACTTGCACCTAGGTGTTCCGAAACTCCAAATCTCAAACCTTCCTTTTTAGCAGCCTGCTGCCAGAGACCGACTACATCTTTTTTCGGACCCATGTTCACTGAATTCCATTTGTGAATCTTAGAGTTCCAGAGAAAAAAATTATCGTGATGCACTCCCATGCTTACAAAATATTTTGCACCCACCCTTTTATACAGTTCCATTAACTTCCCGGGGTCCCACCTCTCGGCTTTCCACAGGGGAATGATGTCCTTGTATCCGAATTCTGAAGGATGGCCATAATGCCCAAGATGATAAAGGTAGTCCTCGCTGGGCTTTCCTGAGGGTATATTGGTTTTGCGATTCACCACATTGGATTCATACATCTTCCTGGCGTACCAGTCGCCCTGGCGTGGAACGGCCTGGGGCCCCCAGTGTGACCATATTCCGAATTTAGCATCCCGGAACCATTCAGGATAGCGGTATTGTTCAAAGGATTCAATATCAGAAGTAAATGAGGGCAGAATCTCCTTCTGAGCAGGTTTTGCCTGCTTTCCGGTACAGGAGATTGCCAGCAGGGCACATGCCGAAAGCACAATTCTTGTGAAGGTCAATTTATTTATTTTCATGGGAAAAGATGAATTTGAATTCCAGGTAAAAAAGTATTTTATTTCTGTTGTTCGCTTTGTATTACAAAGCAGCCCCTTGTGGTTTTGACTTATAGGCAGGCATTCAGGTGCAGGGTACCCAGCGGACGGATGCTAAGGGCATGAACCGATCCTTCTCCAAAAACCTTTCCCAGCCGGCCTGAAAATTCCTTTACAGCACCATTGGGCAGGAAGACCTGGATCGTACCGGCAAATCCCCCTCCATGAACGCGGCAGGCACCCGTACCAATTTCTTTTAGGTAGTTTTCAGTTATTGCCAGTGCGAGTGCCACACCCTGTTCACGAATGTGATTGGGAGAATAGATATTTTGCAGGTACTTGAAGGAGGAATTACCGGATTCATTGATCAATTGAAGGAAATTGTTGAAATCATTGTTTTCCAAAGCCTCCACCTGGTCCAGAACCCGGTCATTATCACCAATAAAATGCAATGCCCTCAACAGTGCCCGGTCACCCAATCCGGGTCTCAGATTCTTAATTTCACCCATAAGTTCATTGGGGGAAATCTCCCGGCATACGGTGCTTCCCAGCGCCTCAGCAACCGATTTCATCTCGGATGGAACAGATGCATAATCATCCGTGAGGTCTGCATGTGTACCCCCGGTATCTACCACCATCAATGAATAATCCTGGGCCCCAAAATCGAAGTTGACCTTCCTGATCTGAGGATCCCTGGGATCTTTGAAATCAATGGCAACTATCCCCCCCATGGCACATGCCACCTGGTCCATCAGACCGCAAGGTTTTCCGAAATAGGTATTCTCGGAATATTGCCCGGTGATCGCAAGGAGTTCAGGCGAGATCTCATTGTTATTGAAAAATGCACTGAAAATGCTTCCGATCAACACTTCTATGGATGCCGACGAGCTTAATCCCGATCCAGGCAGGACATCACTTGTAATAAATGCATTAAATCCACCAATCTGGTAACCCAGTTGTTTCAATCTTGCTGCAATACCTCTGATCAGAGAGGTGGTGGTTCCAACCTCTGTTTTATTCACCCCAAGGTCACCCAGGTCTACCTGGAAGGAAGGTTTATAACCCTTGGAAAATACAGTGATTTGATCACTGTGACTCGGGGACGCCACTGCAATGGAGTCCAGGTTTATGCTCCCGGCGAGTACCCTTCCATGGTTGTGGTCTGTATGATTCCCACCTATCTCTGTACGGCCGGGAGTACTGAAATAATGCAGTTCCTTTTCACTAAATTTGATTTTGAAATCATCCACCAACTCATTGTACCTTGTATATTGAGTCTCAAGCACCTGTGGGTCTGTACCGTATAAGGTTGTAAAAATGTCTTTTAATTGAAGAAATTCCTTTTCCATATTCTACTGTTTTATAAGAACTTATGCACTATTAGTATCAATCAGATAACCCAACCTCCAATTCTGCAATTTTGGCATTCCTGCCATTGGCCTCCAGAATTTCGATCTTAATATATCTGGCATTTCGGGGATCAAATGGAATGGTCCTGTACAGGGCATTGACCCTCCACAACATCTCCGCCGCCTTTTCATAATACTTCTTATCAGTGCTGGTGTACAGATTGCATCTGGTCACATTTCCTTCACTCAGTGCTACTTCAGGTGCAGGTTTTACCCGGTGATCAGGTACAATAGTGACCACATCCACTTTCCGGATCCCTCCCAGATCCAAAATAATTGTCTGGGGAAAAACCGTATCGGATACCCAAGTATTATGACTGCCACCTGGAATCTTTGTCCCGTCCCAGAGGTATCCCGGATCTCCGCTAGATGCTGCCACAGAGCTAATGGGCACAGAAAATGCGAGCTGCTTCCCCTGATAGGGTAATGGCGGCCTGCTTTCATCCGGGCCCCATTGTTGCCCGATCTTCTCCAGCATTTCCAAAAAGATTGGGTCCAGCAGACCTTCCCGGTTAGGCATACAATTGAGCAGAAAATTGCAGTACCGTTCCTCACAGTCGTTCAGTTTTTCCAGCACAACTTCCACTCCATCATTCTTTTTCATACCATCCGGTGAGTTGGGTCCCCAGAACCAGCCATTGCCATTGACACTACAATGCCCGAGGGCGGACGGCATCACATTCCCTTCTGAAGGAAAAGCTCCGAAAGGACCTTCAAAATAGGGGATATCGACATGGTATGGTGCATGCAGGTGGGTATGATCGGTAAGCAGGCACGCTGGCTGCAATTCACGGATCAGCTCCCTGATTCTATGAAAAGGGACCTCTTTGTGCCCCATTCTCCAGAACCACCCATCCACCACAAAGTAGTCTATCTTCCCATAATTAGTTAACAGTTCGCGGATCTGCCCGACGATGAAATCAAGTTCATCCTCCCCAATCTTCCCCTTATCAATGCCATTTGTGCTGTCCCAGATGGAGTAGTACAGCCCGATTTTCAAATCCCTGCTTCTGAAAGCATCCACATATTGTTTGACAATATCTTTCTTGTATGGTGTAGAGGCCACATCATAATCAGTGTACTTGCTGTCCCACAGGCAAAATCCTTCATGGTGCTTGGTGGTGAGCAACCCGAACTTCATTCCTGCCGAGACCGCGGCATCGGCCCATTGATTGCAATCAAGTTTCCGTGGATTAAACGAAGTGATAGGATAATTGGCCTGACCCCAATCGGCCCCGTAAGACATGATGTTGTAGCATATAAACATCCCGAATCGAAGATCCACAAACTCCCTTTTGAGCTGATCGACAGATTTGACGTGCCCCTCTCTCTCATCTTTGCAACTACTGGCTCCACAAAATAATGTGGCAACGAAGGCGACGCAACAGATCTTTCTCATGAGGCCAATTTATATTCTTTATCCATATTTTCTTAATGTTTTCCACTATTTTTATGAAGGAATTTTACTACACAGGTATATGTCAAAAAAAATCTATGGCTGGCTCCTGTATCTGGTATGTTGCGCTGCACCGGCAGTATTGGCACAGGCACAGGACCAACCCAACATCCTGTGGATCATTACTGACGACGAGCGGGCGGATGCACTCTCTTGCTTCAACCAGGCAACCATTGGCCAGCACAACAGCAACCTTGGATATGTTGAGTCACCCAATATCGACCAGATTGCCTCCGAAGGTGTATTGTTCATAAGGGCTTATTGCAATTCCCCTGCATGTGCCCCGTCCAGGGGATCCATGCATTCGGGCCAGTATCCCCACCACAGTGGCCGCTATGGTTTTGAACAAACCCATACTCTCCCCGATGTGAATAAGCCTCTCGTCCCCCAGGTATTACGAGCAAGAGGTTACCGCACTGCACATTTTGGAAAGTCTGGGTATTACATCTTCGGTTGGGGACCCGGACAATCATATATCAGGATGCCCTTCTATAACCTCTTTATTGACCACCAGGCAGAATTGGCCAGAAAGGGATTTGGTGACTGGAGCAGAATGCCGGATGAGGAGACCTTCTGGTTTCCAAACGGCAGCCACATCAGCCTACCCAGGGGACCTTATGCGGATCTGACCGAAGCAGGCAGAGCTCGAAGGGATGCCTTCGATCTGAAGTATGATATCCTGAGGGCATATACACGGTCAAACACCGGATTGATCCTGGGAGGCGTTGCAACCAGGCCGGCTTCACAATGTACCGATGCTTTTGTTCTGAAAGAGTTCCAGCATTACCTGGGAAATCCAAACACCAGCTATCAAACCCTGGCCAATGTGACAGAACAGGGTGCCGATACCACCAAACCCTTAATGATTCATCTTGGATTTCATTTTCCCCATTCACCGGTGCTCCCCCCTCAGTTATTCCGTGACCGGTTTAAAGATAAAACCTATAACATACCTGAATTTGACAAGCGTGAGGTGGATCGATTGCCGGCCCAATTGGTGAAGCTTTACCAACAGATGAAAATTGATGAAATGACCTATGAGCAAAAGCAGCAGGTCATGCGGGATTATTATGCTTTCTGCGCCTATGGTGATTCCCTGATTGGGGAAGCTGTCAGGGCTTTCAAAGAATACAGTGAAGCCAACGGGCAGGATTATCTGATCATGCTTGCTTCCGGAGACCATGGATGGCATCTTGGAGAACAGGGCATTTCGGCCAAATTTGGTCCCTACGACATGTCCAATCATACAGCAGTGGTAGTAGTTTCTTCTGATAAGACTGCCTTCCCTGCGGGGATTATTGACTCTACCTTTATTGAATATGTTGATTTTGCACCTACTATTTATGCAGCCGCCGGGATCGATGTGGAATCACCGGACTATGAATATCTGGACGGATATGATCTGGCAAAGGTGGTAAATAAATCCCTCCCAGAAAGAGATTATGTATTCGGGGAGATGAACAGTGTCTATGGTCCAAGGGCCTATCTGAGGTCGGAGGAGTTTGCGTTTTCAATGAGGGTTCGTGAAAAGAACAACCAGCCATCGGCCACCTATCCACCCAACAACCACATCATGTGGGCGCTGAGCACCTCCCGGCAAAATGCAGAAATGGCGTTGTATGATATGCGTGTGGATCCAAAGGAAAGGACCAACGTGGCCTATGAATCAGAATATGCATCGCTGGCAGACTGGTTCAGGATCAAATTGGGAAATATTGCCTGTGGAGACGGGCGTGTAGAAGTGGTATGGAGTGAGGAAAATACTTATAACATCAGCAACTTTGCACCGGGAGCCGATGATAAGTTACTCGATATTCCACCTGGAATCATTCCTGACGTAGCCTCTTTCACAGAAATAAACTTCCAGGTTTACAAAAAAAAAAATAATGCAATAGATCCCCTTCAAAGCGCGGAGGTCAAAATAGATTCACTCACTATTTTTACGGACAGTACCGGCAGGGCCTCCGGATTCTTGAAAAATGGCACCTATGAATACTCCATCGAGTCTGATGGACTTACACCAGCCGTTGGAATCATTGGTATTGACAGTTCTACAGAGATCCTGTTTGATACCCTGGATGTGATTTATTATCAAGTCGAATTTAAGCTGGCACATGAGACCACACAAGTCCCGGTAGCCAACGCCTCGATTTTTATTGGCGAAAGCGAATATGTAGCGGATGCATCCGGAGTGCTGATTATCGATACCATAGTATACGGCGACTATTTAATCAGCGCTGCTGCTGATTTGTTCGATCCCATAGAAAATCTGAAGATTTCTATCCGGAGTGATACAGTGATTTCCCTCCGGATGTCACCCAGATCCTATCCCCAGACACTCTCCATCCTAAATGCCTGGAACCGATCTCCGGTTAACGGAGCCACGATACTGATTGACAGCGTGGCCCTGACAAGCAACACCCAGGGTGTTTCCACTATAAACCTGGCCACAGGGTCGTATCAAATATCCGTTGAAAAGCCCCGGTTCCAGACATATTATTCCGTCCTCCAAATTGAAGGAAAATCTGTGCATGAGATTCCCTTGGAACAATTGCTGGCCGATGTAATCTTCAGGATGAAATACCGGGGTTCATCCATGTCTAATGTGGAAATAATATTCGGCAATGACACTCTCATCTCCAGCTCGGCCGGGTTGGCTTATGCCAGAAATATTCCCACAGATTCCACCTATGCATACAGCTTCAGACATGCCAATTATTCCGGCTTAGGGGGTCAGCTGACGTTGCA
>CAZCQL010000012.1:56984-74646 GCA_964500835.1 uncultured Bacteroides sp.
CATACAGCTTCAGACATGCCAATTATTCCGGCTTAGGGGGTCAGCTGACGTTGCACACGGATACGATTCTCACATCAGAAATGTGGACGGTTCAGGTGGAGCCCTCCCCATCAGCAGCAATCATTAACCTGTTTCCAAATCCCGCAAATTCAACTCTGACCATTCGGGGATTTGGGAAGGATGATCAGCTGATTATCTCAGATCTTCTGGGCATTACCATGTTGAATGTAAGAATAAAAGGTCCTGAGGCTTCCGTTGATATATCCGATATTCCCAGTGGTATTTACATTTTACAATTGACTGGAAAAGGAATCGCCAGAAAAATAATCAAAAAGTAGAGAAGGCAAGATAGAATCTCTCCGGGCATTCTCAATTCTTGCTTTTCCAAAGATTTCCCCTGTGCTGTCCTTTGATAGTTCGGATGGTTCACCTGCAACCTCAGTACCAATTTAGGTGCGATGCGACCAAATAACTGTTTTCCTGGTCCTCATAGTAATTTCAACCATGATTACCTTTGACGAAAAATGAGCCCCATGAGAGATATATTTATCTATACGGTTTTCCTTCTACAATCGCTCACTGGATTACAGGGGAAAACCGTTTACCTGGCAAAAGACGGGAATGATGCCAATCCCGGTTCATACGAAGAACCCTATGGATCCATAGCCAAAGCGACATCATTGCTCTTTGCCGGTGACACATTGTATATCCGGGAGGGATGTTATCTGGATATCATCCAGGTTCCCAGGTCAGGTTCACCGGGAAATCCCATTGTGGTCATGGCCTACCCGGGTGAAAAGGTGGTTATTTCAGCCCTGGAACCACTTTCCGGGTGGGAGCGTGATGAAGGCAATGTATTCAGAACACCGGTGGGTTGGAGCCTTGGACCCGGGAATTTGGTGATGCATGGAGATACTGCGTGTGATCTTGCCAGGTGGCCCAACAATACAGACGGGGACCTTTTTACGCTTAATTCTCTAAGAAATACAGGTGGAAGTACAGGAAGTGTGATCTCTAATGCATACCTGGACTATACACCGGGAATCCCCGACTACGACTGGAGCAAAGGGGGATCGGTATTCTTTTATGGAGACAAAGGCGGAGGCGGCTGGATCGCATGGAAAGCCTATGTGAAATCCAACTCAACTACCAGGTTAACATTTGACCTGAATAAGAATCCCGATTGGATCAGGACGGTGCATGCCCCAGCGGATTTCGGAGATTTTTACCTGGAGGGGATCCGGGAGGCCATCGATTATAAAAATGAATGGTTTTTTGATGAAAGTACCAAGGTGCTCTATCTGCAGCTCCCGGGAGGGGCAGAACCCTCAGATTCTGCCGTTTTTATGAGAAAAAGAACATATGCCATCAAACTTAGCCAGAATTACATTGTGGTTAAAAATCTTGAGGTGGTCGGTGGATCAATTGAGGTTTCCGGAAGCAGGAACTACCTTTACGGGATCAAATCCCGGTGGGGCAACCACCACCGGGGTGTGATGACCGGATTTTCCGCCGGAGTGCAAAGCGTCTTTCTGGGAGGCTCATTCAATATCATGGAGAAATGTGATATTGGATATGGCGCTGCAACCGGGGTGAAGTTGTCTGGAAGCCACAATGAAGTACTGAATAGTTTCATCCACAATTTCAATTTCCTAGGAAGTTATGATGCTCCGGTTATGGCTAGGGATGGATTCGCATCGAAATTGACCCAGTGTACTGTAACCAGGGGGGGTAGAGATGCTGTCCACATGAGCAACAATTATAGTGAAATGGCTTACAATGATATTTCCCGAAGCAACCTGATTGCAGATGATTGCGGATTATTTTATGTGGTTGGGGGGCCACACCACATTACCATTCATCACAACTGGTTCCATGATACTTATGGAAGAGGAAAGCTGAGAAAGGCTGCCGGAATTTACCTTGATAATAATCCATCTGCATTTGAGGTTCACCACAACGTGGTCTGGAATACGGAATGGGCCAGTATCCAGATGAATAAAGATGCCCGGGACATTACTATTTATAACAATACCCTTTGGAACGCATCCGGTGCCATAGGTGTGTGGCATTTAGAGGGCACCCATTTTGAACGGGTTCAGGTTTACAACAACCTGGCAAATAACAACGGGTGGGATACCCAAACGGACAACCAAAAAAACCTGACGCTTTCCTCTGATCCATTTGTAAATAGTCCCGGCAAAGACTGGCAATTAAAAAAAGGATCCGCACCCATTGACATGGGACGCCAAATCACTGGCATTACGGATGGCTTTATCGGCAGCAGCCCGGATGCCGGGGCCTATGAATATGGGCAGCCAATGTGGAAGGCCGGGATCGACTGGGATCCTGTATTGGGACCGGATGCATGCCAGGAGGAAAAAACCTATGTAGAAGTTGAAGGCGTCATCGTTGTTGAAGCCGAATCAGCGGCTCATATTGGGAAGGGTTGGATCATCTCGCCTGAGCTATCATCTCACGGAGAGGCTTACCTTAAATACACAGGTCCGGATGAGGAATCAGAAGTGGTGGATTCCACTGTTTCCACCTATCCGATCAAGATCAGTAATCCGGGAACTTACCGGTTTAAGAATCTCGCCATGAGTGCTCCTTCAACCGGTCACCCAGAGCAAGAGACGTGTAGTTGGATCCATATTGAATGCGATCAGTTCTTTGGCATGAAAAACGGCGTCAAACATTTGATAGATAGCGCATTTGCTGTATTATCGGTAACGGATACCAGCAGCTGGGACTGGAATGGCACTGGACAATTTGAAGGATCAGACAGCCTTGAATTGTTTGCCACATTTACCTATAGCGGGATCTACCATGTGTCGATAGCCGGTAAATCAACCGGATATCTCATTGACCGGCTGGTACTCTACCAGCAAGGACGCGGACCCATGGCCACGGATACCCGCACAACGGAATCATGGACAGGATGTGATGAATATTCGATGGACGATCCCTGGCCCTCTCCTGCTCTTGCAAAATTATATTACTATGCGGATGAATTCACCATAGATGGGTTTGCGGAACCAGAGTGGAACCACCTCCCTGAGTTGCTTGCGGCTCATTCACTTATATACGGGGACTCGCCACAGGAACCGGATATAAGTTGCAGGTTCAGGCTTTCGTTTAACGACGATGCCCTTTTCCTGTTCGCAACAGTGACAGACGATGTGCGCTCTGATGAAATTATTGATCTATTTATTAATCCGGATCAGGGTCACCAATCCCTCGGGGTATACGGTGACGATGACATTCACCTTCAGCTTTTTTATGGATTGAAGGACTCTTTGAGGGTAGCTCATGGCGATTGGAAAGCCAATGATTTTTCCGGTGTGAAATCAGTTACCAGAGATATAGAGGGCGGATATATCATGGAGGCCCGAATTCCGTGGGACGGAATATACCCCGTTAGTTTTGAGAATGAGTCCACAACGTATATGGGATTTGAGTTCCAGGTTAATGATACCGATGAAGGAATCGATACAATTCACAAGCTTGCATGGGCCAATAATACCGGGTTGGATATGGCCACTTACGATACCAGAAAATTTGGTACCATTTCATTAATAAAGGATGTGGAACTGATTCCAGTGCGGGTTACCGGAGTGGATATAATTGAGGATACACTTATCATCGAGCCAGGTGAACTGATTGTTCTGGAAGCAATCGTGGTCCCGGATAGCGCAGAGAATAGAGTAGTAACCTGGCAGGCCGATGATGGCTATATTGTTTACCTGGCGCCATCCACAGGGCACATGAGAGGACGAAATCCCGGGACAACGCTCGTTACAGCCACAACCCAGGATGGGAGCTACACCGACAGCATCCTGGTTATCGTAGTCGATCCCAATGTAACCACCGGCATTGAGGATCTGGCCCGGACAGTTCCGGACAAGGATGAAACTGCGCTCATCCCAAATCCGGCAACCGAATCTTTCCGGGTAGAGGGAATTGACCGGTGGACCGAACTACAGATCTTTGCTATGACCGGTCAACTGGTGCTTCACCTCAGTCAGGTAGATTTTGATGAATATATTGCCATAGATCATTTACCGGCAGGTTTATACCTGGTCAGGATACAATCAAGCGGGAAAACAACTCTTAAAAAATTTGTGAAAGAGTAAGGAATCTTTCAAGCTACGCAAGAACTTTATCAGTTTTCCTTAAGATCTTTTGCAGCAGGATAATGCAGATCCTTATTTTGGCTTTTAGAGGGTAGCTAATGCGTATTTTCATAGATGGCTTTAATAAAAGTCTTCATATTCGATGATGGGACATCCTGAGGCACACCTCCGCCAAGTGACCACATGATACGCCGGTGGTCCTCCACAGAGTCCATCGCACTTATCACAGATTGCCGAACCTCATCCACAGATCCGACAGCCATCACATCCCTTGGTGGAATATTCCCCAGCAATACCACATTTTCACCACAGGCCTCGCGCATTTCAATCATGGAGTGCTTGAAGCTGAAGTTGAAAAGGTTAACTCCCATCTCATCCAAATGTGCCCCTACTACCAAACCGTCTGCATCGTTGTGGAAGAAATTAACCTTTGTATCAAATGCCTGATACATCTCTTTTAAATAAGGAACTGCAAATTCCGAACACTCCTGCTCACCCACAAATCCAACCAGGTCGTCCAGGAGCATAATACCCTCCATGGATTGAAAACACTGTTTCTGGTACCTGAGCCAATCAACTGTGAAATCGGTAATGGTTCGGAGCAAGGCATGCATCTCCGAAGGATGGGTGATCAAAGCCAGCATAAATTCGGTAGCGCCCATAAGGAAGGAAGCAATATTGAAGGGCCCCCTGGCAACAGCAAATCTGATTTGATGTCCGGCATCATTGATTCTTGGCTCCATCACTTTCAAGCGGTTGGTCATTAACGGGAGGAGGCCATCGCTCTCCACATTGGGTTTGGTAACCATTACAGCATCTTCGGCTCTGCTCACTATTTTTTCTGCATGTGGCAGGTTTTCTTCCATCCAAACCAGTTTACAACCAAAGGCCGAAGGTTCATTGATCTCCCCGTACTCTGACCAGAATCCGGGAAGAAACGTCGCCTCGGGAAACTCAATTATGGCCTTCATATTGGCATCAAACCAGGATTGATCAGATGAGTAATAATCTATGGGATCACAGCCGAACCAACCCGGCAGCCAGGGACTATCGATAATAAAACCGATGGATGGCTTTGACGGCTCTTCTCCGTTGACCAGCCTTATCAGGTCGTTCCATTGTGATTTATTCATATAGCAAATGTCCTGATAAATTAGGTATACAGCAAATAAAATTCCGGACAAGATGTCAGCCAGAACTCAGGATGGCAACGGCATAGGCTCCCAGAGAAATGGCCCGGCTGGCTCCAAGTTCCGAAACTCCAACTCCTGTCCGTGAAAAATCATCATAGATAATTGTTCGGTCACTTCCCGGCACAGAAATCTCTCTGGACCTTTTTTTTGAAAACTCACTGAACGATGAATTTTCCTCCAGGTTATACACATGGCAAGTGGTTCTTGGCAATGCACTACCCCCGATGTCCGGGAAATTTCCATTCATCGTATCAAACATTGACGGCGCAAACAGGTCCCAGGCGGCGGTCAGTCCCCCGCCAAGGACTACTAGCCCGTCTATGAGCGCCAAAACATTTGAAATGGATCCTCCCAGAGATTCGCCAAATTTCTGGAACGCCTTGAGCGCCGCATCCTTATTTCCTTCCCGGCTCCCTCTGGCAATCTCATAAATAGCTTTGGGCATCAGGGTTTCTAAAAGAGGAATATCCGCGTGCTCTGCATAATCCCTCCGGATGGCTTTTGAACTTACACTCACTTCTGCATTCCAATTTATATTTATTGGATTCAGGGAAGTGTTTATTTCGGCTCCGCAAGAGTTATCGCCGGTTAGCATGCGGTTATCGAGGACAATTCCACACCCAAAACCAGTTCCCAGTGTCAGGCCTATTAAATTGCGGTATTCTTTAAGGCTGCCGGATTCTTTCAGGCGTGCATTTACCCTGGGAAGAAAACCAGACAGTGCTTCTCCATAAGCAAAGAGATCTCCATCGTTATTGATGAATACCGGCATCTGGAAATGATCTTCCAGCATGGGGCCAAGGGCCACACCGCCCCGAAATGCGGGGAAATTTCGCAGATCATTAATGATCCCCAGGTGGTAGAATGCAGGGCCTGGAAAGGCAAAACTTATGGCCACTGGTTTTTCCTCCAGCTGGCGCATAACTTTTTCAAAGCCTTCGATAATGTTTTGGAGGCACTTCTCCAGGTATTCAGCATGGGAAGGAAGGGTGATCGGTGAGACCACTTCCTGGTTTCCCCGGATAGCAGAGAAGACTAAATTTGTACCTCCTGCATCCAGTGTAATGATGGCTCTTCGATCATTTCTTACCCTTTCAGAGATATCCGATAGTATTGTCATTTTAGAACTTTGTGAGTCTTAATAATCACCGAACTGATCACCCCGCCCTCATCATTAAAAGTAACTTCGACTTTGTTCATCTCCTTCAGCAACTGAACAGGAACAGGGATACTCCTGATTCCCCAGGCATATTCTTTCTGTGCGTGGGTAATCTGCTTGTCATAGGATTGTTCCAGATCGTATTCAAGTTTTTGACCATTCAGTGTAACTAACGGAACCACAGCTAACTTATTTCGCCGGCTGATCCCGATTCTCAAGGTGGCATACTCAATATTTCCTGAAGGAACTTCCACCAAGAATTCTTCTGTGGCTCCGGAAATGGGCACCACAGTACGGTTTCCATAGTGAAAGTGCTCCGAGATCTTTTTAACTATTGCCGGACTTTGATCCAATTGGAAGGTAAGGATCATAGACTCGTCTCCCTTAATGGGAAGGAAGCTTACATCATTCATATCAATCACCTGATCTTCAAGAACGGGGACTTCTCCGTCGAAGTAGAAGCTTCTCATATTCACGCGTTCCACTGAGACCCCTTCTCCAAAAAAAGTTTTCAGGTTGAGCTTGTGATCGAGTTCGCTCAGGTTATTCAGGCAAACAAACACCTGATTGTGGTCGAGGAAAGCCTGCACCTGTATGTCTGGATTGCTGCTCTGCAAAGAAACCCTCTCTCCTTTCACATCTTTCCAGAATTCATAAAATTTCATATGATGTGTGGGGACCAGCTTTCCATCCTTCTTAAAGTCTTCCCTTCTGAATAGGGTCCAATGTGCACGGGGTGTCCAGATACTCGCATCAACCAGGGTAAACGGAACCACCTTCAGGATGCGGTCAGGCCTGTTTATATAGCTCATTATCTGGCCATTAAGCGCTCTCATATGCTGCCATGCCAATTCAGGATAAGAGATCACCTTTACCCGCTGGACGGTATCGCTCCCTTCCACATCGATCAGGTTCTTATTTTCGCTGAAATACCACCAGTGATCCACTCCTGTGGCACCACACTCCGAACTGGCGAAAGGTTTTATTTCTCCATGGGCAACCAGACTGTAATTCTCAACCAGATCAAGGATCGCTTCAGTCCTTGTACCGGTTGCAATATTCCGCTTCCCGCCATTGGAAAAATCATAATTGTGGAAGGAGTAAAAGCTGGTTTCCTGATGGGCAATATCCATGTAGCGCTTCATGGTGTAATCCCAATCAGTGAAATCATTTTCATGAAAATTTCCATACCAGTAGCAGGGGCCTCCCACCATGGTTCCCGGAAGTACTTTCCGAAAAGCACGGGCTAACTCATTGTGCATTTCGCAGAAATAATCCATCTCCTCATTAGTCGCCTCGGGAAAAGCGTATTCATTCACCAGTTCAATGTATTTAGGTCTGTTCCAATCCTCCAGGCTCTCCTTAAATGCCAGTGCCATAAATTCTGCTGCTGCCTCCATATTTACAGGAAGTGAGGTTTTTGTCAATCTGCCCTCCGGCATCATAAACCGGGGCCAACCCAGGGGACTGCCATGCTCAATAACATCCAGATTCGGGACTTTTTCCTTTAGTGCATCGGATTTTCGAATGGCCTCTGCTGCCTCTTTCACCGATTCGGGATCAGCATACCCCGGTCTGCCCGGATCTTCTCTTACTTTCTGTGCAACCTGTCTTGCAAGACCAATCATTCGTCCGAAATTCACATGAAGTGAGTCGATAAGGTAATCCCCTGCTTCCTTTGATGGTACATGATCATAGAAGTGAAGGCCATCATCACATATATTGAAGTACTTGAGCCGGTTCAATTCAGATATCCCTCCGATGCTTCGTTTGGTTGTTGCATCCAGAAAAAGTTGGACCCTATTTTCACTCATTGAATCCGTGCCTGAATTGGAGGTGGCAGCCTTCGTATTCATACCCCCACCGGCAAAAGAATATGTTCTGCCATTCTTGGAAAAAATATCTTCATCTGAATACCACATCGGATTCATGGCAAGGATATAGTTCTCCTTTCCATTTTCAAGAACACGTTGAATCTCCGGCACCCTGTTATCCCATGCCGCGGTTCTGTCCCACGAATCAGCTTTGTCATATACTTTCCAGATTTTGCCCGGGCTGCCGGCATCAAATTCGTCGGACATTTCAGGATTGAGGATCCATACTTTTCCTACAGGGGGTGCCGGTGGTTGTGCAGGCACCTGGATGGAAAAACAATAAATAGCAAATGCCATTATGGCACGCATAGAAACACCCCTTCTCATCGCTAATTAGTTTACTCTGCGTTAACCGAGTCAATATCTACCAGTTGCCATACCCGAACCCAGTCGTAGTATACTGCCCGCTCTTCCCTCGTTCTGAAA
This sequence comes from uncultured Bacteroides sp., assembly GCA_964500835.1. Lineage (GTDB taxonomy): Bacteria > Bacteroidota > Bacteroidia > Bacteroidales. Next base: position 65,773 of record CAZCQL010000012.1, read on the forward strand.
TTCTCCTGAAACATATATTCTTCAGGTTTCGGATTGTCCGCGTTATTTTCATCATCCCCCCACACATAAGTTTCCATCGTGAGTATGACAGGCATGGGTATGGCAAACTCTCTGATGAACATTATGGTTTGAAAATATTCCCCGTTTAAATAGTACCTCACCGAATCCTTATCCACCCACCAGGCGCCCACCACATTAAAATCAAGGGGCTTTTCCAGGTCTTTGTACAAACCTCCTCCGGTAGAAAGGTATGGAAGTCCTTTGCAATTCTCGCCTGTAGGTTTTACATGCGTATTTACATGCATCTTGTTGTTAAAGGATACATTTTCCAACCAGGAATCGCTGGCCCCGGGACCGTTGTACCCCATGTTTTCAATAATATCAAGTTCAGTCTTATATTTTTCACCACAGGGTCCGTCTGTATAATCCCTCGAATTCATGAATACCCCCGATCCCATGGGAAAGTTAGAAGGTTTGATCCTCACCTCGATGTATCCATAGGTGGTCATCTCCCGGGTATCCATTCCGCCCCCCGCGAAGTGGTAGGTCCTGCCGTACCTGGAGAACCGGTCCTCCTCCTCGTACCAGATCGGATTCATCGCGAGAACGTAATTTTCAACTCCATTCTCGTCGAAACGAACCACTTCCGGAACTCTTTTGTCAAACGCTGCCGTCCTGTTCCAGGAGTTACTCTTATCATATACCCGCCATTTTTTGCCCGGACTGTCCTTGTCGAACTCATCCGACATGGCATCATTCAAAACCCATACTTTTCCGGGGGGCGGATCCGGAGGTTGTGCTATTAGCTGGAATGGTACACATAAAACAGTGAACACCAGGAATTTCATGAAATTTTTCATGTTATTATTTGTAAGATTAATCATGTCTCCCTGTAAATACCCTGCTCTCCCTCGTTGAAGTGTATCGATCATATAACGATTGAATGCGTTTCTGATGCTCCGGTTCTCTGATTAGGTTTTGTTCTTCCTTTTCTTCAGGATTATCTTTCAAATTAAAAAGAGCAAGGGGTATTCTGGCATTCCCGGATTTATCTTCTCTATCCCATTGGATTATAAGCTTCCAGTTTTCCTGAATGATGATAACTTCGTTGCCTGTCCCTGACTGAAGCATGAGATAATCTCGTCCTTCAGTGCTCTTATGGTTTAACAGGACAGGTAAAAGGTTGTAGGAATCCATTGCCTGGTTCCCGGGGATTTTTTGATGGGTAACCGCGGCTAATGTTGCCAGAATATCCAGGCCCAGAACAGGCTCAGAAGAAATCTGATTTGTCATGATTTTAGCAGGCCAGGTGGCAATAAAGGGTACCCTGTGCCCCCCTTCATAGGCCTGATTTTTTCCACCCCGATAGATATCACTTGGCTGATGTCCGGATGCCAGTGTCTCCCTCCGGAGCAATCCCCCGTTGTCTGAAGTAAAAATGAAAAGGGTATTTTCAAATACCCCCTGTGCCTTTAACGCCTCTACAAGCATTCCAACCTGGACATCGAGCTCTTTAATCATATCCATATGTTTGGATGGAGTCTCACCGGCAATATTCTCTCCGTTAAGTTTTGCAGGAGGAGTATGCGGGAGGTGTACTGCCTGAGAACAGTAATATATGAAAAAGGGCTCCTTCTGATTGGCTTGGAGGTTGATATAATCAACCGCCTTATGAACAAGCAGCGGTCCCATTTCATGGGGGTCCCAGTTCAGGTCTCCCAATCCCTCAGACTTATCCAGCTTCACGCCTATTTTGCTCATGTTTTCCTGAGAGATATACCCGATTTTCGAGTCCTCCCTAAGAGGCATCCACTCGCTGTTTTCAAAGACAGCATAGGGTACATTCTGTATACCGGCAGGAAAGGTGAGGTCGTAATCAAATCCTTTCTCCTTTGGCCCTCCTCCTGCAATCCTGGTAATATCCACATCCAGTTCAGGCTTGTTCCTGGGACCACGGTATATAAGGCTCGGATTATCCTTTCGGTAATAATCACCTCCAAGGTGCCATTTCCCAAAGAATGCGGTATGATAACCAGCCTGTTTCATCAGTTTTCCAAGAGTAAGCTGTTCCGGACCTATGGGAGATTTCTCGTATGGGCCCCAGACTCCCCAGGGGAATGGACTACGGTAACAACTATTGCCAGTCATAATGGCATACCTGGAGGGTGCGCACAAAGCTGCCGGTGAATGGGCATTCGTAAAAACCATGCCCTGTCTTGCCAAAAAATCAATATTGGGAGTTTTCAATATCACAGAGTCAACGTGCATCTGGCGATAATGCGAAATATCCCCCAGGCCAATATCATCGGCCAGCACCACAACTACATTTGGTTTTTCGGCTCCCCATAGCGAAACGTTTAGGAAAAAAATCAGGAGCAGGCGGATAAGTTTTCTCATAGGAGAGACTTTACCCGAAAAATAGCCTATTTGACTCACTGTTAAAAGCCGTTTGGAAGGTCAGGAAAATTTTTTATGCGACAAATAAGTCATTCTATAGGCGAATTGTAACATCCGGTGAAAATTCTCCCTGATTTAGATTTTATCTTATACCAAAAGCCGGCATTATGATTACGGAGAGCAGAGTCAACTGGAGGTGGAGGAGATCCGCGAGGAAATGAGGCAGGCAGTCACGGAGATCACCGATGCCAAGCTATTGAATGTATACTTGAAGCAGCCTGTCTATCCCTTTATTTTTAATTCTATATTTGTTAACGAACCATGAAAATTATATCCATTGAAAGCTTTGTCCTGTGATCTGAATTTTCGAAAGAAGCTGTGGCAATGGGAACCCGGCACTTCAGCCACGGACCTGGCTCAGAAAACCATGCGCAACATACTCCCCTATGTGGATTTGGTGATCGCAAATGAGGTAGATGCACATCATGTGTTGGGAATCTCTGCTGAGAATGCAGACGTCGAAAGGGGAACACTGGATATCTCCAAATACACCGATGTAGCCAGAGAAATCGTGAAGCAGTTTCCTAATGTGAAAAAAGTCGCCATCACCCTGCGTGAAAGCATCTCAGCAACCTACAATAAGTGGGGAGCCATGCTGTACGATACAGCCAGCAGGGAATCTTACTTTGCTCCATTGGTGGAAGGGTCCTATGCACCCTATAAGATAAAAGCCATTGTTGACCGCGTAGGCGGGGGAGACTCCTTTGGCGCGGCACTAGTGTTTGCCTTCAATTCCCCCGACCTATCGAAGTCCGAAAAAGCTATTCGTTTTGCAGTTGCTTCCTCCTGTTTATGTCATTCCGTAAATGGCGATTTTAATTATGTGTCACGATCCGAAGTAGAATCATTGATGGGAGGATCAGCATCAGGAAGAGTGGTTCGATAGCGCGGGCTGGCTCCAGGTTTACATATTAATTTAATCAATACTGTCTATCATGCCGAAGATACTTACGAGAATGCCAACAGGAATAGTAAGAATACTATGTTTTTCTTTTGCGACCTTGTGTCTGAATAGTTTCTTTAGCGGTTCTTATAAAAAGAACAGTACAACTGGAAGCCACCTTTCAGAACCGGTGATACTGGAAAATGACACGCTCAAAATATCCGTTGAAAGGGAGAGCGGGTGTTTTACGGTGATTGAAAAAATTACGGGACATACCTGGAATCCGGATCCCTGGGAACATGCGGCTGGTCTGCTTACCCTGATTGACTCCGAAGGAAAAAAACAATCAGTAAATCTTTCGAATAGCAAAAAGATTGAAGTCCGTCAAAAAAAAGAAAGTGCAATTTCAATAAAGTTTACAGATCCGGTTTATGGAGACGGGAAGGTTGCCAAAGGAGTGATGATTGGCTGCGAGTTAGGGCTTGATCAAAATGCTTCAAAATTAGACGTGCAAGTTATTGAATATGCCTCCGGAGATTACATATTGGATCGCTTGTCTTATCCATCACGGCAATTCAGCCTGAAAACCGATGTAGATAGAGGTGCGGCGGTAATTCCGCAAAAGCAGGGCATCATTTGTCCCTCGTACATAATCCCAATGAATGGAGGACGATTCTGTAAATGGGATGATGCCACATACAATCATAAATCGGAAGGGGTTTTACCGTTGTACGGAAATTCCATTGGATTATCCATGCCGTGGTGGGGAACCTACAATGAAAAATCGGCAGTTATGGGCATTCTGGATATTGATTCAGAAGCTGAAATGGGATATAATATCAACAACAACGGGCAGTACTTATTTACTCCACTTGGTAAAATGTCACCCTTCGAGCGCATCATTTTTTTAGATCCCGTCTGGAGGTTGGATAACCATCAGGCCAAGCGCAAGATCAGCTACCATTTTATTCCAGGTGGCAACTATGTGGAAATGGCCAAGACTTACAGGAAGGAAGCTATAGAGAGAGGATATTTTATTTCGCTGATGGAAAAAGCAGAAGCCAATCCCAACGTCAATAGATTGGCCGGGGCTGTCTATATAGGAATTTATGGAGGATATCCACACTATGTGAATTTGCATGGGATGGCATTCACTTTCGATCGGCTCAAAGAAATTATTAAAGTTTGCCACGATGAGCTGAACGTGGAAAATGCCTTCGTGCATGCATGGGGCACCTTCTCAAATTATCCTCCCAACTGCTGGCCCATAAGTGAAGAACTGGGTGGAGTGGCAAAACTAAAAGACGCTGTTGACCTGGCCAAAAACTTTGGATACCTCTATTCGTCCTATCATGCCTATACACCTTTATTGGAAAATGATCCTGATTTCAGTGTGGAATTGATGGGAACTGACAAAGCTGGCAAGCTTCTCAGAACAGGAAGCCGATGGGCGCGCGTCGAGAGCAAATACTATAAGAGCCTGGCCTGTAAAAACCTGGAAAATGAAATAGAAGCACTTGATCTTGAGGCCGATATTACTGATATTGCCTTTGTATTTACACCCGATTCCGGAAGAATAGAATTAGCTAAGTATTTGCGGTCATTGAATCTTGTCATGGGAACCGAACATGGACAGGAACATTGGATCCCCTATTTTGACATGTTCGAAGGAATGACCTACGCGACAGGTGCCCCCCTTTCTGATATTTCAAAAAAAGCTCCTCTATTCAACCTGGTGTATCATGATGCAGTTGCCAATTTCGGTAAAATCCAGGATCCCGATAACGAGATTACCTCCAATGGTGATTTTCGGGTTAAGACGCTGAGGAACCTGCTTTATGGTGCCGGGCCCCTGATATTTTTTTCACCCTATGAATTCGAAGGGATGCACGATATGATTCGAATTGCTGCCGAATTGGTGAGCCCTGTTCACCGCGAGACTTTTTTTGCTGAATTGCTCTTCCACAAATATCTCAGCCCTGATTTCAAGGTGCAGCAGAGCAGGTTTTCCAACGGAACAGAAGTCATAGTGAATCTAGGGCCTGTCGCCCAAAAAATCGGCGAAGGTGAAACCATACCGGGATATGGCTTCCAGGTAACCGAAAAAAATGGAACTGTGAAAAGTGGGCAATTTGAAGAAAAGCTGGATATCAACTAATTGCAGAATATATGTCCATCAGGCAGTGCAAACAGATCATGGGCAGTACTCCAAATAGTGACACAATAGTAAGCTTTACCTATGTGTGGATTGATTAAATCTCGCACGGTCATCAGAAGCCCTGCGTGCGTAACTTAGTTTTTTGTAATATTGGTCTGACAAGAAAAATATAACGAATGCCATAGCACATGGTTTTAAATTTATCTATCCTTCTGGTCTTACTAATCCAACCGGAGGTATTTGCACGTGAGAAACCGAATATCATTCTTCTGTTTGCCGATGATGCCGGCTATGCCGACTTCGGTTTTCAGGGCAGTAGGGTAATGAGTACACCCTCTCTTGATAAGCTTGCTGCCGAAGGGATGAGGTTTACCCAGGGGTATGTCTCTGCATCAGTATGCGGGCCATCAAGAGCAGGGCTTCTTACCGGGAAATACCAGCAAAGATTTGGTTTTGAAGAAAACAATGTGCCAGGGTATATGAGCGAAGTTTCTGCCCAGCTGGGAGAGGACATGGGTGTGCCCCTCGAAGAAAAAACCATGGCCGACTATCTAAAATCACTGGGATACCGAACAGCAGTTTTTGGGAAATGGCATCTGGGGGGAGCTGACCGGTTTCATCCTACTAATAGGGGATTCGATGAATTCTATGGGTTCCGCGGAGGTGCACGCAGCTATTTTGCTTATGAAAAAGAGCCCGTCGAAAAATTAAATAAACTGGAACGTGGTTTCGGGAAATTTGCCGAACACGAAGGATACCTGACCGATGTGCTGGCTGCCGAGGCAGCCTCGTTCATTGAAAGAAATAAGGATCAACCTTTTTTTGTTTTCTTGTCTTTCAATGCAGTACACACGCCTATGGAAGCCACTGAAGAAGATCTCACACAATTTCCCGAGCTGACCGGAACACGTAAAGAGGTGGCAGCTATGACTCTGGCACTGGACCGTGCATGCGGCAAAGTACTTGATAAACTTACCGAACTTGGATTGGATGACAATACGATCGTGGTATTTACCAATGATAACGGAGGCCCTTCGGATAGAAATGCTTCTGTCAACCTTCCATTGAGCGGTACCAAATCCAACCATCTTGAGGGTGGGATCAGGGTACCCTTTTTGATGCGCTGGCCCGGTAAGATCCCTACACATACGGTTTATGATTATCCGGTCAGCACGCTGGATCTCTTGCCAACATTTCTTGAAGCAGCCGGGGGTGAGGCACCGGCCGGTCTGGATGGAGTAGATCTTATGCCTTTCATCAGCGGAAAGAACAAAGAACGTCCTCACCAAAGACTGTTTTGGAAAAAAGATTGTCGTGCTGTTATCCGGGAGGGTGACTGGAAACTCATCCGTTTCCCGGACCGGCCGGCCGAACTCTACTACATCGAAAATGATATTTCAGAACACCATAACCTGGTGGGAGAATATCCTGAAAAAGTGAAAGCGATGTTCAAGGAACTTTTTGAATGGGAACTCCTCCTGGAGCGTCCCCGCTGGATGCTCAGAAAAAGCTTTGAGAAGCTTGATATTGACAGGATGGATCAATACAGATAAACTAATCTGTACTATGCACAGGCATGCACTTGCATGACGATGATTTTTATAAATGGATGGAATCGGCCGGGTATGTATATTCTCAAAATAAAGAAAAGAGAGTTGTTGAAGAGGTGGACGAATACATCTAAATCATTGGTAGAGCCGGCAGGAATCCGGTAATCTGCAGACTCAAATTACCATCCCCGGTCTGGAGCAATCGAGGGGAGTCTGAAATGACAGTTTCCATGCGCTTATTTGGAAACAATAAATACCACCATGATGAGAAAAATAATGCACTTCATCGTTTCGCTTTTGCTGGCGTGCAGCTGCAAAACAAACACTGAACCTGAAAAAAAACCCAACATCCTGTTTATTGCCATAGACGATTTGCGCCCGGAGCTCGGATGTTATGGGTCTGAGATAGCGGTTACACCAAACTTCGACCGAATAGCTGCGGAAGGTTTGTTGTTTGAAAGGGCCTACTGTCAGCAGGCCATCTGTAGTCCCTCAAGGGCCAGCCTGATGACCGGCGTCCGCCCTGAAACAATCGGGATAATTGAAAACTATACCTACTTCAGGGATATCAATCCTGATATCATTACTCTTCCCCAGTATTTCATTGCAAACGGATACGAAACGGTCTACTGCGGAAAGGTATTCCATGGTCATTTTACCGACGAAAAGAATTCCTGGAGCCGGGTACCCGCCCGGATAGATATTGAAAGCCCAAATCTTACAGGAGGGTACGCGCTGTCCGAAAACCAGGAGATATACAAGGAGAATAAGAAGGCCATGGTGGAAAAATACGGAGAAGCTGCCAAATATGGACTGGGCATGGGCCCTGCCTTTGAATGTGCAGATGTTCCCGATCAGACCTACGCAGATGGGTATAATACCGATAGGGCCATTGCTACCATGAAGGAGATGGTTGAACAGGGTGATAAGCCATTCTTTCTCGGACTAGGGTTCCATAAACCACATCTGAACTGGGTGGCACCCAAGCGTTACTGGGATCTGTACGACCAGAGTGAGATTCCACTTTCATCTCAAACCAACGCACCTGACAAAGGTGCTGCAATGGGACTCCACGCTTCTTTTGAATTACGGGTACGACATGGCATCCCAAAGCTAGGTGAAATAGATCCCGAACTTGCCAGAACTCTGAAGCATGCCTATCTGGCCTGTGTAAGTTATATAGATGCACAGATTGGCAGGATGCTCGAGGCCATTGATGAGGCTGGTATTCGGGATAATACGATCATCATTTTATGGGGAGACCATGGATGGCACCTTGGCGATATGGGGATTTGGGGAAAGGCGACTAACTACGAAATTGCTACCCGGGTTCCACTTATGATCCGGACACCCGATATGTCCGATAAAGTCAGGGGGCAAACCTCACGGGCTCTGGTGGAATTGATCGATATGTACCCCACCCTGTGTGATCTGGCAGGACTATCCCTGCCGGAACACCTTGAAGGAAAAAGTTTTGCGCCTTTATTGGACCATCCGGATCAACCTTGGAAAACCGCTGCCTTCAGCCAGTTTCCAACACCGGCATTAAGGGAGTGGGCAGCAAATCCACTTTCCCCTGGAATGCGCGAAACCTATTTTGGCCCACTGATAAAAGAAGTGGAAGAACGAATAGTGGAGCAACAAAAAGAAAAATGGAACAGAGACCTTTTTGAAAACAGGCTGATGGGGTACGCTATGAGAACCGAACGATATCGATTTGTGGTGTGGAAAGATTATACCAAACCAGATTCTGAACCACTCTATTATGAATTATACGATCACGAATCCGACCCAGATGAAACAAGAAACATTGCTGATGCAAAACC
>CAZCQL010000013.1:0-10467 GCA_964500835.1 uncultured Bacteroides sp.
AGATACCGAAAATTAAAGGCTTCAATCCAACAAAGGGAGATATTGTATATCTTAGATAGGTCAAATCCCTGCTTCTTACAAATTTGCGGACCAGGTGGAAACCTGGGGAGAGGAGGGTAAGCCCGGCTCAGGCAGGTATGAGTATATCGATTTGGAGAATGTAACCGGAGTTACCATGGAGTTATTTCGGAATTATAAAGATTAATGGGGGTATTAGCCATGAAAAATGACCAACTATCGAGAAGAGACATCCTGAAAATACTTGGAACAGGAGCCTTGGGCGTTCTGACATTTCCGGCTATGGGTCTGACCGGAAACCAAAAACATCTGATCACCTTAAGTTTTGACGATGGCTTTAAAAAATCCAGTATAAAAACGGCCGAACTTTACGAAAAGTATGGATTGTCCAGCTGCATTAATGTCATCGCAACGGCCCACCTGAGAAAGTTAGGAGAAACGGATGAATATCACCTTTGGCCTGTAGGCGATTTTGCATTATGGAATGAACTCAAGGCCCGGGGACATGAGATCATGCCGCACACATACCAGCACGCCAATCTTACCCGGATGCCTTTAAAAGATGCCCAGGTTCTTGTGGAAAAATGCATTGACGTCTTTCGAAACGAACTGGATGGATTTGTAGCGAAGGAATCTGTTTTCAACCTGGCCTACAATGCATCTACCCCTGAACTCGAGGAGTGGCTGAGATCAAAATTCCGTGCCATCCGGACCCACGGAAATCTTATCAATCCTCTTCCGGAAAAAAGCACATTCAGGCTGGGGTGTGGTTCGCACGGACCTGATCGCATTGACACACATCTCACTGAATCCATTGATCAATTCCTGGAAGGACCTCCCGGATGGTTTATCTATAATACCCATGGACTGGATGAGGAAGGGTGGGGACCTTTGAGTTCCGGTGTGCTTGATGAATTACTCAGCAGGCTATCAGGAATGGAAAATGTGAGAGTTCTTCCAATAGTCCCGGCTCTGGATTCAGCTTACCCGGAAAACAAGGAGACATGATGAAAAAAAACAGAAGAATAGCCATGCTTGGTGGCGGATTTATTGGTGATTTTTATATTCAGGCACTGCACGGACAACGCCGGAAAGATCGGGTCGAGATAGTTTATTCCCGGAGTGAATCAAGTGCTAAAAAGCTGGCAGGGCTAAGGGGCATCACGCAATGGACCACCGACATAAATGAGGCTGTCAGCCATCCCGGTATAGATACCGTGATTGTGGCACTGCCCAATTTTCAACATCTGGAAGCAGTGAGACTGGCGGCAGAGGCGGGTAAGGCTGTATTGGTCACCAAACCTTTGGGCAGGAATGCACAGGAGGCCAGGGAAATGCTGGATTTGGTGGAGGAACACGGCGTATTTCATGGGTACCTGGAGGATTTGTGCTATACTCCTAAAACCCTGAAAGCAAACGAATCTGTCAGGAATGGTGCACTGGGCGACATCCTTTGGGTGAGGGCGAGAGAAACCCATCCGGGCCCGCATAGTGACTGGTTCTGGGACCCGGAACTTTCAGGTGGCGGAGCCATTATTGATCTGGGCTGTCATTGCATTGAGATCGCCAGGAATTACATAGGAAAGGATGTGAAACCGGTAGAGGTGATATGCTGGGCAGATACCCAGGTAAAACCCATCGATGCGGAAGACCATGCCATTGCCCTGGTTAAATATGCCTCGGGTGCCATTGCTCAGTTCGAAGTTAGCTGGTGCTTCCGCGGGGGGATGGATCTTCGTGATGAGGTCATGGGTGTGGAAGGGACGATCTTTCTGAATCATTTTCTGCGGACAGGGTTTGACATGTATACTGCAGTGGGGGAAGGGGAGTATGTGGCTGAAAAAGCCGAATCAGCTACCGGCTGGCTGTTCCCCGTGGGCGATGAAGTGAATGCGCTGGGATATGATTTCATGTTTACCGATATGTTTAATGCCATGGACAATGAGATTCAACCCATGGAAAGCTTTTATGACGGGTATGTGGTGAATGTCATCATGGATGCGTGCTACAAATCTTCAAAGTCGAAGAAATGGGAACCCATTCTTCTTGATGACTGGCGAGGGAGGGAAGAGGTCCATAAAGGGCCACGGCTAAAAGAGTATGACCATAGCTACTACCTGATCAAGGAGGAGAAGATTCAGGATGGCACGGTAAAATTAATCCTGAAGGACAGATCTACCGGAAAGATTATTCAGAAGATAAAATAGGAATACGGCAATGAGTCCTCAGCCATCCGGTGCACCGGGTGATTCAGCGGCTCCCTTATTATCCTTAAAAAGGAAAAGGAATACCACAAGTACAACGGCGGCAATAATGGCAGGGATATACCATATCCGTGCCCAATCGGGAACACCCTCGTGGGTAAGAGCGTCGATGGTCCTTCCCGCAAACCACGTACCGATAAACATACCAAGGCCATAGGTAGCAAACGTGATCAGGCCCTGTGCCGAACTTTTTAAATGATCCGGAGCTTTTTTATCCACATAGATCTGTCCGGTTACAAAAAAGAAATCATAGCAGACACCATGCAGTATAATTCCCGCATATATCATCCATAAGCCGCTGTCCATATTTCCATTGGCAAACAGGACATACCTGAGGAGCCAGGCTCCCATGCCAATAAACAGGACTTTTTTAACCCCAAATCTAATGATGAATACAGGCAGGATGAGTAGAAAGAAGATCTCGAAAAACTGCCCCAGGCTGACTTTATTGGGGATAAAGTCCATCCCCAGGTCAGAGAGAAAGGAAGCCGTAAATCCAAAATAGAAGGAGAGCGGTATGCAGGTCAATACTGAAGCTATGATGAGGGTGGCAAAGGCCCTGGATTTAAACAGGCTGAGGGCATCCAGACCGATCAGCTCTTTCAGGCTGGCCTTCTTCTCTTTTACTGGTGGAACATGGGGAAGGGTAAAACTATAAAGGCCAAGCAGCAATGAGACCGCAGCGGCCACATAGAGCTGTCCAACGGAGCTGGTAAATCCCATAAAGCCAACTACATTGTTGGCTGCGATCCAGCCGATGGTTCCCAGTACCCTGATACCCGGGAATTGTTTTCCAGTATCCTCCATCTGATGAAATGAAAGCGAATTGGAGAGCGCCATGGTGGGAGTGTATGATAAGGTATATAACAGCAGTGCGGGATAAAATAATTGAAATGTCGTGGCCTGTGAGGCGACCACCAGCAATACTGCTCCCAGCAGGTGCATAAAGCCAAGCACTTTCTCAGTGGAAAAAAACTTATCGGCGATCAGTCCCACAAAAAAGGGGGAGATCATGGCTGAAATGGCAAATGTGCCGTAACAAAGGCCAATCTGAGTAGCTGAGAAATGAAGTCCCTCTCCCAGGTAGGTGTTAAGAGTGACGTACCAGGTTCCCCAGATAAAATACTGGAGAAACATCAGAGTGGATAGCTGTAATCTGGTTTTGATGCCCATGGTCTGCAGTTTTATTTCATGATTTGGTCGGCGCTTCTCTCTGGAAAGTTATAAATTTACGGGACATGAACGCAAAATTGTCAATCGTCGCATTTTTGATCCTCACGCTGAGAGGATTTTCTCAAACTGTTTCTTATCCCATTGTTGATACGGAGGTAAGTGATTTTTCAGATAATATTTCAGTGATCCCGGTCCCTGTGGAGAATGAGCCATTTTATGGACAAGATGCCAGCTACCAGGGCAGCCAACCTTCCTATACAGATCTTGGAAATGGTTCTGTCCTTGATCTTATCACTGGTCTGACATGGGAAAAAGAGATGGGTGAAAAAATCACCTTTGTGGATGCATTGGCTAAAGCGGATACCATGACGCTGGGAGGATATAATGACTGGAGGGTCCCAAGTATAAAAGAACTTTATTCATTGATCCTGTTTACCGGAAGGGTACAGGGCGCCACATCCATAGAAAAATTTATCGACAGCAAGTATTTTGACCAACCCCTGGGTAATCCGGATCTGGGTGAACGCGATATTGATGCACAAACATGGTCCTCCACACACTATGTGGGATTAACAATGCAAGGGGATACCACCATTTTTGGGGTGAATTTTGTGGACGGAAGAATCAAAGGGTATCCAAAATACAGGCCCGGAAGCAGTAATGCCGTTCCCAGAACCATGTATTTCAGGATGGTCAGGGGGAATCCGGATTATGGCATCAACAAGTTCGTGGATAACCAGGATGGCACCATTAGCGATGAGGCGACGGGATTGATGTGGCAAAAGGCTGATGACGGTCAATTGCAGGACTGGGAACATTCCCTTATCTATGCAGAAAACCTGGAGCTGGGCGGACATCATGATTGGCGGCTGCCCAACGCAAAGGAGTTGCAGAGTATTGTGGATTACACACGTTCACCACAAACCACCGGCAGTCCCGCCATCGATCCGCTGTTTGAAACCACTGGGATGAATGATCCCGAGGGCACGCCCGGACAATATCCCTATTTCTGGACAGGCACCACACACCAGGATGGGCCGGATCCATACAACGCTGCGGTATACATTGCCTTCGGTGAAGCCCAGGGAAAAATGAATAACAATCTTATGGATGTGCATGGGGCAGGTGCGCAAAGAAGTGATCCTAAATCGGGTGAACTCACTGCATTTCCACAATATTTTGGACCCCAGGGGGATGTGCGGTATGTGTATAATGCAGTCAGGTGTGTCAGGGATATGGACAAAACGGGAACGCTCACGGAATCTCCGGCTGAGCGAAAGATGCCATCTGTATATCCAAATCCGGCCAGGGATTATTGCATAATTCAGACTAATATTGAAGAGGGTACCTATGACGTCAGGCTATTTGATTCAACCGGAAGATTGCTTCTCCGGAAAAATCATTTAATGGCGAACAACATTCCCATCGATCTGAGTAAGCTACCACCAGGCATCTACTTGATCAATGTGGATGGATTATTAACAGGTAAATTTATTAAGGAATAATGAAGACTTTTTTATCAGTTTTGCTCATGATTGTTAGCCTGGCAGGTTGCAAGCCAGAACAAGAACTCCCAAATATTATCCTGATTAGTGCCGATGATATGGGCTGGTCCGATCTGGGATGTTACGGAAGTGAAGTTCATACCCCCAATATCGACCGGCTTGCGGAGAAGGGTGTGCGTTTTACACAGTATCATAATACTTCCAAATGTTTTCCATCTCGGGCATGTTTGCTGACGGGTATCTATGCCCAGCAGAACGGGTACGACAAAACCTTCAATCAACCCCTTCAAAATGCGGTTACCCTGGGTGAGGTTTTGCATGAAGCCGGTTACCTGACACTCTGGTCGGGTAAGCACCATGGATTAGAGAATCCCGTAACCAGAGGTTTTGACCGGTATTACGGATTGAAAGACGGAGCCTGCAACTATTTCAATCCGGGGGAGCAGCGACCGGGTGAGGGTGCCCCGGCACGCAAGGGGCCTGCAGGGAATAAACGAGTAAGGGCATGGTGCATCGACAGCATGATGTACAGTCCTTACACACCGGAGAACAGGGACTTCTACACCACCGATTATTTTACCAACTCTGCATTAGAGTGGCTGGAGGAATACCGGGATGATGAACGTCCGATATTTCTGTATATGGCATACAACGCACCCCACGATCCTTTGATGGCATGGCCCGAAGACATTAATAAATATGAAGGGATGTATGACCAGGGTTATGGCACAATCCGGAAACGGCGCTACGAGAAACAACTGCATATGGGATTGATAGACTCCACCTACCGCTTGTCCGATGCCCAGTACCCGGAATGGAATTCGCTTCCTGATTCGATGAAAGTTGCGGAAGCAAGAAAAATGGAAGTCTATGCTGCCATGATCGATAGGCTTGACCAGAATATTGGTAGGTTAATTGATAAACTCGTCACAACCGGAAGAGTCGATAATATCCTGATCATGTTTGTGTCGGATAACGGGGCCTCGGCAGAGATGGTAAATATAGATGATGATTACGGGGAGATCGGGACCATGACCCGGTGGTCCTCCCTGGGGGCAAACTGGGCCAATGTGTCCAATACACCTTTTCGGTATTATAAGAACTATAGTTATGAAGGCGGGATCAATACCCCTTTGATTGCCTGCTCACCAGGAAAAATAAAACCCGGCCAGCTAAGCAGTTTTCCGGGTCATTTTATCGATATCATGGCCACTTTTGTGGATCTGACCGGTGCTGATTATCCTGCACAATATCATGGCCAGGAAATTGTTCCGCTTCAGGGCGAAAGCTTATGGCCGGCAATGGTGGGGGAAAAGCATTCTCGCGATCAACCCCTTTATTGGGAATGGCGAAACGGGCAGGCAGTCTTGGATGGAGAATGGAAAATAGTCAGGAACGGACTGGATCAGGATTGGGATCTGTATCATATAGCCACGGATCATTCTGAAATCAAAAACCTGGCAAAAGTTTATCCTGAGAAAGTGAATAGGATGGATCAGCAGTTTCGGCAGTGGAAAAGTGGGACAGCCACCCTATGGGAAAAATGAACGGCAATCACACATTCAATTTTGGTATAATTGGTGCCGGGATGATCACAAGGCAACCGAGCAGGCAAAAAAACAGATGGATAATATCAATAAATGTGCTCATCATGCAGTTAATTCAGGATACAAAATTATTTAGTTAAATTTGTTCAGGTGACCCACATTAGCAAGCTCGAAATTGCCAAAATGATCGACCATTCTCTGTTGCACCCGACCATGGATGATCATAAATAACATATACTTCATTAATTACGAAATATTAATAAAATGAAAATCATTGCCACGTTCCCAGTACTCATGATTGCATTTCTATTATCAGGATGCAAAGAAAAAGTGAATGAGAAGCCACCGCCCAACATTATCTTTATCATGTCGGATGATCACGCTTACCAAGCCATCAGTGCTTACAGCGATAATCTGATCCAAACTCCTCACATCGACCGCATTGCGAACGAGGGAATGCTGTTTTCCAATGCATGTGTAACCAATTCTCTTTGTGCTCCTTCACGTGCCACCATCTTAACCGGAAAACATTGTCACATCAATGGGAAGATCGACAACCGTCTCCCGTTTGATACCACCCAGGTGACTTTCCCTCAACTATTCCAAAAGGCTGGTTATCAGACAGCAATGTTCGGAAAGCTCCATTTTGGAAACAATCCCAAAGGGATCGATGAGTTCAAGATCCTGCCAGGACAGGGGCATTATTATAATCCCGATTTCAATACCAATGACGGGAGAATCACCATGGAAGGATATACCACAGATATTATTGCTGATTTAACGATGGATTGGCTGAAAAATCGCCGGGAGAAGGAAAAACCTTTTCTGCTTTTCTATTTGAATAAGGCGCCCCATCGTGAGTGGTTACCTGCCGAGCGGCATTTCAAGGAGTACATCCATAAGCATTTTCCTGAACCACCTACTCTTTTTGATGATTACGAGGGGCGAGGAACAGCTGCTAAAGAGGCTGAGATGAACATCCTGCTTCACCAGAACTGGGCCGGGGATTCAAAGATATCTCCCGAAGTAATGGACGAACTCGGAATTGATGCCTCATCAGACTGGGATAAGAGGGCCTGGCAAAATGCGCAGAAGCGCTTTACCGACGAGCAAAGAGAATCATGGAATGCTGTGTATGGTCCTATGAATGAGGAGTTCAAAAAGATCTATCCAACTATGACACAGAAGGAGTTAATGAGTTGGCGTTATCAACGCTATATGCAGGATTACCTGGGGTGTATTGCTTCTGTAGATGAGAATGTGGGAACCCTGTTGGATTACCTGGATGAGGAAGGTCTCACCGATAATACCATTGTGGTCTATACCTCTGATCAGGGGTTCTACCTGGGTGAGCATGGATGGTTTGATAAACGATTTATTTATGACGAGTCCTTTAAGACGCCTTTGCTGGTCAGATGGCCAGGGGTTACTCGGGCCGGTAGCACCAATGACCAGATGGTGCAAAACCTGGATTTCGCTCAAACTTTTCTTGAGGCAGCCGGAATTGAAGCACCGGATGACATGCAGGGGGAAAGCATCGTTCCACTATTGAAAGGTGAAGAGGATCATTGGGACCGGGATGCTGTCTACTATCATTATTATGAATATCCGGCAGTACATATGGTGAAGCGGCACTATGGTATTGTAACCCGGGAATACAAACTGACACATTTTTATTATGATGTGGACGAATGGGAATTGTACGACAGGTTAAAAGATCCTATGGAAATGAAAAATGAATACAATAATCCTGAATATGCAGATGTGGTGACCGAAATGAAAGATAAGCTGGTTGAACTAAGGGTAAAGTATAAGGACTCAGAAGAGTTAGATCAGCATTTTATTGATTTATATAATCTGAAGTAGAAAGGTGACCGGTTTTTATTTATAAGAAGTATTTTCAACCAAACAGTATCGGCATGCTTCTGACCGGTGGGCCTCATCCACCACATGTCGCACTAAAAAGATAAAAGTGATAAATCGTATACGATGGGCATACCTGGCCGCTTTGCTCTTGCTGAGTCCAGTATCCAGCGGTGCTTCCTTGCAACTCCCGCACATCCTGAGCGACCATATGGTATTGCAACAGAATACCGAGGTAAATATTTGGGGCTGGGCAGCACCGGGCATGCATGTGGAGGTTGCCACAGGATGGGATAGCACGAAATATGAGACATTTGCTGATGAAGATGGTGATTGGTTGTTGAAGGTGAAAACCGGACCGGCAGGCGGACCTTTTGCCATAACCGTTGTGGCAGATACAACCCTTGAAATAAGTGACATCCTCCTGGGAGAGGTGTGGATATGCTCGGGTCAATCCAACATGGAACTGCCCTTAAAAAGGGCCGGCACTGCTACCACCGAAATACCCCGTTCCCTTTTTCCAGACATTCGTTTATTTACAGTGGAAAAGCGGATTGCTTCCAAACCCAGGGAGGATGTGTCGGGCCGATGGGAAAGGTGCAGGCCTGAGAGCGCCGGGACGTTCAGTGCTGTGGGTTATTTTTTTGGGAAGAACATTCATCAGCAAAGAAGGGTACCCGTTGGAATGATTCACGCATCATGGGGAGGAACCCCTGCGGAAGCGTGGACCAGCAGGGAGACGCTCCGGAATTTCGATTATTTCTATGGCGATCTGAAGCAACTAGATAATGTGGATGATTCAACAATGGATCTGGCTGAAAATAAAAGGGATAGTCTTGAATTGGCAATAAGGAGACAAAGTGATTTTCTGAATCCCGGAAATGTAGGATTCAGGGAAGGTTGGATGAAACAGGAATTTGATGACTCTGAATGGCTGGAAATTCCATGTCCTGCAGAATGGAGCACCCTTCCTGAGATAGGTATTTTTGAAGGGGTGGCATGGTTGAGGACCAGATTTGTGATCCCGGATGCATGGGTTGGTAAATCCCTGGTAATTGAACTGGGTCCTATTGATGAAATGGATGTCACCTACCTGAATGGTAGAAAGGTGGGATCGAGCCTCCATCCTGTTGATTGGGATAAGCCCCGGGTGTATAAGATCCCGGGTCACCTGGTTACTGAAAAGGAGTGTGCCCTCACCCTCAGGATTGTCAATACCCGTGGCCAAGGGGGGCTTATGGGCAAACCCGGTGAGCTCAAAATATACCCCATGGAAAATGCCGGGAAAAATGCGCTGATGCTTGACGGCACCTGGAAATTTAAAGTTACATACCGATTCCCGAAGTTACCCCAAACAGCCAATCCGAAAACTCCTACTGTGCTGTTCAATGGAATGATATCTCCACTAAAGGACATGACTATCAGAGGTGCTATCTGGTACCAGGGAGAAGCAAATGTAAACAGGGCCATGCAATACAGGAAACTATTTCCGGCTTTGATCAATGACTGGAGAAACCAATGGAATCAGGGCGATTTTCCGTTTTATTTTGTTCAGCTGGCTCCTTACAGGTATAAGAATGAATTTACGGCTGCTGAGCTAAGAGAAGCCCAGTTCCTTACTCTCTCAAAGGTGAATCATACAGGCATGGCGGTCATCCTTGATATAGGGAATCCGGTCAACATTCATCCCGCCAACAAAAGGGATGTAGGAAAACGGCTGGCTCTCTGGGCTTTGGCCAATGATTATAACCAGAATCTGGTCTATTCGGGGCCGCTTTACAGGGAACAGGAGATCGAAGGGAGCTCCATCCGCATCTTTTTTGATCACACAGGAGGCGGATTAGAAGCCCGTGGAGGCTTGCTCACCGATTTTGAGATAGCAGGGTCTGACAGGGTCTACCGGAATGCTATTGCAGTTATCGATGGTAGTAGCATGGTGGTAAGTCACCCCGAAATAAGATCTCCGGTGGCTGTCCGTTACGGGTGGAGAAATGCTGCCGAGCCCAAGCTATTTAACAAGGAAGGATTGCCTGCCAGTTCGTTCTCAACGGATCGCTGGCCAAGAGTGACAGAAGAAGCCAATTAATTACAAACCAA
>CAZCQL010000013.1:10567-16034 GCA_964500835.1 uncultured Bacteroides sp.
AACCAATTAACCACTATGATCGTTATACAATCCTACTTCATTGCAGTCCTCATGTGTGTGATCACCATGTTTTGCTGGGGTTCATGGGCCAATACCCAGAAATTGGCTTCGAAAAAATGGGCCTTCCAGTTATTTTACTGGGATTATTCACTTGGAGTTCTCATCTTATCCCTTCTCCTCGCATTCACCATGGGAAGCACCGGTGAAGAGGGCCGGAGTTTTATCCCAGACCTGGTCCAGGCCGATGGGAAGGCAATTGGGTCTGCCCTTCTGGGTGGTGTCGTTTTCAATCTGGCTAACCTGCTGATCGTAGTGGCCATCAATATTGCCGGGATGGCGGTAGCATTTCCAATTGGTATCGGGCTGGCCCTGGTCATTGGTGTGGTGGTCAATTATATAGCCACACCTTTAGGGAATCCGGTTTTCCTTTTTATTGGCGTAACCCTTGTTGCCCTGGCCATTATCCTGGATGCCATCGCTTATCGAAAATCCAGTACGGGAAAAAGTTCGACCACTGCAAAAGGGATTATTATCTCAATTCTTGGAGGGATCCTGATGGGGTTCTTCTACAGGTTTGTAGCTGCATCCATGGTTTCTGATTTTGCAGTCCCGGAGGCAGGGAGACTTACCCCTTACACGGCATCGGTAGTATTTGCCATTGGATTACTCTTATCCAATTTTGCCTGGAACACTTTTTTTATGTACAGGCCTGTTTCCGGAGAGAGGGCTACTTTTGCGGAATATTTTAAGAAAGGAGACACCCGTTTACATCTAATCGGAATTCTTGGCGGGATTATCTGGAGCCTCGGGATGACCTTTAACATCATCGCCTCGGGGCAGGCCGGGTTTGCCATCTCTTATGGACTGGGACAGGGTGCCACACTAATCGCTGCCCTTTGGGGTGTCTTCATCTGGAAGGAGTTTGGAAAAGCTGAGGGATTAAAAGGTACACTAGCCACCATGTTCCTTTTTTACCTGGCCGGACTTGCCCTGATCATTGTAGCCAGGCAAATTTAAGTTATATTTCCCCTCAAAATTTGTGGATATGAAAGCAATGTCTTTTACACATGTATTCCTTACAATCATTTTTACGGGACTTGGCGGATTAATCTTACCCTCTTGTCAGAATAAAGAACAAAGCCAGTCAAAAGGGTTACCCGAATACCCGGCTGAGTTCACTATTTTGAAATCCGACCTTCTAAACAAGATTAGAGGAGGATGGGCCGGTCAGGTGATCGGATGCACTTATGGGGGTCCCACAGAATTTCAGTTCAAAGGGACGATGATCCAGGACTATCATCCCATCGTTTGGGATGATCAGAGGATGGAATGGTACTACAAAAATGCACCCGGTCTATACGATGATATTTATATGGACCTGACCTTCGTTGAGGTATTTGAGAAGGAGGGGATGGCTGCGCCTGCATCTTCTCATGCCAATGCGTTTGCCAATGCAGGATATCAGCTTTGGCATGCCAACCAGGCTGCCCGTTATAACATCCTGAACGGGATTGATCCTCCTGGTTCCGGCTATTGGGAGAACAATCCGCACGCAGATGACATAGATTTCCAGATTGAAGCCGATTTTGCCGGATTAATGAACCCGGGAATGGTGAATTCCGCCTCTTCTGTTTGTGACCGGGTGGGTCATATTATGAACTATGGAGACGGCTGGTATGGTGGCGTATATGTGGCTGCCATGTATTCACTTGCCTTCATTTCCGAGGATGTCGACTTCATGGTTACAGAGGCTTTAAAGACCATTCCCGAAAAAAGTATGTTTTATCAATGCGTCAATGATGTGATTGGCTGGCACAAGCAGTTCCCGGATGACTGGAAACGAACCTGGTTCGAAGTGCAACGGAAATGGGCGACTGATGTAGGGTGTCCCGATGGTGTTTTTGATGCGTTTGATATCGACGCAAAGATTAATGCAGCTTACATTGTCATCGGATTGCTGTACGGTGACGGAGATTTCGAAAAGACAATCGATATCAGTACCCGTTGCGGTCAGGATTCCGACTGCAATCCGGCCAGTGCCGGGGGGATCCTGGGTGCCATGATCGGATATGACGGGATTCCGGAATTCTGGAAGCAAGGCCTTGAGCAGGTAGAGGATATGGACTTCAAGTACACCACTATTTCATTAAACGATGTGTATGAGATGAGTTTCAGACATGCTCTGAAAATGGTTGTCATTAATGGAGGGAAAGAAGGTGAGGACGAGGCAGTAATCCCATTGGAAAAGCCGGAGACCGTTAAGTTTGAAAAAGCTTTTGAAGGGCACTTTCCTCTGAAGGTCATCCCGGTGGACTGGGGAAGGAGCCAGCTGTTACCGGGCGGTAATTCAGCATATGGATTTCGTTTTACAGGAAACGGGTTTGTAGTCAGTGGGGAAACCCGGAAGTTACCTGGTATCGATGAAGATAGGGATCTCCAATTGGAAGTACGCATCGATGGTAAACTTTTTGAAGAGGCTACGCTACCCACGTTGCATAGAGCCAGAAGGCATGATCTGACCTGGAAATATAACCTGGATGAGGGTGACCATGAGGTGGAGATTGAATGGAAGAATCCAATGGAAGGGTATAGCATCATGGTGAATAAAATAATCATTTATGGTCCGGATCCTGCATGATGAACCCCAACCTATGGATGCTTCCGCGTATATGCCGGTTATGATGCACCGGACAATGAAATTAAATTATATCTTTAGACTTACACACAATTCAATGTATTTTTCCATAAAATCAGTGAAATTCCTCCTGCTTTACTTGTTGATAATAAGCTCAATAAACCTTCGGGCCGAGCTCAGCATCACATCGCTCAAAGCAGACTACAAAACCAATCCGGTGGGCATTGATAATCCGGTGCCAAAACTCAGCTGGATCATTCACTCCGGACAGAGGAATACCATGCAGGAATCCTACCAGATCAGGGCTTCATTCAATCAAAATGATCTTAAGAGAGGGAGAAACCTGATCTGGGATACTGAGATGGTGGCATCATCCAGGAGCATCCATATAGGGTACAAGGGACCTTCCCCGGAATCATTCCAACGCGTCTTCTGGCAGGTGAGGATCAAAGATAATCATGGGAGAACCAGCCATTGGAGTGATGCGGCATATTGGGAAACAGGATTTCTGTCCGGGACCGAATGGGCTGCCGATTGGATTGCTCCTGATTGGGTGGAGGACAGCAAAAAATCGATGCCTTCACCTTATCTGAGGAAAGAGTTCACATTGAAAAATGGCACAGGGAGTGCCAGGTTGTATATCAGCTGTCATGGTCTCTACCAGGTTGAAATCAATGGGAAAAGGATCGGCGATCAGGAATTTACACCCGGATGGACCAGTTACAACACCCGGCTCCAGTATCAAACGTATGATGTGACCGGGGAATTACAACCGGGAAAGAATGTGATAGGGATCATCCTGGGTGACGGATGGTACAGGGGAAATCTGGGCTGGATCGATCACCGCAATCTCTGGGGCACAAAACTTTCAGCCATTGCTGAACTCCGTATTCAGCATACCAGTGGCTCACTTGAAATAGTTCAATCAGATGGTTCATGGAAAGCCAGCACCGGCCCTATTCTTGCATCGGATATTTACAATGGTGAGGTGTATGATGCGACCAGGGAGTTTGAGGGATGGAGCAAGCCGGGATTTGACGATTCCGGGTGGAAGGGAACCAAAAAGCTTGATATTTCCAAAATGGGACTCATTGCCCCCGAAGGACCTCCGGTCAGGATTAATAACGAGCTGGCACCGCTCTCTGTTTCAAAAGTTGGAGATGACTGGCTGGTGGATATGGGACAGAACATGGTGGGGTGGATCAGGATTAAAGCCAGCGGAAAAAAAGGGGATGTCCTTACATTAAGGCATGCTGAAGTGCTGGATAAGGAGGGAAATATATATTATGACAACTTACGGTCTGCCAAACAGACCAATATATACTACCTGAAAGGAGGCGGTGAAGAGGTATTTGAACCTCACTTTACCTTCCAGGGATTCAGGTATGTAATGGTGTCGGGTTATCCGGGTACATTGGACGCTGATGCGATCCGCGGGATGGTGATCCACTCTGATATGGAAATTGCAGGCACCTTTACCTGCTCCGACCCTTTAATTAACCAACTCCAGCACAACATTGTATGGGGATTGAAAGGAAATTTTGTCGATGTTCCCACCGATTGTCCACAGCGGGATGAACGCCTGGGATGGACAGGCGATGCCCAGGTATTTGCTCCCACAGCTTGTTTTAATATGAATGCGGCCTCCTTCTATACAAAATGGCTGAAGGATCTGGCGACCGACCAGGATGAAGATGGAAGCATTCCCCATGTGATCCCCAACATCCTTGGTCATGGAGGGGCTACGGGCTGGGCCGATGCCAGTGTGGTGATCCCATGGGTCGTTTACCAGGATTATGGAGATGTCTCGGTGCTGGAAAACCAGTATGAAAGCATGAAAAAGTGGATCGGGTACATGCAAAAACGCGCCGGAGACG
The DNA here is from genome assembly GCA_964500835.1 of uncultured Bacteroides sp. Classification (GTDB taxonomy): domain Bacteria; phylum Bacteroidota; class Bacteroidia; order Bacteroidales. The sequence goes on from CAZCQL010000013.1 coordinate 15,080, forward strand.
ATTTGATCTGGGAAGGTGATCCACATTTCGGTGACTGGTTATCGTTTGATGCCAGCAGATCAGATTATATGGGGGCATATACCACAAAAGACCTGATTGCTACAGCATACTATTCCTATTCCTCCGGGCTGGTATCCAAAGCTGCGGCCGTCCTTGGAAAGGAAAAGGAGGCTCAGTACTATGGCGAACTTTCAGAGAAGGTAAAGAAAGCCTTTAATGAGGAATTTGTGACCCCCAACGGTCGATTGGTGGCACACACTCAGACTGCATATACCCTTGCCCTGGCCTTTGATTTGCTGGATGAGCAAACATCGGTAAAAAGTGCAGCCTATCTTGCAAAAGATGTGGAGGATTTCGGACATATCACCACAGGATTCCTGGGCACTCCACTGATCTCTCTGACTCTGACGGCACAGGGCAGAAACGACCTTGCCTATCAATTGCTGAACAGGAAGGAATACCCTTCCTGGCTTTATCCGGTAACCATGGGTGCGACAACCATATGGGAACGCTGGGATGGCCAGAAACCAGACTCTACCTTTCAGGATAAGGGCATGAACTCATTCAACCATTATGCCTATGGAGCCATTGGGAAATGGATGTACCAGGTGGTTGCCGGGATCGGGATCGACCCGGAAGTCCCGGGTTACAAACACATTATAATCCATCCCCGTCCGGGAGGGAGCCTCACGATGGCCAGGGCGACACATTTGAGCATGTATGGCAAAATTGTATCTGGTTGGACACTGGAAGGTGAGAAACTGACCATGGAGGTGGCGATTCCGGACAATACCAGTGCTTCTATTTACATTCCAGGGGCCAAAGCGGATATTCTCGTCAATGGTCAGGAAATTGCTGAATCGGGAATGGATTTAAAAGAAGCTGATGGGGAATGGATCGCAGAGACCGGTTCGGGCAACTACACCATTGTAACCACACTAAAAGAACACTAAAA
>CAZCQL010000013.1:16134-19128 GCA_964500835.1 uncultured Bacteroides sp.
ACACTAAAAGAACACTAAAAAGCATATGTGGTAATGAGAAAATTTAATTTCCTGCATTTAATCATGACACTCGTGTTGGTTGCATCCTGCAGCAATCAATCTGACAAACAAACGGTGATCGAAAAACCAAATATCCTTTTTATCGTGGTGGATGACCTTCGCCCGGAGTTGAATTGCTACGGTGATTCACAGATCCATTCTCCCAATATCGACAAACTTGCTTCGGAAGGTACCCGGTTCGACCGTTCCTATTGCAACATTCCTGTGTGCGGTGCTACACGGGCCAGTCTTATGACAGGGCTGAGACCGGCACGGAACAGGTTCCTTACGTATTATACGTGGGCCAATGAGGATGCACCAGGGATCACCACCTTGCCTGAATATTTTCGCAACCATGGGTATCATACAATCAGCAACAGCAAGGTGTTCCACCATGAGGATGATGCAAAACAGAGCTGGGATGAGATCTGGCAACCGGCCTCCGGCAGTAGATCATGGAGGGACTATGCTATTGAAGAAAACATCATGGCGGACACATCCGATCGTTTCAGGGGGCCACCCTTCGAAAGGGCAGTTCTGAGTGATACGACTTACAAAGATGGAAAGACAGCTGAAAAAGTGATCGGTGACCTTCGGAAATTGAAAACTATGAACAAGCCGTTTTTCCTGGCGGCCGGATTTCTTAAGCCCCATTTGCCATTTAATGCACCAGAAAAATACTGGGCAATATACGATGGAAAAGTGAGGTTGCCCGAGAATAACTATCCCCCTGAAAATGCTCCACCGGAATCTTTGCACACTTGGGGAGAACTCAGGGCTTACTCCGGAATTCCAAAAGAGGGACCGGTTACGGATGAAATGGCGCTGGATCTGATCCATGGTTATTATGCCTGTGTGAGCTACACGGATGCACAAATTGGGAAAGTCCTTGATGAGTTGAAAAGGCTTGAACTGGACAAATCCACCATCGTTATTCTTTGGGGCGATCATGGCTGGAACCTTAGGGAACATGGTCTCTGGTGCAAGCACTGTAACTATGAAACCTCTCTTCATACCCCGCTGATCCTGAAAGTGCCGGGAACAAAACAGGTAGCATCGTCCATGGAGATAGTGGAGTATGTGGACATCTATCCCACACTGTGCGAATTGGCCGGATTTGACCTGCCGGATCATCTCCAGGGTAACAGTTTTAAGGATTTGCTGTTCGATGAAAATGCCAAAAGTGATGGAGTGGCTATCTGTCAATGGTACAAGGGTATAACCACCATCAGGGACAACTATTTCTACACCGAATGGGTCGATGACAGCGACAATCCATTCGCAAGAATGCTTTATGACCACATGGAGGATCCCGGCGAAAATATCAATATATCTGAGGAACCACTGAATGCACCGGTCATTCAGCAATTAAGCGAGGAGATGCGCAGGAGCAGGGCGGAAAATTATTTTCAGTAAGGCCAGCGTATTGCATGACATCCTTTGGTAAATTTCTCTATTTCATATGCGCTCTTTGTTAAATCCAATCCAATGAAAAGATGGCAATATATAGTCGCGGCGATTTTTTTTTCCGGTTATACCCCCGGGATTTCGAAGAGTGATACTGCAAGAAACCAGGATGGAATATGCATAAGCAAGGATTTTCCACAATACTGGGAGTACAATGGGGAAACGATCCTGCTGCTGGGTGGATCGGATGAGGATAATCTTTTCCAGTTGCCGGAACTGGAAGCACAACTTGACCTGCTGGCCCAGTCGGGCGGCAACTATGTAAGGAATACCATGTCGAGCCGGGATCCTGGGAATGTCTGGCCGTTTGGTACGGATCCTGAAACCGGAAAATTTAGCCTGAACCGATGGAACAGGGAGTACTGGGATCGCTTTGAGAGGTTTCTTAAGCTGACTTCTGAAAGAGAGATATTTGTTCAGATCGAGGTGTGGGCCACCTTTGATTTTTACCGGGAGAACTGGGATAAAAATCCGTTCAACCCGATCAACAATGTCAGTTATACGGCTTACCGGACAAAGCTTCCTGAGAAGGTGGAGACGCACCCCACCATGCGTGAGAATCCGTTCTTCTTGTCCATCCCTTCCCAACAGAACAACATGACGTTGCTTGCCTATCAGCAAATGTATGTGGACAAGTTGCTTGCCTATTCATTGCGCTATGGCCATGTGCTTTATTGCATCGATAATGAAACCTCGGTAACCTCGGAATGGGGAAAGTTCTGGGCCGAATATATTCAGAAAAAAGCCCGCGAAAAAGGGAAACATGTGAATGTGACTGAGATGTGGGATCCGTGGGATCTGAACCATATCTCTCACCGGGAGAGTTTTGACCATCCCGAGACTTACTCTTTTGTTGAGATCTCTCAAAATAACCATCAGCGCGGGGAGAATCAATGGAAAAATGGTTTGTTTCAGATAGAGAGATTAAGAAATGCCGGTTATCTCAGGCCGGTTACCAATGTGAAAACCTATGGATCTGCAGCACGAACCCATGGGGGAGGCACACAAAATGGCATTGAAAGCTTTATCCGCAGTACGCTTTTTGGATCTGCGGCAGTCCGCTTTCACCGGCCACCTGCAGGACTAGGATTGGGCGATACGGCACAGGCAGTGATCCACAGCATGAGGATGGCCACAGATCGCATCGATTTCTTTAATGCAATTCCACACAATGAACTTCTGGGTGACCGGCAGGAAAATGAAGCCTATTGCAGGGCCATACCGGGGAAAGTTTACCTTGTCTACTTTCCCGAAAAAGGTGAAGTTGAACTTGAATTGAACACATTTGTCAGACAAGTCAAGGTTGTGAGCCTCGATATTCTAAGTGAAACGTGGCATGATGAGGAGAGCAACATCAAAAGCGAAAAACTGATATTAACCAGCCGGGGTAAACACACCCTGGTTCTGGTGCAAGCCAGATAAACAGAGAAAAATGAAAAAGATCATCGCTCTATATAAGCTATGCAGAAGTTCACAGAGTTATTTCCT